>CAJUQP010000040.1 GCA_910588245.1 uncultured Muribaculaceae bacterium | reverse complement strand
AAACACTTGGCTCCTCGGAGCCGTTAACAAACTCTCAAAAATAACCGAAGTATTGGATAATGACAAAAAGCATCATTATGAAACCGAACTTTCCGTGCAAGGCTCCTATATGGGTATGGGCGGCTGCTATGATCCATTCCGGAACGGCCCAGAATCCCGTGGCCAGTGTTAGGATTCCGGAGATGGTGAGCCATTTGATTACTGCGGGGCGTTTCCATAGGCGTCTCAACCAGTCGTGACTCTTGTAATGGAGTGCGATGTGCCATACGATAAGGGCAGTGAAGAGAATTCCGGAAAAGATATGCCCCCAGACCCATGCGGCAGATGAGCCTTCCGTAATCTCAAGCTCAATACCAGAAACAAGCATGGCGGCCGACACCGGGAGCAGTGCCCAGTCGCAGATCTTCATTTTCAGTTTCTTATTCATAACACTTGCTTCTTAAGTTCAAGAATACCTTTCGGGCACACCTTGACACAAATGCCGCATCCGGCACAAAGATCCGGATGGACTGCAATTATTCGGCGTGTCAACATCCGTTGTCGTTCCACGAATACTCTGCGCGGACAAGATTCCACGCATGCCATACACTTTATGCACCCGTGTCTTCCCGATGTGGAGACGTAAGGGGTGATCATTCTTTTAGTTTTCCTCATGCAGTTGCTTTTTATGCTTTTATCAATTGTTTTCACACTGCAAAATTACAATCCCCGGCACTGCTGCGGAATTGCATTATCTTGGGAAAACTTGGATTATTTATGGTTTTTTCGGAATTCGCGTGGTGAGATGCCTGCATCCTTCCTGAACAATCTGGAAAAATAGGCATAGTCGACATATCCGAGGCGTTCCGAGATCTCGACTGGGGAAAGGTCGGAATATATAAGCTCTCTTTTGGCTATCAGCACAACTTGTGAACGTATAAAACCACTAACATTTTTGCCTGTCATGGACTTTACTGCCTCGTTGAGATATACTTCTGATATGTTAAGTTCAGAGGCATAGGCTGACGGCCGTTTTTCTACACGTATTTTTTTGTCAAGAAGATTGCAGAACCGCAACATGATGGAAAGATATCGGTCGCCACGCTGATCATCGCCGGTCTGCAGGGCGGTCAGGAAAATGGAGATTGCCGCAAGCGCCAATGGTCTCATTGTCTTTTCATCTCCACGGCGCCTGTGGAGCATGGACAAAAGGCAAGCGAGGTCGGCATTGTCATGACTCTCGAAGAGGATTGGATGTGGATGAAGAGTGTATTCCACGAATGCGTCGCTATACTTCATCGGGAGCAGTTCCGGTGTGATTGCAAGTATCCATACTTCAAGATCTTGGGTAACAGTTTCAATACGATGCACTTGTCCCGGCATTATCACGGCCCCTTCCCCTTCTTTCAGATTTGTATGGCGGAAGTCGACCGATGCCCGGAGGCTGCCTCTCTCTATCTTGATGAAGAGGAAGTAGTCATCGCGGTGGTGATAGGGTATATGACGGCCTTCGCTATCATTCATTGAGATGCGCCGGATGAAAAGGCCCGTGTCGGCTTTTTCATATATCCTATGGCATGGTATCGCAGGCTCTTTCATAAATTAATGATGTTGTGTGTAGTTCTTCAGAGCGGTCAGGCCCCTTTCCCAATACAAATATATGATAAATGTTAATATCCGGCAACCATAATAGTGAAAAAACAAGAAAAGGAAGGGAGATTTAGATTGATTGATATTTTTTATGGGAAAATACTCTTTATGAATAAAAAAATGTCTTAACTTTGTAGCCGGAATGGGATAGAAGGATACTTTTTAATTGAGAACAACCCTTTAATTGATAAAATCATGAGTAAACCTTATGTTCTTGGTGTCGATATAGGTGGCACCAACACAGTGTTCGGAATAGTCGATGCCCGCGGCCATGTGATCGCGAGCGATTCAATCAAGACGCGCAAACATGCTAATTTCGATGATTATGTAGCTGAGCTCCATGATGGTGTGGAGCGTCTGCTCAACGCAAATGATGCTGAAGACAAGATTCAAGGCATCGGCATGGGCGCTCCCAACGGAAACTATTATACCGGAGAAATTCTCAATCCGCCGAACCTTCCCTGGGGTCCGGTGATTCCTTTGGCAGAGAAGGTAAGCAAGGCTTTCGGTGGAATACCTGTAGCTATAACCAACGATGCGAATGCCGCAGCCCTCGGCGAGATGACTTATGGCGCCGCACGAGGAATGAAAGATTTCATCATGATCACACTCGGCACCGGTGTAGGTTCGGGAATCGTGGTCAATGGGCAGCTTGTCTATGGTCATGACGGATTTGCCGGTGAGCTTGGCCACGTGATCGTGAAGCGTAACAATGGCAGAGTATGCGGTTGCGGCCGTACGGGTTGCCTTGAGGCATATTGCAGCGCTACGGGTGTTGCCCGCACTGCCCGCGAATTCCTTGAGATCCGGACGGAGCCTTCTGCCCTCCGCGATCTGCAGATAGAGGATATCACCTCGAAGGATGTATATGACGCAGCCGTGGCAGGCGATAAACTTGCCAAAGAGATTTTCGAATATACTGGCACTATACTTGGACAGGCCATGGCCGACATGGTAGCCTTCTCCAGCCCTCAGGCCATAATTCTCTTCGGAGGTCTCGCAAAGAGCGGTGAGCTGCTTATGCGTCCTCTGAAAGAGGCTTTTGATAAGAGCCTGCTTCCAATTTTCAAGGAGAGAATGCCCAAGATCATTCTTTCCGAACTTAAAGAGAGCGATGCTGCCGTGCTCGGTGCCTCCGCCCTCGGTTGGGAAGCAAAATACCATTATGAGGCTCCCGGAGGCGCGATTGCTCCGGTCGAGGACTGACATAGGGTCAGAACAGAAGACAATAAAAGAGAGGAAATACGGAAATTCCATAGGATCACCGGATTTCCTCTCTTTCTTTTTATTTCTCGGACAGGCTTGGGCTTAGAAGAGCTTGAGCTCCTGATACAGCCGATGGACCGGAAGACCCATGACATTATAGTAGCTTCCTTTGATTCCGCTGACCGCCACGACTCCGATCCATTCCTGGATGCCATATGCGCCCGCTTTGTCGAGCGGGAGGAAATTCTCTACATAATAGGTAATCTCATCATCTGAGATATCCGCGAATGTCACATCTGTCACTGTTGTGAAGGATGTTCGCCGGTTTTGTGTCGATATTGTCACGCCTGTGGCCACACAGTGGGTCTTGCCCGACAGGAATCTCAGCATCTCTTTGGCTTCGGTCATATCTTTCGGCTTTCCCATGATCCTGTCGCCGCAGATCACCATTGTGTCGGCGGTTATTACAAGATCGTTCTCCTTTATCATGGGATGATAGGCGTCCGCTTTCATTTCCGAGATGTATTGTGGCACCTCTATGGCAGGAATCGAGTCTGGAAAACTCTCATCGATGCCACCGATTGTTATGACGTTGAAGGGAATCCGGAGCTGTGACAGGAGTTCCCTTCTTCTCGGGGATTTGCTGGCGAGGAGGATCTTGTATTTGTTGAGATTGGTGAGCATGAGATGTTCTTGAGTGTTTGTCTTGAGTCAGAGGCTTGGAATTCTCCGGTTTCCCAAAAATGCAATTCTATTGCTTTAGGCTTTGACCGGAACCCCGGACTATATTCAATAATAACAAACCATGAAGGCTTGATGCTTATTCCTGACCGAGAAAACTTGATTTTTTTCTGTTACCAGCCGAAGGCATTGTCATCGTCAAGCCAGTTGTCCTGGGCTTTCATGGTCTGTTCGAGTATGTCGCGGCCGCAACCGTATCCTCCTGTAAAACGTGAGACGTAGGTGGCAGTCTCCTTGCATTCCCAGCAGGCATCGTAGGGAGCGCAAGGGAGACCGACGTGGCGCATAGGCGGGAGGTCGGGTATATCGTCTCCCATGAATACAACCTCTTCAGGCAGAAGATTTTCTTTCTCCATCCATCTCTTCAGGATTGGAAGTTTCTTTGACGCTCCCATGAATATGTCTGTAATTCCTAAAGCCTCGAAACGTTTCTTCACCGCTTCGCATGTCCCTCCGGTGATTATGGCTATTCTATAGCCTTTCTTTACTGCATGCTGAAGGGCGTAGCCGTCTTTTATATTTACCATCCTCTGCGGGAAGCCGTCCGGGGCGAGTGGGATGGTGGACGGGGAAAGCACTCCGTCTACATCGAAAACGAATGCTTTTATACGTGTCAGGTCATAGTCTATCGAACTCATAGTTATATTCCTGGGGTTATTGATGGGACATTATTACATGCGCCGGAGCCATCTTTACGGGAGGCGATCTCAATTATCTGGGAGGTCAGTTCCTGATATAGGGTGCGAAGACGAGGCTTGCTGTCAAGCATTTCAAGATGAGCATTGATGACTTTGAAGTCATTTCTCACCGCAGGTCCGGTCTGGGCTTCCGAAGGGCTGAGTTTATGGAGTTTGTCTACAGTCTGCTCGAGAAGCGGAAGCATAGCCTTGTAATCAAGACCGCATTCATTAAGGATCTCGTCGGCGATACCTACGAGGCGGTTCGTGAAGTTGCATGCGAAAACGGCTGCAAGATGCAGACGTTTTCTGGTGGTTGAATCGGCGACCGTCACATTTGAGGATATGCGACGGGCGAGATCTGTCAGGATCTCCTCGGTCTGTCTGTCGCAGCCTTCTATGAAGAAAGGTATTGTGGAATAGTCGAGCGCGACATCTTTTGAGAAGGTCTGCATCGGATAGAATACTCCGTACCTTTTCGCTGCGTCCGCAAGAGCAGACGCAGGTATGCTTCCGGATGTGTGTGCCACAACGCATGCTTTTCCTTCGATGCGTGATGCAACCTCGGCCACAGCGTCATCTTTTACGGATATGAGCGCCACGTCGCATGTGGCAGGCATTCCTTCGAATGTCCTTGGATTGACGGCATGTACTTGTGCTATCGGGGTGAAGGCCTTTAGCAGATGAGTGGCGACATTACCTCCTCCGATCACAGCGATCGTGGTCACAGGCTTGATGTCGTCGTGGATATGGGGCATAGCTGTAGGGAGGGGAGGGGTGTTAAAGGTTTCTCTTTTGCCGGGCAAGCGCTACCATGCCCATTGTCATGCGAAGATTTATCTCCACGCAAGGATTGATGTGGCCATCGGCCGTCGCGAGCATATCGATACCTACCGGTCCCGAATAACGTGGGGCAATCATGCTCTGAAGAATGGTTTTCTGAGCGTCTATGATTCTGCCGCTCCATTCACCGGATGCTTCCGACACCATTTCATTGAGCTCATTCTGGGGGGCGGTGACGTTGCCGGCGTATCTTCCGTCGGGAGATGTATGGAACACAGAAAGTCCTGAGAAAAACGCTTCGCCATCGGTGCAGACCCATTCAGTGGCGAAGTCGAGCCGACGATGGAAGGCATGTTCGGCCATGACAGAGCCCTGGCGTCTTATCCCCCCGGCAATCCATTCAAGAGTTTTCCCGTCGGCCTCACCTTCGACATATAGGATGCCTCGTCCGGAACTGCTCCACGGCAACTTGAAATAAGCTTTGCCATTGGAGCTTAGGAATTCGATCGCTTCCTCAGGTGTGAAGATCTCTTGTGCCACATGAATGTCGAGATTCGGAAACAGTGTGCGGAACCTTTTCTGGAAATCAATACATGTGCGGCGGTGTGAGAGAAAACGCAGGGTAGTGATCTCTTCTTGACTTTTTAGATATTTCTCATCTATCCCGGCTTTCTCCAGGGCGATTCGAAGTGAATTGTTCCAGCCCCATGGAGTGATCCTGAACGATGATGACGGCCGTCTGTCCATCTCCTCTTTAAGGCTGCCAATATTTACAGTCATGATTCCTCTTTTTAGAGCGGTGTCTCTGTAGCGCGTGCCTTCTTCCGATGTGGGTGGCACACTGTCGAATGTCATGATCCAGTCATTGTCGGCGGCATATGCTGATGGCAGGAATGCGAGTTCCTGCCGCAGACGGATTATCCTGGCAGGAGGATTGTAGGCGTTATTCCCGGCTGCGAGGGCGTAGTCGGTCTCCGGATTGAATATGTGTATGTCGATGGTCTGTGGCACAGGCGAATGGACTTCCGGTTAACAAATAAGCCGGAAAAATCCGGCTTAATGCAATGATTCCGACATAAAACAAATGTCGGAGCTCTAAGTGTCCCTGTCGGAAGAATCAGTCGTTGAGACGGTCTTTCTCTTTTGCGGGGTTGGCAAAGTATAACTTGTGCTCGATATATTCCTGGGTGGCGATGAGAGTCGGCTTCGGGAGTTTCTCGTAGAATCTGGAGATCTCTATCTGTTCGCGGTTTTCCGAGACTTCCTCAAGGTTGTCGGTCGATGCGAATTCCTGGAGCTTCTTCTCAAGTTCCTTTTTCATCTCAACAGCAATCTGATTCGCGCGTTTGCCGATTATGCAGACCGTCTCATATACGTTGCCTGTCTGTTCGGCCATAGCGATCATGTCGCGGGTCACAGTGTTGAGTGGAGCGTTGGTTTTTTTATAATCCATGACGGAGAATATATTGTTAAGATGTTTGTTTTAGGTTTTAATCTTGCACGTGTTTGCGGGCAATCTCATAGATATTGTCGGCTTCCTTACGGTTTTTGGAGTCGGGGTAGTTGTTTGTGTATGAGAAATACTCGTCGATCACGTCGCGGTACCTGTCGGCCTTGCGTTCATCGACACTTAGGCGGGCCTCCTGATATTTCGATTTCAGGACAAGCAGCTCGAAGTCCTCGCGGTATTTTGAATACGGATATTCCTTGAGGGCGTTCTGGGCCGTGATGATGGCCGCCTCATAGTTGTTTCCGGTGAAATTTCCGAGGTTATAGTATAGCTGGGCGTTCTGCAGCTCCTTGAGAGTCAGCTTGTCTTGCATTTCAAAGATGGCGTTCTGGGCTATTGTCACGCGGTCGCTGTTGGGGAAATAGTCGAGAAATCCTTGGAGCTCCTCGATGGCTTTCACTGTCTGACTTTGGTCAAGCTGCGGATCGGGTGAGTCCAGATAATAACCATAGCCGGAATAGAAACGGGAGAGTTCAGTGAATTTCCCTTTTGGATAGCGGCTGTAATAGGTCTTGAAATAAAGACCTGAGTTCAGATAATCTTTGTTCTCGTAATACGACATTGCGAGAAGGAACAAGGCTTCCTCCCCGTTTGGTGTGCCGCGTAAGGGCGTATAAATCGATTCCAGAACGGTCGACGCCTGGGTGAATTTCCGCTGGTCGAAGGCACGCTTGGCGAAGTCGAACTTATAGTCGACGTCTTTGCTCTTCAGCACCTTATTGTATTCCCCGCAAGAGCCTAACATAAGCAGCAGGGGGATGAAATATAAGAATCTACGCATTAATTTGACGCTTTGAAGCGCAAAGTTAGTAAAAAAAATTAAAAAAATGAAGCCCGGAGACGCGGTCTTCACAAATATTAAGATTTGGAGATGAAAAGAGTATTGTTTGTCTTCAAAATGGGGAGAGTTAGGATTTTTTTAGCTAACTTTGGCCTTTGAAAACAAATGAGACCAATGAAACTGATGAATAAACGTGATTCCGCTAAGGATGACGGTTTCATATCCCGGCATCCGGTTCTTGCCAATATCCTGGTCATAGGGCTGGTGGCATTTCTCGGCATATGGATTGTCTATCTTTCTCTTCAGCTTTTCACCAAGCATGGAGAGAGCGATGTTGTGCCCAAGGTCGAGAACATGTCGTATACCGATGCGATCAATATCCTTCATGCCAAGGGTTTCCGTGTCGATATCCGCGACTCTATATATAAGGACGATGTGAAACCTGGCTTTGTGATCGAGCAGTTCCCGAAATCAGGTGCATCGGTGAAACCCGGACGTAAGATCTTCCTTTACATCAATGCTGTGCATCCGAAAGAGGTGGTGATCGATGATGACAATAATCCTCGAGAGGACGCGCTTAAAAGCTTCTCTTTCCGTCAGGGCATGGCGCGCCTTGAGGAACTTGGGTTCAAGAACATCAGGGTTGTAAGGGTGCTTGGTGATAATGATTGCATTGTCAAGATCACAGCTAACGGCAGGGTTGTGAAAAAGACCCAGAAAGTGCCTGTCAATGCCAAGATTGTCGTCGAGGTTTACGACGGAAGACTCGGAGAGTTGCGTGATTCGCTGCAGAATGAGGAATTCTATAGATATATGACAGAACCGGAGGAAGGCTTCGGTGAGGAGGAGACCCCCGTCGTGGAAGAGACGCCTGCTGTGGTTGAACCTGAGCCGGAACCTGAGGAGGAAGACCCGATATTCATTGAATGATCTTTGCCGTATGGTCGATAATGATGACATACAGGATGAGACGCTGAGTCTTGTCACCGCAGATGAGGTGACTGACGAGCCGGCGTATGTGACGGAAGACGGACGGGAGATGTATGAGCATTTCCGGTTTGTCGCCGACAAGGGACAGCAGATGATCCGTGTCGACAAATTTCTTGTCGACAGGATGGAGAAGACCTCCCGCAACCGCATACAGCAGGCCGCTGACGCCGACTGCGTGATCGTCAACGGCAAGCCCGTGAAGTCAAGCTACAAGGTGAAGCCCAACGATGTGGTGAGCATCGTAATGGACCGGCCACGCTATGAGTTTGAGATCATCGCCGAGGACATCCCGCTCGACATCGTATATGAGGATGACGACGTACTTGTGGTCAACAAGCCCGCAGGTCTTGTGGTGCATCCGGGGCATGGTAATTATTCCGGCACTTTAGTCAACGCGCTTGCATGGCATTTCAAGGATAATCCGGACTATGACGTCACGGATCCGCGCCTTGGTCTTGTGCACAGGATTGATAAGGATACTTCCGGACTGCTTGTCGTGGCCAAGACTCCGGAAGCCAAGACAGATCTCGGTGGCCAGTTCTTCCGCAAGACGACACGCAGGGAGTATGTGGCGATGGTGTGGGGTGATTTTGTTGAAGATCATGGCACTATAGTCGGTAACATAACGCGCAATCCGCGCAACAAGCTCCAGATGATGGTGACGGATGATCCCGAAGTAGGGAAACATGCCGTGACTCATTATGAGGTCATGGAGCGCTTCGGCTATGTCACGGTGGTGAAATGTGTGCTCGAGACAGGTCGCACCCACCAGATCAGAGTGCATATGCTCAGCAAAGGCCATCCTCTTTTCAATGACGAGAGATATGGCGGCGACAGAATACTGAAAGGGACGACATTCGCGAAGTACAGACAGTTTGTCGACAATTGTTTCCGGATCTGTCCGCGCCAGGCGCTGCATGCCCGCACATTGGGATTCCGCCATCCGCGCACAGGAGAAGAGATGGATTTCGAGGCGCCATTGCCTTCCGATATGTCTGCGCTTATCGAGAAATGGAGAGCCTACAGGCAGTCGGAATGAATAAAAACTCCTATTTATATAAAAATACTTTGTGTGGTGGCTTTTATTATTCACGCAATAGCATTAACTTTGCAGGGAGAACTTTCCGTCAGCGCCAAAGGTGCTCTGGCGGCATGTCTCCCCATGATGAAAAACTGAAACATAATGAGTCAACAAGAATATATTTTCAGCGACATAGCTCCTTATGACGATTCCGAGTTTCATGCGAGGATGGAGAAACTTGTCAAGGAACCGGGATTTCTGCATGCGATCAACTACACCATGCCTCCCGAAGATGTGCCATCCCTGATAGAGGAACTGCTGAAAATCGACAACAAGCATGATTTCCAGACGCAGGTGATGTTCCCTTTTCTGGAGATGCTCGCCAAGACCACGACGTCGGGCATAACCTTGGGTGGAGTGAAATATCTTAACCCATCGCTGAGTCATACGTTCATCACCAACCACCGCGACATCGTGCTCGATGCATCTTTTCTGAACCTCGCGTTTCTGCGGAGAGGATTCCCGACGTCGGAAGTGGCCATCGGCAACAATCTTCTCATCTATGACTGGATCACTGATCTCGTGAGGCTCAACAAGAGTTTCATAGTGAAGCGTAACACCGGTCTTCGTGAGGGACTTGAGGCCGCAAAGAAACTTTCGGCTTATATACATTACTGTATACTTGAGAAACATGAGTCTGTATGGATTGCCCAAAGAGAGGGCCGGGCGAAAGACAGCAGTGACCATACGCAGGACTCCCTTATAAAGATGCTCGCTCTCGGCGGACAAGGTCCTTTCATCGACAAGGTGAAGGAGATAAACCTTATGCCGGTCTGCATATCCTATGAATATGATCCCAACGACTATCTTAAGGCTAAGGAATTCCTGATGAAGAAACGTGATCCGGAATTCAAGAAATCGCAGCGCGATGACCTTTTCTCGATGGAGACGGGGCTTCTCCAGTTTAAGGGGAAGGTGCATTTCCAGCTCACTCCACGGATCAACAGCAAGCTCGACCAGCTCGGCGACTTCACCGACAACAATGTAGCCGCAAAGCATGTAGGCTGTCTTGTGGACCAGGCAATACACCGCAGCTATGAGATGTTCGACATAAACTACATAGCGTTTGATCTTCTCCACGGCTGCCACCGGTTCGAGAGGAAATACACGCCTGAGAAGAAGTTCGAGACAGTTGACTATTTCAACCGCCAACTCGACAAGATTCAGCTTGATGATATCACTTCGGAGGAACGTGATTTCTTATGGAATACGATGCTGACCATGTATGCCAATCCATTGAAAAACAAACTCCGTAGCCTTCTTGGAGGTATGGAATGAAACCTCTTTATATACTATGAGAATACCATTGGTGCTGGCTCTGGTGTCGCTTGTCATCAGCGTCCTGGCAGATATTTACATATGGAATGACTTAAGGAAATCCACTCGCGGACGCCTGTGGAGTAACATTTATGGCATATCGTCGGTCATTTGCTGGCTAACCCTCATAGCCCTTGTGTGCTGGCCGAAACGCGCGGAAGATTCCGGTATAATATGGCTGATGTGGATGCTTTACGCATATCTGTCGATATATTTCGCGAAGCTTGTCTATATCATCTTCTCTCTTCTCGGGCGACTGATACGCATTATGGGCAGATTCAAGACCAGATCGCATCCGAGCCGATGGGTCGGCCTGTTGGCAGCGCTTGCCTGCCTTGCTGTGATGTGGGGTGGCGTTGTGTACACACGTCGTGCCATCGATGTCGAGGAGGTCACCATCAAGTCGCCACGTCTGCCCGAGGAATTCGATGGCTACCGAATAGTACAGATCAGCGACCTCCATGTCGGAACATGGGGCAATGACACTACGTTCATATCGGCACTTGTCGATTCTGTAAATGCCTTGAGACCGGATCTTATTGTCTTTACCGGCGATATCGTTAACCGCAAGACCGAGGAGATTTTCCCGTTTATGAACACGTTGGCGAGGCTTAAAGCCCCGGATGGCGTGCTATCGGTGCTCGGCAACCACGACTACGGAGATTATGTCGACTGGAAAGATCCGTCGGAAAGAACTGAAAACAATAGGCGTCTTGCTTCATGCCAAAAAGGGATGGGATGGGATCTGCTTAACAATACACGGAGATTCATAAAGCGAGGCACCGACAGCATAACGGTTGTCGGTGTTGAGAATTGGGGCGATCCCCCTTTCCCGGTATATGGTGACCTTGAGGCGGCGTTGAGTTCCTCGCGCGATTCGCTTCATCATCAGAACGATGGACATTTCAAAATACTCCTCTCTCACAATCCGGAGCATTGGAACCGTGTGGTGTCGAAGACTACTGATTTTGATCTTACGCTCTCGGGTCATACCCATGCCATGCAGATGATGATCGATCTTGGAGGCTGGAAATGGTCGCCTGCGAAATATCGTTATGAGCAGTGGGGCGGTCTTTACGAGCGTCTCAACGATGCCGGACAACCCACGAGGCTGTATGTCAATATTGGTGGCGGTGAAGTGGGTATGCCTTCAAGACTTATGGCAGCTAAACCGGAAATTACACTTTTTACTCTTCGTAAAACCGGGAAATAATACTATATCTAACCAAACTTTTCATTACAGGGATGCAACATTACGTTGTCAGCATAGGTTCGAACTGTGGCGATAGAAAGGAGTCGGTGGCCAAGGCCATTGACTGGTTATCAGGGCTGTTGGATGAATTCAAGGCGTCGCAAATATATGAGACTCCTCCGGTAGGTCACCAAGGCAGCGACTATATGAATGCTGTTGTGACCGGCGTGTCGGATATGACCCCCTCTCTTCTTGAGAGAGAGTTGAAACGATATGAGGTGGAATGCGGACGCGATCTCTATGCCAGGATAAGGAATCTTGTTCCTATAGATCTCGACATTGTGATTGCCGACGGGAATGTGGTGCGTCCTGAAGATTATAAGAGAGGTTTTTTCCAGATCGGTTACCACCAGTTACATCTCGCCGATATGGAGAAGCAGAAAGGATGACCGAATATATGAATCAATGAATCATAGGAAAAGGGCGTCTCTCATCTGAGTGACGCCCTTTTCTAATATAGTATGTGAACTTGTGAAGTCGTTTTTTAACGATTTCTAATAGCGGGACGCCCGGCGGTATAGATAGATCGCTATAAGCAGGTATACGAAGTTGGGTATCTCCATCGCGATAAATGGAGTCGTGAGGCCCGAAATGGCGAAAGAACTTGTCACTGTTGAGAACAGGATATAGCTGAAGCTTAAGCCGAGTCCTATTCCGATGTTCAGCCCCATGCCTCCTTTTACTTTCCTTGATGAAAGCGACATGCCTATCACTGTCAGGATGAAGGCTGCGGCGGTTGCGGCTATTCTTTTCTCGCGCTCTATCTCAAAAGCCTTTATATTGGCGACTCCACGTGATTTCTGCTTTTCGATATATTCCGTTAGCTGGGGAGTGGTAAGTGTTTCCTGATCATTTATGGAGATCATGAAGTCGCGTGGCTCGAAAGGTATGATCGTGTCGAGTGTGCCACCTTTCGTGATTTTTTCCCTCATGCCCTTGAAGTCGCGGGTCATCCAGTCGTTGAGTATCCAATGATACATTCTCGTGGTGTCGTATCTGGCTGTTGTGGCTGTTGTGCGCGACGCTATCTCCTTGCCGTTGAATTTATCGAGCGAGAATCGGTAGCCTGTTTTGTTGTAATCCTCAAAACGTCCGATATAGGCCACAACCCCCGGTGAGACCTGAAGCTGGACGTTGACATTACTTTCCACCTTCTTGTTTTTCACATATCGATTGGTGTAGGCTATACGCTTGATGTTGGTGGGTGGCACAAGATAGTTGTTGAGCACGAATGTGCCGGCAGCGATTATAGCGGCGCCCACCATATATGGTCTCAGGAGGCGCCTGAAGCTTACGCCGCTTGAAAGTATGGCTATGATCTCTGAGTTGCCGGCCATTTTCGAGGTGAAAAAGATTACCGATATGAAGACGAAAAGCGGTGATAGCTGGAGGGCCAGATAAGGAAGGAAAGAGAGGAAATAATCGAAGAGTGTCTCGCTTAGTGGAGCGGTGAGAAATGCATCGAGTTTCTCGGTGACATCAAACATAGCAATGACGGCGAGCATCAGCAGCAATGTGAGCATGAAGGTGCCGAGAAATTGCTTGAGAATATACAGGTCGAGGATGTAGAGCCTGAAGGGATTCTTGAATTTGTGTTTCCGTTTGCGTGTATTCAGTTCCGGCGTCACTTCCTTTTCCGTGATCCTCTCTTCCACGACAGTATTTTCCGTATCGGCAGGATTCTCGGTCTTGGTCAATGCCGCTTCGGATTGATCCACACTGGTGGTGACTCCCGGTTCGTTGTTATCCCCGGATGCGGGTTCCGTTTTTTTCTTTTTTCTTATGCGGAATATCATTTTATCATTTTGGGGCCCGAAGGCATTGTGTCGTATGTCTGTTGTCGGAAATCAATATTGGATCAGAGCCTTCGGGTCACTCTTTCCACCATATCCGATTTCCAACTCTTGAAGTCTCCATCCACGATGTGGCGCCTGGCCTCTTTCACAAGCCAGAGATAGAAAGCGAGGTTATGGACGGAGGCGATCTGCATCGCGAGGATCTCGGAGCTTATGAAGAGATGGCGCACGTATGCCTTGGAATATACCTCGTCGACCCATGCGGCTCCTCCTTCGTCGAGGGGAGAGAAGTCGTCGGCCCATTTCTTGTTGCGCATGTTCATGATGCCGTTGCGTGTGAAGAGCATTCCGTTCCGACCGTTGCGTGTGGGCATCACGCAGTCCATCATGTCCACGCCGCGGTCTATCGCCTCCAGTATGTTGGCAGGCGTACCTACGCCCATGAGATATCGGGGTTTGTCTTCTGGAAGGATGTCGTTGACAATTTCGATCATCTCATACATTTTCTCTGTAGGTTCACCTACGGCGAGTCCGCCTATGGCGTTGCCGTCGGCACCGAGATCCGCTATGTGTTTTGCCGCCTCACGCCGCAGGTCAGGATAGACGCATCCTTGCACGATAGGGAAATATGCCTGGGTGTAGCCGTAGAGGCCTTCTGTCTCCTTATATCTTTTCCAACCTCTCTCAAGCCAGCGCTGGGTAAGCCCGAGCGATTTTTTAGCGTAGTCATAGTCGGAGGTGCCGGGTGGGCACTCATCGAGAGCCATCATTATGTCGGCGCCGATTATCCTCTCTATATCCACCACTCCCTCGGGTGTGAAAAGATGCTCTGAGCCGTCGATATGGCTGCGGAAATAGGCTCCCTCCTCCTTGAGTTTGCGGTTGGATGACAGGGAGAAGACCTGAAATCCTCCCGAATCGGTGAGGATAGGGCGATCCCATCCGTTGAACCGATGAAGTCCCCCGGCCTGACGGAGAATGTCGAGACCCGGACGCAGATATAGATGGTAGGTGTTACCGAGTATTATTTTTGCGTCGATATCTTCCCGGAGCTCACGCATGTGTACTGCCTTGACGCTTCCCACCGTGCCAACGGGCATGAAGATAGGGGTAGGGATGACGCCGTGGTCGGTTGTTATCTCTCCGGTGCGCGCCTTTGTGTCGGGAGCTGTAGCTTCTATCTTGAAATCCATTCTCTTTCGGTCAAATTTTGTGCAAAGTTAGTTGAAACGCCTGTAAATCGCAAATATTTCATTAATTTGCGTGCGCTGTGTCACAAATAAAGATTTCTTGAGTTAATATATTATAATGTTTTTTAATTAAAATTTTACAATAGCAGACATGAGACTAATTATCCTATGGGTGATGGCCCTGTCAGTATCGATGCCGGCATTGGCCCGGACTGTATATGGAAAAGTGCTTTCCGACAATGATTCCACTGCAGTTGCAGGTGCAGTATGCAGTCTTCAGGCGCATGGAAAGATTCTTGAATCGGTCATGACCGGCGACGACGGGGCTTTCTCTCTCCAGACACATCTGAAAGATGCCTTGAATCTGGAAATCAGTATGACAGGATTCAACCCTACTTCGGTCATTGTCGAATCGGGGGGCAAAAACATAGACTTAGGGATCATATATCTCAGTGAGGGAACCATGCTTCAGGAAGTGACTGTGACAGGAAGCGCGGTCTCGGAGGTGAAAGGTCGCACTGTGGTGTTCCCTTCGATGGCCGATGTGAAGGCATCGCCGACAACCCTGGGTCTTTTCCAGAAACTTCCTCTTGCCGGACTTGATGCGAATCCTGTCAACAGGACGCTGTCTGTCGACGGGGGCAGTCCCGTGATTCTGATAGATGGAGTCCCTTCAACGATCGATGACTTTAATTCGCTCCAGCCGAAGGATATTCTGAAAATAGAATATTCCAGGGTAACGCCCGCGAGATATGCCGACAGAGGAGCGAGCGGCATGATTAACATACTCCTCAAAAAGAGAGATGACGGTGGAAGTGTGTATCTATGGGGACGAAGCGCTACGGCCACGGCTTTCGTCGATGGAAACTTCCGCGGCTCGTATCATCAGGGACCTTCGCAGTTCAATATCTATTATGTGCCGTCGTGGAGAAACTACAAGAAAGTTTTCGACACAAGCGATGAGTCATATGTAGGCGATGATTTCAGGGTCGATCTCCGGTCGCACGACAGGAATCCGTTTAACTATTTCTCCAATTCCTTGAGATTTAAGTATAATTATCGTCCTGATGACAAAACGCTCTTCTCAGCCACATTCTCTGCCGGGATCACAACAAACAAGAGTATCGCCTATGGAGAGACAGAGGATACATATCTTGGCGATTACAAGTTTGACAGGAATTCGCATGGGCGCAGCGTCGCTCCGTCGCTCGACCTTTTCTTCCGCCGTGAATTTAACCCTAAGAACTCAATTGAGGCGCAGGTTGTCGGCACCCTCGGCCATGAGAAGTATTATCGAGACAACCGTTATCTCTTTACCGACGGCTCTGCCGATGATTATGAGACTCAGGTCAAGAGCCGTCGCCGGTCGCTGATCAGCGAGATAAGCTATATACATAATTTCAGTGATGCCACTTCTCTTTCGGCGGGTGTGCAGAATACTCTTTCTCACAGTCGCAACTCATATCTGCAAAGCGACTATGAACCGATCCTCACGGAGAATAACAACTATATCTACGCGCGGTTAGGGCAGCAGGTGGGCAAAGTTTATTTCTCAATAGCCACCGGAGCAAAACTCTTTTGGGTGAAAAACGACCTCAACCGGCGTCATTTCATACGAAACCTGACCACGGTGCAAGCCAACTGGAATATCGACACCCACTGGTCAGTGCAGGGGTATTTCCAGTATTTTCCCTCTATCCCATCCCTGGCGTCGCTGACCGACTACCCACAGCAGACGAGTCCATATCTCATATCCAACGGAAACCCCGACTTGAAGGTGGCTGAGAATTTCAGATACCGTATTTCCCCGAGTTTCAAGGCCGGAAAGTTCTCATCTTCGCTCTATCTCACGTATAGCCGGGGAAACAATTCTGTCATCAACGATCTTATATATCTTGGCGACAGTAAATTCCTTACACAGTCGGTAAATGCAAGGAAGGCTCAGTCGTATACTGCGAGCCTCAATCTGAAGGTTAGCGACATACATGGATTCGGAGCCAATCTCAATGTATATTTCGAACGCTATGAGTATGCGGGCGACGGATGGAGCCACGATCTGAACAGCGTGAACGGATCAATATCTCTTTGGTGGAACAAAGGTCCGTTCACGGTTTCCTACTGGCGTAAACTGCCAGGCAAATATCTCTACGGGCATGTAGTGGGAAAAGAGGAGAATGGCGACGCCCTGTCGTTGAATTATTCGCCTGATCAGCATTGGAATTTCGGGGTTGACTGGATGTACATGTTCGACACAAAAGGCACAAAATATCCTTCATGGAGCTATTCCTCTGTCAATCCGTCTGTCAAAGACCGGTATATCAAAAACAACGGTAATATGATTGTGCTGAGCGTCAGCTACTCCGCTGATTTCGGCTCAATATTCCGCACCGGCAAGAGAAGTCTCAACAATGCCGACAACAGCTCGTCGATCTTCAAGTGATAAGCGTCGCATGTCGTGATAAACACGCGGCTCCCCGTGTCTTGATTAAGAAGTTGTTTAAAAAGCAACGTTAAATTATGGGTCGCAGTCCCGGAGCAGATTTTTTCTTGCAGGTGAAGGAGCATAGCGGGCTATGTGACTGAACCAAAAGGAAAAATATGCCCGGGAATGCGAGTCCGGAACTATCTTTAAACCAGTGTAATGTTAAACATATTAACATATGAAGCTGACCGGAAATGAAAGTTACCTTAAGTCCGGCACTTTTTTGTTAAAATCCAATCGCGGCGCAGTCACATAGCCCGCTATGCTCCTTTGCCTTAATTGTATTTTAACTAAAAAATTGCCGCCCATAATTTAACGTTCATTTTTAAACAACTTCTAAAAAAGAGCAGGACGTTGCTTATGCAATATCCTGCTCTTTTTTTTATTTAAGTTTATATGTCATAGCGAACCGTATGCGGTCATTCATATTCATGGCGCCGGCGTGGGTTCATCGGAAACCATCCTTTTCTCACACGCTCGCGCTGCTCGAATATCTCAAGGATGGTCCAGAAACTTGAGAATCCGACCACTCCCGACAATGTAGACCAAAAAGTGTCGGCAACAAGATAGGCGATTATGCACATCGCGGTACCTAAAAGGGCAAACCACCACCAGCATCTCACTCCGAAATAGTATTCGCATTTGATGCATATCGGATGAAATAGTCCGATGATAAGGAATGTGCATAATCCCAGGGAGAGCCCGAGCACGTGGTGCTCCTGAAGTATTTCTGTCATATAAGATATGGTGTTAAATCATTTTTCCGCGCAAAGTTAAGGATATTTCATGAAAAAAACGCTCTTGCCGGTCACATTATCTGTTTTTGGTCGTATTATAGATAGAAACGAGAACCAAATGGACAACCGGACTCTGACAGAAACTTTTGAACGGCTCCGCGGGCGACTCCGCAGGATGGCATCATCTATGCTTGGCAACGATGATGATGCGGAAGATGCCTTGCAGGATGCATTCTGTCGCCTTTTTGCCTCTGGTAAGCCTATGACATCCGATATTATGGCCGAGGGTACAACTGTGGTGACGCTCAGACGAGTGTGTCTCGATTCGCTGAAATCGCGCGCCGCACGACGGTTTGTCTCGCTCGATGAGGCTCCTGAATATCCCACCGAGGCATCAGCTGTGATCTGGGAGGAGGAGGCTGTCGCCGACATGACACGCATTCTCACCGCCTCACTCTCGCCTATGCAGAAGAGTGTGTTTGAGATGGTCGGTGCCGGTATGGATTATGAGATAGTCGCGCTCCGTCTCGGCATAACGCAGGAATCGGCGAGGAAACTCATGAGCAGGGCCAGGAAGATTCTCAGGGATGAATATAGAAAAATGAATGGTTATGGATAATGACGTGACACTGACAAGAGGGGAGATGGAGGAGCTTTGTCGCCTGTTCATGGAAGGTGAGCTCTCGGTTGGGGAGGAGAGAGATCTTGCAAAAGTACTTTCCTTATCCGCCGAGAGGGGAGGCATTATCGATGAGACGGTATTCCTTCTCGGAATACAGAGAACGGCTGCTTCCTGTGCGGGAACGGATGTTTACCGGGATTCGGCCGAAGAGGTGCCTTCAGTAGAAGGATCACGACAGTGGCGGAAAATTTTTTCCCGCATAATTACTGCGTCGGTATGCGCCTCGTCGCTCATTGCGGTGGTTTCCTTGGGCTGGGAAACTGCCATGGTCGGTAGCGATGATGTCAATGAAAACGTCTACACCGTCTATATTGACGGGAAGATGGTGTCGGATCCTGACGTTGCCCGCATGATAGCTCTTGAGTCATATCAGGAAAATATGGCGATGCTCAGGCAGATGAAGGAGATGGAACGTCAGGAGAGGATGGAGGTCGAGAGTCAACTTGAGATTTACGACCGGATAACAGATGAGATAAATACTTATAAAAACATATGACGATATGAAACGGATAGCTACTGCGATACTGACTTTGCTGGCAGCCTCGGCTACGATGGCGCAAGGTAATGCCGGTGTGGGAATTGCTGACGATGAAAATTCCCGGATACGACTTACTGTCTCGGACGATAATGGCTACGACATGTTTGCCGAGCAGGTTAAACCGCAATCGAGACAGAACAGGAAGACCATTTCCACTGGAAAGGGAAACAATATGTCTGCAAAGAACAGCAACAGGTTTGATCAGAACAATACCATATATAGAAATTGGCGTGATCTCGCTGTCTTCTATCTCTTCGACAAATATAAACGTACACCCGGGGTGCGCGTGAGAGAGATCGAGGGGAAGGACAATTACTACAGGAGCCTTGATGTGGAAGACAATGCCAAGCTTCTGGAGGAGATTATACAGGCTGTCGAAAAGGATGCTCTTAATTCTTACAATAGGGTGCATTCTTATGATGACAATGGCGAGAACATAGTGCTTAATATCTGGATCGGAGGGTATACCTGCAACATCGGGTTGAAATATGACAAAGCCGGCAAAACCGGATCAGTTTTTGTCCAGACCTCGAATCCAGGCAATATATGAATGAAAGATTTCAGAAGCTGATCTAACCTTCAAGACAGATTCTTCTGCAGAAGGTATTTACGGAGAGGGGGAGTGTGTGACCATGCTCCCCCTTTTTGCCGATGCATGTCTGCATACGGTTATGAGTATTGGGAAATGAAAAGTGGTATGATATCGGAGGTCGGACCGTCGGCGGTGACACGTCCGTCGGCGATCAGAATGGAGCGGGGACAGAGATCGCGGGCGAGATCGAGATCGTGGGTGGCGATAAGGCACGTGTGGCTGAACGACGCTATGACGTCGACTACCCTGCGACGTGCCACAAGGTCAAGTTGCGACGTTGGTTCGTCCATGACGAGAATGTCGGGTTCCATTGAGAGTATTGTGGCGAGCGCCACGCTTTTCTTTTGCCCTCCCGACAGTTGGAACGGGGCCCTTTTCTCGAGGCCCGCCACTCCGGCCCTCTCCATGGCCTCTGCCACACGGCGTCTTACCTCATCTTTCTCAAGCCCCATGTTGAGTGGCCCGAATGCCACGTCTTCCTCCACGGTGGGCATGAAGAGCTGGTCGTCCGGATTCTGGAAAAGCATCCCCACGGCACGTCGAACTGCGGATGCTGTCTTTTTTGTGACCGGAATTCCTCCGATGTTCACCTCCCCCGATGTCGGCAGGAGAAGTCCGTTTGTATGCAGCAGAACAGTCGATTTGCCGGCTCCGTTCAGACCGAGCAGGGCCACCTTTTCCCCGTGGGTGATCAGAAACGATATCCCTTTCAGGGCCTCGTAGCCGTTGGAGTAACTGAAATGCACGTTGTCGAATTTTATGTAATGATGGCTCATGGTCAGAAAATTCGTGTGAATATTGATGAGAGATTGAAAATGCGCATGGCGATGAAGGCCGTGACGCATACGGATAGGGTGAGATAGTCGGGGAGTCGCCAGCGGCGGTTGCGGCAGTCGTAGCGGGGCATTCTTCCCGTAAAGCCTCGGGCGAGCATGGCTCGGTGTATGTTCTGGGCGCGGTCTACCGTGCGCATGAAGAGCTGGCCGCAGAAGTCTCCCCACATCCTGATATCCATGTGGCTGCGTCCGTAGCCTCGGGCTTTCCGGGCTCTCGACATGTCGAGGCTTTCTGCAAGCAATATTGTCAGATATCGGTAGACCATCATCAGCTGTGTGATGAGTATGTCGGGAAGCCCGATGGCCGAGAGACTGTGGCACATTCCGATGAATCCGCCGTTGCCTACAAGTATGAGTAGAGCTTGCACGGAAAGAAGACATCTCACGAGGATAGATAGGAATGTGATCCAGCCACGGCTCACGACAAGATTCCCTATTGAAAAGACAGGTTCTGTCTGAAATACGGGATTGAAGACTCCTATCATCAGTGCGAACGGCACTGCCACGAGACTTTTGATGAATATGCGGTTGAAGTCAAGACCGGTGGCCGGAGCCATAAGTATGGGATATATGGCGAACCATAAGAGCATGGAGAGCGATTCTGCCGGCACGGAGAGCATGGTTGCGAGATATATGAAGGTCACGAGGGTGAGACACACGGGATGGAGCGTCGTGGCCGACGCGGAGCATTCCATGTCGTGGAGCATTGTTATCGCTTTCTCTGTCTTTCCCATCTCGCAGGCTTTTTACTTGTCTCAGGCTGTCTGTCTTGATTTGCGGAGTTTAAGAAGAAATCCCGACAGTCCCCATACGAGGATTATCACCATGCACACTCCGGCTATCCCGGAGAATGAGTTACCATAGTCGGGCATAACCGATGTGGCTGTCTGTACGGCTGCCGCACCTTGGGCGATAGAGCCGGTATCAGTGGCCGGAAGATCGGGGGTGCCGGTTAATTTCATGATCGACCATTCAAGCCCGTCGGGATCGGAAGAGGCGAAGAAGGCGAGTATCCCGGCAAAGAGTAAAGCTGCCGCCGCAAACCCTATGACAATATTGCGGATCTTACGCCCGGAAAGCTTGTGTGCCTGCTCTCTGTTGAGGAGCGATGGCGCTGATTTCCCCACGAATATGAGCACCACGCCTGTGGCTATCCCCTCACATATGCCGATTGCCAGATGTATGGCTGTCATAAGCAGTAGAAAGTCTCCTGTCGGAAGAGCTGTGATGCCTGATAAGGCGGTCTCGAATGTAACCATTAATGCGCCCCCCTCCAGACCGACTACACAGGCAAGTACGGAAACTGCCATGATTTTCCAGGCAGGTGCCGGAAATTTCAGAAGAGGTCGGAATATCATGGGATATGCCACGAGGGTAGTAATGGCTCCCATATTGATCAGATTGCATCCGAGAGCCATCAGTCCTCCGTCGGCGAAGACAAGGCATTGTATGATTATCACTGATGCAAGCGTCAGGAATCCGGCCCAGGGACCAAGCAGAGCGGCCAGGAGTACACCTCCGATTATATGTCCCGAACTCCCGGTGCCCGGAATGGAGAAGTTGAGCATCTGTGCTGCGAAGATGAAGGCCCCGGCCACTCCCATCAGGGGGATCAGGCCGCTGTCGCTCTCTTTTTTAAGTCTTGTGGAGGCAACCGCCAGAAGTGTGGCGGCCGCGACGTCAGCCGCTATCGCTACCGGGGCTGACAGGAGGGCATCCGACATGTGCATATCTTTCGAATTATCTTTTCGGTTATGTGGAGGGTCAGTCGTGGCACACATGGCTTCTGGCCCTTTTTCGTTTGCAAGTTATAACAATGTTGAGGCAGATTTAGGTTTTACTTATGTTAAAAATAATAATGTATCACTGAAATTCCAACGTTGGTTTGTTGTAATGGTGAGCGGCGTTACACGATGGATGTCGCTTTGAATAATAATATAAGTGATAGTTAATGATGAAGAAAATCATTATGCTGCTCGCGGCGATCGTCCTTTTCATGTGTCCGGCCATGGCCGACACATATACGATCAACCGTGACAAACTCCCTGAACCAGCCCGGGAGTTCCTGACGACTCATTTCCCCAAGGGGAAGGTAGCCATGATTAAGGTAGACCGTCATCTTCTGAAGAAGAAAGATTATGATGTGAAGATGGTTGATGGCACCAAGATTGAGTTCTCAAATGCCGGGAAGTGGACTTCGGTGGAAATGAAAGGCAATAAGGCTGTGCCCGATGCAATTGTCCCCAAGGCTATCCGCAACTATGTGTCGAAAAATTATTCCGGAGAGAAAATCACCGAGATAGAGAAAAAATCTTCGTACTATCTCGTGGAACTTTCGGCCGGGATAAAACTACGGTTCTCGCTACTCGGCTCATTCCAGCGGATTGTCGATATTGATGACTGACATTTTGCCGGGCAAAGCTGAAGCCTGTAAAAAACGGGGGAACGGCACATTTAAGGTCGTTCCCCCGTTTCGATTATATGTTTTTCAATCTTTCAGGTCGTGGCCTGTCATGGCGCAGACACAGGAATCTGACCATACGTTTTCAGCGGTCTCTATCATGTCGAGGATGGTGTAGACCGGGAGGATCAGTCCCATGGCGGCTACAGGGGCCCCCATTCCTGTCATTAGTGACAGAGTGAGGAAATAGCATCCCATAGGCACACCGGCATTCCCGATCGCGGCGATCACGGCGATGGCCACCCATGTCGCCATTGTGGTGAAATCGATGGTCATGCCTCCGTTTTGAAGAATGAAGAGCGATGTCACGGCTATGAAGGCGGCACATCCGTTCATGTTGATGGTGGTGCAAAGCGGAAGCACGAATCTTGAGATCTTTGGATTCACGCCGAGTCTCATTTCCGCGCTCTGCATGGTGACGGGAAGTGTGGCCGCCGAGCTTTTGGTGAATAAGGCCATGAGTACGGCAGGCACCATGGCTTTGGCCACTTTCAGAGGATTCAGTCCGCGCGATAGCAGGAATAGAGGAAGCACTATGAGAATCTGAGCGAAATTGCCACAGACCACCACTGCTACGTATTTGCCTATAGTGTCCATCATGACTCCTCCGGAGGCCTGTGCTGTAAGCTGCTCAGCGAAAGCGAGGATGCCGAGGGGGAGAGTCCATATCAGGGCACGTATGAGCATGAAGAGGAGTTCCTGAAGACCATCGAGACCCTTCATGAGGACTGCTTTCCCATCTGTCTGAGGCATGCGCGATATCGCGAAACCTGCGGCGAAGGCTATGATTAGAATCGAAAGCACATTCCCCTCGAGCACAGGCCTAAGTATGTTGTCGGGAATGATGGATAGGAAATGGTCGGCGAGTGAGAACTCCTTCAGGTTCTCAGGCACAGCGCCGGTGTCGGCTGTCAGCAGCCTTTCCGGAAGATTGCCGGGACGGATCAATGCATAAAGCACCGCGCCCACTATGGCCGCGGCCACCGTTGTAAGCAGAGTGTAGACCACTGTCCTGCCGAATATGCGCCCGACCGTGCGGTCGGATCCGAACGACGCGAGTGTCGTGACGACAGCGAGTGCTATTGTCGGCACTGCGAGCATCTGGAAGAGACGGGTGTAGATAGTGGCTATGATGTTGGCGGTCTTGTCGACTGCTTCGATTCTCAGAAATCCGAGAATGACGCCTGCAAGCAGTACGCCGATCCAGATGAAGAATTGTTTTCTGTCGAAACTCGGGCGCGTGTTGGGACGCGCGTCCGGTTCCTCGGATAATAGTGTGGAGGTCATGCTGTCTTGTATGCCCGCGGGCTGAGAATTCTTTTTTATCATATCACAAATTATTAGCGACTGTTTATCTGTCGATAAGGTTTAACAGTGTCTTGATGTCGTCATCGGTCGTCCCCCAGTCTGTCACGAAACGGACCGGGGTGGCTTTTTCGCAGCGTGGGCCCCATAGCTCGAACGACGCGGCGGGAAGCAGACGGTCGATAAGATCGTTTGGCAGGATGAAAAACTGCTGGTTGGTGGGTGAGTCCATGAAAAGCGGTATCCCTCGTTCAGTCATCCCATTCTTCAGGATCATCGCCTTATCGACGCCGTTGCGGCCTATCCTGTCGTAGAGTCCGTCTTCGAAAAGTGTGGAGAACTGGACGCCGAGGAGCCGTCCTTTGGCCATGAGGGCACCGTGGGCCTTGATGTGGGAGAGGATATTCCCGAACCATTCGGGGTGGCGGGTCACTACGGCCTCTCCGAAAAGAGTGCCGCATTTCGTGCCACCGATGTAGAATATATCGGCGATCGCTGCAATATCTTCCATTGTCACGTCGGGCGATGCGGCGAGCCCGTATGCGAGGCGTGCTCCGTCGATGTATAGCGGGAGCTGCCATCTGTCGCAGACCTCCCGCAGGGCCATGAGCTCCTCCTTTGAATATATGGTGCCCACTTCCGTGGGGAAAGTGATATAGACGATGCCGGGACGCACCATATGTCGCCAGGTGTCATCGGCGTAGAAATCCGTGAGCCATGAATCAAGTTCGCCAGCATCCATCTTGCCGGAATGCGACGGGAGAGTTATGACCTTGTGGCCGGATGCCTCAACCGCTCCGGATTCATGCACGTTGATATGGCCGGTGTCGACAGCCATGACGCCTTCATATCGTCCCGCGACGAGATCGATCACTGTGGCGTTGGTCTGCGTGCCCCCTGTGAGGAACACCACATCCCCTTTTCCATTGTCGAGTCCGCACGCGCGGAGAATATTATCCTTTGCCCGCAGGGTGTATTCATCGCAGCCGTAACCCGGTGTCTGCTCCATGTTGGTCTGCGAGAGCCTCTCCAGAATCTCGGGATGGCATCCGCGCATATAGTCACTGTCGAAATGCAACATAATATAGTCATTAAGATAAGCCGGCCTTTTATGGAAGCCGTAAAATTCATAAAACATGGTAAAATTACTAAAAAAATCTGTCAGGGACAACTATAGCGTGATTTGCCTGTGTTTGCGAAGTGGAATAGAAGTAAGAAATGCGCTGATGAGTCCGTTATTATCATGGTATCCGGTCGGGTCGGATACCGGATATGGATACTTAACGATAATAACTGATACAGACTATGAGAAAACTGATTGCTGGCGCCGCGGCTCTCGCTCTATGTGCCTTCGCCGCACATGCGCAGAAGGATTTCGTGAAGGGGGCGGATGTGGGTTTCCTCCCGGGCCAGGAGAAGGCCGGGGTGAAATTCCACGACCGGACCGGGAAGGAGCGCGAATGTCTTGACCTGCTTAAAAACGACTACGAACTCTCGGCCATAAGGATGCGCGTATGGGTGGATCCTGAAAACGGGGTGAATGATAAGAACGAGCTCCTTGCCATAGGGAAACGGGCGAAGGATATGGGGATGGACTTCATGGTTGACTTCCACTATGCCGATTCATGGGCCGATCCGGGCAAGCAACCCATACCGAAAGCATGGGAAGGGCATGATTTCGAACAGATGAAGCGGGATCTGAAAGCCCACACTGTCGATGTGCTCACGTTACTGAAGGAGAATGGTGTGACCCCACGCTGGGTGCAGGTTGGCAACGAGACGGCCAACGGACTGCTTTGGCCTATGGGGCATATAGAGAAGAATCCTGAACAATATGCCGGATTTATCGGTGCGGGATATGACGCTGTGAAGGAGGTCTTTCCTGAGGCTATAGTGATAGTTCATCTCGACCGGGGGCATAATCAGGCGCTTTACGACTGGAATCTCGACATAGTGAGGAAATACGGCGGAAAGTTCGATATGGTCGGCATGTCGCTCTATCCTTATTGGGCGATGGCCGATGACAAGAGCCTCGATGCCGATTCGATCATCTCCGACTGCATGGCCAACATCCGTCATGTGAGTGATAAATATGGTTGCGACGTGATGATTGTGGAGACCGGCTTTGAGGTTGACGAACAGAATCCCAAGGTGATGGAAGATGGACGCCGCCAGTTGGCGAGGATAATAAGGGAGGCTGCCGGTGACACAGACGGCCGTTGCCGGGGTGTGTTCTATTGGGAGCCTCAATGTCTTCCCGGG
This sequence comes from uncultured Muribaculaceae bacterium, assembly GCA_910588245.1. Lineage (GTDB taxonomy): Bacteria > Bacteroidota > Bacteroidia > Bacteroidales > Muribaculaceae > Lepagella. The sequence goes on along the minus strand of CAJUQP010000040.1, from coordinate 5,097 downwards.
GGATATAAGCTCGGAGCTTTCGACAGCACAGGCACCCCCACAGCTATCATGGATGGATTCCTTGAGAATGTGAAGTGACGATATCGGATGGTGATGACGGTTCCGGATCAGCATATGGTCCGGAACCGTTATTTTTTTGAAAGATCTGGTGTTTGTCTCTCGTTGAAGTGTGGAGGGAAAACAATTCCGTGGCCGGTGGCGTTGAAAAAGAAAAAGCAATCGTTCCATATGAACTGTATCCGCACGATATTGATATGCATTTTCTCACTCATTCTTTCTGCCCCGATGCCGGAGGAGTGCGAGGAGGTGCAGGAATATGCCGCTGTCGCGGAATCTGTCGGTGTTGCGCAGGGGGCGGTGACGCTCGGCGAGATGCGCCGTCATGATCCTGCAAGACATGTCGGTATGGAACACATGCCACGTGTGGAGCGTGTATCTGTGGCATGCGGTTTCGTAAGGCAGTGTGGGCGGGATCTTACGCTGCTGCTTTGCGTGCTCAGGGAATAGATGGGGAAGTAACTGTCTGCGACAGACAGGCCTGACTCTTTCCTCTCAATCAAACCGTCGGCATGTTGAATGACGACGGCAGTATGAACCATATTCCCAACCCATGACAATAATATTATTATATCTTTTCGGAGCGTTGGCCATTTCTTTCCTGTGCTCCGTGCTTGAAGCCGTGCTTCTATCCACTCCCGTATCCTATATCTCCATGAAGGAGAGCCAGGGCGACAAAACCGCCCCGTTGCTGATGAAATACAAGACTAATGTCGACCGTCCTGTCGCCGCCATCCTGACCCTCAACACAGTGGCCCATACCATCGGCGCGGCAGGAGTGGGATCGGAATCGGTCAAAGTGTTCGGTGAGGCTTATTTCGGAATTATATCGGCGATACTGACCCTGCTTATCCTTGTGCTCTCGGAGATTATCCCCAAGACAATCGGCGCATCCTACTGGCGTCAGTTGGCTATGGTGTCGGCCCGGATCATACGGGTGATGATCGTCGTGACCTATCCTCTTGTATGGCTTTCTGAATTGCTTACCAAATGCTTCTCACCTAAGATACAGCCTCTGACGGTGAGCCGCGAGGAGGTGGCGGCGATGGTAAGCGTCGGCGCCGACGAGGGTGTGTTTGACATCGCAGAAAACAAGACCATACAGAATTATCTCAAAATTGTCAATGTCAGCGCACGCGATATCATGACCCCGTTTGTCGTTGTCTCGTCGGTGAGCCGCGACACAACCATGAAAGAGTTTTACGATGATATCTCACTCGCGCCATATTCAAGAGTGCCTGTTTACGATACGGAACGGGAATTCATAACGGGTTATGTAAGGCGCGTATCCGTGCTTGAGAAATTATCACAAGACCGTTTTTCAGAGACAATGGCGGAGATTGTGCGCCCGATACTTTTCTTCCAGGAGACGGAGAAAGTGTCAGACATATGGCAGCGGATGCTTGAGAGGAAAGAACATATCTCCGTGATCACAGACGAGTATGGATGTATGCGTGGCATCGTGACGATGGAGGATGTGATCGAGAGTATGCTCGGGGTGGAGATTGTGGATGAATGCGACACTACCGAGGATCTCCAGGCCATGGCGCGCAAGAAGTATTCAGGAGTCTGCTGACGCTTGCCTGATGATAGATTCGACAGCCTCCGGGAAAGGGTATGGCTTACCTTTTCCGGAGGCTGTCATCATGACGGGCTGGATAGCGTCAGGTGGATGGAAGTTGCTTTTAAACAACTTCTTAAATTGAAGTCAGTGGCGGGTCAAGGCTCAAGGCATATTTGATATGATGCGAAGTTATTTCTTACTTTTGAAGAAACCCATTGACATGGATTTCCTGAGCTTCACGCGCTCCTCGCGCGAAGCAATAGGCATGCAGCATTCTCTCTGGATGCGTGCGTCTTCGTGTGCACCGAGATTTTCGCTGAAATCGTTCCACATCTCTTTTGTGCCTGCCTGCGAGGCGTTGAAAACGAGGGCGTTGTCGATATTCATCTTTTTCGAAACGGCATCGACATCGATATTTGCCCCGATGAAATTGAAAGTCCATCCCTCCTCTTTCATCTTAGAGATCATCTCGGCCACCTGTTGCCAGGAATACTCTTTGGATGAGTTCTCCATACCGTCGGTTATGATGGTCACTATCCCGGTGGCGTCCTCGTGGGTCGAGGCTACGGCGCGGAGGTCGACGAGAGTCGAACCTACAGCGTCGAGAAGGGGAGTGCACCCCCAGGGTCTGTAAGTTTCGGGAGTGAGATTCGGGGTTTTTTCGATCGGATTGTTTTTGCACACGTAGCGCGAGGGAATCTCTTCGTTGTCCTGGAAGAGAAAGATGCTCACGAGGTTGCGTTGCGTGTCGCCATGTTTCTTCTGGAGCGAACGGATCACGTTGAGTGTTTCATTGCATCCGTCAACGGTCTGACGGCTCAGAGGGCTCATGGAGCCGCTTTCATCGAGAATGATGAGGTTGAATACGGTTGTTTTTTCCATAAAAGTGTTTTGTTTTGTCCGGAGCCTGGTAGTCCGCGTAGTGGCCATGGTGCCGGAAGTGGAATGTTTTTCTGTTTTTCTATTTTGTTTCAGCGGTTTTTTCAGCGTTTATGCCTGAAGGAAAGGAAATCGAAGAGTCCTTTCGTGGGGGCTTTGCGTGGAGCGGAATTTTTGAGGTCGGGTCCCGACACGTCGTACGATTCTTCGTCGTCATCCTGCATGGAAGCGTTGGTGTTCAGGCATAAGTCCTGTTTTACCGTATGGAGCGCGACTTCCCGGGCTGGCTTCGTTGGCTGGCATTCAGGATGAGGTGTAAGGATTTCATCGTTGGTTGTATACAAGCGGATATTCCTCCCTTTCAACGATGCCTCTGGTGTCTGGACTTCGGCGATCACTTCCGAATCTATGGCTGTGCGCAGGAAGTTGCGGCGGTCGTAGCTTGTCTGGTTGATGACCTCGTAGACGGTCTGCAGCTCGCTTATGGTGAAGATCTTGTTGAGCAGTTGGAAAGCCACGGGCTTCAGCCGGAGGATCTCTTTCAGGTATTCGCGGGCTTCGCGGATGATCTGTCGGTGGTCGAAAGCTAATGGCGGGAGCATCGTCTCGTCAAACCACATAGCTTTCGCGGCGTCGTCGCCTGCCAGCACATTGTAGTCGTCAGGTTTTACCAAGGCGATAAAGGCAACAGTGATGACTCTTTCACGCGGATCCCTGTCGGGGCTGCTGTAGACCCTGAACTGCTCGAGAAACACTTCCGAGAGGTTGGTCTCCTCATACAGTTCGCGTGCTGCGGTCTGTTCGATGCTTTCATCCATACGCATGAAGCCTCCGGGGAGGGCCCAGTAGCCGAGATAAGGCTCGTTGCCTCTCTCCACTAAGAGAATCTTTATCCCTTTGCCGTTGAATCCGAATATCACGCAGTCGGCTGTGACAGCGGGGTGAGGGTAGCGGTAGCAGTATTTTGCGTTGTCTGGTGTCTGTTGTCCGTTGTCCGTTGTCTGTTGTCCGTTGTCCGTTGCGGGATGTCCGTTGTCCGTTGCGGGATGTCCGTTGTCCGTTGCGGGATGTCCGTTGTCCGTTGCGGGATGTCCGGTGTCCGTTGCGGGATGTCCGTTATGCGTTGGTTCTATGTCGGCTTGAATTATATTCATGCTTGCTGCGTAATTTTGACGCAAGGTTAAGGCGTAAAAATGACGCATGCAAATTTTGTTGCGTAAAAATGACGCGAATGGTAAAATTTTAACATTCGTTCACAATGTGACTCTGACAGGTTGCAACTCCGCTTATATATTTGTTTAGAGGGAGTCGTTGAATGCGCTGATCACTTCTTTCATCTCCTCGGGGAGGCGGCGCATGCATTCTTCAAGTATATGGGTCGGTATATCTCCGTAGTAAGCGGCGGCGACTCCGCCGGCGATCGCTGCCATAGTGTCGGAATCTCCACCCATTGCCACGGCTTTTCTGACTGTTGACTCGTAGTCGTGGCTTTCAAGGAATGCGATCAGCGATTCAGGAACGGATCCCTGGCAGCTCACGTCGAATTTGTAGCCGGGCTGAATATCCTTATATTCCCGACTCAAATTGTAGCCGAAGGTTGTCTCGATGTATTCTTTAATCTCCTCTTTACTTTTCCCTGTCAGAGCCAGAAAAATCGCAGAGGCGACAGCCAGGGCTCCTTTGACCCCCTCCGGATGGTTGTGGGTCACCGCTGCCGAGGCCTCGGCAGTGGCCAATGCCTCGTCAAGCGAACGCGCATAGGCACCCACCGCACTGACACGCATTGCCGAACCGTTGCCCCAGCTGTTGTAGGGCAAAGGGTTGGAGGACTGGATCCACTTCCTATATGCGCCCCCATATCCGGCATTGGGATATTTGCGACACCAATACTGCAGACGTTCTGCAAATGGCTTGCCATGCATCAGAGCGTCAGCTATCGCGATCGAGCACACAGTGTCGTCGGTAAACCGGCTATAGACACTGAAAAGCTTGAAGTCAGAATCTTTGGTAGGGCGCCATTCATAGCATGATCCGATGATATCGCCGCAGATGGCTCCAATCAGCACCAGGCGCGCAGCCTCAATATTTTTCCTCTCCATATCCATTCATTTTTCGTATTTCTGTTCTTATTTACTAAGTCTGCTATCTCCGTCTTGCCGCTTAAAGTATCTATACGCGACATACATGCGTATAAATAAATTATTGCATTAAATTGTTTATTGCATGTTAAAGCTTTTGTAGCCAACGCAAAGTTAATATTTTTTTTGCTATACGGAATTCTCTTTTATGACCATTCCTCCGTCATCAGATACATGGTACTGAAGTTCAACTATTTCACTTCAATTATTGTAAATGTATATTCCAATTCCAATGAAAGATAAAACCAATAAATAAAAAGAAGGGCCATGAGAACTATCTGCAAGTGGTAATCAGACAGTATCCATGGCCCTTCTATTTTGGTTCCTTATCAATGTCGGCCTACCGACATTGAGCCATCCGCGGAAGTGCCGCCTGATTGTTATGACAGCGAACAGCCTTTTTCAATAGAGTTTAAATAAACTTATATGTTACGCACGAGTATTGCACCTCCAATTGTG
>CAJUQP010000039.1 GCA_910588245.1 uncultured Muribaculaceae bacterium | reverse complement strand
AAGTTGGCCGCGTCCGTTTGTCCCCACCGGCGTCACCTCACCCCATCGCCCCGCCTCCGCTCCGGCCAAGGAGCCAAGCTTCAAGAGAGAAGCATCGGCTTATGGCAAAGAGAAATGGCTTGGCTACTGTCTCATCCCCGATCCGGCACAGCACGAAAAGATCCGAAGGCGAATGCCGCCATGATGGCCCTGAGAAGCCACCATTACGAGAACATTGACATTCTGCAACCCCCGTCAGGAATCCCCCGAGCAAAGCGAGGAAATCAACAAAAAGGAATCTGATTGTCCGACCAGTTCGACTCGTCCGAACGGTCTGACTCGTCTGACCATCCGCAATGCTCACCGCTCAGAGTCCCGCACTCCGAGCAAAGCGAGGAGAATCGCAAACGGTCAGCAAAAGCCTGACCGCCGGATGGCACCGCCGTGTCGAGGCTGCAAGCCTCGATCCCCCGTCCCCTTCACTCTTCACTCTTCACCCTTCACTCTTCACCCTTTGCGCAAAGCGCACTCTCTTTGCGCTCCGCGCATCCCCTGACGGAAGCCATCCGGCGAGACCGAAGCAAAAGCAAACAGTCTGTCCGCACCCGGACAAACCGCAAGCTTTTGTTGGCAGTGATGCCCCACGACAGGCAGCCAAGTTTTAATGAGCAATTTCGAATTGCGAATTAGAATATGAATTAATTACCTTACCCTCAACTAATTCAAAATTCAACATTCCAAATTCAAAATTGCAGCAAGCTTCGCTGCTTCCGGTCGCTTCATAAAAGTCTCGCGCATGGTAATTGGAATTAGCAACGACTGCACCCGGCCCCCGGAAGCCCCGTCCCCAGTCGCACAATTAGTAGCTAAAGAAGCTTTTCGAGCTAAAGCTGCTAATTATGCATTATGCACTATGCATTATGAATTAATTAAGTGCATTATGAATTAATTATGCAAATTACAATTGCTAATCGCAAACTGCTAATTACTAATTAAAAAATGTTGTTCGCTGTCATAACGATCAGGCAGCACTTCCGCGGATGGCTCTCAGCATCGGTAGGCCGATGTTGACAAAGAAACAGAAGAAAGGGCCATGAAAACCTGTCTGCCGATATCTCGCAGACAGCTTCATGGCCCTTTCTTATTTTCCCACACAACCAAAACTGACTGAAAAACTTCCATAATAAAAAATTTTTACTAACTTTGCTGTATGATGTCTGACGACAGGATTTATAAATCTTTAGATCATGAAACATTTATCTGCCATAGCTGCTATGAGGCGTGTGAAGAGAATGGGAATCGGGAAACTGGTTTTCAGTCTTTTGATCTTCTGTATGGTGGCCATCACCACGGGATGCGGGGAGTCCTCTAAAGCTCTTGAGGTAAACCGTGAACTTAAGGCTGTGAATGATGAGATGCCTCTATATGACGGTTCATATGTGATTGAGGAGGCGCACTATGACAACGGCATGATTGTTGTGGCGGTGTCTCTCGACCGTGATTTTATGATGGCAGGTGCCGGGAAGATGTTGCAGACATTGCGTGCCGACTCGGCAGCTCTTGACGCGTTCAAGGAGAGGATGATGGAAAAATGCCGCGACATAGCTGATGTCGCTCAGGCAAGGGATCTCGATATTTGCTGGAGGTTTTATGCCGCTGCCCCCGGCGACGGTTTCGACCTTGTGACGACACCCGACGATGTGACGCGTCTCACTGCCGTGGCAAAGGAAAAGGAGAGATCGGCACTTGCCGCATATGACAATCTCCTCAGGATGACAGAGAATATCAACCGCCACCTCCCGGAGGATGCCGGCCTGTCAACGACATTGCACGACGTCTCTGTGAAAGGTTATGATATGGTCTATAATTATCTTGTGGATGAAAACGCCACCTCTTTCGCCAAGATAGAGCCATATCTTGTGGAGAGGAATAAGCGCAGGATGTCGGCCATACTTGATGGAGGAATCGGAAATGACTCCATCTTGGCGGCTGTGGCTGCCGCCCGTCTCGGCATCATCTACCGCTATACCGGCACCCGCACCGGTTTCGTCCACGACTACCAGATCGTAACCCGCGACGAACTCTCCTCCCTGACAACTGATTAGCAATTTGCAGTTGGTAATTGAACCCTCTACGCCTCCGCGTGAGGCTTTTATGACGACAGGTTGCACCACGCGAAGGTAGTGTTTCGAGACGGTATTTATAATCTCCCGCAGAGGCGCAGAGGGCTCGCAGAGGATTTGTTTTTAGAGAATTCCAGGAAGAGGCCGGAGATAATGCCGAAGATAATGCTGAATTGACCGCCCTCTCCTAAAAAATAACTCTGCGAGCCCTCTGCGTCTTTGCGTGAGGATTAAATTACTAATTGCAAGTTGCTAATTACTAATTGCAAAAAGCCCTCCTCCCCTCCGCGTGAGGCTTAATCGCAGTCTGACGAAGTCGTACCCCTCAACCGACAACCCCCAACTGACTGACAACTGAAAAACTTAAAAATTTGGATTACTCGTATTTATTCCGTAATTTTGTCTTGGAGTATGGTTGAATTTAAAACAGTCTTATCCCGACTAAAAATTCAAACACACCATCATTCAAAATAATTTATTCTCAGCAAAATGCTCAAATCAATCGCACTTGACAATTTTTTCAGCTTCCGCCATATAAAAGTGGAGTTGGGAAAAATTAATGCATTAATCGGCATCAATGGCTCGGGAAAGACTAATTTCCTGAAAGCCATCCACGTCTTGAAGACCGTCGTGACAGAAGATGGTCTTCAGGATCTTTTCCTCAATCAATGGGGAGGATTTGATGCAATGCTTTATGCCGGCGAGCAGGAGGGCGATGAGAGTAAGGATATTGTTTTGAGATATGAATTTGATCCGGATGTTCTCTCCCGGTATGGGTATAGATTCATGGAGCCGATTATATATACTATAACAATATCAAAAGTATCATCTACTCTGAATTATAGCATTTACGAGACTTTGAAGACCGCCTCGGGATATCGCTACTTCAGGATCAAAAACGGAAAAGGTTTCGCTATGGAAGGAGCCTCCAATGATCAGCATCAGGTAGAATATGTTCTTGATGACGGCACTGAATCCATCTTCAGTCAGGTCGTGGATAAAGACAGGTATATCCAGATATATGCGCTCCGGGAGGCTATCAAGACTATTGCTGCATACAGTTATTTCGATACTACGTTGCAAAGCCCTATCCGGAAACCTGTCTTACCCACAGGAGCAACGAGACTGCGTTACGACGGTGCCAACCTCCCTCAATTGCTCAACCAAATAAAAATCAACAACAAATCTGATTATAAGGCGATTATCAGGGCTCTTCATGATGTCAATCCTAATTATACTGGTATCGATTTCAACATTCTGGGATCAAATATTGAATTGATGCTTGAGGAAGACCGACTGACGCGCTCCATCCATGTCACCCATATATCTGACGGTACCTTACGCTATCTGTGTCTTCTGGCTATCATCTACAATAATAGGCGAGGAGCATTGGTATGTATTGACGAACCCGAGACCGGTTTGCATCCTGACATGATTTCTGAGATTGTCGAAGGTATATTGTCGGTATGTCAAGAAAGCCAGTTTATCATTTCCACCCATAATGAATATGTCTTGAACCAGTTGAATGTAAGTGATGTAATGGTATGCGAGAAAGACGCTGATAATGCCACTCAGATATCGACATTCCATGATGAGGAGTTTCAGGCTTGGGCCTTAGACTATTCTACAGGTCGTTTATGGCGTAACGGTGATTTAGGTGGCAACCGCTACTGAATGACCTCCATCTGATTTGACCTTTATCGATCATGAAAACGAAAATCAAAAAGACTCTCTATATAGAGGGAACTTCCGATCTTGACAATGGAAATCTTCGTAAGGCATTTTCTTCCTTACTGGAAAAGGAGCTTAAAAGAAACATGCCACAGATAATCATGGGCGATGGAATCACTCAAGTCATTGATAAATTTATGACAAAACCTCTCCAACCTAATGAGAAAAGATTCCTTCTGGTTGATGCCGATACTTTGCTTACGGAAGACAATCGGATGACGATAATGGCTGGCTACAACAATAAAAAACCTGTTTGCCGACAATTATTGAATAAAGACAATACTTTCTTTATGGTGCAGGAAGCAGAGGCCTGGATTTTGTCTCAACCCGACATACTTGAGGATGCTGATGTCTCTACGGCCTCATTACCCAAAAGGAATGTTATGGAGATTGCCAAACCAAGTGGTGAATTAGCAAGACTTTACAGAAAAAGTAATAAAAAATATCATAAAGTATCTGAATTCGTGAAAGTCTTTCCTCGACTTGATTCCTCACGCCTGAGAGTTTATTTTGCAGAATATAACCGTCTTATTGAAGCATTGCAGGAATAAGCCTCGGTACAACTAAAAACTCTGCGAGCCCTCTGCGCCTTTGCGTGAGGATTAAATTACTAATTGCAAGTTGCTCATTACTAATTGCAAAAAAACTCCTCCCCTCCGCGTGAGGCTTAATCGCAGTCTGACGAAGTCGAATCCCTCAACCAACAAACAACGGAAAACGAAAAACCAACAACCAAAAATATGAAGACATATGGAATGATTCTTGCCGCCGCACTGACGGCAGGAGGCCTGGCGGAATCGCATGCCGCCGAGGCACGACTTCTGAGATTCCCGGCCACCAACGGCACCGACGTGGTGTTCTCCTATGCCGGCGACCTCTATTCGGCACCCCTCGCGGGTGGCACCGCACGCCGGCTCACCTCGCACCCGGGATTTGAGATCTTTCCCCATTTCTCTCCCGACGGACGCAGTGTGGCCTTCACCGGACAATATGACGGCAATACTGAGGTATACCTCATACCCGCCGAGGGGGGTGAGCCGAAGCGGCTCACCTACACGTCGACAAACTCCCGCGACGACCTCGGCGACCGCATGGGCCCCAACAATATCGTGGCAGCATGGACTCCCGACGGAGCCTCGATCGTCTACCGCAACCGTATCGGCGACGGTTTCGACGGAAAGCTCTGGAAAGTGTCGCCGCAGGGTGGGATGCCGCAGCAGATACCACTCCCCGAAGGGGGCTTCGCAAGCTTCTCTCCCGACGGAAAGAAGATGGCCTACAACAGGGTGATGCGAGAGTTCCGCACATGGAAGTACTACCGCGGCGGCATGGCCGACGATATCTGGATCTACGACCCGGCGGCAAAGAGCGTGACCAACATCACCGAGAATCCGGCACAGGACATCTTCCCCATGTGGATCGGCGACGAGATATTCTTCATCTCCGACCGTGACATGACGATGAACTTCTTCGTCTACAACACAAAGACCGGCAAGACGGAGAAGGTGACCGACTTTTCTGACTTCGACGTGAAATTCCCAAGCTCCGACGGCAAGAGGATAGTCTTCGAGAAGGGGGGATGGATCTACGAACTCGACCCCTCCACACGGCAGACGCGCCGCGTGGAGATCACCCTCGACGCCGACAATACGCAGGCTCGCCCCGAACTGCGCGATGTCAGCGACGCTATCCGCTCGTTCGGCTCAAACCCCGACGCCACGCGACTCGTACTGACGGCCCGCGGAGAGATCTTCGACGTGCCCGTGAAGAAGGGGGTGACGCGCAACCTTACCCGCTCTTCCGACTCCAACGACCGCGGAGGTTCCTGGAGCCCTGACGGAAAGTACATAGCCTATATCGCCGACAAGACCGGCGAGAGCGAGATATGGCTGCAGCCCGCGGAAGGGGGTGAGCCGCGTCAGCTCACGAAAGACAACGACACCTATATAAGGGATTTCTCCTGGAGCCCCGACAGCAAGACAATAGTCTACACTGACCGCAAGAACCGCGTGGTGGCCGTCGACGCCGCTTCGGGCGCGAAGAAGACTCTCTTCACCAATCCGGCCCATGAGATCCGCGGGGTGGCTTTCTCCCCCGACAGCCGCTGGATCACCTATACCCGTTCGGGCGACAACAATATGGGTGTGGTCTATGTCAGGAACATCGCATCGGGAAAGGAGATTCCCGTGACGGAGAAATGGTATAATTCCTCGGCCCCGGTGTTCAGCACCGACGGACGCTACCTGGTCTTCTGCTCCGAGCGTGATTTCAACCCCAACTACAGCGAGACGGAGTGGAACCATTCGTTCAACCGCATGGGCGGCGTCTATCTCGCCATGCTCTCGGCTTCCACTCCCTCCCCATTCCTGCCTACCGACGGCGTGGCCGCTAAAGATGAGGAGAAAAAGGAGGCTGACGCTACAGTGGCCATAGATGCCGACGGCCTTACGCAGCGCCTCGTGAAACTGCCCCTGCGTTCCGACTACTACGGCAATTTCCATTCCGACGGAAAGAAAGTGTGGTACAGCTCTTCCGACGGAGTCAGCGTCTTCGACCTCGCCACCTCCAAGAACGAGAATGTGGCTCCTGGAGCCATGATGGCCGTCAGCGACAAGGGTGACAAGGCCGTGTTCTATTCCCGTGGCAAACTCTACGTCACTCCGCTCCCCTCCGGGAAAGTGTCGCTCGAGGATCCCGTCGATCTCTCGGCCATGACCGCCACCATCGACTTCCAGAAGGAATGGGCCCAGATATTCGACGAAGTGTGGCGCGCTTTCCGCGACGGTTTCTATCTCGAGAACATGCATGGAGTAGACTGGAAAGCGATGAAAGAGAAATATGGCGCGTTGCTGCCATATGTGAAGAGCCGTCTTGACCTGAATTATGTGATAGGGGAGATGATCTCCGAGCTCGCCTGCGGACATGCCTACGTCAACCCCGGGGAGATGCCGCAGCCTAAGCGCGTCGACATGGGGCTCCTCGGCGCCGAACTGAGCCGCGACAAGAGCGGCAACTACCGCATAGACCGCATCATCCCCGGTGATGTCTACACTTCGGAACTGCGCTCGCCGCTGGCTGAGCCGGGACTCGGAGTGAAGGCCGGAGACTTCATCACCGCCGTCGACGGTGTGCCCGTGAAGTCGGTCGACAACATCTACAGCCTTCTGGCCGGAAAGGCGGGTGTCCTCACGGAGCTCACCGTGAGCGCCTCGGCTTCTGGCGCCTCCCCGCGCAAGGTGGTGGTGAGCCCCATAGCCGACGAATATCCCCTCTATCATCATGAGTGGGTGCAGGGCAATATCGCCAAGGTGGAGAAAGCCACGGGAGGAAAGGTGGGTTACATCTACATCCCCGACATGGGCCCTGCCGGACTCAAGGAGTTCGCGCGTCTCTATTATCCGCAGCTCGACAAGGAGGCTCTGATCATCGACGACCGCGCCAACGGCGGCGGCAACATAAGCCCGATGGTGATAGAACGTCTGCTCAGGGAACCTTACAGGCTGACCATGAGCCGCAACTCCGACAAAAACGGCACCATACCCGATGCCACGCATGTCGGCCCGAAGGTGCTCCTGATCAATAAATATTCCGCATCCGACGGCGACCTGTTCCCCTGGAGTTTCAAGGCCAACAAACTCGGCACCGTCATAGGAACGCGCACATGGGGCGGCATCATCGGCATCAGCGGTTCGCTGCCTTACGTCGACGGCACGGATGTGAGAGTGCCTTTCTTCACCAACTACGACGCCAAGACCGGGCAATGGATCGTGGAGAATCACGGAGTGGATCCCGACATACTTATAGACAACGACCCGATCCGCGAGCAGGCGGGTGAGGATCAGCAGCTCAACAAGGCCATAGAGGTGGCGCTCGAGCAGCTCAAGAGCCGCAAGGCGCTTCCCAAGACCCCCGCACCGCGTACGTTCAAAGACCTCGGCCTTTAACGATATTGCAAAAGAATGGCCGGATTCCATCTCCAGGAATCCGGCCATTCTTTTGCAGTCGTTAGCCAGTTAGTCGTTAGCCAGTTAGTCGTTAGTCATTAGTTGATTGGCTTTTAGTCATTAGCCGATTAGTCATCCTGATAAATTTCCGGAGCCATGCTCTAATGGCTAACTAACGACTAACAACCTGGTGACTAAAATTCAAAATTCAAAATTCCAAATAGCTATCAGCAAAATTACTGATCTCAAATTCAAAATTCCAAATTCCAAATAGCTATCAGCTAAAATTACTGATCTCAAATTCAAAATTCCAAATTCAAAATTCCAAATTCCAAATAGCTATTAGCTAAAATTACTGATCTCAAATTCAAAATTCCAAATTCCAAATTCCAAATTCCTCAGAGGCACAGCGGAGCTACGTAGCGCGCGAGGGCCCAGCCGCCTACCAGCAGCCATGCGTAGAGCACGAAAGCGAGTATGAAGGGCTTTGCGCCGGCCTTCTTAAACTTGTCGATGCTTGTCTCTGCGCCGAGGGCGGCCATGGCCATTGTAAGCAGGAACGTGTCGATGTAGTTGATCACGTCTACCACTGCCGCGGGAAGGAGCGACAGTGAGTTGAAGCCGATCACCACCAGGAAGCCTACGGCAAACCAGGGTATGGCGATCTTGCCGGCGCCTCCGTCGGAGGTCTTGCGGCGCGCCACCACATATCCCAGCACGAGCAGAACCGGCACGAGCATCATCACCCTGATCATCTTGACGATGATCGACACGTTTGAGACCTCCGTGCCCATGGCGTTGCCCGCTCCTACGGCATGGGCCACCTCATGGAGCGTGGAACCCGCATATATGCCCATCTCCTGAGGAGTGAGCTGGAGCGCGCCCGTGCGGTAAACCACGGGATAAAGGAACATCGAGATGGTTCCGAAGATCACTACAGTGGCTACGGCCACAGCTGTCTTGTAGGGCTGCGTGCGTATCGTCGATTCTGCGCCGAGCACGGCAGCCGCGCCGCAGATGCCGCTTCCGATGGAGGTCAGGAGAGCCGTGTCCTTATCCATTTTAAGCATTTTGCCGACCCATACGCCCCCGAGTATCGTGACCACCACGACGATGGCGTCGACAACGATGCCGGCGGTGCCGACGTTGATGACGTCCTGGAAGGTGAGCCTGAATCCGTAGAGGATAATGCCCAGGCGCAGTATCTTTTTCGAGCAGAACTGGATGCCCGGCACCCATGTCTCAGGAAGATGGTTGCGCAGGGAGTTGGCGTAGAGCATGCCGAGGATGATGCCTATGATCATCGGGCTGAACGAGAGCTCAACAAATATTTTGGCGCCCCCGATGTAGAACGCGGCGCACGAGAACAATGCGATCAGCAGGATTCCGTGGAGCATGCTGCTCCTTTTTTCTGTTAGCATGAAGTTGTGTTTTTTTGTTTGTTAAGATTAAAAGTCGGTTTTTTTAGAATAAATGTCGTTTTTTTATAGGTCGGCGTCATGCGGGGCATCGGAAGACGATGGCGGCTCAGAGACCGAAGTAAGAGGATGGGTTTTCATCGGGAAGGCCGGTAAGGGTGAAGACTACGAAGCATATCAGCGCCGTGAGGAGCACATTGGCGTTGGCCACTCCGATAAGCCTATACAACTGCTGACGAGGCAGACTGCGCATCTTGTGCCATACGTAGAGGTTTATGCACAGTGGCACGATGGCAGGGGAGAAGTCGAGCCATCCGGAATGCGTGTCGGGCGACAGGCACATGGCCAAGGCTGTGGCAAACGATGCCAATGTCGAGACGAGGAATATGATCCTCGAGTTTTTTCTGCCCAGCTCCGTGACCATTGAAGAGCGGCAGTTGCGCAGGTCGGGATAGTATCTCACGTAGTTGTAGACGATATTGGCGTTGGCGGCGAGGAATCCGAACGCGATGCCTATATAGACGGCGGGCTGCACGTCATACCAGCCTATGGGGTGGAGGGCATCAGGTATCGTCTGCACGAGATAAGAGGAGATCACGCATACAGGGCCGAAGAGGAAGAATGCCACCAGTGGGCTGAGAGGGGTGCGCATCAGTGGGGTCTCGCCATTGCTGCAGAGCCATCCCGCCACCACGATGAAGATGCCGATGGGAAGCACCCACCATCCGCACATGGCAAGAATGGCGAGGCCGACCATTATCGCGAGGAGAAACATCGCCACGGCACATTCCTTGAGCATCGAGGATGCTGTGGGCTGCCGCTGGGCCGATATTTTCTGGTCGATGCCCGCGCCGAGAGCATGACGCTCGTCGTAATACCGGTTGGCCATGTTGGCGGAGAGCTGCGAGAAGGCCGCGAAGACCATACACAGAGTGCCCGAAAGGATCATGAGGTTGCCATACAGGGAGGCAGCCCCCATCCCGGCGATCACACATCCTACTCCGATCATCAGGGAACTGAGGTTTAGTTTTTT
This sequence comes from uncultured Muribaculaceae bacterium, assembly GCA_910588245.1. Taxonomy (GTDB): domain Bacteria; phylum Bacteroidota; class Bacteroidia; order Bacteroidales; family Muribaculaceae; genus Lepagella. The sequence continues at coordinate 22,770 of CAJUQP010000039.1, read as the reverse complement.
CCACAGGGGGATTCTTTCAGCCATGGCGGATAACTGTTAAAGCGTGTCTAAATTTGGAATAGCAAAGTTAGCAAAAGCAATCGATTTAAAGAAATTTTGAGTGCTAAACATCCCTAAAATTTGCATAAATAGGTCTATAGGGGCGCCGGGAAATATAAATAAGAGATAAAAACAGAAAAAAGTTTTGTAGTTTCGCAAAAAATGACTAACTTTGCACCCGCTAAGGCAATCGGGGTGTAGCACAGTTGGTTAGCGCGCTACGTTCGGGACGTAGAGGTCGGGCGTTCGAGTCGCCTCACCCCGACAAAGCCGCGGATTCTAAGGATCCGCGGCTTTTTTTTCAACCATGAATCCGGCCAGGGGCGGCCACGGGGCCGCGTGACGGCCTGACAGTGTCAACATACAAAACCCTTTAATCTATGTCTAAGAAACGTTTTTTTGAAATCCTTGCCGGAGCCCTGGCAGTGGCAGTGGCTGCGGTGGCCGGAGGATGTTCTTCCGGTGGCAGAGGCGCCTTGACGTCGTATGTCGATCCGAAAATAGGGTCGGGTGGCCACGGCCATGTCTTCGTGGGCGCTAACGTGCCTTTCGGTATGGTCCAGGTCGGCCCCGTGAATGTATCCCAGGGGTGGGACTGGTGTTCGGGCTATCATGACAGCGACTCCACTGTCATAGGGTTCGCCCACACTCACCTTTCCGGCACGGGATGCGGCGACCTGCTGGATGTGGCCCTGATGCCGGTGGTGGGCCGCGATCTGAGATATGAGCGCGGAAGGCTGGATTCCGTGGGGTCCGGGCTATGGTCGTATGCCGACCGTTCGCGGGAGATTGTTCGTCCGGGCTATTATTCCGTGCCCCTGACGCGCTACGGCGTCCTCGCGGAGATGACGTCTACATCGAGAGCCGGTTTCCACCGCTATACGTTCCCGGCCTCTGACGAATCGGCCATCGTGATCGACCTTCAGAACGGAGGTGGTGATCTTGCTGTGGATTTCGGCATGGAGGTGCGAGGAGACCGGCGTATCACGGGCCATCGTCATTCAAAGGGTTGGGCCGACAATCAGAAAGTGTATTTCGTCATTGATTTCTCCCGTCCGTTCGAGAGTCTCGAGACGCCTGACGGAAAAGGCCTGTATGGCCGTGTGAACTTCCGCACAGGCGACGGCGAGAGCGTGCTGGTGAAAGTGGGCCTTTCCGCCGTGTCGGAAGAGGGGGCCATAGCCAATCTGGAATCCGAGCTTCCCGGCTGGGATTTCGAGGGGGCCACGCGCAATGCGGCGGAACTCTGGGAAAAGGAACTCTCGAAAGTGAGGATAACCGGAGGCACACCGGAGGAACGGAAGATATTCTACACAGCCCTATATCACACGATGGTGGCACCGTCGGAATTCTGCGACGTGAACGGCGACTACAGAGGGGCCGACGGCACGGTGGTGAAAGGGGCGCCATTCCGCTGCTATACCACCTACTCGCTATGGGACACCTACCGCGCGGCGATGCCGCTGCTGAGCATCACGCAGCCTGAACGCTACAGCGACATGATCAACACCATGACGGCAATATGCGGAGAGCAGGGTCGTCTGCCGGTGTGGCACCTCTGGGGATGTGAGACAGACTGCATGGTTGGAAATCCCGCTCTCCCCGTTGTGGCCGACGCCATTGTGAAGGATATCCCGGGGGTGGACAAGAAGAAGGCGTATGAGGCTTTGATAAAGACCGCCATGGACACTGTCCGGGGAAACGGCCTCAGACAGAAATATGGATACATACCTTTCGATCTTTTCAACGAGTCGGTGGCTTACGACATGGAGTATGCCCTGGCCGACTGGGCCGTAGGTCGCGCGGCGCTTGCCATGGGTGATTCCGCGCGCTATGCTTACTTCACCGACAGAAGCAAGTCTTACCGCAACTATTTCGATCCGTCGGTCGGGTTCATGCGGGGGAAAGACAGCAAGGGACGCTGGCGCGATCCGTTCAATGAGTTCGACACGTCACACAGGGCCAACGACTACTGCGAGGGTAACGCATGGCAGTACACCTGGCTTGCGCCTCATGACATCGACGGATTGCGCGGATGTTTCGGCTCCCGGGAAAAGATGCTCGAAAGGCTTGATTCCCTTTTCACCGTCACCTCGGAGCTGCAGGGCGACGACATCTCGCCCGACGTGGCGGGTTTCATCGGACAATATGCCCACGGCAACGAGCCGGGCCACCACACTGCCTATCTATATGCCATGGCGGGTGAGCCGGAGAAAACCGCCGACCTTGTCAGGGAGATTCTCTCCACGATGTATTCCACAGATCCCGACGGCCTCTCCGGCAATGAGGATGTGGGGCAGATGTCGGCATGGTATGTGCTTTCGTCGATGGGGCTTTACGAAGTGGAGCCGGGAAGCGGCCGTTACTGGTTCGGCTCCCCCCTTTTCGAGGAGGTGGCTGTCGATGTGCCCGGAGGCGTCTTCAGGATCACTGCCCATGGAAACTCACCGGAAAACAGATATGTCGCCGGCGTGCTCCTTGATGGTAAGGAATACAATCTCCCATATATAGACTATTCCGACATAATGCGGGGCGCGCATCTTGAATTCATGATGAGCGCCGATAAAATAAATAAGTAAATAAGAAACGTGTCCGGGGCTACGCCGCGATGCGTAGCGCCCGGACATGTTTTTTAAGTCTTTTTCAGGAACCCGGTATTTGCGGGGAAGTTATTTTTTTTGTAACTTTGCACCGGATTCGGAGGCCATGACGGCCGGCGAATCCGGAAGTGGAAAAATTTGGCTGCTTGCAACCACTTGAAAAAATGCTAAAACTGCACAACCAGAGGTTTTATCCCTCTCTCCGTCTGCGCCGCAGCGCGGAGAGACATGGCAGGGCATTCGGCAAGAGTCTTTACTTTTCCCGTGTGCTCCTTATTTTTATGCCGTGTCGGATAAGGAGCATGGCCACCGACGCGGCGATTAACGACCATTAAAATAACAGAAATGAGCTATTTGTTCACATCAGAATCCGTGTCGGAAGGACATCCCGACAAAGTATCCGACCAGATCAGCGATCTTCTCCTTGATGAATTCCTTGCACGCGATCCAGAGAGCCATGTGGCCATAGAGACGCTCTGCACCACCGGTCAGGTAGTAGTAGCCGGCGAGGTGAGGAGCAGCGCCTATGTGGATATCCACAATTCCACGCGCGAGCTTATCAAAGAGATAGGTTATGACAGAGGGGCATACCGCTTCGACGGCGATTCTCTCGGAATCCTGTCGGCCATCCATGAGCAGAGCGGCGACATAAACCGCGGTGTGAGCCGTGGCGACAAACTCGAACAGGGAGCCGGCGACCAGGGTATGATGTTCGGATATGCTGTCGACGAGACGGACAACTGCATGCCGCTGACCCTCGACCTCGCCCATATGCTGCTGCGCGAGCTCGCCGCCATACGCCGCGAAGGGAAGGAGATGACATACTACAGAAAAGGGAAACTGAAGACCTATCTGCGCCCAGACGCAAAAAGCCAGGTGACGGTGGAATATAATGACGACCGCACTCCCAAGAGAATCCATACTGTCGTGATCTCCACGCAACACGACGACTTCATCACCCCGCTCGACGACTCCGCACAGGCCGCGGTGAGGGCTGACGAGGAGATGCTCGCCAGAATACGCGAGGATGTGGAGAACGTGCTCCTGCCCAGGGTCAAGGCCAAGCTCCCTGAGAAGCTGCGTGCATTGTTCGACAGTGATCTGGTGCTCCATGTGAATCCTACCGGCAAATTCGTGCTCGGGGGGCCGCACGCCGACACCGGGCTGACGGGAAGGAAGATAATCGTCGACACCTATGGCGGACGCGGAGCGCATGGAGGCGGAGCCTTCTCAGGTAAGGATCCCTCGAAGGTAGACCGCTCGGCGGCCTATGCCTGCCGCCATATCGCCAAGAATATGGTCAAGGCCGGAGTGGCCCGCGAGATGCTCGTGCAGGTGAGCTACGCCATCGGCGTGGCGCGCCCGGTGAGCGTGTTTGTCGATACCTACGGCACAGCCGCACCCGGCATCACCGACCAGATGATAGCCGACAAGATACAGGAGCTCTTCGACCTGCGTCCCGGAGCGATAGAGCAGTCGCTGAAACTTCGCAATCCCATCTACCGCGAGACCGCTTCCTATGGCCACATGGGGCAGGAACCGCGCACGGTGGTGAAGTCGTTCCGCTCGCGCTATGAGGCCGAGCCGATCACCCGTGAAGTCGAGCTCTTCACCTGGGAGAAGACCGACCGCGTTGACGACATACGCAAGGCTTTCGGCCTTGACTGACTGACCAAACGGGGCGCTTCCGGCTGTAAATATACGCCAAGGCGCCCCGTTTGGGTGAAAAATATTTAATAAAATTGGGGATTTGAGCCAAAAGTGTTATCTTTGCGTGCTCAAAACAACGCGCACGGAGATATCTCTTTCGGGAGGGGTCTCCGCGATGCCGTTTCCACCGACGAATTAATCAACAAAAACAGCTATAGCACAGAATGGCAACATTAGAGAAAATCAGAAGCAAGTCAGTCTTGCTGATCATAGTGATCGGCGTGGCCTTGCTTGCCTTCATTGTTGGCGACGCGCTCACCAACAGCCGTAATATCTTCGGCGACAACACGACGGTGGCCAAGATAGGAGGCCAGAAAATCGACTACACCGACTATATCAGACGCCGTGAGGAGCTCAACAGCCAGCTCGAGCAGGCGCGCCGCCAGAACCCGGCGCAGTATGCGGCCTACGACACGCAGCTTCTCTCGCAGCTCGCCGTCGACAATCTGATCGGGGAGCGTCTCCTCGATGACGCAGCCGACAACGCCGGCATACAGACCTCGGGCGAACAGCTCCGATTCTACATCATGGAGAACCCCGTGAATCCCCGCATCAACGAGCTCATACAGCAGCTCAACGCCTCCGGCCTCAGCATCTCTACTCCCCAGCAGGCTTACGAAGTGATTTTCAATCCTAAGCGCAATGGCTTCACCGACGCTCAGATGGCTCCTTTCCAGAGAGCATGGCTCGCTATGGAGGAGGAGACCAAGCAGTTGATCCGCCGCCAGCAGTACCAGCGTCTTCTCTTCGGCACGATCAAGGCCAACGACCTCGACAAGAAGGCTCTCTATAATGACTATGTGGCCACTTCCAATGTTGACGTGGCTTTCCACCCCTATGGACAGCTCGACGCTGACAAATATAAGGTGACCGACGCTGAGATAGCCGCTGCCTACAACGAAGACAAGTCTCTCTTCAAAGTGGAGGAGCCCACGAAAGACGTTAAGTTTATCGCCGTCAATATCGCTCCCTCCACTTCCGACCGCGAAGACGCCCATATGCTTTCAGTGAAGGCTGTGGAGGAACTTAGCGACAGCAGCGCGCAACTTAGCAAGGAACTCAAGAAGGAGGGTCTTGTAGTGTCGCGTAAGGAGCTCCGCTCTTCCGATCTCCCTGTAGGGGCTGTCAAAGACTATGTGCTCGGGGCCGCTCCCGGTCAGGTGAAGGTTATCTCCGAGAATATCAAAGGCTTCACCATCGTAAAGATGGGACGCCGTAATATGGTGGCCGACTCCATCCAGCTTAACATCGTGCAGGTGGTAGGCGGTGCTCTCGGCGATAAAGTGCTCGCAAGCCTCAACGGAGGTCTTCCCGTCGATTCTGTCGCTTCGCGTTTCGGCACCGACAGCGTCATGGCTCAACCCCGCCAGTGGATTCCCCTGTTTACAGCACAGGGCCGCACCGGCGCCCTTGAGAACGGTCAGCTCGACTCCCTGCTCGCAGCCGGTGGCAAATACATCACGCTCGTTGAGTCGCCTCAGGCACGTGTGCTCGCGCAGGTGGCCCAGAGAAAGGCTCCTGTGGAGGTATACGAATATGACGAGATTTCATACGAACTCAAGCCGAGCACCAAGACTGTGAGCGGCGAGAGGGAGAAACTTGAGAAGTTCCTCGACCAGAATCCCGATGCCAAGAGCTTCATAGCGAATGCCGCCAAGGCCGGCTACGCGCTTCAGGATTTCAGCCTGTCGGCCTCGACCCCGGCTGTGCCGAGAATGGCTGGCATGAACAGCTATTATCCCGACAGTCGTCAGGTGGTGCGCTGGGTTGTGATGGATGCCGCTCCCGGCCAGGTGAGCCACATCTACGAGAGCAAAGACGCCATGACCCCCGCGCTCTATGCAGTGGCCGTGACCGAGGAATATGACGACTACGCTCCCCTGACCAATCCCGATGTCAAGAACTACGCCACGGAGAAGGCCCGCCGCGACAAGGCCGGCGACCAGCTCGTGAAGCAGTATCAGCCCAAGTCAGGAAGCATGGCTTCCGTAGCCCAGGCTATGGCCACCACTTCCGTCAACAACCCCACATTCCGTTTCGGATACAATCCTCAGGTGGGCGATCAGGAAGTTATGGGAAAGATCACCGGTTCGAAACCCGGCAAGGTAGTTGTGGTGAAAGGCGACAACGGAGTCTATGCCTACCAGATCACCTCTCAGGCAAAGGAGAACTTCCCTTTCAACGATCAGCAGTATGAGCAGCAGTACTTCCAGCTTGTCAACCCCAATACGGGCGCTATGCTGAGAGGCGCGGACAAGGTGGTCAACAACATCTACAAATTCGAGGCCGGCGACTGATTGACGCCAGCCCGCCGTTAACGATAACAACGTGAAGGGTCGTCGCCGTTACATAAGGCGCCGGCCCTTCACGGCAATCACACGACACTCTAAACACGATTCACATCATGCAGTCAGCAGACAGAAAGATGCCCCTCATTGGCATGACGCTCGACGAGCTCACGAAAGTGGCGCTCTCGGGAGGTATGCCCAAGTTTGTGGGTCGTCAGCTCGCCGAATGGCTATATAAGAAAAAGGTGACCGATTTCGGGGAGATGGTCAATATCTCCAAAAAAAACATGGCATGGCTTTCCGAGAACTATACGGTGGGTCGTGAGAAACCTGCAGCAAGGCAGAAATCGATCGACGGCACCGTGAAGTATCTGTTCAATGTCGGAGAGGGCCGCAATGTGGAAAGCGTGTATATACCGGATCATGACAGGGCCACGCTTTGCGTGTCGTCGCAGGCGGGATGTCGCATGAACTGCTATTTCTGCGCCACGGGGCGTCTCGGCTTCAAGGCTCAGCTTACGGCGGCACAGATCATGAACCAGATATTGAGCATCCCCCCCGCACCTCGTCAGGGCGAGACACCGGCGCAGGAGCTGACCAATGTGGTGTTCATGGGGATGGGTGAGCCGCTCGACAACTTCGACGCGCTCCTCCCGGTGCTTGAGATCATGACTGCGTCGTGGGGCATGGCGTGGAGTCCGAAACGCATCACCGTCTCCACGGTCGGCAAACTTCCGCAGTTGAAAGACCTTCTCGAGAAGACCCAGGTACATGTTGCGATAAGTGTCCATACCGCCGACGCCATGCAGCGAGAGCAGCTTATGCCGGCGCAGAAGGCGTTCCCGATATCGAGCGTCGTTAAGATGCTCGAGGGCTATGACTTCAGCCATCAGCGAAGATTATCCTTTGAATATATAATGTGGAGGGGGGTCAACGATGACATCGCCCATGCCGACATGCTTGTGCGTCTCATAGGGAAACTTGACTGTCGCGTCAACCTGATCCGTTTCCATGCCATTCCCGGTGCCGAGCTCCATCCCTGCAGCGAGGAGAGAATGGTGATGTTCAGGAATTATCTCAACTCGAAGGGTATCACGGCCACGATACGCAGCTCGCGTGGAGAAGACATAATGGCGGCCTGCGGGATGCTCGCCGGACGCAATCAATAATCAATAGTTAACAACAATCTCCTCTCAACCTTAAACGACAGATGTCTCAACAGATAAAAGTGGGTATTACCCATGGTGATATAAACGGTGTCGGCTATGAGGTGACCCTTGGTGCCCTGGCCGACGAGACGATGACCGAACTCTGCACTCCTGTGATATTCGGGCATCATGCGCTGGCGGAGAAGTGCCGCCGGATGCTCGGCCTGGAAGATATGCGCCTCCACCGTGTGCAGAGTGCGGCGCATGCGCAGCACGGACGCGTGAACATAGTGGAAGTGGCCCAGGAATTGCCGGAGCTTACTCCCGGAAAAGCGACAGAAGCATCCGGCAAGTCGGCGGTGGCGGCACTCGAGGCCGCTGTGGCAGCTTTGAAATCCGGAGATATCGATGTGCTTGTCACCGCTCCTATATCGAAGGAGGCGGTGCAGGGCGACGGTTTCTCTTTTGCTGGACACACTGAATATCTTGAAGACAGGATAGGGGATGGCGCGAAAGCCCGCATGATCCTCTTCGACGATTATGTCAGGGTGGCCCTGGTGAGCACACATCTTCCCATCTCGAAAGTAGCGGCGGCCGTGACCCCTCAGGTTCTTGACGAGGCCATACGCTCCCTCCACCGTTCGCTCGTGCGCGATTTCGCGTTCGACCGTCCGCGCATAGCGGTATTGTCGCTCAATCCTCATGCCGGCGACGGCGGCCTTCTCGGCACAGAGGAGAACGACATCATAGCTCCGGCTGTGGCATGCGCCATGGGGAAGGGCATTCTGGCTTTCGGCCCCTTTGCCGCCGACGGTTTTTTCGGCACCGGCGCCTACAGGAAATTTGACGGCATCCTGGCCATGTATCATGACCAGGGGCTTGCTCCTTTCAAGACCCTGGCAGGGGAGAGGGGGGTGAATTTCACCGCCGGACTGCCGTATGTGCGCACCTCTCCCGACCATGGCACAGCCTTCGACATAGCATGGAAGGGCATGGCGGATCCGACGTCAATGCGTGAGGCCATATATAAGGCCATCGACATATTCCGCAGACGCGCGGCTTATGAGGAGGCATCGTCCAATCCTCTGAAGAAATATATCACCGAGAAGCCCGAGAAGGGTGAGCGTCAGGAACGTCAGCAGAAGCCGCGCCCGGCAGAAAAGGGGGACGATGGCGCCGACGAACCGACAGACACAGAACAGTAAAAACGACAGTCTTGACATTATGAATTTCGGCATTATAGCTGCGGGACAGGGGTCCCGCCTGGTGCAGGAGGGGGTGGCGCTCCCTAAGCCTCTCGTAGACATATGCGGCACTCCGATGATCGGGCGCCTGATAGGAATATTCACCCGATGCGGCGCGGAGTCGGTCAGCGTCATCGTCAATGAGGAGATGACGGAGGTGGCCGACTACCTGAGAGACCTTTCCTCAGCGCTCCCTTGCCCGCTCAATCTCGTGGTGAAGACCACTCCCACCTCCATGCACAGCTTTTTCGAGCTCTCCTCGCTCATGGAGGGAAAAGGGCGGTATATCATAACCACGGTCGACACCATATTCCGCGAGGATGATTTCAGTGGATATGTCGACGCTTTTCGCGGTGCCTCCCCGGAGGTCGACGGCATGATGGCCGTGACGGGTTTCATCGACGATGAAAAGCCTCTTTATGTGGCCACTGACACTTCCGGACGCATCACAGGTTTCCTCGACGCTATGGAACCCGGGATACGCTTTGTGAGCGGTGGCATCTATGGCCTTTCGCAGAGTGCGCTGCCCGTGCTGCGCGATTGCATAGACCGCGGCGTAGGGCGCATGCGCAACTTCCAGAGAGCCCTTGTGGCGGCAGGACTCAACCTGCGGGCATATGACATGAACAAGATCGTAGACGTAGACCATGCCTCCGACATAAAGGGCGCGGAGGCTTTTCTGCGACGCGGCGAATGACGCCGTATATTACCAAATATTCAGATTCTTTATGGCAGAGATAAAGATTGCGGGAGTGATGAGGGCCGGTGCCTATTCTCCCAATCATATAGGCAACGACGCGGCTATCTTCAACGCCGCGGCGGAGCAGCTCAGAAAAAGGGGCTGCGTGGTCAATATATATAGCGAGGAGAAATTCCGCGAGACCGAAATAGAGGAAAGCGTGGTGCTGAATATGTGCCGCGAGCAGGCGTCGATCGCCAAGCTGCAGGCTCTCGAAGACGGAGGCAGACTGGTGGTGAATTCCGGCTACGGCATCGAGAACTGCACCCGCGAACGTATGACCCGTATACTCCTCGGCAACAAGATACCTTATCCAGAGAGCCTGATAGTAAATACCAACGAGAATGTTATCGATGACCTGAGGGAGTCGGGATTCTCATCATGCTGGATAAAACGCGGAGACTTCCATGCCATGCACAAGGAGGACGTCAGCTATTGCCGCCATCCGGAAGAGGCGCAGGAAGTGCTCCATGAGTATTTCTACCGCGGCATAAAGCGTGCCGTGATCAACCGCCATCTTGTGGGCGATCTCATAAAGTTCTACGGAGTGAGCGGCCAGCCTTTCTTCTATTGGTTCTATCCCTTCGACGAGGGACACAGCAAATATGGACATGAGGCTGTCAATGGCAAGAGCCGCGGGCTTCATTTCGATGAGGGGAAATTGCGCGACATGTGCCAGAAGGCTTCCGACATACTCGATGTGAAAATCTATGGCGGCGACTGCATAGTAGATCCCGACGGCACGATACGCATCATCGACTTCAATGACTGGCCCAGTTTCGCCCCGTGCCGCCAGGAGGCGGCTCCCTGGATAGCGAAATGCGTGCTCGCCGCCGTGAAGGAATGGCGGAAACGCTGACCGGCACACCGTTTCACACCACATATAAATAATACTTTGTTCACACTCAATATTATTGTGCCGAGGCGCACAACATAAATCCTGACAAGTGAAAACAGACGACATCAACAACGGGGGAGGGAAAAAGTCATCCTACAAGGATTCTCTGAAGTCGATGGACACGGAGGAAACCTTCGACCTGATATTTTACCGCCCTATCGGATATGGCTGGGCGCTCCTTGCCAAGAAACTCGGCATAACTCCCAACGCGATCACGATTGCCTCGATCTTCCTGGGCGTCGGTGCGGGAGTGGCTTTCTATTTCAACAATATCTGGATAAACATTCTCGGAGTGATCCTGCTGGTATGGGCCGACTCTTTCGATAGCGCCGACGGACAGCTGGCCCGTATGACCAAGCAATATTCGCGCATAGGGCGCATACTCGACGGACTCAGCGGCGATTTCTGGTTTGCCGCCATCTATGTGGCCATATGCCTGCGAGAGAACGTCACGAGCGAATTCTTCAGCGCGCACCACTGGGTTATATGGGTCATGGCCGTCGTCACCGGTTTCTGCCATGCCACCCAGGCCGCTATGGGCGATTACTACCGCCAGTTCCATCTTTTCTTCCTCAAAGGGAAAGAGGGCAGTGAGCTTGACAGCGCCTCCCAGCTTTGGGAGAAATTTCATGAACTCTCATGGAGACGCGACTTCTGGAAAAAGCTGACCATGGCTTTCTATACCAACTACACAGTAGGACAGGAGAAGCGCACCCCCCGCATGCAGCAGCTTCGCCGTCTGCTGCGCTCGAAATACGGCAACGATATCCCGCAGAGTTTCCGCGACAGGTTCAGGATGGCCAGCAAGCCCTTGATGAAATACACCAACATCCTCTCGTTCAATACGCGTACATTCGCCCTTTTCGCCGCAATCCTGATCTTCAGGATGCCGTGGCTATATTTCGCGTTCGAACTTACGGTGCTCAACATCGTTCTTATATATATGGTGTGCCGTCATGAGAGAATCTGCAAGAATTTCGTGAAGGAGCTTGAGAAATAAGTAAACTTTCCCGGCCTCGTCATGACGCCGGAGAAAAACATATCTGATCATGAATATAGACGTAAAGAGGATAAAAGGTATAATATTTGATTACGGGGGCACTCTCGACACGGGAGGCGACCATTGGAGCGAGGTGATATGGGATGCCTGGCAGAAGGCAGGTGTGGCCGCCGACAAGGCGGAGTTCCGCGAGGTATATGTGTATGCGGAGCGGGAGCTCGCCCGGACTCTGCATATATTACCTCACCATAATTTCCATGACCTTCTCGTCATAAAGATGCAGATAGAGCTGCAGCGGCTTGCCGAGATGGGGCATTTCGCTCCGGCCTCGGTCGACAGTATGGCTGTGAAGGTGGCCGACATCTGCTATGCGTCGGCGAAAGCGTCGGTAGAGAAAGCCCGTCCGGTGCTTGAGGCACTTAGCCGCCGCTACCCTATGGTGCTGGTGTCGAATTTTTATGGTAATATAGAGACCGTGCTCAAGGACTTCAATATCGACTCCTATTTTAAGAAGATAATAGAAAGTGCCGTTGTCGGCGTGCGCAAGCCCGACCCGAAGATTTTCCTTCTTGGAGTAGAGGCGCTCGGACTCAAGCCTGAAGAGGTGCTTGTGTTTGGCGACAGCCTGAAGAAAGACATAGAGCCTGCCGAGAAAGCCGGATGCCAGGCTATCTGGCTCAAAGGGAAAGGATGGACAGCTGAAGAGGATGCCGCTTTCCATCCCAACATAGTGGCTTCGCTTTCGGAAGCTCTTTCATTTATAGAGGGAGAGTGATAATCCCTATGTTTATGGACCGACGGCGTTCCCGTGACAACCGGAAGCGCCGTCGTCCATTCTTGTTAATGGCTTAAAAGGGACAAATATCCGGATAAGCCCAATTAAATCAAATTAACAAATATAGGCGATATTGCAGGATAATTAATATAATTTAATTGAAATCTTATCTTGTTAAGATAGTTTAAGAATTCGGATGGCGTTTTTCTTAGAAAAAGTTTTGTCAGATGGGAAATAGACAGTAATTTTACGCCGCAAAAACAAGGGAGAGTCGCGTTTCGCCAGTCGGCGGACGCTTTTTTAACCTCCGGCAGCGGATGCCAGGTTCCCACATCGGCAGCGGGTTGAGAGGCGTGCGGACTCCTTCAAAATGACAATAACTTAAAACTGATAAGAACAATTATGGCAAATCAGAAAGCTGAAGCACCCAAGGGAAAACTCGGTGTGCTTGTAGTAGGCCTCGGAGCCGTTTCGACAACATTCATGACCGGTGTGCTCATGACCCGCAAGGGTCTGGCAAAGCCTGTCGGCTCCATGACTCAGTATGACAAGATCCGCGTAGGACGCGGTGCGGAGAAGAAATACCTCCACTATAAAGATATCGTGCCTCTGGCAGATCTCAACGACATCGTATTCGGCGCGTGGGACGTATATCCCGCCAACGCCTATGAGTCTGCGATCAACGCAGAGGTGCTCAAGGAGAAGGATATCGAGCCTGTAAAGGATGAGCTCGTGGCTATCAAGCCTATGAAGGCTGCTTTCGACCACAACTATGCAAAGCGTCTGACCGGCGACAATATCAAGGACGTGAAAGACCGTTGGGATATGATGGAGCAGGTGCGCGAGGATATCCGCAACTTCAAGAAGGAGACTGGCGTTGAGCGCGTGGTTGTGCTCTGGGCCGCATCGACTGAGGTGTATGTCCCCGTCGACGAGAAGATCCACGGCTCTCTCGAGGCTCTTGAGGCAGCCATGAAGGCTGATGACAAAGAGCACATCGCTCCTTCCATGTGCTACGCTTACGCAGCCCTCAAGGAGGGATGCCCCTTCATCATGGGCGCTCCCAACACTACTGTCGACATCCCCGCAATGTGGGAGCTCGCGGAGCAGACAAAGATGCCTATCGCCGGCAAGGATTTCAAGACGGGCCAGACTCTTGTGAAATCAGGTTTCGCCCCCATTATCGGCACACGTTGCCTCGGTCTCTCCGGATGGTTCTCAACCAATATTCTCGGCAACCGCGACGGCCTTGTGCTCGACGAGCCTGCCAACTTCCGCACCAAAGAGGTCAGCAAGCTCTCCACGCTTGAGAGCATCCTCGTGCCGGAGAACCAGCCCGACCTCTATGGCCACGGCAATGATGAGGATACGCAGTACTACCACAAGGTGCGTATCAACTACTATCCTCCCCGCAACGATAACAAGGAGGGTTGGGACAACATCGATATCTTCGGCTGGATGAACTATCCCATGCAGATCAAGATCAACTTCCTCTGCCGCGACTCCATCCTTGCCGCTCCCCTCTGTCTTGACCTCGTGCTCCTGAGCGACCTGGCCATGCGTGCCGGCCGCTACGGCACACAGCGCTTCCTGAGCTTCTTCCTCAAGAGCCCGATGCACGACTACACGGAGGGCGAGGTGCCTGTCAACCACCTTTTCCAGCAGTATGTCATGCTGAAGAACGCTCTCCGCGAGATGGGCGGCTACGAGGCTGACGAGGAGATCGATTGATCGCGTAACGCACCCCGGGCCCCGCTTGCCCGGTAAAAGGATATGGCGCGGGGCGGAACGTCGACATGACGTGCCGCCCCGCGTTCCTGATTTATTGCGACCGACAACTGAAGACGATAACTGAAAACTGACAACTGAAAACTGACAACTGAAAATGCGCATAGACATACTCACCGTGCTCCCGGAAATGTTTGAGTCGCCATTGGGATGTTCCATACTGCACAGGGCTCAGGAAAAGGGGCTGGCCGAGATAGTGGTGCATAATCTCCGCGATTATACCACAGACCGCCACAGGAAAGTGGATGACTATCCTTTCGGCGGAGAGGCGGGAATGGTGATGAAGGTGCAGCCGGTGGAGGCATGCATAAACGATCTGAAATCGCAGAGGGATTACGACGAGGTGATCTTCACGTCGCCCGACGGGCGGACATTCAATCAGAAGATGGCCAACAGCCTGTCGATGCTCCGGAACGTCATAATACTTTGCGGGCATTACAAGGGGATAGATTATCGCATCAGGGAGCATCTCGTCACTATGGAGATCTCTATAGGCGACTATGTGCTGACCGGAGGAGAGCTCCCCGCGCTGGTGATGACCGATGCCATAGTGCGTCTTATTCCCGGAGCCATCGGCGACGAGCAGTCGGCCCTGTCGGATTCTTTTCAGGATAATCTGCTGGCTCCCCCGATCTATACGCGCCCGGCCGACTACAATGGTTGGAAGGTGCCCGATATACTTCTGTCGGGACATGAGGCGAAGATCGCGGAATGGCGGCATGAGCAGAGCCTGGAGCGTACGCGGCGCCTGCGCCCTGATCTCCTTGAGGAGATGGGAATGTGAGAGCGCGACAATAAGGAAAACGCCGGGACAGGTATGGCATACGTGTCCCGGCGTCTTTATGGTAAGAGGCAGATCTTTATCTATAGTCTTTCAGCATGGCCTGCAGGCGTTTGCGGGCGAAGAATATGCGGCTTTTCACTGTGCCGAGCGGAAGACTCATCTTCTCGGCAATCTCGCTGTATTTATAGCCGGCTATATACATTGAGAAGGGCACTCTGTAGTCGTCGGAGAAATTCTTTATCGCTGCTGAGATCTCCTTTGCCGCGAAACTACCCTCCGGAGTGGAGAATCCCGATTCCTGCGACAGGTTCAGATGGTAGAGGTCTTCGGTGGTGTCGATCACCGTGGCGCTTCTCACCTGGCGGCGGTAGTTGTTGATGAAGATATTACGCATAATGGTGAAGACCCAGCCTTTGAAGTTGACGTTGTCAACATATTTAGACTCGTTGTCAAGCACTTTTAAGGTGGTATCCTGCACGAGGTCTTGCGCTGTCTCCCGGCTTGTCGTAAGCTGGTAGGCGAAATTCAGAAGGTTGCCCTGAAGTCCGAGAAGCCTTTGTTTGAAAGAAATTGAGTCTGCCATTGTCGTATAGTTTTTAGTGGTGGTCGACATCGGGAAGGATCTCTTATATGGAAGCTTTCCTGCGTGTCCTTGTTATGCTATTATAACAATGAAAAAAAGAGTTTGGCTTTCGCTGGAAATGTTAAAAATGAAAAATTATTTCATTAACAGTTTTATGAAATCGTTTGCAATGTTGCTTTTTGCTTTTACTATGTGAAAAAACATAGGTATAATCAGTTCAAGAGGTATGAGAAGTCTTTGTCTGAGATATCTTTTTGATAAAATGCGATATGTTTTTTTTAACATTTCGAAATGAATGCCACGCCGTCTGCAAGCGCTGACCTGACAGATAGGGAGTGTCTATCGTTAATTTTTGAAAAAATAACACCTGATTTTGCGCATGAATGCCATATTATCATTAATTTTGCGGACATTGAAGTTGTTTATACTTTCTCTTTTTCAAGACTCCGTCAGGTTTACGGTGATGTTCTGAGACACTGACAGGAAGTTCCGCAGTCAGAACGGCCGCTGATAAAGATGTCCGCGGGCTGCCGGAAATGTGGTGGGAGAGATTGGAAATAGAGCTTGTTTAATTATATGATAATAAAAACTTGCATGAAGGTCTGGACAATTTCATTGATAAAACTGACAGGAAAGTGAGCAAGGCAGTAAAAAAAGCAAACTTCTGGATCAGGAGGCGCTCGAACCTTCCGATAATCATCATCGGTTCGCTGATGGTGCTTCTTCTTGTGTGTAACGACGACACCTCTGTGTCGCTCAACATGGAGTATGAGCGCCAGATCAATTCCCTGAAAGAGGAGATTGCCCAGTGTCGCGACTCCGCGGCATATTACAGGCAGCAGCGCGAGTCGATTATCCACGGTTCGGGCAATCTTGAGCATCTCGCGCGTGAGAAATTCCACATGCAGCGTCCGTCGGAGGATGTGTATATCCTCAAGTGACCCTCCTGGAATGTGAAGCTGTCATGCCCGATATTTTATGATCTGATATGTCTAATGTTTCAAATAAATCCGGACAAGGTCTGGAGCGCCGCAGAAAGCTTGCGGAGAATACCGCCACATTCGGGCTGCTTCTTGTGTGCGCGGCCCTTATCGGCCCTTTTGCAATCAATGGCGATCTCGGCCTGCTGAAGATCTTCAAATGGATCTATAGCGCCGGGGCGTTGATTTTTACAGTGGCGCGTGTCGTAGGTGTCAGCGATCCGTCTGACTCCCTCCGTCTGCGCCGTCTGCGCAGGATGGAGTTCGGGGCAGGAGTGGCTTTCATATTCGGGGCGGCCATGTGGTTCTATTATGAGTCGCATCTCGGAGAATATGCCGGTATTCTTGCTGTGATGAAAAACACTATAATGTTTACACTCGCGGGGGCCGTGATACAGATTATCGCCTCGTGGCTTATAGTGTCTCAGACCCGAAAGGAGAAAGGAACGAAATGATGACGCGCACTTCTGACAAAAGGATAGTGACGATCGACCAGGGCAATTCCTCTTTAAAGGCCGTGGCCTGGTCAGGCTCCGCGGCAGAGGATTCGGTGCGTCTTGCCGAGGCATCGGTCGAGGGCCTCCTGCCTCTTTTTGAGAACGGGGAAGTCGATGGATGTGTGTATTGCAGTGTGGGTCACACCGACGCGAAATTTCTCGAGACTCTCCGCCGTCTTGTCGACGGCCGGCTGCTTGTGCTGACTCATTCCACTCCGTTGCCGATAGATGTGGTCTATGGAAGCCGTGACACCCTTGGCAATGACAGGGTGGCCGCGGCCGCCGGCGCCGCGGCGCTTAATCCTTGGCAGGGGGCTCTGGTGGCTGATGCGGGCACTGCCCTGACTGTTGACGTGCTTGATTGCCGGGGATGCTTCCGGGGGGGCAATATCTCTCCGGGGCTATCGCTGAGATTCGATTCGCTGCATCGGTTTACAGACCGGCTCCCGCTTGTGGATGCCGCTCCGGTCGACGGCATGTTTGGTACTGACACCCGTTCTGCCATAAGATGCGGGGTGGAAGGGGGAATGGCAAGCGAGATCGCGGCTGCCTATGCTTTCGCATCAGATGAATATGGCTGCTCAAGGATAATTCTTACCGGCAATGATGCGGATATGATCCACGGTGTGCTTGCGGCGAGGGGAATATCCTCAGAGGTGCATCCCAATCTTGTGGGATTGGGGCTGCTTTCCATCTACAGATATAATTTCAGCTGACACTCCCGGATCTGTCCGGGCTAACATAACAAGAAAATAAGGACAACCCAACTATATGAAGAGGATAAGTATTTTAGTATTGGCGGCATCGGCGGCAGTGGCCGGGACTTATGCCCAGAATGTGACCACCCCCTATTCGATGTATGGCTATGGAATATTGAGCGACAGGGCCACCTCAATGCAGCGGCAGATGGGATCTGTGGGCTATGCCATGAATTCCGGGCGCCAGATAAATGTCATGAATCCCGCGTCATATGCCTCGATCGATTCACTGACGTTTCTTTTCGATATAGGCGCAGATCTGACCATTATGTCGCAGAAGGAGGGTGCCGTAAAGGAGAACGCCACAGGGGGCGGCCTCGACTATGTCACCATGCAGTTCCCGATCTGCAAGTTCATGGGAGCGTCGATAGGTATGCTTCCCTACACTTCCGTAGGGTATGCTTTCGGTAAAGACGTGACCCATGGCGCCCTGCAGAATCAGGGTTCCGGAGGCATCAACCTCGCTTATTTCGGACTTTCAGGCAAATATGCCGGATTTTCCCTTGGTTTCAATGTGGCCTATAGTTTCGGCAACATCATCAACGATTACTATACCACTCCGACCACTTCCGGCCAGACCCTTACTGAACATGTGATGAAGGTGCGCGACTGGGATCTCGTGATCGGCGCGCAATACACCGCGGCGCTCTCGCGCACCGAAAGGATAACAGTCGGAGCAACCTTTACTCCCAAGAAGTCTCTTCACGGCGACACTTGGGTCACAACCCAAAGCTGGGATCCCTCGGCACTCGGCACAGCACCAAATGCTATCGACACGGTTGCCTACGGGAAGATGAAAGGCAACTACGAGACTCCCATGTCGTTAGGCGCCGGATTTTCCTACTCCCATGAGCGCAATTCCCGATGGATGCTGGAGGCGGATGTCACCTTCCAGCAATGGTCGAAAGCCAAGTATTCTCCACTCTATCAGATAGGGAATCCTGACAACATGGTGTTTCAGGGAATGAAATTCAACAACCGTACGCGCTATGCCCTGGGTGGCGAGTTCGTGCCAAAGATCCGTGGTAACTATTTCCAGAGGATGGCTTATCGCGCCGGAGCATATTACAGCAACGACTATCTCAACATACAGGGCAATAAGCTGAAAGAATACGGGCTTACCGCCGGCTTCGGATTCAACACTCCGGAAGGGAAGACGATGATCAATCTCGGATTTGAATGGAAGCACCGGAAGGGGTCGCCGCAGCCTATGATCACCGAGAACTATTTCAATATCACACTTGGCATCAATGTCAACGAGCTCTGGTTCTGGCAGCGACGCATCAAGTGACGCCTGTGGGATGCTGACTATGATATGAGGAAGACAGGATTATCTTTCGCATTGGCGACTGCTCTTGCCGTCGCGGCCGGTAGTTGCACGCAGGAGACTAAAGTGGATATCTCCTCCAATATCCGTCCGGAGAAAATGGCTTCAATGGTGACGCACAATGTCAACACGCTGATCTCCGACTCGGGTGTGACGCAATATAAGATAGTGGCTCCGGTGTGGTATGTCTATGACGAGGCCGACACTCCTTATTGGTCGTTTCCCAAGGGATTGTATCTCCAGAAGTTCGATCCTGCATTCAATGTTGTGGCGACAGTGGCTGCCGACTCGGCATTTTTCTTCCGTCTCCAGAAACTTTGGCGCCTGGAGGGCAATGTGGAGATGACCAAGAAGCCGCGCGATCTTTTCCTCTCCCCGCGCGTTTTCTGGGACCAGCGTCGCCAACGGTTGTATTCCGACACGTTTATCCATATCGAAAACGAGACTCATGTGCTTGAGGGCACCGGATTCGAATCTAACGAAAGACTGACGGAATACAGGATCCTTAAACCCACCGGCATATTCCCGGTGGACCGTGATAACCTAAAACCAGACAGATGACACTGACAACAGCTATTATCGTGACATTGGTGGCCCTGATACTCTCGGGACTTTTTTCCGGCTCGGAGATCGCATTCGTGCAGTCAAACAAAGTGAGGATGGAGATCGACGCCGCTCGTGGAGGCATAGTCGACAGGATAATCCATGGCTTTTCGCGCCATGAGGATATGTTTATCTCCTCTTTGCTCGTGGGAAACAATGTGGTGCTCGTGGTCTATGGAATCGGGATATCGATAATCATAAATCCTATTCTCGAGCAATGTCTGCATTCGGAGGGACTCGTGCTGGTGGCCAATACGGTGGTCTCCACCTTAATAGTGCTTTTCGTGGGAGAGTTCATTCCGAAAGCCACATTCCGTATCAATCCCAACTTCATGATGAGGCTTCTGGCTTTGCCGCTCTATGTCATATATCTTGTGCTATATCCCGTCACTCTCCTTGTGTCGGGTGTCTCGAAAGGTCTGATGCGGCTTTTCGGGATCAGCAGCGATGCCGGGAGTTCGGAGAAACTTACCATCGAGGAGCTTGATGAATATATAAGCAAGCAGCTTGATGAGACTCCTGCCGATCAGGAGGTGGAGCATGAGGTGAAGATATTCAGAAACGCCATAGATTTTAAGGATACGCAGATCGGTGAATGCATGATTCCGCGCAACGAGATCGTGGCGGTTGGAATAGATGCCGTGACGCGGGAGGAGCTTATACGGAAGTTCATCTCCACCGGCTTGTCGAAGATAGTGGTTTTCCGCGAGGATATCGATGATGTGCTGGGATACATCCATGTCTCCGAGATGTTCAACGTGCAGGCAGACTGGCGCCGACAGCTCAAACCTGTGATCTTCACTCCTGAGACTATGCTTGCCGAGAAGATGATGCGGAGGATGCTCGCTGAGAAGAGATCGATGGCCGTGGTTGTCGATGAGTTCGGAGGCACCGCAGGCTTGGTCACTCTTGAGGATCTTGTTGAGGAGATCTTTGGAGAGATAGAAGACGAACATGACCGACGGAGATTTATGGCCAGGGAGGTCGCTCCGGGAGAATACGAGTTTTCGGGACGTGTGGAGATAGAGGCCGTGAACGAGGAATTCGGGCTTGGCCTGAAGGAATCTGACAACTATCATACGCTTGGAGGCTATATTCTGGATCATCTGGGGGTTCTCCCTTCACAAGGTGACACTTTTATGGCCGACGGGATGACATTCACCATACTCAAGATGGCCCGCACGCGTATTGAGCTCGTAAGAATAGTACGCGATTCCGAAGGGAAATAATATGCTGGGCAGTGGTGAAGAATCATTTTTCTGACATGAAAAGGAAATAAGCGAGAAAAATGTGCGTCAGGGTAAAATTATTTTGTGATTTTTGCTTGTCGGTATGTTTTTTTTGTTAACTTTGTGGCGAGATAATGAATCTGATTTAAAATTAACCTAATTGTTCAAAAAATGAGCAACAAGCCCACATTTAAATCATCAGTACTTGGGGTGCAGGCAAATCTTCTTTCTTTCGCTCTGAAGCTTACTTTGAACAGGGACGAGGCACATGACCTTGTGCAGGACACCACCCTCAAGGCGCTCAACAATGAAGAGAAATTCGTTGACAACGCCAATTTCAAGGGGTGGATGCTCACCATCATGCGCAACATCTTTATCAATAATTACCGAAAGAGCGCGCGAGAGAACACGATGATCGACACTTCCGAGGATCTGTATCACCTCAATCTGCAACAGGATTCAGGTGTGGTGACTCCCGAAGGCGCCTACGCTATCGGTGAGATATCCTCGATACTCGCCGGTTTCCCCGAAGACTATCGTGAGCCGTTCTCGCTTCATGTAGCCGGATACAAATATGAAGAGATATCCCAGCGTCTTTCCATGCCTCTTGGCACGGTAAAGAGCCATATCTTCTTCACCAGGAAGCGTCTTCGTGAAATCCTTAAGGATTACCGTTGACTATTATGTGTGGCACATTTCCACTTGCAGGTGATGTGCCCGGATGAAGTCAGGCAAAGACCTGAATGAAAACTCCCTATCTGATAGAATTCGTGTCGTTGGCACATTTTCAATGGTTCCCTAAGTAAGTCACTATCTCAAAACTCCCGCCGGGCGCTGCAGACGCCGGCGGGAGTCGTTTTTATTTGTATTTGTAGTTGATCTGAACTTTACGCAGGCAGACTTGTTAATATCTAAACCACGTATGGGCTACGCCTTTTTATTTTTATGTGGAATGTTTAAATAATTGCAGCTATGAAAAAGTTATTTGCGCTGATAGCGCTGATGGTGATGTTCATTGGTCCCGCGTGTGCGCGCGACAGTATCACTCGTGATTCAAATGTCTTGCCTGCGGAGGCCAAATCTATTCTGAAAACATATTACCCAAAAACTCAGGTCAACCATATCAAAATTGACAGCAAGACATTCGGAGGAAATGAATATGATGTCATTCTGGCAGACGGTACGGAGCTTGATTTCGACAATGATGGGAAACTAAAGGAGATAGATTGCGGCATGAATGCGGTGCCCGACGGGCTGGTGCTCAAACCTATTCGCGAGTATATCGCAAAAAATTTCAACGGACAGAAGATTTCGTCTCTTGAGATAAAATCTCGGAAATATGATGTAGAGCTTATGAACGGGGTTGATCTGGAGTTTGACAGGGCCGGTAATTTTATTCGGATTGATGACTGAGTAGCGGTCATCTGAATACCGGCAGGATTATCTCAAATAAATATAGATGGCGGTTACGGGACATTCCCGTCAGCCGCCATCTATATTTATACTCCGGAGGCATGCGGGTGTTTTTGCATTAACGAAAAGGAAGGTCATCCATCTCTCATAGGTGTAACCATCTCTCATAGACTTATCCTTTTTCCCGCAGAAACCGGCTTCCATCCCTTGCAGGGCGCGTTATGGTATCCCAACCCGTGGGGAGCCCTGAGGGTATTGGCGTGGATAGGGCAGAGGTATAAACCGATAAAAAGCCCCCGGAGGCGATAAAAAAAGCCCCTGGAAGCAAGAAAAAATGCGTCGCGGGGATAAAAAACAGTGAAACCTG
>CAJUQP010000038.1 GCA_910588245.1 uncultured Muribaculaceae bacterium | reverse complement strand
ATTCTTTACACCGATACATCTTGATGAATGAAAGAAACAACATATTCCTCTCCACCTGCGGCATCATCAAGGCTGATTCCCGGAGCGTTCATAACGCCAAGGCGGTTTCCTTCGCCACTTTCTCGGCTATGGAGTGGTAAACGGGTGGTAGACAACTACCACTTCTATGCAATCACAGCCGATTATAAAGCCTTATAACAGAAAAAGTCCTGCCAAAGCAGAGTTTTATAAGATCTAATGAGGTGCAAATATAGCACCTCAAATATTGTCGAGGATTATATCCGGAGAGGTTTCCATTTTGGAGAAGGCGAAAAGTTTCTTGCCGAGGTCTTTTATGGATGCTCCGATATGATAAAGAGTATTGTCTATAATCAGGAAGCGGTCATGGATATTAGGGGCTGTACGTACATTTATTGGCGCGTATTGATCATTGTGCCGTTCTATATCCAGGCGCAGGTTGTGATCAATTCTCTTAGTGTATATTGTAGCGGGTACGCCACTGTTGCACTTATTCAGCAATGTCAGGACAGTCTCATCAACATAATTGTCAATCAGAATGATGCGTTTATGGGCGCGTTTTATTAGGTCGCAGACGAAAACGTATGCGTCGAATATCTGACCGTCGAAAAGGATACCCTCTCGTGGTGGCAATGATGTTTTAAGGAAAAATTCAACCTTGCCGGAAAGCTCTCTTATTTGTTGGTCATGTTCCGAAAGACGATGGTCAATACGGTTTTCCATATACAAAAGCCGTTGGTTGACGCTGTAGCCTCTCAAAAGGTATTCTTTCAGAACTTTGTTGGTCCATTGTCTGAATTGAATGCCGCGTTTTGATTTTACACGATATCCGACAGAAAGTATGACATCGAGGTTGTAATAATCTATGTTGCGAGTGACCTTGCGGTTTCCCTCAATTTGAACTGTCGCAAAATTTGCGATAGTTGAAATACCGTCCAGTTCCTCTTTAAGTGCATTGTTGATATGCTTACCGATAGTTTTTACGTCCCTATCAAACAATAATGCAATCTGGTTTCGATTCAGCCAGACTGTATCATTTCCCACTCTGACATCCAATGACAGAGTAGAATCAGGCTGATAAAGAATAATTTCATTCTCAGTATCAGACTGTGAATTGTTAATGTTGTTTTCTATTTCGTTCATTGGTGTCTCAGTTTCAAGTGCAAAGTTACAAAAAATAATCGGCAAATCAGCGTTTTACAGTGTAATTCATTGACTTGCCGATTAGATTTTCATAAGTCTGCTCAAGAGGCTTTTGCGAGTTCGTCAAAGTTCTCTATACGCTCTTCTACATTTTCCCGGAACGCTACTGTCCGCGGATTCTCGCTGTCTTCTGCCTCCTTGTACTTTGAGTTATATGCCTTATAATTTAGTCCGAGGTGGCGGCAAATGGTCTTCCGCCAGTTGAGGTGGAGGTGGGTCTGAACAAGATTGCATATGACATTTATGAAGTAATAGACGTGGTTCTTTTCAACCTCTCTGATTTTAAGAAATTTAAAAATGAACGTTAAATTATGGGCGGCCGTTTTTTAGTTAAAATACAATTAAGGCAAAGGAGCATAGCGGGCTATGTGACTGCGCCGCGATTGGATTTTAACTAAAAAATGCCGGACTTAAGGTAACCTACATTTCTGGTCAGTTTCATGTGTTAACAGGTTTAACATTACACTGTCTTGAAAGATAGTTCCGGACTCGCATTCCCGGGCATATTTTTCCTTTTGGTTCAGTCACATAGCCCGCTGTGCTCTTTCACCTGCAAGAAAAATCTCCACTCCAAGACTGCGCCCCATAATTTATCGTTGCTTTTTTAAAAACTTCTAAGAATTTATTTGTAATTTTGCAATGTATCAGAGGATATAGGAGCAGATGGGCTTTTATTGTCTTTGTGCTCATTTTTGCACCCAAAAGTTTCAAAGTTGGGTGTTTTTGGTAAAGATGGAAATATTAACCCCCTCTAAATGCCCCATATGAAAAGATTTCTTGCTTATTTAGTCGTGCTCTTTGTCACGACAGCATCTTATGCCCAGAAGGCCATAATCATAGGCAATGGCCCAGGACTGAAGGACAGTCTGGATGTCACTCTTTTCCACAAGCAGGGTCAAACGGGCACAATGAAAGCCACCACACGGATACAGAACGGCAGCTTCCGGCTGACAGTGCCTGTTGACAGCGGATTGATGGAGACCACCTTGTGCGTGTTCAATCCGGTGCATCCCACTTTGGCACGCACTATATACTTGCGTCCCGGAGCAAAAGTGGAAATTGATGCCGCCGACCATAGTGACTGGATCATCACCGGTGTCAAACTCCGTTGAATTGTTGCCGCAGCATTGCACCATGATACCCATTAGTGTCAAAGTTTATTTTCTCATCTGCATTATGTATTAGTCAGTTGTTATTTCTACATAATTGCCTTCGGGATCTGAGATTGCACATTCATAATAGCCGTCGCCTGTGGTTCGGGGGGCACTGAGGATTGTGAAGCCGTCTTCTTTGAATCTTGCTGCCATATCGTCAACATTCTCTTTGCTGCCCACAGAGATGGCGAAATGTGCCAATCCTTTCAGATCACCCCGGCGCGCGGGGGCATCTTTGCCCGGAATGTTCATTATCTCGATTCTCGCACCTCCATTTTCGAAGGACAGGAAATAGGAGCTGAAATTCTTGTTGGGATTGACATACATGTCATTGCAGTTCATGTTGAAGTATCGCATATAAAACTTGCGAAGCAGCTCTATATCCTCAGCCCAGATTGCTATATGGTCAATTTTCATCATGTTTTGGGTCAAAAAAGTTATTTATCGTTTGCCGTGTTATTTTCCAGCCACTCGCTACGTACTTTATCAGGGAGGTGCGTCACTTTGAAATCTGAGAACGACGCTTTGAAGCCATTGCCGTCAGGACAGGCTGCGAACATACCGATTTTAACGGGATGGTTTGCCTCTACCCATGCGTTGCGCATCATGTGGTATTCCTTGTCGTCGAAAGAATAGAAAATCTCCACGGCATCACGGCGCCGCACGGCCTTTATCCAGATATATTCCACCGGGCGGTCGAGGGCTATGACGCTCCAGTCGGAAGTCTTGTGCGTGACTACCGTGCTTAGATTGTATTTGCCGTCAACGAACTCTATGCCTGTCTTGATGTAGTTCTCGTGGTCGAGACGTATCATCATTCCGGCCTGGTCGAATCTGACCTTGTAGTCGCCTGAGATTTTAACCTTGGCCTCAAACTCACCCCCATATTCGGCGTAATAGAATGGAGCGTCATCGACAGTGAATCCGTAATGTGATATGCGCCAGTAATCACTGTTGGGAGTAACATCCATTGTCAGTGTGCCACCGTTGATCCGCCAGTGATCAGGCTCATTGAACCAGTTCATCTTTTCAAGCGTCTGGGCATAGACGGAAAGCCCGGATAAAACCGTAAATACTACGAGAAGAATTTTCTTTTCCATATCAGTGTTAAGAAGTTGTTGTTTAAAAAGCAATGTTAAATTATGGGTCGCAGTCTCGGAGCAGAGTCTTTCTTGCAGGTGAAGGCGCATGGCTACCTATGTGGCTGAATATCCTTTTCTGTCATACTTGTATGTAACCATTTGTTTGATTAACTTTGCAAAGTTAACAAGCTAAACAATAACCGGCAATGGTCAGAAATAACCATTTTACAGAAAACAGGAAAACGCTCGACAAATTGCTCCGCTCTGAGAACGATGAGGGCGGAGGCATTCCTCTGTCGGATATTTTGGTTAACATGCGCTTCTGGGCGAGTGTCGAGAATGTCCTTATTGTGGTCAGCGATATGGTTGAAGGCAAAAGTCATATCATTGCCGGTGGCTTCGCCCGCAATCTTGACATTGGCGAGTATCGGCAGGAAAACTCAATCTGGGAAAGCAGGATACTCTTTTTGATGTCGCCGGAAGAACAGGAGGATAAATATATCGCGGAATTGCGTTTCTTTCATTATCTGCGACATCTGCCCAAAAATAAAAAGAAGGATTATTATCTTATGTCAAAACTTCGGTTCCGTTTCACAGACGGTGGCATCCACGATGTGCTGCATCGGATGTACTATATATTTGACGATGAAGGTGAAGATCTGAGATACGCAATATGTATTTATGGCCCGCTGCCTTTTGATTTCAAGGGAAAGAGTTTTGCTGTCAATTCGGTGACCGGCATCAAGGAGGAACTTACTGCTTCAGGAAACGATTCAATCCTAAGTCGCAGGGAGCGTCAGATTCTTGCGATGATTGATACAGGTATGAAAAGCGGAGAAATCGCCGGTCAGTTAAATATCAGCATCCATACTGTCAGTCGTCACCGGCAGGAAATAATCGGAAAGCTCCAAGTGAAGAACACACATGAGGCCTGTCGCTTAGCGAAATCGATGGGTCTGATTGAATAGAGTGACATGATAAAAAGAATCCTCATCTCCGGGTAAAAAGATCCTTACTCCTCTCCCCGCTGGTTTTCAGGTTCTCATTCAGCCATTTAGAGGGATAAGTGGCTGAATGGGAACCTGAAAAAACATCTGCGAGACTTCGCGACTATATGCTTGATAGTTTTTATCAGCTACTTAGCGATGGCAAGATCGTAAACAACCCAGCAGATTACGGAAGAAATGAGAATGACTGCGAAGACACGTAATGGTTTCGACTTTAGAATCTGCAATTTGTCGCAGACCCAATACAGAAAGACCGCGACTGCCGCAATTATTATATATACAACCCAATGTTCTCCCATGATGATATATATTTGAGTTTTTACTTGTCAGAGGCAAATTTAAGCAAATAATCACATTAATGCAAATTATTACTGATACCTCCCAAAAAAAGTCAACCTTAACGATCCAATGTCTTACGCAGACTATTGGCGTGGCAGGAAAGGCAATCAATCTTACTTATTCCTTAAAACATCAAGGGCCTTCTCGATTACGTTGTCTTTGCCTTTGCTGAAAAGATCGGCGTCTTCCTCAACTATGATATCCGGCCGGATTCCGATACCGATAAATTCATTTCCTTTGGCGTCGAGTTCATGCTTCGTGCAGATGCAACATCCGACGCCTCCTCCCAGGTCGATGAATATAGGATTTCCTGTGCTTCCTCCTGTGGGGCTGCCGATGATCTTCCCTCGGTCAGCTCCTCTGAACGACACACATAGATTTTCGGCAGATGAGAAAGTTGTTGCATTCACCAATAAGACCACAGGCTTCAGATAAATCTCTTTCCCTTGAATGGCAGGAATCGGCTGAGTGGTCTGCGAGTGCCATTCCCGGGGATAATTCCAGGAGCCATGAGCAGCTATATACATGGGCGAGCTCCAGTCTCCCTGCGGAATGGGTTGGTTTGAGAAATGACTTATCAGATAATCGGCATGCTGTGAATTGCCACCGCTGTTATCCCTGATGTCGATAATCAAGGCATCGGTCTTTAAAATATCATCATACAATTTGTCAAAATAAGAACGGTCGAAATCCGAGTCCTGAAAACTGCTGACCTTCAGAAGTCCGACATTCCCCTTAAGGGTTTTCAAACTCATTGCGGAGGAGTTATTACCGGAGTCCCATGAAATATGACGGTTGCTTTCCACTGCAAATTCCTTTCCCTTTTTATCCCGGAATACGATTTTGCTTACTTTGGAAGTCTTGTCCTTAGTCAGTTCAAATTCAGCGTATGGCCTGTATTTTGTCCATTGCGGAGTGGAAGAGGATAGATAAGGCTGAATGTGTTTATCGGCATATTCAAGCACATTCTCACCATCTATTTCAAGAATCTCACAACCGGGCATCACTCCGGATTTCTGTAAAAACGAGCTATACAGATCTGTGACAAACACTCTGTCGCCTATTCGTTTTGTCTTCATCGGAAACGGACGGATCCAATCCTCCGGATTACGGGGATTGTTCATCGGGAAAACGTAGGTATGCCCGTCGTTGAGTCGGGCGCACAGGGCTTGCATCCCGTTTATGAAATCGTCGTCGGAAGCGGTTGAGGTTAAAGCCGGTAGCGAGGCTACGCAGATACTGTCCCAATTGAATGTCAATCTGTCGTAGAATGCGAAATTATATTTTACTTCCGTGCAGAAGCGAGATAGGACGTAAGCTTTTTCATAAGCATTCAATTGTGTATCCTTTGTTTGCCCTAAGCAGAGTGTATTTGCGGCTAAAAGACAGCCTGCCATTAATGCAAGAAATCTTTTCATATTTAATTTATCATTCTTGTTTTAATTAGTGTAACGAATCATGAATTATGTATGGTTTTCGTCACTTGTATTATATGAGTTTTGTCAAAATATTGTTTCCATTGCGAAATTACATAAATTTTTTAAAACATAAGCCCTTTGGAATAAAGTTACATGGAATCATTTGTAGTCCTGAACTTGTCCTGCGTCCATTAGTGCTGTTCTGAATTGAAGAGAGAAAATGTTAGAAAAAATCATTAACTTTGTGGAATCTTCACAAGTATCCTTGTTCTCTTTGGCGTGCAGTCGAAATCGGTTTATTTTTCAAATCGTGAATATGAGAGGGGTAATCAATGTTCTAAATAATAAATACAAGAAATACAGAATTATAGAATTGTAACATAATCATAAAGTATAAAGGTGTAATAAAGATGGGATCAACATTGTTTCAGGCTCTGAATGCATTTGAGGGAGCCAATGACAGCGAAGAGAACTTAATTATGGAGTTCGAGAAAATAGCAAAAGCAGCTTTCTTTTCAGGTTACTTCCAGATAAATGGAAATTTTAAAGATTCTTATAAGCTAAAACTGACATATATAGAATTCTATTATCATGAGGATGAGGGGCGAATCAAGGATGAGAAGAAATATTTGAAAGGGAAAGGTGAGTTTGGGTATGCCTTAGGTGCCGTTTGTCCAAATCCTTCTGGTGTGGACATTTTGTTTGATAACTCAAGTAAGAAATATCATGCATCATTCCTGATTCGTGGCTACCGGGCCATTGTACCGGGCGAAGATGATTGGGAGAATAATGACAAGAATAGAAATTGCGCTCCTCATGACTTTTGGTATGACTTTTTTGGCGGAGCGAATATGCTCAATACGGGAAAGTTCAGTATCGAATGGATAGACGAAAAAGAGGATACCACAGACATTGTCAAACAGGTGCAACGTATTAATATTAATGATGGTAGATTATGGGGATTTAAAAGGACAATGAAGCCATGATTACAGAGCAATGCAAGAACAAAGTTTACTTTTCAAATCTTCTACATTTTGATTATCCACGGCTATATAAGGATATTTGCGATATCCTTGATGCAAATAATGTGGTCCACAGTACATTGCCATTGACAAAAGACTATTGGTGTCGCGATTATATGCCTGTACAATGTGCACGCAATAGATTCGTGCAATTCATATATAATCCGGATTACTTAATTGGGAGTGATGAATATATTACCGATGCCGATAAAGTATTTGAAAGGATAAAGAATGAAGATGATGTTATAAGACATTCTTTGTTGAAGATTGATGGGGGTAATATCGTCGTATGCGAGATTGATAATGAGAGGTCAATGGTTGTCTTGACTGACAAGGTGATGATGGAAAATCCCAGACTATCTAAAAGCGAAATTGAGACGCAGATTAAAAAAATATTCGATTTTGGAGAATATACGTCAATGAATAAATCCTTGATAATTCTATGGTTGCCATGGGATACGAAAGATGTTTGCGGGCACACGGATGGCATTCTTAGGTTTGTGGGTATTAATGACCAAGGAAAGCCTGTTGTGCTTACCAATCTTTCCGTATATGACAAAGATATTGCCAACGGAATGCGATCTGTGCTTAAGGAATATTTTGAGGTAAAAGAACTGGAGCTTTCCGAATACAATGATTTAAGTTGGGCTTATATTAATTCTCTTCAGACACGTGATATTATTATAGTGCCTGGTATTGGGAATTATAAGCTTGATAATGAGGCGATGAGTCAGATTAAATCTTTATATCCACAATATGAGAATCGGATATATCAGGTGCAAATGAAAAGATTCATACGTAAATGGGGAGGCGCTTTAAACTGTTGTACATGGACTGTCAACGATGAAATATCGATAGGAAATCCATATGGTGATGAACCAATTATGCCCTGAAAGCATATCGATTGGTTTAGTGATCTTGCGATCACTAAATTTGTTATGTATAGAAAAACATGACATATGCGTGGATATCTGGAAAAAAGAGAAGAGCAACGTTTGGAACAGGAGAAACTCTACAGTACTCCTTCAAATCGGAGGTTGAAATACATTGCGATAGGCGTGGCAGGGATTTGCATAATCCTGATGCTGGTCATGATTATCTGGTATGATCAGATATCATGGCGCATGATGCTGATAATGCGAGGAAGCGCTGGACTTAGCGCGATCACATTTGTGATTCTTGTTGCTGTCTTGGTATATCGTGTGAACGTTGCCTATTTCAAGAAGCGTAGCGACAACGGAAAATAAAAATCTTATTTTCAAAAAATTTGGTGGGGAAGAAAAATATCCATATCTTTGCGTTAACAATATTGTTAAACAATAATATTAAACAAAGAGTGTTTGTTGAAGCATGGAAATGAAAGATAGAAGGGAAACTGATAATATGAGCACTGAGGAGAGAATCCTTGAGGCTGCGGTTGCGGAATTCATGCTCAAAGGGTATGCTGGAGCCCGTACAGCAGCTATAGCGGAAGCTGCGGGAGTGACTCATGCAATGCTCCACTATTATTTCAGGACCAAGGAGAAACTTTTCGATAAGATAATCGAGAGCAAGATAGGCACGCTCCGTGATATCATGCTCAGTTCATTGGGCGATCCTGATACGCCACTGTTCGACAAGATCAGGACGGCTATCGATAATCACCAGGATTTCATAGCGGCAAATCCGAATCTTCCGCGGTTTATGATCAACGAAGTGCTGAGTCGTCCTGAGAAAATGCCGCTGGTGATCCGGCAACTGAAGAATCATACCCCTCTTGTGGTGGAATCGCTGCAGCGTCAGATTGATGATTGTGCTGCTGAAGGACTATGTCGTAGGGTCGATGCCGGGATGCTTATGCTCGACATAGTCTCGCTCAATATCTTCCCTTTTATCGCAAGTCCGATGGTGAATGCTTTGCTCGGAAGCTTGATGAAAGATCGTGAGGCTTTTATTGAGGCACGAAAAAAAGAGAATGTGGAGACTATAATGAGGAAATTACGACTATGAGAAAGTTCGCAGTCATACTGGTATTGTCGGTTATTATCCCATTGTCGGCTTTCCCCGAGATCACGCTCGGCTACTGTCTTGACAAGGCGATGGAGAATTACCCACTTATAAAGAAATACGGCATCGTGGAGAAAACCTCCGCACTCTCGCTTTCCGATATCAACCGGAGCTGGTTCCCGCGTGTCGGTGTCTACGCCCAGGCTACAGTGCAAAATGTAGTGCCTGAATTTCCTCAGGCGCTGAAAGATGTGCTTGTGCAACTTGGGCAGGAGGCTGAAGGGCTTGGCCATATGCAATATAAAACTGGCGTTGATCTGTCGCAGACGATCTGGGACGGCGGTGTGTCGAAGGCGCAGAGGAATATTGAGCGTGCTTCCGCATCGGAGCGCAAGGCCGAACTCGACGTGCGGATGTATGCTGTCAGGGAGAAAGTCATGGATCTTTATTTCGGCATACTACTTATGGACGAGCAGATCGCTCAGACTGAAAACACAATATCTTTGTTGAAGGCCAATCTTTCCCTGATGGAATCGATGCTCAGAGGAGGTGTGGCGATGCAGAGTGATGTGGATATGCTGCAGGCCCAGTTGCTCACAATGTCGCAACAGCTTATATCCGCGAGGAGTGCTGAAGGAGCATACCGCGATGTGCTGTCAGTCTATGTGGGTGAAAACCTTGATAATAAGACTCTATTAAAACCCGATGCAACGGTTCCCGCTCTCCTTGAGTCAGCAAGGCCGGAACTCCGCTTGTTTGAGGCCCGGCAGCGTCTCAATGCCGTTCGTTATAATGCGGTGGAGGCCTCGGTAATGCCCCGTGTCGTTTTTTTTGCGCAGGCATATTACGGCTATCCCGGGATAAACTATTTCAAGAGTATGGTAGACCGTAGTCTCTCTTTCAATATGCTTGCCGGTGTGAGGATAGCTTGGAATATCGACTCTTTTTATACGAAGGACAATTCTCGCAGAAAACTGTCGCTTTCATGCGATGACATATTGGCCGACCGGGACATTTTTCTTTTCAGCACCCGTATGCAGACAGCCTCGCAGACAGAAGAGATAGAGGGGATCCGCGCTGTCATGGCTGACGATGAGAGGATTGTGGCCTTGCGCGGAAGCGTGAGGCGAGCCGCCGAATCTCAGCTTAAGAATGGAATTATCGACGCCACGGCATTGCTTTCCAAGATCACGGATGAGAATCAGGCACGTCTTGCGGCTTCCTATCATGAGATTCAGCTTATTCAGAGCATTTATAAACTCAAAAACACACTTAACCGATGAAATCCATATATCTATCGGGCGTCGTCACTTTCTTGATGACTGCCTGCAGCCAGGCTCCGGATTATGATGCCACCGGGATTTTCGAGGCAACCACAGTCACTGTTTCCTCGGAGACAACCGGCAAGATTATCCGACTTGACATTGCGGAGGGCGACAGTATAATTTCCGGACAACAGATCGCCCTTATCGACACCACCATGCTCGCGCTTCAGCAGCGGCAGATTATGAGCCAGCGTCAGTCGGCGGAATCGTCGTCGCCCGACATAGCTGCCCAGGCAGCTTCTCTCCGTTCACAGATCGCCCACCAGCGTAGCGAGGTGGAGCGTCAGAAGCGGTTGCTCGCCGATGGAGCCACGACGCAGAAGCGGTATGACGACGCAGCGGCCATGCTCCGCACTTTGCAGGGTCAACTCGACGCGCTGCTTTCCACTCTCGGCAAGAGCAGAAGCTCCATCTCAGGTAATGCGTCGGCTTTGTATTATCAGAGTGAGCAGATAGCCGAACAGATAGCCAGAAGCCGGATAAAATCTCCGCTGACCGGCACTGTGCTTGTCAGATATGCCGAGCCCGGTGAATTCGCCACTCCAGGCAAGCCTCTCTATAAAGTCGCCAACCTCAATGATATATATCTGAGAGCCTACTTCACGGCAAACCAGCTTGCCGACTTTGGGATAGGGGAGAAGGTGACGGTGATAGCAGACTTCGGAGGTGAGAAGCAGTATGAGTATCCGGGGACTGTGACATGGATAGCGGAGGAGAGTGAGTTCACTCCCAAGTCTATTCAGACGCGTGATTCGAGGGCCAATCTTGTCTATGCCGTGAAGATTTCGGTCAAGAACGACGGACGCCTGAAACTGGGTCAATACGGAGAGGTGCGTCTATGAATGCCGCGATAGCTACAGAGAGGCTGACGAAGAGATACGGTGGGGTGATCGCTCTCGACAATGTGAGTCTGGAGATTGAGCGCGGAGAGATGTTCGGACTCATAGGTCCCGACGGAGCCGGAAAGAGCACGCTCTATCGCATCCTCGCCACTCTCCTCCGCCCGGATTCCGGCAGTGCCTCTCTGCTTGGTCTTGACACGGTGAGGAATTATCGGGAGCTGCGCAGGAGAATAGGCTACATGCCGGAGCGTTTTTCTCTCTATCAGGATATGACCGTGATGGAGAATCTGAGGTTTTTCGCGTCGCTGTTCGGCGTCAGGATTGATGAGAGCTATGATCTGATAGCTCCTGTGTTCAGGCAACTTGAAAAGTTTCCCGACCGTATGGCCGGAAAACTCTCGGGCGGCATGAAGCAGAAACTCGCGCTCAGCTGCGCGCTGATCCACCGCCCTGAGATACTCCTTCTCGATGAACCGACAACCGGGGTCGACGCTGTTTCACGCAGTGAATTCTGGGATATGCTCGGCGGTCTCCACGCTCAGGACATCACCATATTGGTCTCCACCTCTTACATGGACGAGGCCACACGGTGCGGCCGCATAGCGATTATCGACAAGGGGCATATCCTTTCTGTCGGTGCTCCGAAGGCTCTTGCTGCCGGTCTGGATGAGAATCTCTACAATGCTGTAGCTGCCGATATGTTCCGGCTCCTGGCAGCTTTGCGTGCCATGCCGGAGGTGGTCGATTGCTATACATTCGGCGCTACTCTTCATGTGGTCGGCACCGACCACTTCAATCCTTCCGAAATCGAACGGAGACTCAGAGGTATGGGTCTCGCCGACGCACGTGTATATCCGGCTGTCAGCAATATCGAGGATCTGTTTATAAAACTGACGAGAAATGATGGATGACAACATATATGCCATTTCCGTGAACGGACTGACTAAACGTTTCGGCTCATTCACCGCTGTCGACCATATCTCTTTCGATGTGGGCAAAGGGGAGATTTTCGGTTTCCTCGGTGCAAACGGCGCGGGGAAGACCACCGCTATGAGGATGCTCTGCGGACTGAGTCGTCCTACGGAAGGTGGAGGTATTGTGGCTGGCTGCGATATAAATACGCAGTCGGAGATGATAAAGGGGCGTATCGGCTACATGAGTCAGAAATTTTCGCTCTACGAAGGACTGACCGTGATGGAGAACCTACGCCTTTTCGCCACAATCTATGGCATGACTGCCCAACAACTCCGGGAGAAGAGTGACAGGGTGTTCGCATTGCTCGACATGGATGCAATGCGCGACACTGTGGTGAAGGATATACCTGTCGGATGGAAGCAGAAACTCGCTTTCGTAACGGCGACAATCCATCGCCCTGATATCGTTTTTCTCGACGAACCTACCGGCGGTGTCGACCCTGTGACGAGGCGTCGTTTCTGGGAACTGATTTATCGTGTTTCGTCTGATGGAATGACCGTGTTTGTCACAACCCATTATCTTGACGAGGCAGAATATTGCCATAGAGTCTCTATAATGGTTGACGGACGCATAGCCGCTCTCGACACTCCCGAAGCGCTTAAACGGAAATATGACGTCGGTTCAATAGACGAGGTGTTCAGGATTGTGGCGGCAGATGCCACCAGAGGAGATTGATTATGGCAGTATTATCGTCGCTTATAAAGAAAGAGGCATTACACATAGTGCGCGACAAGCGTACTGTGGTCATTACCCTTGTGATGCCGTTGGTTCTGCTTCTGCTTTTCGGCCTCGCTATCTCTATGGAAGTTAACGATGTCCGTGTCGCTGTAGTCGTTGACCGCCACACGCAGGAGACCCGTGAAATCATAGCGAGGATGCGGGCTGACAGTTATTTCACGTTCAGGGGGATCATGCCCGAAAGTGAGGCTGATGATATGTTGCGCAGAGGAGAGACGGATGCCATTCTGTTTCTGCGTCCTGATCACGGCTGCCTTGTGTCGCACATCGTTGTCGATGCTTCGAACCCTGTGCTCGGTCAGGCATCTGCTTCCTATATCCGGAGGCTGCTCCCCGGAGATGCTGCGTTGCCCGTCCTTACACAGACTCTCTATAACCCGCAGCTTAAAAGCGCCTATAACTTCGTACCAGGTATAATGGGTATGATTTTCATCCTGATATGTGCGATAATGACATCCGTTTCAATTGTCAGCGAGAAAGAGAACGGCACTATGGATCTTCTTCTTGTGTCGCCCGTGAGACCCGGTATGATCATTTTCGGCAAACTTGTACCTTATTTCCTGTTGTCATGTGTGATATTGGCAGTGATGCTGCTCATGGCCTATACGGTGCTCGGGTTGCCGGTCTCATATACAGTTGTTGTTGTCGTGATTTTTACGATGCTATATGTTGTCCTGTCTCTGTCGATAGGGTTGCTTGTGTCGTCGGTGGTCGACAATCAGGTGTCGGCGCTGATTGTGTCGGCCGTGCTTTTCATGCTGCCGGTGCTGATGCTGTCGGGTATGATATTTCCCATTGACAATATGCCTGCGTTTTTCCGTTATGTTTCTTGTGCCGTGCCGGCGAGATGGTATATAGAAGCTATGCGTAAGCTTATGATCCAGCAGCTTGATTTCCACTACGTGGCCCGGGAGTTTATGATTTTGTCGGGAATGACTGTCTTTTTCCTTGTGGTGGCTATCAGGAAATCTGGTTCTGAAAACTGAAGTGTCATGGATATGAGAAACAATATTAGTATATTGGGCGCTTTGCTCCGCAAGGAGATGACGCTTATGAAGCGCAATCCCATCATACCTAAGATAATCCTTATCATGCCGGTGATGGTCATGCTACTTTTGCCATTGGTGGCCACGATGGATGTGAGGAATGTAAAGGTTGTGGTGGTCGATAGGGACCATAGCCAGCTTTCGAGGCGTCTTATGGCCGATATGGATGCCACCGAGGAGCTGGAGATATGCGATGTGGTGGGCACGCATCCCGAGGCGGTCGGTCTGTTGCAACGCGGTAAGGCGGATGTCATCTTGACAATTCCTCCCCGTTGGTCGTGC
Source organism: uncultured Muribaculaceae bacterium (assembly GCA_910588245.1). Lineage (GTDB taxonomy): Bacteria > Bacteroidota > Bacteroidia > Bacteroidales > Muribaculaceae > Lepagella. Next base: position 20,225 of record CAJUQP010000038.1, on the reverse strand, counting down.
GATATGTCGGAACTCGAAGTGGAGGCCAACGGAGTCAATGCTACAAAAGGTGTGCTTGGGGCTCAATATGTCACGTCATCGTTGGTGACCACTCTCGGTCAGTGGCGCAAGGATAAAGGAATCGCTGTGGGTCTCCCGCCCGTAACTGTCAGCGACCGTTACAATCCTACCTTGAATTTCCGCAATTATATGATTCCGGCCTTGATGATCATTCTGCTTATAATCATATGCGGATTTCTTCCCACACTCAATCTTGTCAGTGAGAAGGAGACCGGAACTATCGAGGCCATGAACGTCACGCCTGTGCCTCGGTTTACGTTTGTATTGTCGAAACTGATTCCATTCTGGGTCATAGGGATTCTTGTTGTCACGGTAGGCATGCTGATAGGCTGGCTGGTCTACGGGCTCCGCCCGGAAGGAAGTCTCGGGGCCATTTATCTGGCTACCATTTTGTTCAGTCTCATAATGTCGGGGTTGGGAGTTGCAGTCGCCAATCAGTCGTCGACAATGTTGCAGAGTATATTCGTGATGTTCGCCTTCATTATAATCTTTCAGCTGATGGGCGGTCTTTTCACTCCTGTCAGTTCAATGCCGCAGTGGGCGCAGGTGATAACTTATGCCGTGCCTCCCCGTTATTTCAACGAGATTATACGTGCGGTCTATCTCAAGGGCGCATCGATATCCGACTTATGGCTCCAATACGTATGCCTTGCGGGGATAGCCGCATTCATCTGCACTCTCGCGGCCTTGTCCTACAGAAAGAGATCCTGACACTACATTTTGGTAAAGTCGATTGTGGCTTTGTTGGTGAGGCAGATGAATCTTTTTATTGAGCGATTCGAGAGCAATATCTGGGCTGCTTCCGTAGTGAGACTTTTGCTGATCAGTATTTTGACCGTATTGAGATTCTTGACTCCCACGAGTCCGGAGATGTCTTCAAGACGGTTTGCGGTGTCAATTATTACCTCTTTCAGGTTTGTTAAAGCCGACATGTCGGGTAGCCTGACGATTGCCCCCATCCAAATCATTTCCAGTCTTTCGAGATTCGGAAGCTTGGTGACAAATGATATATCATCCATTTTTTTTATATTGAATAAAGTGAGGCTTCGTAGTGTTGTGATTCCCTGCAATGTGTCCCAGTCGATTTTGTCGACGTTACACCAGGAAATAGTCAGCGATTCGAGCTTCATCTGGTTAAGGAAGGATAGATTCTTTTTATTCATTCCACGTAGTGTGAGGTCTCTGAGATTCTCATGCGTGGATATGCTTTCCAGGTTGCCGTCGATTTTCCCGAGAGATAATTTGCGCAGTTTTGTTAGATGTTGAAGCCATTTGAAGTCGAGTTTCGCACGTCCGGACCTCATCTCCGCGTGTATGGTCAGATCTTCGATCTCAGAGGTCAGGTCTTTTATGAAAGAGTAGTCCTTAACTTCATATATATAAATGCATAATTCGTTCAGTTCCTTTAGCGACTTAAGAATGGTAAGGTCGGTGTCGAAGCATGAAAAACTGTCAAGCGATAGGCGACGGGTATCGGGCAGTAAAGAGAGAAAACTTAAGTCCCACCCTTTGGGGAGTGGAAAATGAATTTGACCGGAGACACGGAACTGTATATCGGGACGCCTGATCAGTATTTCGTTTACCTTTCGAAGAGTCTTGTGTGAGGCATATTGCATTATCTGGATTCTGTCTATATGTGGATTATTGACGATATCTTCCACTGCCTGATCGTCAAAGTCCTTGTCGACATAACCCTCTTTTATAGCTTCTTTGTCATATCCCTCCTCCCTTGGAAATATCTGAATGAAGTTCAAGGGTATTCTTCTGCCGGTCTCCATAAATTTTCACGGTGTTTGATTTGCATGAACTGTCTACAGTTCATTTGATTGAAATAATTGTGTGATCTCTTTGAGTGTGGAGTCTGTGAAAGTCCTCCATATATCTAATGGTATCGGTTTGTAGTCATCGAAAAGCTGTTTTATGAATTCAATCTCGAATACGAGTCTCAGATCTTGGGAATCCTGTTGAGGCTGCCCTTCCTTACGAGTCCCTATCCGAACTGTTTTGATAAGATAGAGATCCCGGATTCCTTTCCCTTTGATGTACGGCATGAAGTAATACATCCTTCTTAAAGCTATGGAAGCCGGAAATCGTTTGCCTGTATAATATACTTTTGCCGTGCGATTGAGATACTGAACCTCATTGTCTTTCTTGACGAGGCAGACAAGGAGATCTTTGTGTTCTATAACAGGTTGATCCGTATGCGTATTCCCATAGGAATCAGAAGTGTTTTCCTGAGCCATCAGGTTTTCTGTGATATTTGTTTCTGCAAATTCCTCAAAAAGGTCGGTAAGATTAAGTTGTTTTACCCTTAATCTCTTGGATTTCGGTATGGTTTCAGTCTGACATGCGAATACCCCGGTATCGATTATTGCTTTCGCCAACATCTTTATGACGGGTACGGCCACACTGTTGCCGATCAGTTTCATCCATCGCGGACGGGTTGGCGGCAATTTATAATCGGGGGGGAAACCCTGTATGCGGCATGCCTCGGTTTTCGTTATCTTGCGGAAATCTCCTGGAAGATATATGTTATTGATAAATGACTGGCGAAATTCCTCGATATTTTTGCCTTCAATCTCAGTAGTGGTAATGAAATCATTTGTGTCGCTGGCAACCATTGTGGGATAAATCTTACATGAAGGGAGAAAGATACGGTTCACTCCTTCAAGCCCTGTACTTATCTTTGAATTCTTGAAATCGTATCTTATCTCCGTGCACATTATGATTCCTTCTCGTTTCAACGCTTCAATAGTCTCGGATACATTGACCTTGTTTTTCTTAATTTCCTTGTCGTTTTTTGTCCGGCTGATCACAATAGTTCCCCCGATGCTTGTAGCCAAAATTAGTTTCGCGTGTTCGGAGAGATCACACGATGTATAATCTTTTATTTCGTAAGTGTATTCAACTTCTTTTAGGATGTTTTTCTTTACGAGCGTCTCAAGTTCCTCTTTGCAGATAGTGGGATCTAATCCTTGAAAATGCTTCAGAGACAGAGGGTTCCCGTCAAATTCGCCGTAGTCACGTTTCCGTCTGTTCTTCAAGAGAAGATAGCAGATCTCTTTTTCTCGTTGGGATGTCTCGGTTATGTCCCATGAGTGGATCGTCGTGTCTCCGTTACGTATGTCGTTGAACAAGAAATAATCGTTGAATCCTTGATTATTGCATGAGAGACTCCAGCGGGCTTTCATCTCTGACCTTTCCTCTTTCGCAGTCTTATTATTCCCGTCAAGCACATCGCACAACCGCACGCTGCCCGGCGATGGTTGCGGCAGTATCATGCGGTCAAGATAACCTTTCTCACGGAATCCTATTATATAGATGCGAACCCTTGTCTGGGGAGACCCGTAATCGTATGCATTAAGCACTAATTTTCGGGCGTGGTAGCCTGCTTTGGATATGCGTTCAAGAATATAGTTCAGGGCATCCTCGTTGCGTGGATCTGACAGCCCTTTTACATTTTCAAATATAAAAACCTTAGGCTTGACTTTATTGAGGAGAAACAAAGTGTCGTTCCAAAGTTGTCCCCGGTCATCATCAAACCCGAGATTCTTGCCTGCTATTGACCAACTCTGACAAGGTACTCCCGCAGTCATGAAGTCATGCGGAGGAAGGGTTTTCAGTTTCGTTATGTCTCCGAAATTCGCATTTTCGCTTTCATTGAAATTGTCACAGTAAGTCCTTATGGCGTCAGGAGCTATCTCGCTGAATCCAAGGCATGTGCCTCCCATGCTTTCTAAAGCAATGCGAAATCCTCCGATGCCGGCGAAGAGGTCGATGAAAGAAAAGTTTGTCATGATGTTATTTCAGTAGTTCAGTGTTATATCCCTCAGAAGGTTCGATGCCGAGATACTCTCTATATATTCTATGTTTGTAGTGTCTGCCAAGTTTGTTTATCTCGCTGATGAAAAGGTCGTATGTTCCCTCTCCACCGATAAAGTCCCATGTCTCGGGTCCTATCAATACACATGGATCATGTTTCATGTCAAACCAACGTGCTGGCATAGGCCATGAATAATTCTCTTTTGTGCGGTAGGGATTATAGGGCAATGCGAAATAAGCCTTGTGGACAGGATGTCCTTCCATTGCAAGAAGTTTGAAAATCTTTTCCTTGCTTACCTTTGTCTGGTCACTATTCGGCATCGGTCCCTTAAGTTCAAGCGCATATGTCTCGCCTTTCATTATGTCTTTGATTAGTATGTCACAGTTTACCTGCACAGGTATAGGTTTCCCTCCGCCTTCGAGAATATATGCCAGTTCCTTGTCCCAATCCGGTTTTGATTCATTGGCTTCAAGCTTGTTGAGGATTTCCTGAATCCTCCTGAGGCTTTCCTGGCCTATCTGACCCTCGACTTTTACCTCCTGTCCACATTGTCCATGGTATGTTTTTCCGACTTCGACGGCAAGCGATTGCCATGCTTTCCCGAATGATGTCGTAAACCGACGTTCAAAATGAGATCCTTTCCAGATTTCATCCGGAACTAATGCGGTATAAAGTGGTTTATTCTTCGATAGATCTTCGCTGCTGAAAGGATGTTTTTGGATCACATTATCCAACACACTGTCCATAAGTTTGTTTATGACAGATCTTATGGCCTGGGATGTGGTGTTGTAATCCCGCTTATCGCTGTTTTTGTCAAAAAAGAAGAAGAACATATCAGGTGTTTTTGGTTGCCTTAGGATGTTTGATAGCGCAATTCATGCGTACAATCTTTTCCCATTTAATGTCTCCGTCTGTGTTGCAGTAATCCTTGAGAAACTCCAATGTGAATTTATTTATTAGTCTATTATACTCTTTGAAATATTCCTCGTTCTTTTCCTTTGCTTTGAAACCGAGTGGTTCAATAATATCTATAAATAATGTCGGTTCGCCGGAAATAAGCGTCCAGAACTTTTCTCCGCAGTATTTCTCATGATCGCTGTCATTGTAGTTTTTATTGTCATTGCCATAACAGCATCCTTCGATACACATTGTCGGAACTGCTTTACGGCTTGTATTGAATACTCTTCTCGCGGTTCTGAACTGTTCTTTCTGCTTTTTCATGGAAGTTGAGTTGCTCCAGGAAGGTCCGGACTTGACTGACACAAAATAATGGACCCCATCTTTGTCAAATTCCAGATCGATCCCTTCAGCAGAAGATTTATAGCCGCCGTAAACTTTTTCTGCAACAAACATGGCGAGTCCTTCCATCCAATTCCCGAAAATACTTTCTTCCGCTGAAGACATGGTCGCAGAGGTAAGGCTTTCCACCATGCCTTGGGCGGTGAGGATATCCTTAGCTCTGAACATGTATGGATTCTTACGGGTGAGTAGTTCTTTTAGATTTATGGATTGCAATTTTGCAATCCTGTTAGCATGAAACTCTCCTATATGGTTTTCTACAAATTGCGTTATGCTGTTGATAAGGTCAGGATTTATCATATTTTTATTTATGAAATGCTTTGTTTCCGAGAGTTGGTATTGACTATATGATTGTCAAGATAACCATTCTCTGTTGGCGGTTCTCCATTTGCATGCAAAGATAATATTTTTAGAGGAATTTCAATATTATTTGAGGTTTTGACCATGTTTTTTAATGGGATGATAGGGTCATTTAAACAGATAATGTAAATAAAACTTTACATATTGTAAAATAAAATTTACTTCCGGGCGTTTTATGGATATAACTTGAAACGCAAATGATATGAAGAATCTTCTTTTCCCTGAAAAATTCCAGATTGTGGGATGGTTGCTCTTTATCCCTTCGACCATCATGGCCCTGATATGCTTCACCGGCCTTTACAGTACTTCCGGAGTCACGGAGACCTTGCTCAATGACGGCATGATCATCGGGATAGCTTTGGGTGCCCTTTTCATCGTGTGCTCAAAGGAGCGTCATGAGGATGAGATGACCCGCAGCATCCGGTTGTCGGCTCTGCTCAACGCGCTATATATCTATATCATACTTCTGGTTGCAAGCACGTTGTGTATCAATGGATTGGTTTTCTTTTATTTCATGGCGGCCAATCTTGTGCTTTTCCCGATAATTTATGTCATCGTGTTTCGCCTTGAGATGCGGCGCTATTATAAAATGAGCGGAGATGAAGAATCGGATTAAGGTGGAGAGGGCCGAGAAAGACGTCACACAGCAGCAACTGGCTGAAGCCGTAGGTGTCAGCCGGCAGACAATCGTGGCAATAGAGAAGAACAGGTTTCTTCCGTCCACGCCGCTCGCCCTGAAAATAGCGAGATTTTTCGCCAAACCGGTGGAAACTATTTTTATACTTGAAGAAGACGATTAAAACAGACAATCATATGAAAAGCAAAGTGAAACTAAGCACCTACTGCAAGGTCATTACCTCGGTAGTAACCATTGCCTTGATGACTGGCATAATAATGATGTGGGGAGAGGGGGATAAATGGATCCTTTTGTGCGTCATAACTGTAGGCCTAATAGGGAGCGCCCTTTTCTATTCCCCCCGGAGTCTTGAGGCTGCCGACTCCGTTCTCAAGATTCACAGAATATTGCGTACAAAGGAGATTCCATATACTGCCATAGTCTCGGTAGATCGCTGTCTGCCGTCGGCCGGTGGAATACGTCTCTGCGGTAGCGGAGGCTACATGGGCTATTGGGGATATTTCCATGACATGATGATCGGTGCCTATTTCGGCTATTACGGCGCCTTCGACCAGTGCATGCTCCTACGTCTCAGGAATGGACGGCAATACGTCGTGAGTTGCGTGGAGCCCGACTTGATGGCGTCAGCCATCAGATCCCATCTTGCTGCCTGATGACAAATTCCACTCTTGACATCTTTTCTCCAGGGATGTGGGAATCACTCACATCGATTGTTGATGCGCGTCATACAGTCCTTTCTCGATGAGATAACTGTCGGCTATGTATAGGTCGCCATATAGGTAAAGACCGGTCTTTGTGTCATGAAATCTCTTACACGTAGTGCTTCTGTAGAAATCTTTTAATGCCTGCAGAGGTGTGATCGACAGCTTGTCGGCGATATGACAGGCGATGGCCCCCATACGTCCCCATCTGAGTATATCCTTAAGTGATTTGTTATAGTAGTCCATCTGTTGGAATAGTTATACAGTCCACGAATCTTAGATGCTTGACAAGCAGCTCCTGATTAAGGATGCAGATCTGATTGTTCGGTTTAAGATACCGAAGATTTTTTAGTGCCCGGTCTTTGGGAATAAAACCTTGGATATACATGTTCACGGTGTCGATAACACGATCGTTGGCAACTCCGCCTTCGACATAATCATACTTCTTCCAGATATCTTTGCCACCTCTACAGGCAACTATGAACTCAAGCCACTCTTCATCATACTTCTCAAAAATCTTAGCTTTTGATTCTGAGATGATTGATTTCCGGTCAAGTATATATGTGTTTATGATGGCAGGTAGTTTACGGTCGCGTGATTTTGATAAAGCGAATTTATACGCCTGATCATATATGTCGGTGAGATAGAACCCTTGACCGAAGTCAAGATTCACTCTGCCTCTATTGCAATCAGGAGCATCGACCCGTTCAGTCCCCGCATGATATACTTCGATCTTATCCATTACTTTGTTGTTTGTTGCTCCCATCTTTCTAATGTCTCGATGAGGCTTGTCGTAAGATTTTCCCGGCTCTCCGTGTGGAGTTGCTCATAGCAGGGGTATATGTATGAGTCGATCATACCAACACGGTCCATCCGCTCAAAGACATCCCTGTAATCCAGGTTTAGACGATTGGCCACAGACTCTATGCACGACGCGATAAAAGACATTTCTATCTCATCCTTTGTCGGTTCCATATATTTTTCCATTGATTCTGCCGGTTTATTTTATTGTAGAAGTTCAGACTTCACTATGTCGCAAATTTAATCATAAATTATGAAAATTCCATGTGGCGATGATGGAAATGTTGGAATTGCCATGTAAGGATGTCTGTTGAATGGCATGATTGTTCGTGCGGTTCAGGAGCGGCCGGGGGAGAGGCGTTTCACCTCATCCTTGAGTATCTTGAAAGCGGGATGGCACATCTCGCCATGGTTGTAGCCGTCGAGTTTATAGATCCTCACGTCGGGATGTCCGTTGAGCTTCATCATGCGCCACATATAGAGGTTCTCCTCGTAGCGCCCATATAGTTCAAGCTCCGCGTCACCGGTGATAATTATGTAGGGAGGCGCGTCTTTACGCACATGGAAAAGCGGGGCAGCGGTGTCTGCATAGGGTGTCAGTTCGGCGATTCCTTTGCTTTTGCGGTCGGAGAAGTGGGTTATCACCTGACCGCTGAATGGAATCAGGGCCGCTATGCTGTCGGGATCTTTCCCATATGGGGCGAGTCTTGCCTTGTCGAGACCCACCATGCTGGTGAGAAATCCTCCCGCTGAATGGCCGCTTACGAACAGCCTGTTCGGATCGCCGCCATATCTGGCGGCATTGTCGAAAGCCCAGGCCACGGCCTCAGCCGCGTCATCGATACAGTCGGCCACACCGACGCGGGGCGTGAGCCGGTAGTTGGGGGCGATCACCACATAACCCTGTTCCTTCAGTTCCTCGGGAATCTGTTTCTCTCCACCTGTCAGCCCTCCTCCGTGAAACCATACGATGACAGGAAGCGTCTCCGCTGTATCCGGATGGTGTATGTCGAGTTTCAGACGGGATCGTGAATAGTCGTCGGTCTTCGCGGAATAAGGTATATCGTATTCCGTGGTGTAATTAGTCTGAGGAAAAGCGGTGGCGGCGAGAAGAGCCAGCACGAAAAGCAGTATTGTTTTATTCATGACACGATTTGTAATTCAGTATGCAAAGGTAATCATTATCATCGGGATAGACAATTAAATGTTTATTAAATTTTTTTGATGATATGTGGGATGATCTGCGAAAATAAATTAAATCTCAGTCTTGAACACATTCCTTAAGAACTATCAGGCATATCCGGGCGTTTAGCTAATGGTGTTTTCCAGCACTGCATAAACTAACTTTTGAGTAGATATAAATCGATAACCCGGAATGAATTTTCAGCAACACAATCTCCACATTTATCCGAAGGTAAAAGCCATATTGCGTAAGATCCGGCCTCGCAACCGCAAGAGCCGACGGGCATGGCTTTCCATCACGCTCGTCATTCTCATCGTTGTGGCCAGTCTTTGTTTCTTCCTGCGACCTAAGACTCAGACTCCTCCTCTCCCCGTGGTGGAGGTTGAGGATGTGACCACGGAAGATGTCAATATCTATGGCGAGTATGTGGGCCGTATCCGCGCCCAGCAATTTGTCGAGATTCATGCCCGTGTGGAGGGATATCTCGAGAAGATGTGCTTCAAGGAGGGCTCATATATTGAGAAGGGACAGACTCTCTTCATAATCGATCCCAAACTGTATGAGGCACACGTCAACAGGGCGCGTGCCGTGCTCAACAAGGCCAAAGCTCAGGCCGAGAAAGCCAGACATGATCTCGACCGTATCAAGCCTTTGTATGCCCAGAATGCGGCGTCGCAGCTTGATCTCGACAATGCACAGGCCGCCTATGAGAGCGCCATGGCGGAGGTCACTGTCAGTCAGGCTGATCTGACCCAGGCTGAACTGACCCTGGGATATACGCGCGTGTCGTCGCCCATCTCCGGTTTCATATCGGAGAGGATGGCCGATATCGGCACGCTTGTCGGGCCGTCGGGAGGCAAATCCCTGCTCGCCACGGTCGTGAAGAGCGACACCGTCAGGGTAGATTTCTCAATGACTGCACTCGACTATCTGCGGAGCAAAGACCGCAATGTAAATCTCGGTGGCCCTGACGAAAAGCATAAGTGGGACTCGTTTGTCACCATCACCCTCGCCGACGGATCGGAGTATCCCTACAAGGGACTTGTGGATTTCGCCGATCCTAAAGTTGACCCTAAGACCGGCACGTTCTCCGTGCGCGCCGAGATGCCCAATCCGGGCAGGAGTCTGCTCCCTGGCGAGTTCACAAAGGTCAAGGTGCTTCTCGATGTCAGGGAGCAGGCCGTGGATGTGCCTACGAAATCACTCGTGATAGAGAAGAATGGCGCTTATATCTTTGTGGTGCGTCCCGACAGCGTCGCGGAGAAGAGATTTGTGGAGCTCGGACCCGAGGTCGGCAACAATACCATAGTGGAACGCGGACTGGCGAAGGGTGAGAAGATTGTGGTGGAAGGCTACCACAAGCTCTCCCACGGAATGAAGGTTCAGCCTGTGGCCGTCCGTGCGGATGATAATATGAAAGAACCGGAAGATAACAATCAATAAGGCAGATCATGAACAGAAATTTCTTTCTCGAGCATCCGGTGTTCTCGATAGTGATCTCTATCGTGATCTTCATCATTGGCATTCTCGGGCTGGTGATGCTCCCTGTCGACCAATATCCGCAGATCGTCCCCCCGGTGGTGAGGATCACAGCGTCCTATCCCGGCGCCGATGCCATGACGGTGACGCAGGCGGTGGCCACTCCTATCGAACAGGAGCTTAACGGAACGCCCGGAATGATCTATATGTCGTCGTCGAGCTCCAATTCCGGAGGATTCTCCGCGCTGGTGACTTTCGACATCGGCGTCGACCCTGAACTGGCGGCGGTCGATATCCAGAACCGTATAAAGAAAGCCGAGTCGCGTCTGCCCGCGGAGGTGGTGCAGAACGGTATCTCTGTGTCGAAAGAGACCGCGAACCGCCTGATGACAATCACCATTCTCTCTGACGATCCTAAGTTTGATGAGGTCTATCTGAGCAATTATACGACGCTCAACGTCATAGATCCCATACGCCGTATCCCGGGGGTCGGAAGCGTCGGAAATGTCGGCAGCCGTTATTATGCCATGCAGATATGGGTGCAACCCGACAAGCTCGCCAACCTCGGGCTCACGGTGAAAGACATACAGAACGCTCTGAAAGACCAGAACCGCGAGTCGGCGGCCGGAGCTCTCGGACAGGCTCCGATGACTGATATCGACGTGACCATGCCGATCATCGCCCGCGGACGCCTCTCGTCGGTCAAGGAATTTGAAGACATAGTGCTCCGCGCCGGCACCAACGGATCCATCATACGCTTGCGTGATGTGGCAAGGATATCACTCGAGGCGTCGAGCTATTCCACAGAGAGTGGAATCAACGGTGGAAATGCCGCCGTGATCAATATCAACATGCTTCCGGGATCAAACGCCATGGACGTGGCAGAGGCTGTGAAGGCCGAGATGGAGGAGATTGCCAAGGGATTCCCTGCCGGGATATCTTATGAGATACCGTTTGACATGACCACATACATCAAGGAGTCGATACATCATGTCTACCGCACCTTCTTCGAGGCGCTGCTCCTTGTGATTGCCGTGGTGTTCCTCTCTTTGCAGAACTGGCGTGCGACGCTGATCCCTGTCATAGCAGTCCCCATCTCCCTGGTCGGCACTTTTGGTGTGATGCTCATCTTCGGGTTCTCTCTCAATATGCTGACCTTGCTCGGCCTCATTCTCGCCATAGGCATAGTGGTCGACGATGCTATCGTGGTGGTTGAGAATGTCGACCGTATAATGAACGCCGAGCGGCTGTCGCCCTACGAGGCTACGGCGAAGGCCATGAAAAATCTCGGGAATGCCCTTATCGCCATGTCGCTCGTGCTATGTGCCGTGTTCGTGCCGGTGAGCTTCCTCCCGGGAATAACCGGACAGCTTTACCGCCAGTTCACAGTCACTATCGCCGTGTCGGTGGTGATTTCCACTGTCGTGGCGCTGACTTTGTCGCCCGTGATGTGCGCGCGTCTGCTTCGCCCCGCGTCATCGAAAAAGAAAGCGAAGGTTTTCCGCCTGATTAATGTTTGGCTCGGGCGCGGAAACCGTTTCTATTGTGGAGCGATAAGAAGGACTCTGGCCCATCCCCGGCGTATGTATACGGCCTTCGGTCTTGCCCTTGTATTCATTTATCTGATGAATGCCTTTGTCCCGACAAGTTTCATGTCGCAGGAAGACCAGGGTTACTTCACGGTGGAACTCGAGCTCCCTGAAGGCGCCACCATAGAGCGTACGCGTGAGGTGACCGACAGGGCCATGGCGTTTCTGCTGGCTGACCCCGACGTGGAATATGTGCTCAATGTCACGGGTTCGTCGCCGCGTGTGGGCTCGAATCAGGCACATTCCCAGCTTACTGTCATACTGAAGCCGTGGGACCGGCGTTCGTCAGGAGGCATCTCGGAGGTAAAGGAGCGCGTGCACGACGAGCTTGCCTCTTATCCGGAATGCAAGGTCAATATATTCTCTCCGGCCATTATCCCCGGCCTCGGCAGTTCAGGCGGCTTCGAGATGGTGCTTGAGGCGAGGGCCGGAGCTTCTTATGCCGACCTTCAGAACGCTGTCGACACGTTGCGCCACTATGCCGCATCGGCGAGGGCTATAGCCGATCTGTCCACCTCCATGCAGGCCGATATCCCGCAGCTGTATTTCAATGTGGACCGCGACAGGGCAAAGATCCTCGGCATACCGGTGAGCGACATATTCTCCACCATGAAGGCCTTCACGGGATCGATATATGTCAACGACTTCAACATGTTCAACAGGATCTACCGCGTCTACATCCAGGCTGACGCCCCATATCGCTCCCGGCGTGAGAATATCGACCTCTTTTTCGTGAAGAGTGCCGACAATACAATGGTGCCGGTCTCCTCTCTCGGACAGTCGAAGTTCACCACCGGACCCGGCACGATAAGCCGGTTCAACATGTTTAATTCGGCCACTGTCTCCGGAGAGGCCGCCCACGGCTATAGCACGGGCGAGGCCATGGAGGCGCTTGAGAAGATTGTGGAGGAGCATCTTCCCTCCGACATCGGGGTGGAATGGAGCGGACTGTCCTATCAGCAGAAGCATCAGAGCGGGAATACCGGCCTTGTGCTCGGGCTCGTGTTCCTTTTCGTGTTCCTCTTCCTCGCCGCCCTCTACGAGAGCTGGTCTGTGCCGCTGGCTGTTATCCTCTCCCTCCCGATCGCGGGTGTGGGGGCATATCTGGGAATATGGATATGCGGACTGGAGAACAACATATATTTCCAGATAGGCCTCGTGATGCTCGTCGGTCTTGTGGCCAAGAACGCCATACTTATCGTGGAGTTCGCCAAGGAGGAGACCGACAGGGGTACAGACCCCGTACATGCCGCTCTGACTGCGGCAAGGCTGAGGTTCCGCCCGATCGTGATGACCTCGCTGGCCTTCATGCTCGGTCTTGTGCCCCTTCTGTTCGCCACCGGCCCCGGCTCCGCCGCGCGTCGCGACATCGGCACCGGTGTGTTCTTCGGCATGGCCGTGGCAATCACCGTCGGCATTGTCTTCGTGCCGTTCTTCTTCGTGGCTGTCAACAGGTTTTTTAGAAAGAAAACCGCCGGTAAGGATCCGGTTAAGAAGTCCATCTAAGTCATAACTCCGGTTAAATAAGGAAAAACTATAATGAAAAAGATACTCATCATACTCATGGCGGCCGTTTTGTTCTCGGCGTGCTCGGGCACCAGAAATCTGACCAAGGCACGTCTGGATCTTCCTGCATCCTTCACCGGTGAGGCGGCCGTGCCGCCGGCTGCCGACTCTCTCTCGCTCGCTGATCTGAAATGGTGGGAGTTCTATACAGACTCCACCCTCACATCCATCATGCGGACGGCTCTTGAGAACAATCGCGACATCCTGAAAGCCGCCGCGAGGGTGGAGCAGATGCGTGAACTCTACGGAGTGGCGAAGGCCGGCCTCCTTCCGGAAGTCGGGCTCAATATCGGCTATTCCCACGAAACAAACAGATACAATGGCGGCCATACTACTAAAGATCCGGAATTCGATCTCAAATTCCCGATCTCCTGGGAGATCAACCTCTGGGGCTCGCTTGTGAAGGCCAGGAATGCCGGCGAAGCGCGCTATCTTGCATCTGTCGAGGATTACAGGGCTATGCGTATGACCCTTATCGCCGAGGTGGCCACAGCCTATTTCAGGCTCCTTTCCCTCGAGAATGAGCTCTCGATAGTGCGTCAGACTCTCAAGACCCGCGAGGAGGCGCTTGCCCAGGCCAAGCTCCGGTTCGAGGGTGGTCTGACTTCGGAGACTGTATATCAGCAGGCGGTGGTCGAATATTCCACCACCGCCTCCCTGATCCCTGATCTTGAGTTGAGGGTGGCTTCAATGCGCAATTCGCTCACTACCCTCATGGGCGAGTATCCCGGGGAGTCGTTCAAGGAGCGGGTCATCCTTTTTGATGCCGATATCGCGGAGAAACTGCCTGCAGGCATCCCTTCCGGCCTTCTGAAGCGACGTCCCGACCTGCGTGCTGCCGAGCGTCGTCTGCAGGCTGCGATGGCCGATGTCGGTGTGAGCTATGCCGACCGTTTCCCCTCCCTGAGGATCGGGCTCACCCCGGGCTTTGAGAACGACGGACTGAAGGATTTCTTCAAGTCGCCTTTCACGTATGCCGTTGCTCAGATCACCGGGCCTTTGTTCGACTTCGGAAAGCGTAAGAGGAAATACAAGGCGGCGGTCGCGGCCTACGACCAGAGCCGGTATGACTATGAGAAGGCCGTGATCGGAGCTTTCACGGAGGTCAACACATCCATCATAGCCTACAACCGTTATCGCGAGAATCACAAGGTGAAATCGGAGTTGCGCGATGCCGCCGCCAAATATGTGCAGCTGGCTTGGCTCCAGTATCGCGGAGGAACGCTAAACTACCTTGACGTGCTTGATGCGCAGCGAAGGTATTTCGAGTCGCAGATAGGGGTCAATAATGCTAGCCTCAACGAATATCTGGCTCTCATAAATCTCTACAAGGCTCTCGGAGGAGGGTGGTCATGACCTTCATACTCCCTTTAGGGGAGGTTTAATTCGTTGGATTTCGGGGTTAAATGTCAGATTTTTGCCGAAAAGCATATTATTTTCAATTTTTATTTTGGCAATTGAATTATATATGCTACCTTTGTGCATAAAAACATATCTGACAATCTGACCATGAACCTCGCCTCCATTCCGTTGATAATGACTCTCCTCTCGGCAGATCCCGGGGGCAGCCTCTCCGACGCTGCCCCCGGAGACACTGTCGTTGGCCAAATCCCCGAGGCTTTGACCCTCCCTCAGGCGCCACGCCGCATGGTGCGGATAAAGACAAACGCTCTGCCATGGGCCGCGACGGTCATGAATGTGGCGGGGGAGATTGAACTGACCGGCCGGATATCTGTGTCTGTGCCGGTGTGGTGGTGTCCGTGGTTTATTTCGGAGCGTGAGGCTCTGCGCATACTGGCTGTGCAGCCGGAAGGGAGATGGTGGTTCGCGAGCGCCGGATATGGACATTTCATCGGGCCCCACATTTCTTTGGCATGGTATAATCTCCGCCATGGCGACTACCGTTATCAGGACAGCGGGCGTCCGTTGCTGGGCGCCGGCGTCACCTACGGTTATGTGTTGCGCATCGGGAGGGAATGGCATCTTGAGTTCTCCATAGGTGCGGGCTATGCCTCTATGCGCTACGACCGTTTCTACAATACCGTGAATGGTGCGCGCGCCGATGTGCGCCAGACCTCTTACTGGGGCATCGACCATGCCGGAGTCTCGGTGGCTTATACTTTCAGACTCTGATTTTTTGCGCTTATGTCACGGTTCCTGTCTATATCGATTCTGTTTGCTATTCTCCTTCTTACCGGAGGATGCATCCACACTTATCCTGATCCTCGTAATGAGGAGGATCCGACTCTCGTGGAGACTGTCTTAGTGCTCGGCTTCCCGGGCGACTGGGAGAAGGTGGAGGCGCCGCGTCATCGGGCATCGGGCGATGGCCGCAAAAGGGTGGTGATGGAGCTGCGCGGCGCCGGGTCGGCGGTGATGAGGAAAGAATTCACGGCGGAGATGGATGACGGCGACGGACGTACACTCACAATCCCTGCGCCATTCTTGCTCGAGCCGCGCGAATACCGCCTCGCCGTGTGGTGCGACGACAGTCAGTTCTCCGCTTACGATGTCGCCGACTTCAACGATATTCCCGCACCCGGAAAGCATTTTTACTCGCATGACCCATCTCCATGTTATTGCTATTCCGGATCATTCGATCTTTCGGAAGCTGCCGGAGAATGGAGCCGCAGTGTCGAGGTCCCGGTGGCTATGGGATGCCCGGCGGGTAGGTTCCGGATTGTGGCCGACGATTATGCATCGTTTCTTGCCACTTTCCGCGACGAGATATCGAGAGGGGAGAGCTATTCTGTGGAGATAAGCTACGGAAGCCCGGTGGCCGCGGCCTTCAACCTCAACGAGAATTCCCCGGCGCGTCCGGTGGATAATGTCGCCGGCACCCGTACTCTCGACATCATCACCATCCCGGGCATAGAGATGGAGATCGCCTCCGGGCGCCTTTTCGTGCCGGAGGAGGGGATGGAGATAACCCTGACCCTCACTCTCTACAATTCCGCGAAGGCGGTGGTGTCGCGCACGGCCGGCGTGACCTTGCCGGTGCACCGGGGGAAGGTCACTACCCTGAGAGGCGACTTCCTCACGGATTTCATCATCGGCGGAATATCGGTCGATACCGCCTGGGATGGTGAGATCATCGTCGACATATAATATTCAATAACTAACTTCCATAAATATGAAATCAATGAAAATGAGATTGCTCTGCGCTCTTCTTCCGGCACTGCTGGCAATGGGCTGCACCTCTACAGACGTTGTCAGTCCGTCGGATCTTGAAAAGAAAAGCGACGTCATAACCCTCACTGTCTCGGCTCCCGAAGCCTATGCCTTCCCCTATACCCGTGCCGCGCACGAAGGCCACCAGCTCCGCTATGTCGCCAAGCTCTACAAGGGGAAAACCACAGGGGGTATTAATGTCGATAACTTTGTGGCCCGTAAGGAGATGCTTGCTTCCGCCGGTTCTCTGATTCAGTTTGAAGCGCCGGAGAAGGGTGATTACACGGTGGCAATTTTCGCTGATTATATCCCTTCGGATGCTGAGAAAAATGATAATGGGAGTTACGGCAACAAATATTACGATATAGACGGCAATAATGATTATATCGACATCCTTGAGCACGGCGACAATACGCTTCCCCCTTATTCCGTCAACAATGATAACTATGATTGCTTTGTGAAGGTGTTGAGGATCACAAAAGGGGATGATGCCTATGAGGAGAATGTTGTGCTGAGGCGTGCGGTGGCGAAGGTCATTGTCCAGGCGAATGATGGCGGCCGTCCTGATGGTGTGACCAAGATAACGCTTACCAAACTTTCGTTTATGACCCAATATTCATTAGACAACGGAATTGCCGTTGCCAATGCCGATAAAACAAATATTTCTGTCGATCTTACATTTGATAACAGTGGCACGGAGCTTTTCTATTTCTATACACTCCCTGCCAAAAAAGGTAGTTCATATGTTCAAGGTCTCAATGAGATAACCTTCAGGATCGGAGCGAAAGATGATAGCTATGTGTATAATGGTTGCTCGATTTCTCCATCTTTGTTCTATCCTGAGGCCAATTATATATACCGTGTGAAGGGTGATTTCCTGAAGCCCGCAAATGCACCTGCCCTTCCTTCGGATATGATCAATCTCACTGTCTCCGTAAGCGAAAATTGGGAATCTCCCGATGTAATACAATAGGTGAAATAGGAACTGATGTTTGATGCTTTTCACACAATCCCTGCCTTGAGACGACGTTATATCAAGGCAGGGATTGTTGTCATACCCCCTGTCAGGTTTCGAAGATGATGAATATTGAGTTAGACGTACATACCCACACCGTGGCCTCCGGTCACGCTTTCTCTACCCTCCAGGAAATGGCGCGCGCAGCCGCCGAGAAAGGCCTCAAGCTCCTCGGCATCACCGAGCACGCCCCCGGAATACCAGGCACTTGCGCCCCGATATATTTCCGCAATCTCCATGTGGTGCCCCGCCATATGTATGGCATCGAACTGATGCTCGGTGCGGAGATAAACGTGCTCGACAGCGAGGGAAACATCGACATGGACGACAAGATGATGTCTGTCCTCGACCACCGCATAGCCGGAATCCATTCCCTGTGCTACCGCCACGGCACACGCGAGCAGAACACCGCCGGACTGGAGAAGGTGATCCGGAATCCCTGGATCGACATCATAAGCCATCCCGGCGACGGCACCGCCGACCTCCTCTTCAAGCCCCTCGTGATAGCCGCCAAGGAGAGCCACACTCTCCTCGAGATCAACAACAGCAGCCTCAAACCCATCCGGCATAAGGACTCCGCGAAGGACAACAATCTCGAGATACTGCGCCTCTGCAAAGCCTACGGCGTCCCCGTGATACTCGGCAGCGACGCCCACATATCTTTCGATATCGCCGAATACGGCTTCCTCTTTCCTCTCCTCCAGGCCACCGAATTTCCCGAAGACCTCATCGTCAACACATCAGTCGACAAATTCCGCAGCTACCTCCGCCGCTGATCACTCACTTCCCCGAAATCCCCCAGGCTCCGCGTGAGTTGTCATTGGCACGCGCAGCCGCGGAGGGCATGCGGAGCTTTTTTGGGGCGGCCCGCGTCTCCGCGTGGCATATATATATAAATATAAGAAGAATATCGGAATAAAGAAGCGGGACTATGCTCTTTTCATATCTTTGTGATATCGGTTTTGCCGACAACTGAATCATAAAAGATATGGCCTCGATTAAAGTAAAATTCCGACCGTCCGCTCTTTCCGAACGCGAGGGCACGGTCTATTATCAGATCATCCACGACCGGAAGATCCGCCAGCTCCCGACGGACTACAAGGTCTTTACATCTGAATGGGACGAAAACCGCTCCATGGTGGTCACCACTTACACCAGCAGTCGCCGACCTTTCATTCTCTCCATCCGTGAGCGTATACGGTGGGATATGGAAAGGCTGACCAAGATCGGACGCAAAATGGATGCCGATGGACTGACCTACACTGCCGATGATGTGATCGACGAATTCAACCGCTATGCGCACGATTGCTCACTCTTCAACTACATGGAGGGCCTCATCGCCAGACTCAAACAGAACGGAAAGATAAGGACATCCGAGACCTACCGGTCTGCCCTCAATAGCTTCAGGAAGTTTCGCGATGACCGGGATATAATGCTCGACTGCATAACTTCCGAAGTGATGGAAGACTTCGAGGCGTGGCACCGTAATAGGGGAGTCGCCTCCAACACCATCTCATTCTATACCCGCATCCTCCGTGCCGTCTATCACCGCGCCGTCGAGGACGAGATCATCGAAAACCGTAATCCATTCCGTCATGTCTACACCGGAATTGACAAGACCGTCAAGCGGGCGCTCCCGTTGGCGGTGATTAAGAAAATCAAGTCATTAGACCTGTCGCTGACCCCCTCTGTCGATTTCGCCCGCGATATGTTTCTGCTTAGTTTCTATCTCCGGGGCATGAGCTTCATCGACATGGCGTTCCTCAGGAAAACTGACCTCAGGAATGGATATGTCACCTACCGCCGGCGCAAGACCGGCCAGCAGCTGATCATAGAGTGGACAAAGGATATGCAGACGATTCTCGACAAATATCCCGAAAACAAAAGCGACTACCTGCTCCCCATTATCTGCAACCCCGGCACCAACGAACGATGCATCTACCGCAATGCCGGCTACAACATCAACCACAACCTTAAAAACATAGCCGGAATTGTCGGGGTGACAATACCTCTGACCCTCTACGTCGCCCGCCACAGCTGGGCCTCCGCCGCTAAAGCAAAAGGTATCCCTCTGAGCGTCATCAGCGAAGGTATGGGCCACGACAGCGAGACAACCACCCAGATCTACCTCGCCAGCCTCGACACCTCAGTGGTAGACCGCGCCAACAGTCTGATCCTGAAATCCCTCCGATGACGCTTCTCGATGCATGACTGGCCTTTACCGATACAATCAAGTGTCCAATTATAATTATAGCCTCAGCACCTTACGGTCCTGAGGCTTATTTTGTTTAGCAATCGTCATAATCTCTTCCGAAGAGATGCTTATTTTGGCGCAAAGTTACTAAAAATTCCTTTATCACAGGCTATTTTGACGCAAAAATAATTACCGTTCCCATTATAAATTTGCTTTAAGGTGAGCTTTTGTTTAGCAATTATACTTTCCATAATAGTAAAATATTCAAATAATCAACAAGTTACAGATTATTAAAATCTCTTCGGAAGAGAGTGTCATTCACTAACTAAAATCAATGATAAGAAATA
>CAJUQP010000037.1 GCA_910588245.1 uncultured Muribaculaceae bacterium | reverse complement strand
AGCACACCGGATTCTGGTTCCGTTTGTGAGAGTTCGAGTCTTTCCAAGGCAACAAATTTTAGCTTGACACTGCCTTGTGGTGTAATGGTAGCACACCGGATTCTGGTTCCGTTTGTGAGAGTTCGAGTCTTTCCAAGGCAACAAATTTTAGCTTGACACTGCCTTGTGGTGTAATGGTAGCACACCGGATTCTGGTTCCGTTTGTGAGAGTTCGAGTCTTTCCAAGGCAACAAATTTTAGCTTGACACTGCCTTGTGGTGTAATGGTAGCACACCGGATTCTGGTTCCGTTTGTGAGAGTTCGAGTCTTTCCAAGGCAACTGCGACGACTGATGAAGTACTTCATCAGTCGTTTTTTATTGCCACTACTTGCAGTTAACAAAATCAACAGCCCTTGCTCAACCTTTTCCGACGGTGTTTGTTATAAATTCGTAAGACGAATCATTATAATTAAAAATTATCTCGATTCGTGTCTAAGGGTTAATCTCAAATTATGTGATCCTAAAAATATATTAGGCAGGAAAGGCCCACACATACCGAAGACTCTCCCCTGACCAAATTGTTTTTCAGGTCTCTAAACATCTAATCTATCATACAATGCATTTTACCCCGAAAGAACAAGACAAATTGACTCTGCTGATGGTCGGGCTCATCGCAGAACGTCGCCTGAAGAAAGGCTTGAAGCTCAATTATCCCGAAGCCGTGGCTTACATCACAAGTGCGGCTCTTGAAGGTGCCCGCGAAGGTAAGACTGTCGAGGAGGTCATGCACGACGCAGCCAACGTTCTTACCAAAGATCAAGTCATGGAGGGGGTGGCCGATATGATCTCCCTCCTGCAGGTGGAGGCTGTATTCACAGATGGCTCCCGCCTTGTTAGCATTCATCAACCGATTAAGTAACCTAATTATTTCGTTTGCACCATGGATCAGACAAAGAATCCTCCCGTAGAGGAATACTCCACCCCCAACGGCGTATTCTCCGGACAACCGGATATCGCCTATCCCAATCAACCGGGGTTCCTGCCTAAGCAACACGTCCCTGTAGGAGGCGTAATACTCAGCGAATCACCCATAGAATACAACACCGACAGGCGCACTGTCAAACTGACAGTAAGGAATACAGGCGACCGCCCGATTCAGATCGGAAGCCATTTCCATTTCTTTGAGGTCAACAGATATATGGAGTTCGACCGCCAGAAAGCTTTCGGATGTCATCTCAACATACCGGCCACGACTGCTGTGCGTTTCGAGCCAGGTGAAGAAAAAGAAGTTGAGCTTGTTAGATTCGGCGGAAAGAGACGTGTGATCGGTTTCAACGATCTCGTAAACGGATACACCGGTTACGAGGATACTCCCTCATTCTATCCCAAATATACGGAAGCTGTGCGTAGAATGGAGGAATATGGCTTTAAATCAGCTTCTGAGACTGACGAGGAGTCTGAATACTCCCAGGATCAAATTAAAAAATAACAGACCTCTCAAGTTATGGCTACAATATCAAGACAAGAATATAACAATCTCTTCGGCCCCACTGTGGGCGATAAGATTCGTCTCGGCAACACCGACTTATATGTCGAGATTGAGAAAGACCTCCGCAATTATGGCGATGAGCTGGTCTATGGCGGTGGAAAGACACTCCGCGACGGCATGGGCCTGGCCAATGAATGTTCTGAGAAACAGGGAAGTCTCGATTTGGTGATCACCAACGTTACCATCATCGATCCCGTGCTCGGAGTCGTAAAAGCCGATGTAGGTGTAAAAGATGGCAAAATCGCCGGAATCGGTAAAGCCGGCAACCCAAACGTCATGGACGGTGTGTCGCCTGACCTGGTCACCGGACCTTCTACAGATGCGATCTCTGGAGAGCACATGATCCTTACAGCCGCCGGTATCGACGGACACGTACATTTCTGCTGCCCACAGCAGGCTGAGAATTGCCTCTCCAATGGTATTACAACACTTATCGGCGGTGGCATCGGACCCACAGACGGAACAAACGGCACCACAATCACATCCGGAGCATGGAACCTGAAGGAGATGCTCAAAGCTGCGGAGAGTCTACCTATCAATGTCGGTTTCCTCGCAAAAGGCAACTGCTCTATCGTACCCAATCTTAACGAACAGATTGAAGACGGCGCATGTGGATTTAAGATCCATGAAGACTGGGGAACAACCCCGGCAGCCATACGCAGTGTGATGGAATCGGCCGATCTTTATGATGTCCAGGTAGCGATCCATACCGATACACTAAATGAGGGTGGTTATGTGGAAGACTCCATAGCCGCTATCGACGGAAGGACAATACATACCTACCACACCGAAGGAGCCGGCGGTGGCCATGCCCCTGATCTTCTTAAGATGGCGTCAATGTCTAATGTACTCCCCTCTTCCACCAACCCGACGCTTCCTTTCGGCATCAACTCCCAAGCCGAACTCTTCGATATGATCATGGTATGCCATAACCTCAACCCGAAAATCCCGTCGGATGTAGCGTTCGCTGAAAGCCGTGTGCGTCCCGAGACACAATCGGCTGAAAATATATTCCATGATCTTGGAATTATATCGATGGTCACTTCCGACTCCCAGGCAATGGGTCGTGTGGGTGAATCATTCATGAGGACTTTCCAGATGGCATCATACATGAAGAGCGCCAGAGGGAAACTCAAGGAAGATGCTGAGGGCAACGATAATTTCCGGGTACTCCGCTATTTGGCACAGATCACCCTCAATCCCGCCATATGCTACGGCATCAGCGATGTGCTCGGTTCAATAGAAAAGGGCAAGATGGCCGATCTCGTACTTTGGGAACCCGCTTTCTTCGGTGTAAAGCCGCAGCTCGTGATAAAAGGAGGCCTGATAAACTGGGCCAACATGGGTGATCCCAACTCATCGCTCGTGACACCACAGCCAAAGATCATGCGCCCGATGTATGGTGCCTATCATTCTGCGATGGAATCGACAAGAATGACTTTCGTTTCCCGTGCCTCATACGATGCAGGCATAAAGGAAAAACTCGGGCTTGAGTCGATCATCTACCCTGTGCATGGTGTGCGTCAGCTGTCAAAGGCCGATATGGTTCGCAACACGGCTACTCCGCGCATCGAAGTCAACCCCGAGACATTCGAAGTGACTGTCGACGGCTACAAGGCATATGTGGCCCCCGCCAAGGAACTTCCGCTCGCTCAATTATACTGGTTCAGCTGATGATCTTTATCACAATCAAATATTACTGAAAACGCAGGAGGAGACATCAGTCTCCCCCTGCTGAATTATTATCAAGCGTTATGAAAATCTACAACGAAATAATCGGCAACCTCAATACCTCTCCCGAATGGAAGACAAAACTCGAAGACGCCGATATCGACTATATCTTCCTCGACCAGTGGACTGCCCAGAAATCACGGTTCCTCGGCAAAGGTGTCAGTGGCGAAGAATACCCTATCGCCCTTGCCCGCCACACCCAGATTGTCGATGGCGACATAATCTCTTTCGATCCCGCGACACGGAAGGCAGCCGTTCTAAGAATAGAACTCAGTCCCGTGCTCGTCATCGACATGTCTGGTCTTTCCGACAAAGACCCCGAGACAATTATTCGCATATCCGTAGAACTTGGACATGCTATCGGCAACCAGCATTGGCCGGCAGTGGTGAAGGGAACGAAAGTATATGTGCCGCTTACCGTCGACCGAAAAGTCATGCTTTCTGTCATGGAGACTCATCATATCGAAGGTATTACCTATGAGTTCCAGAAAGGTCTTGAGATAATACCTTATCTTGCTCCCCATGAGATCAGAAGGCTCTTCGGAGGTGCCGGTCAGGAAAGTCACACTCATGATCATGGCCACATAGTCCATGCACACGACCATGAGCATGGACACGAGCACGAACACGATCATGGGCATACTCACCCCCACTGTCATTACTGACACGACATTCCCATAAACGCACACCTTTTTAATTCATTCCCCGATATGGATGAGCACAGCAAGATGATCGCCGTGATGCGGCTTCTGCAATTCACGGATTCCACTTTTCCGGTAGGCACATTCTCTTTCTCAAATGGCCTTGAGACAGCAGCGTTTGAGAACATTGTGACAGATGCGGCAAGTCTTGAGGCATTCGCAGCGTCACAGTCGCGACAGGCTGCCTTCAGCGATGGCGTGGCGGCCCTTCTCACCCATCGTGCTTTCCTTGGCGCCGACTATGATACCTGCCGACACATGGACAGGTTTCTGATCATGTTCAAGATGAATGCGGAGGCAAGGCTGATGATCCAGAGAATGGGTAAAAAGCTCGCCGAACTTGCCGTGAGGCTTTTCGACAGCGATATGATCGCACACTGGCTTGATGAAATCAAGAGCGGAGACACCCCGGGCACTTACCCGGTAGCACAGGGTATGGTGTTCGCGGCAGCCGGTATTCACGAAAAAGAACTTTTCTGCTCCCACCAATATGGCATCATCAACATGGTGCTCAGTGCCGCTCTGAGATGTGTCCGCGTGTCACACTACGACACACAGCTTATACTTGAGCGCCTCTCTTCAGAGATTCCGGCCCTATATCAGGAAGCCTCCCGGATGAAGCCGGAAGACATGAATGCGTTCTTCCCCCAACTCGACATTCTGGCATCACTCCATGAAAAAGGGAACATGAGGATGTTTATGAATTAAATAAACTTTTCCTCTCTCCTGCACCAACAAGTATTAATCCACATCAGTCCGCATACGTATTAACACATGCGGCCGACAAAAACATAGATATATGTCTCAGACCTGTAGAATAGGCATCGGTGGCCCGGTGGGATCCGGGAAAACCGCCCTCATAGAAGCAATTACTCCCCGTCTCCTCGAGCTCGGACAGAAAGTGCTTATAATCACCAACGACATAGTTACCACCGAAGACGCCAAACACGTAAGAAAAACTTTAAAAGGAATACTGATTGAAGACAAGATTATCGGTGTGGAGACAGGAGCGTGCCCCCATACAGCCGTCAGAGAAGACCCTTCGATGAATATTGCGGCTGTAGAGGAAATGGAGGCCAAATTCCCGGATACCGACATTGTGCTGATTGAGAGCGGCGGCGATAATCTCACTCTCACATTCTCACCGGCCCTTGTGGATTTCTTTATCTACGTTATCGACGTAGCCGCCGGCGACAAGATTCCGAGGAAAGATGGCCCGGGAATATCACAGAGTGATATCCTTGTGATCAACAAGACTGATCTCGCGCCATATGTGCACGCTGATCTCGGAGTCATGGACCACGACTCACGCCTGATGCGTCCCGGCAAACCCTTCGTTTTCACGAACTGCATGACCGGGGAGGGTATCGATGAACTCGTGGATTTAATCTTTAAGATGGCACTCTTCGATAAAGCCGATAAGAAATAATGTGCCGCTTGGCCGAATTCGTTTATAACAAAGGCTGAGACACGCCGACGGTGTGTCTCAGCCAAAATTCAATTCAAGCGTATGATAGAACAGAAAAGGGAAAAGACTTTGGCTCCGGAAGTAGATTTCTCCTCCGCCCGAGAGATGGCACGTTTCCTCACGGAGCCCGAGGCCATGTATGTCGGAGCCCCCGGGAAACACGGCTACCTGCGTCTCGGATTTGAACTCGACAAGGATGGGAAAAGCATTCTCCGCGACCTCGACAGACGCCATCCGCTGATTGTACAGCAGGAACTTTATTTCGATGAGGAGATGCCAGAGATGCCATGTGTTTACATCCTCTCGTCTGGCGGCCCGAACGTTGACGGCGACCGCTATCGTCAGGATATTACCGTGAAAAAAGACGCTTTCGCATTCGTCTCGACAGGCGCCGCCACAAAGCTCGCTGAAATGAAATACAACTATTCGGGTCTGGTGCAGAATATAGTGCTTGAAGACAACGCATATCTCGAATTCATGCCGGAACCCGTCATCCCCTGCCGACATACACGTTTCATCTCCGACACTCGTCTTAGAGTTGCTGAGTCTGCGACTGCGTTCTACTCTGAGATTTTTATGCCGGGAAGGAAATACTATAAGGATGGTGAGCTCTTCCAATATGACATTCTCTCTGTGTGCAGTCATTGTGAGCGACTTGACGGCCGTCAACTTTTCAGGGAAAAATTTGTCATAGATCCCGCTATATGTAATCCCCGCGAACTCGGAGTGATGGGTAATTTCGATGTGTTTTCCAATGTCATAGTCGTCACTCCCAAAGATAAGTCTGATGAGATATATGCCCGTACGGAAGCTTTTATCGACCGGGCCAAAGGGATTGCTGCAGGAATTACAAGATTGCCTAATGACGCAGGTCTCCTCTATAAGGTGCTCGGAATGGAACCGGGACCTGTCAAGAAACTTGTAAGGGCTTTCTGCAGCACTGTGCGTGAGGTTGTAAAAGGTCATCCCGTGCCCGAGGAATTTCCTTGGCGATAGCAATTAAAATCGTAAACCCTGACTTCGACATTCCTACTCTAAAAGAAGTGCCGAAGTCAGGAAAAACATGCCATGAGTCGGCCAATACAAAAGCCCGGAAACAATTGCTCGATAAAAATGCTTATCAAAATATTAATATAAAAGCCCAACTTCCGATTTTTTTTATAATTTTGCGGGGAATAAGTTAATCTTTCATCTGCGTCTATGAAATTATTCTCCACCATGATCCGATTCCTGTTTGCGTTGGGCATATCGCTTTCTTTCAGCTTTAACCTTTATTCCAACAACTCTTCCTCTTTAAGTTCTCCAGATCTCTATTCAGGCGTGGATCACGATCTCGCACGCCAACGGAAAGCTAAAATAGATTCTCTTGAATATCACATTTCATTTAAAATTCCGGCTGAATCCGATTCGCCTGTGACGGGGATAGAATTGATTTCGTTTTCTTATAAACCTGAACTCGATGGAGAGTTCCTTCTCGATTTTAAAGCCGGCCCTGATCAAGTGAAATCTTTGGGTATTAACGGAATTTCAATATCACCTGCCGTAAAGGGAGACCATATCGCATTTCCTGACAGTATCCTGAAGCCCGGCCACAATGAAATTTCAGTTGATTTTATTGCGGGCAACAGAGCGCTCAACAGAAGGGATGATTTTCTATACACTCTTTTTGTTCCCGACAGGGCGCGTACATGTTTCCCATGTTTCGACCAACCCGATCTGAAAGCGGCATTCAATCTTCAATTGGATATCCCTGATAGCTGGGTCGGGGTCAGCAACACCTCAGTTGTGTCAGAATCATACACTGGTACCGGGAGAAAGGTCTTGACCTTCAAGGCAACAGAACCACTAAGCACTTATCTTTTCGCATTTGCAGCGGGAGAGTTCAAGAGGGAAGATTTCAAATGTGGTGACCGCAGTTTCGGAATATACTACAGGGAAACAGATCCGGCCCGTATAGCTCAACTACCAGATATAGCTGCGGATGTTGCAGCTTCTCTCCAATGGCTTGAAGAATATACCGGAATAACTTACCCCTTCGCCAAATATGATCTTGTGATAATACCTGGATTCCAGTTTGGCGGCATGGAACATACGGGAGCCACGTTTTATTCTGATCGCCGGATGTTTCTACCATCCAATGCCACTCCCGACGACAGACTATCACGCACTTCCCTGATTGCTCATGAGACAACACATATGTGGTTTGGAGATTATCTAACCATGCGGTGGTTCAATGATGTATGGACAAAAGAGGTATTTGCAAACTATTATGCCGCTGCAATCACACGCCAACTTTTGCCGGAATTTGATCACGACCTTGTGTGGCTGCGCACATACGTGGGGGCGGCTATGCATGAGGACCGTACAACCGGCGCGACCTCAATCCGTCAGACTCTCGGAAATCTGCAAGATGCCGGACTCGTATATAATGACATCATCTATAATAAGGCTCCGGTCATGATGACAAAACTTGCGGAAATCATGGGAAAAGACTGTTTCCGTAATGCAATAAGGGAGTATCTGGCTTCCTATGGTTATGGCAATGCCTCATGGGATGATCTCGTGGAAATTTTGACTCGCCATGCCTCTTCATCAGCATCAGACTTCTGCGAATCATGGGTTGACAGACCGGGACTGCCTGAGATTTCATTCTCAATCGTCGAAGATAAATTAGTATGCCGGCAGAAAGACAAAAGAGGGAGCGAGACTATCTGGCCCCAGAGATTTAAAGTCATGCTTTATGACGGAGTTTTAGGGCAGCAAAATGAAGTGGCTTTTTCTTCTGGCAGCAAAGAGATAAGGATTCCTTTGGGAAAAGAATTTAAAAATCTTCCGTCAGTCAAAATCATACCTAATTCTGACGGACGTGGCTATGGGATTTTTACATTATCACAAAAAGATGCTGAAAATATCATTGATTGTCTTAAAACAGGGGAACCGGCATTAACGCCTGCAGGCTACACGGCACAGATAATGAACCTTCAGGAAAATGCTCTTGCCGGAAACATAGATGCTTCTTATTGGGCATTATCCATGGTTGCGATGTCTGCCAAGGAATCAGATCCTATACTCGGCGCAATGTTTGCCAATTATCTGTCACAACTTCTGCCTGATATAGAAAACACTGACTCAATCGAACACGATCTGTTTGAAATTGCCCTGAATCATAAAGTCTCTTCATCGGCAACTCAATTATTGCGGACTTTATACTCTGCGGGTAAATCAACAGAGGTCACTGATTCTCTTTTCTCTCTTTGGAAAAATGCCGATTCTCCATTGCTTAGCGAGCGGGATTTCACCGACATGGCGTATCAACTCGCTTTAAGGCTTCCACAACACGCAGACAGCATTCTCTCCATGCAGCTTGCACGCATATCAAATCCCGATCGTCGGAAAGAATTTGAATTTATAAAAAGAGCTGTGGCGCCCATGGCTTCCGACAGATTGGATTTTTTCAACGACCTCCTTAAAGCGGAGAATAGATTGGTAGAACCATATGTGGGGAAGGCTTTGGCCTTATTGTGCCATAATCTCAGAGGTGATGAGGCAGCGATATATATTGCCCCCGCATTGCGGATTCTACCTGAAATACAAGCAACCGGCGATATCTTCTTTCCCGCGTCATGGTGCCGGAATCTTCTTGCCGGACAACGTTCCGGAAAGGCAAGGAAAGCAGTGATAAGTTTCCTTGACTCAAATCCCGACATAAAACCTATGATGAAAAGCAAGATTCTAATTGCCGCTTACCGTTTACTCAAAAATTAAAAAATTTTTCTACAAGGGGGTAGGTTTTTGCGAAGTGAAGTGTCTATGTAATGTATGACAAGAAGAAACGATGACATAGAACTTCTGTTCAAAGCAAATTATACCAGGATGCATCGACTGGCCGTCGCACTTCTCCACGACAGCAACGAGGCAAGCGATGTTGTACATGAGGTATTTTCTGCTTTAATCCGTGAGGATGTGACCGGAACCACACCGGGCTATCTGCTGGCTGCGGTACGCAACCGGTGCATGAATATTATCCGGAAAGCCGACACACGCCGAAGGTTAAAGGAGCTCTATCTGCTCCCCGGCGTTATCGATAACTCCGACGATTGGCCACCGGAGGAGATATTTACTCACATCAACGAGATTATTTCCGAAAAACTCACCACACAATGCCGGCGCGTGGTAAAACTCCGTTTTTCCTCCGGATTGAAATATTCAGAAATTTCAGCACGGTTAGGAATCAGCGAAGTGACAGTCTATCGCCATCTTTCAAATGCCATTGAGATCATCCGCAAAAACTTACCTTTTTATGAATAAATATGACCTTGTACTCGACATTATCGAGCATCCCGACAAATACTCGGATGAAGCGATAGCCGACATTTTATCCAATGAGGAGACAGCAAGGATATATGAGGCTATCGCTCTCACAGCATCGTCAGTGAAATCAAATGATGACAATCCCGATGTCAGGAAAGAATGGATACGTTTCAAAAAACAAAACTACCTTATCGGAATAAGACTACCCTTTAAATCGGGAATACGAGCCGCATCGTTAGGATTTCTCATAGTGTCCTCTTTGGCCGCATTAGCCTTAGGGATAGGCGTAAGCATCGGGGTTATCGGCAACAAATCTCACGATATGCCGAAAAGGAATGAAATCAAGAAGGAATATCCCCCAAACGCATTAGGTCAGGATGCAGAGCCCACAGCTCTTAACGATTCTACCATGGTAAAGACCACATCAATACTTTACGAAAACGCATATTTACGCGAGATTCTCGATGAAGTATACAAGGCTTATAATTCTCCCGTGAAATACGAAAATGGCAACGCACCGAAACTGCGGTTGTATTTCCGTCTGGATACTTCAGCATCTTTGCAAGAGACTATAGACCGTCTTAATATGTTCGACAGTTTTGATATCTCTCTTGAAGGAGACACGATCAGAGTAAAATAACTATATCGCCCACACAATGAAACTACTTTTTATCACCATATCTCTACTGATGCTGAATCCTACGGCATTTGCAGACACGTTCAGCTATCAGTTTCACAATACTCCCCTGCCAA
Source organism: uncultured Muribaculaceae bacterium (assembly GCA_910588245.1). GTDB lineage: Bacteria > Bacteroidota > Bacteroidia > Bacteroidales > Muribaculaceae > Lepagella. Next base: position 24,605 of record CAJUQP010000037.1, on the reverse strand, counting down.
AAGCCCTGATAACCATCAATCACGATCATCCTGAGCTTGACCTGAGCTTCGTGCACGATGAACTCGACCACTATTTCACGAATGCAACCATACATACCGACAATCCCCTCACAGCATTACGACTGGCTGTAGGCAACAATCCTGTAAAAGTCATAAAACATAGAAGCAGGTTTATCCTGAAACCATTACCACAGCGAGTGTATACTGGGAGTGTAAATGGTAGCGACAGCCTTCCATTGCCATATGCCATAGTGTCACTTCTCTCTCCCGATTCAACCGTCGTTATTTCCACACAAACCAATGGCGAAGGAAAATTCCGTATTGCCAGCAGAATGCCGTGTCGTTGGTTAAGTGCCTATTACATGAGTTATTCTCCCAAAGTTGTAAGGCTTGCTGGAAATGATATAGGTGATATTATTCTTACGCCTGCCCCAAAAGAACTTAAGCAAGTACTTGTGGAATCTTCTGCCAGCATCATCAATTCAAATTCAGAGACATTCTTCCCTACCTCCAAGGAGAAGAAAAGCGCAACCGGGGCGTTCGACCTCCTGAAACGTCTGGCCATTCCCCAAATACTTTTCAGTAAGTCAGGTAAAATTACAACCGTGTCGGGTGAAGAGGTCAGCATCTTTATAAACCATATGGAAGCCTCAGAGGGAGAACTGGAAGGAATGAGAACAACTGATGTGCGGAAAATTGAATTCTTTCATACCTCCGACGACCCACGTTTCCTCGGGAAACGTAATGTTGTGAACTTCATTATCCAGGAATACGCATATGGAGGATACACCAAACTATCGGCCAACGATAACTTTCTAACCGGTCTTAGCAACAAAGAGTCTGCCTATTCGAAATTTGCATACCGCCGTATGACTTACGATCTCTTCGCCTCCGTCTACAATAACGACAACCGACATGACGGTGGATTCTATCGAAAAGAGATATTCAATTTAGCGCCCGAGGCTGGAGGGACAGTTACAAGTGAACAGGCAACTGAAAAGACACGCAAAATAACGAACAGTGTACCCGTCACATTCCGGGCCTCTTATCAGAGCGATAAATTCAATATGAACCATCTTGTAGGTTTTGTATTTGAGAATAATCCAAAAATAAATGAATCCGGAAAAATCTCATTTACTCCCGTCAACTCATCACAATATAAATATTCAAACAAGGACTCCTATGTACAGCGGAATTTCAATTACAGAGGAGCACTGAATTTCTTTTTCCCTCGCGGGTTCTCCTTGAATCTACGGCCGGTAGCCACTTATTTCACCACAGATTCACACCATAGTTATATGTCGACAGTATTGACCGACGCAATAGTGACCGATGCTTCACAGACAGACTATACCGCCGGCATTATGGCGTATATCAACAAAAGTTTCACGCGTAATTCACTAAGTCTTAGCCTATCATATGATTATTGGCATGCTAAGGTAGATTATTCGGGAAGCGTGCCTGACGTAGACAGATTCACCCAGAAAAACATGTTTTCACATCTCAGTTATCAATATAGGGGAAATTCTTTCAACCTATATTTAGACGGTGGCATAAACATTCAGGATGTCACCATCGACGGGATATCCACGTCAAAGGTGATTCCGCAGGCCACAGTTTCGACAGGCTGGAGCATTAATCAGAAGAACTCACTAAATTTCAATTTTATAATGGGAAACAGGCCTATGGACAATTCCCATAAAAGTCCAAATACTTTCAGGGAGAACGAACTGATGTATTATCAAGGCAATCCATTGCTGAAAGATGCCACCGCACTGCAAGGTATTGCATCCTACAGTTGGCGCCCCTCAAACTTGTTCAGTATCTCCTCGTATGTAAACACTTTCCTTATACACAAACGTGAAGTACCGGTCTACCATCTTCATGATGACGGACGCGCCGTGATAAGGACCTACTGGAACTCCGGCAACTATTTCCACGTATTTGTAGGCTCCACTTTCACGGCAAGGCTTTTATCCCGTGATCTCCAACTCTCATGCCGTCCTTTTTTCGGAAGGATGCAAAGCACAGGATTCTATCATCTCACCCGTCATAATTTTGGAGTAGAGGCTTCCGCTTATTATTATATTGGTGACTTTAATTTCTCTGTCAACTATCAGACAGGTGATAAAACATTGTCATCCAACTCAGGAGAGTTCTACACCTACCCTTCGAACCTAATTCTTTCCGCAGGATGGAGCAATGGCACATGGAACATATCTGGGTCCATCTTCAATCCATTCCGCTGGAACTGGCATTTGGCAAGTGGCGGGATGCAGTCTCCATACTATAGCTTCACAGGAGATTACTCACACACCAACTATCACGCGCAATTCGGACTAAGAGTCTCTTACACATTCGGCTACGGCAAAAAAGTGGAGCGCGGCGAAAATGAGATAGGTGAACAGCAGCCAGGATCTTCAGCCATTCTCAAATAACATTACTCAGATGCATATTCGGAAGTGCCAGTCCTCTTCCCCTTACTGACTTAATCTGGTGAAGAAAGCCCGGTACAATTTGCGTTGGAGGCGCCAGTCATGACATTTATGACGGGCGCCTCCATCGTGATCCGAACCGCTTATGCTATGGGGGTCGGATCAGAAAGCGGTTTATGGTCGATTATCACTTTCTTATAGTATGCGAGCAGAAGAGTCGTCATCGGAAGCGCTATGATCATGCCTATTATTCCCAGAAGAGTGCCCCATATGGAAAGAGAAAGTAGTATGATCGCAGGATTGAGCCCGAGCGATTTTCCCATTATCTTAGGCGTGAGCACATAATCGCATATGCATTGACTCACCACATACACGAGCCCACATTCCAGCACCTGGCTCCAGAATTCCACATGTCCGTCCATAGAGTCTATGAAGCAAATGGCTATGACAGGAATCAGCGTCACATATTGGAAATATGGTATCATATATAGTATGCCTACCAGCATGCCCATGACTATAGCCATCGGTATACCGACGATAGAGAATCCTATGCAATAGAACACTGCCGCACATGTAGCTATCAGAAGCTGGCTGCGGAAATATCGGTTCATGCTGTCTTTTATATCCTTGGCAATCTGAAACACACTCGCCTTATATTTCTGCGGCACAAGAAGCCGGAATCCCTCCCCCATCTTGTCATAGTCAAGAAGAATGAAGATGATGTATATGAATGTTAGAAGCCATTCCAACACATGGAGAAGGTATTCTATGGAGACACTTATTATGCTCTCCCCTTTGGCAAGAAGCATTTTGTTGTCGGTGAGCTGCTTCACAAGTTCTGAGAAATCGAATTTATTCTTTACGTAGACCGAAAGGCTCTCCGGGACAAATGGCAGATCTATACTTTTTCCATTGAATTTATGTATCATGTCGCCCATGCTGTGGATCTCGTCCATTATAGGGGGAATCATAAAATATAATAAAGCCCCGATCAGCACCGTACAGTCGAGAAGAGTCACGAGCACCGCCAATCCTCTGGTCTTCATCTTCAGCAGACGCTGATTGAACTCCACGAAAGGTTCCATGATATATGACAACAGACATGCCAGTGCGAACGGCAGCAAAACATTATAAAGAAGTCCGGTCAGCCATATTACCGCCGCTGTGATCGCAAGGGCTATAACCATGCGGACAACCCGATCGAACGTGAATGGTTTTGACATAGGTGTGGAAGTTTTTGGGGGTGATATCCATTGTTATAACGGATGCCGGCCTCAGAAAGTTGAAACATCAAAAACTCCGCTTCCATTTTTGTCATTACGTCTGAATTGAGTAATTTTGTGAGTCCGTAATCACAAATCCTTTTGCAAGGGTTGATGCAGACATAGATTATTAAATTACACAATTGATATGCAAGACTATATTTCACTTAGAATAGATGCGACACCATGCAACGAGACTATAACCGATCTTCTTGCTGCATTTCTCGGAGATATAGGGTTTGAGTCTTTCTCCCCCGATTCGGAAGGCCTGACAGCTTTTATACGGGCTGAGGATTTCGACAGGGATAAGGTGGATGAAGCCCTTGGTGACTTCCCGATGGAGACTTCCATGAGAATATCGGAAGAATTCGTCAAGGGGCGCGACTGGAACGAGGAATGGGAGAAAAACTATTTCAAGCCTATTGTCGTTGGCGACGAATGCGTGGTGCACTCCTCTTTTCATAAGGATGTTCCCCACGCTCGCTACGACATAGTGATCGATCCCAAGATGGCATTCGGTACAGGCCACCATTCCACGACAAGCCAGATGATGCGCCACATCCTCGACACTGACATGGACGGGGCATCTGTAATCGATATGGGCACCGGCACGGGCATCCTCGCCATTCTCTGCGCCATGAAAGGCGCAGCAGAGGTGACAGGCATTGAGATCGATCCATTCGCATGGGAAAATGCTGTCGAGAATGTCAGGCTGAACGGAGTAAAGGCAAAGATGCTATGCGGGGATGCATCCCTTCTCAGCAATCTCCGACAATGCGATATCCTTCTGGCCAATATCAACAGAAACATCATCACATCCGATATCGCGAGCTATGCCGGAGCCTTGAAAAAAGGTGGTCTCATGTTTCTAAGTGGCTTCTACGATAAAGACATACCGGTCGTGTGCGAAAGTGCGGAGAGACATGGATTGAGCATGACAGGAAAACTTGTCGACAACGATTGGGCGGCAATCCGACTTGTTAAAACAGATTAACATATAACTCATTTTATTGCGTGTTATTGTTGCATTATCTTTTTTTAACAAAATAATTTTGCCATTAATTTGGCTGCGGCACGGAATTTGACTACTTTTGTAATGAAAACCAAGCGAATTGACCGTAAACCAACCAAAACTGCCTATCGACGGACTCTTCTAAACGATTAAAGACAAGACAGAATGGCAAAACTTTTAAGCATGACCGACGAACGACTGGTCAAAGCTTATGCGCAAGGATGCAATGAAGCTTTTGATACCCTCCTGAAAAGACATCAGGACCGTATCTACAACTATATCCTGAGAATAATCAAAAACGAGGATGTCGCCAACGATATCTTTCAGGAGACTTTTGTAAAGGCAATCCTCACAATAAAACAAGGGAGATACACTGAGAACGGCAAATTTCCGGCATGGATTTCCCGTATCGCCCATAATCTTATTATCGATTATTACCGGCAGGAAAAGACCGAGAATATTCAGAGCGCTGATATCGACGATGTGAATCTTCTCAACAGAAAAGAGCTATGTGAGGATACAATAGAAGACCTGATGATCTCCGACCAGATACGTCAAGACGTGAAATACCTCATCAAGGAGCTCCCCAAACTCCAGCGCGAAGTGCTTACGATGAGATATTACCAGAACCTGTCGTTCAAAGAGATAGCTGAAATTACCGGAGTAAGCATAAACACTGCCCTCGGAAGGATGAGATATGCCATACTTAATCTCCGCAGAATAGCTTCAGAGAAAGACATCGTCCTGACAATATGACATGAGCCGCTTACATATGGCTTCAATCATCCCATATGACAAAAGCCTGCGCGTCATGCGCAGGCTTTTGTCATTCCATAAACTGATTCCTTATATCATTTTTCGTGAGTTTATCATTTTTCTGACATATAGACATATTCCTGAATAATATTTTCCCGCATTTTTCCGTTATAATTTCGTAGAGCGTCTTAAATCGTTCCGCTTGGTTTTGATTCTTAATTCTCACGCCTATGACTAACGACACTTCAGCATCCTCGTTAAGGGCCGACATAAAAGATGACACTGTAAAATCTCCGCGTCTCTCTTCTCTCATGTTTCTCCGTCAGTTCGCAAGAGTCTATATCTGTCTGGAGACAGCTGGAAGCGCATGCGTCATAGCAAATTGATTTTATCGTGCTCACAACCGATTTCGAAAAGACTTATAAAAGCCGCGCGGTTTTATTGCCGCGCGGCTCTCTTATTGCTCTCAAATGGCTATTTATGGTCAGAAGCTTATCTCTTTCGAGCTGCCGTCTTTCAACCTTACCTTTACCGTCTTACCGTCTTTGCTGACTTTCAAAGACTTTATCGGAGTCAACTCCTTATCTGAAAATGAAGTCTCTCCACCCTTCTTGTTCTTCCACAAAAGCAATGTGGCATATATTCCGCTACCATCATGACTTGAGTGAAGCATCGGCACAGCACATCGGCGGCTTTGCGGATGCAGACCCTCAGGCATTGCCACACTCACATTGTCATGCCAACCATAAAGAGGAATCGTGGCAAGCTCATATTCCCCGTTGTCGACCACACATATCTGTTCCTTCCCGACAGGTCTCATCACAGTGGATATCTCAGTATCGAGCTCCGGTAATGAATAATTACCAAAATTTATCTCACGCGAGCCGGGTGTAGTGATACGGTCGACTCTCAACACACCGTCAGGAATTGGTATGTCGGCAAGTTGGAATCGTACGAGGCTGTCAGTCTCAAGCACAGCGTCACGTCTGTAGACTCCATCCTCAAAATTCTGGAAATCATAAAGCCTCAGCACCTCCCATTCGTTGTTGCCATTGAGCACCGCATAGTTCATCGAGACCTCTCCGTCCTTTCCGTCGGCCATCCAGGGAAATTCAGTATTGTAGGCCAGCTTGTTATAGTTTTCTGAACTACGGAATTTCTGCCAGTCTCCGGCCACAGTCTCATGACACCACGAACGCATTTCCGCGGCTCCACTGTTGGGATAATCCGTGATCATAAGGTTGGTGGCAGGCTGGAATTTGTTGTAGACCTTCCCTTTCTCCAATATGTTTTCCCACGGACCGTTATTCTCGACAGCGCTCCAATATTTCGAATTCTCAGGAAGAAGAAGTCCGAGAAAAGCCTTACCACACCAGAACACACTGCCTCTGCAGGAATATATCTGTACCGCCGGGGCAAAGGGGCCGTAGTATCCCATAGTGGGAACTCCATTCTCAAGGAAATCGGGATTCTCAAGAAACTGTAGCAGTGTCGATGAGGCGATGCGGCGCATCCACCCGAAATTTACATTATTATGGTTGCCAAGCTCGAAGAGTGACAGAGGCGAAACGCTTGCGAAACGGTAAGGTATGCTCCGCCCCCACATATTCATCCGGCCGTCCTTACCGAACATATACGGATAGTTTTCGATCATGTCTCCCTGATTTGCGAGAAACTTCGCGGCAATCTCCGGGTACTGATGTCCGAACATCGAAGCCCATAACGGCCCGTAGGTCTGATAAGCCCACATGCTATAATAGTCGTAGGCAGGTGCATCGTTATACCATCCCTCGCCTCTGTACCGGTCTGCGAGTTTCTCAAGAAATTCCTTGAGCTGCTTCTCATTGACCTCATATCCCTCGTCTTTGAGGAAACTCATGATAAAAACATTGAAAAACATCCAGTTCGATCCTATGGAGGGGCCATTGCCATAACTGAGCATAGTTGAAGCGAGATCATCCTTCTCTTTTTGGCTCAAAGGTTTCCAAAGTGCATCAGGAGCCGCTTTCATGGAGATTGCCAGCGAACCGAGCTCAAGCAGGGTCTGACTCGGGCCTCCGGTGCGGTGGGCTATATAATGCTTACTTTCCGGATTTGATATGCTCACAAGCTGATGACGGTAATAGTCGCCTACATTAATTCCGTTCAATTCAAGATCGGGATACTCTTTCAATAACGGAGCAGCGACAAACAATGTCCTCGCAAGACCTTCGAGTTTTGCTACCTTGGCTGCGTTCTCATCGCGTGGATAGGTCTTGTCGAGCTGTTTGGGGAAATACATCGGATCGTCAAGCGAATGTATGTATCCGAAAGCTCCGTTAAGAATATATTTGGCAGCCTCAAGCCAATGCTGGCGAGTCATGCCGCTGTAGGGGCTCTTCTTATAGTCAGGATCAACCACTCTGAAAACATTATCGCTTATCCTGCTCTCTTTTCCAACCGGTTGAGATTCTACCGCGCAATATGCCGTCTGCGGCACTCCTGCAAGCAATATCACGCAAGGCAGGATTCCCGTGATTCCTTTTCTTCTCTTTCGATTCATGATATTATATGTTCTTGTTTCACATTTACAATTTATTCCCTCAATCCACCTTTTATATTCCTCCGTGCAAAATTAATCAATAATACCCTTCCACACGATTCCGTATCTTTCATTTACAGGGGGTATTTATGCCAAAACGCATTTAAACGCCACATTCCTTATCCGGTATGCGCATTGTGAAATTTTATTCCTGATTGATCACTACCGGGTTCTCATCCGCCTCAGGAGCCTCGAAATTAGCGAAGTATCTCTCAAGCAATGACCTCTCAACTATCTGGTCGTTCGGTCCAAGCCCGCGGCTGTTGTAAAGCCGGCATCTGAGCAGGCTCAGTGGAGCTTTAAGATATACCACGACAGGTGTCTTTCCGAATTCTTCGCAAATCTTTCTCATCCGGTCTCTCTTGATCCTCTTGCACATTGTCGAATCAACGACAACCCTTTTGCCTGCAGAAAGACATTCCAGGAGTTGATTCTCCATCTCCTTTCCGCACTCCATAAATATACGTGTCCGTTCCTCATCAGGTAAAGTTGCGAATCGCGCGCCGTAATGTTCCCAGATAAGCTCATCGACGGACAGCCTGACAAATCCTTTCTCCGCGAGCTTCATCGAAAAACAGGTCTTGCCTGACCCACTGACTCCGCACATGAGCACCACCTCGGCACGCTCCACACGTTTCTCATCATTCATGATTTCTTTCTATCCGTTTGTTTCATAAATGCAAATATACCTAAATTTCCATAATATACAATGGACTTTTCTTAAAAGAGCCAATCTTTTATCTGCCTGACATTGTTTTGAAATAGATAAGTATGAATAATATGGAAAAGAAACCGATTTCATCACGACAGGCTACGAAAGGACTGCGGCATCTCTTCCGTGTTGTATGCATTCTCATAATATCCATCATTTCCCTATCCATGACACTCGCCACGGCTCCCGCCACAGCGGTTTTCAGCAAAGAATTTGAAAAGGCGGTAGAAGTCATAAAAAAATACGAGGGACTGCACCGCAACAAGGGACAGCTTATCGGCTACGGACATAAGATACTTCCCGGAGAAGGATATAAACGCAACACAAACCTCACCGAGAAACAAGCAGATGCCTTGCTGCGCAAAGATCTATCCAAGCTCTGTGAGAAATACCGCAGTTTCGGAAAGGACAGCCTGCTGCTCGCCGCCCTCGCGTACAACTGCGGCATCGGAGTCGTCGCGAAATCAACAGTCTACAAAAACCTCCAGAATGGCAACAGGGATATCAAGGATTCATATCTCGCCCACTGCCGCTATCGTGGGAAAGTGCTCAGTCAGCTGCAACGACGACGAATAGAGGAATTCGAGACTCTATTCATAAAGGATTGAATCCTGCCTCCACTATAATATCGACGCCTCTTTGAAGTTAATTAAAATATCCTCTCACATCAACGACATTCAAGATGAAATCAAGATTATATATCCTCCCCGCTTTAATATTCGCCATACTGACAGTCACCGTCATCTCTTGCGGTAATGATAGAAAAAAGGGTGTCACCGACCCGGAATCCCTCCCTGAAGAGGTGAGGCCGGTGGCGATTGCGATAATGTCAGATTCTCCTGCGGCATTCTCGGCCGCCGTTACCTATCCCATTGAGCGACCATACCCCCTCCGTAATATTCCTGACTCGGCAGCGATGGTTGACTATTATCCGGTGATGGTCGACGACTCATTAAAAAAGGTTGTCAAAGAGTCGCCCGATTCGCTATGGAATCAGGCAGGATGGCGGGGATGGACACTTGATGACGGATCGTGGATATGGATCGACAATGGAAAAGTATATGCTGTAAACTATCTGTCGAAGAAAGAACACGAGATGCTCGATTCCCTCCGGAAGGAGGAGATATCATCGCTTGAGCCAGCATTGCGCGACGGATGGATCCCTGTACTATGCGTTGTCGACACTCTCGAGGGGAATATATTCCGTATCGATTCCGACAGCGTAGCCGACAACCGGATATATCGTCTTGCAGGTTACCGGACAGGCACCGACCTTTCCGGTGCTCCATCGTTGATACTCTACGGATCTCTTAACCTTGAAGGCAGTATGGGCAACCGGTTCTACCATTTCACCGACTCATTAGGCAATAATGCCGAATATACTCCCGATGTCGTCGAGGACGACTCCATCCCGGAAATTGAAGTCATACACCAGGGAAATCCTAAACGCTATAAGGTAAAACCAACCTACTGGTTGGATCATATCGGCAAACACCGCGTCATAAAGCAACCTTCAATTGACGGCAAGCCTCATCGTTAATTTATGATAGATAGCTCTGAGAAGCGGAAAAGCAATCATCGCATCGCACAGACTATAAACATTCATCTAAATGCCCACGATTCCTGATTTTTTTGATTAATTTTGCATAATTTTTCAAAACCTCATGCTAAAAAGGATACATCTGATGAAACGGAATGACGACCTGATCAAATTTGAGAGTCAACGGCTCGGATATGGCAAGGTAGTGATCGGCAATACCGCCGGACATGCCATAGGCAAAGGTGTCACTGCGGTCTACGGGCCAAACGGGTCCGGCAAGACCACTCTTGGTACCATATTGGAGAAAGGGAGATATGCCTACGGCAATAGGCTTATCTTTAAAGATCCGGCGATGCGGGTGAAAATGCTTTCTTTCACAGATATCCATTCCCTGAGCGGCATGGAGGTGCAATATTTCGCCCAGCGTATGGAATCAACCATGAACGAGCTTGTCCCTACCGTGGCTGACATCCTGGGGGAAAGAATGGCCGATCCGAGATGGGTGACACTTACCGCAAGTCTCGCGCTCAAAGACGTGGCCGATAAAAAAATCAATTATCTCTCAAGCGGGGAGTTGCGCAAACTCATTATTGTCAACGCCCTCCTCTCCGATCCTTCGATCCTTGTGCTTGATAATCCCTATATCGGTCTTGATGCCGCCTCGCGTCTTGAACTCGACGTCATGCTCCGCGATCTCGTCGAAAAAGGGATGTCGGTGGTGCTTCTCCTCTGCGATGCAGGCGATATCCCGGATTTCACTGACTCCGTAATCACTCTTGACCACTGCCAGATTAAATCCCGACAGACTTTCGCGGAATTCCGCGATAACAATAAAGAGAGTGCATGTGAAGATAAAACATTGATCCTTCCTCCGCGCCCCGCGCACAATACAATTGACTATGAGGTGGCGTTCGGAATACGTGGCGGCCATGTGAGATATGGCGACCGCCAGATCTTGAAAGATGTCGATTGGTGTGTGCGCAAAGGGGAACAATGGGTTCTCACAGGACGCAACGGATGTGGGAAATCACTGCTCCTAAGCATGGTATGCGCAGATAATCCGCAGGCATATGCCAATGATATCACTCTCTTCGACCGCCGTAGGGGAAGCGGAGAGAGTATCTGGGAAATAAAAGACGCTATAGGATATGTGTCTCCGGAGATGCAACTCTTCTTCCGCTCAAATTCCAATGTCAGGGAAATTGTGGCGCAGGGACTCAGGAACTCACTCAACCGTTACACACCTTTGACGCAAGAGGAGTCAGCGCTTGCGGAGACATGGCTCGGTCTTCTCGGAATATCACATGTGGCAGAGCGTAAATTCAACGAACTGTCGGCAGGAGAACAGCGTCTCGTGCTTGTGGCGAGAGCCATGATACGCCAGCCTGAGCTTCTTGTGCTCGACGAACCTTTCCACGGACTTGACGCCTCCGCCAAATCACGGCTGCGTCACGTGATAGACACAATGCTCTCGCGCAATGCCACCTCACTTATTTTCGTAACACATTATATAGAGGAGATTCCTGCAGGAGTGACACAAACAAAACGTCTCGGCTGACTTCCTAAATGTTATAGGCATACTTTATTTCCGATGGAATATCACTGCCAAGATGACAGGCACACCTCCCACGGCCGTAAGGGCGTTTATCGGGATTATCGAGTTTTCAGGTATGGTACTTGCCACATTACAACCAAGGCCCATGATTCCACCGAGCAAAAGGCTGGCCGGCATGAGCACCCAATGGTTGTCAGTGCGGAAATAGAAGCGCGCGACATGCGGGATAGCCATGCCGATGAAAGAGATCGGACCGCAATAGGCGGTGATCACAGCTGTCAGCAGTCCGGTAGAGAGTAAAAGCATATTTCTGACCCTCCCTATCCTCACGCCAAGATTTCTGGCATAATCATCGCCAAGAAGAAGAATGTTGAGTGGCTTGGCAAGCAGGAGCGACATAACGATACCACCGACTGTCAGCAATGTGAACCATGGTAGTTGCGGCGCCGGGACATCTGAAAACGACCCCATTCCCCAGTAGACGTACCCTTGCAATCCTTCGGCCGTTGTTACAGATGATAGAAGAGTGACCACAGACGATGTGAGGTAGCCTGTCATTATTCCGGCGATCAGCACCAGCAGATTGTTTCTCACCGCGCTTGATATTACTATGAGGAGTGCCATTATACCGAGGCTTCCGGCCAATGCTCCTCCAACAACAGCAGCATATCCGCCAATTGTCATACTCCCTACGGTCACCGCTCCCCCCGATATAAGCATCACCAAAGCGACACCGAGACTCGCGCCCGAGCTTATGCCGAGAATCGACGGACCGGCAAGCGGGTTTCGGAAGGCAGTCTGGAGCATAAGTCCGCTTATCGCCAGACCGGCTCCGGCAAGAAATGCTGTGATTGCCTGTGGAAGCCGGCTGTCGAGAACAATGAAACGTAAAGCCTGGTCGACCTCTCCCCTGCCAAACAGTATCCCGGCCACATCCCCGGCAGGAATATGGATGGCACCGAAAAATAGATTGGCGGCGAAAAGCAAGATCGAGATTATTGTCAGGACAACAAATTTCATTTCAGAAGTTCATAATATCTGTGTTCAGTTATTCCGGGACGCAACTCTGGATGGAAGATTCTTATTAGTTCCTCAAGAATCCACTGAGGATGGAAAGCCTGATCCTCAAATATATTGCTCTTTGAAGAATCACTGCCATATACCCTCCCCTCCTTATAAGCCTTGAACTGCGTATACATCGCCTTATCCTCAGCAAGCGAATTCATAGTCAGAGGTTCGTATGAAAATCTTATAAGCCAGATATCGGCGTCTTTAGCTTCATAAAGCACTTTCTCAGGGCTTAACTGCAGGCTGCCGGCCTTATCATTCGCTCCGAATATATTGATACCTCCGGCATCCTTTATCATAGTGCCCATGGTTGATCTGCCTCCGGGCACATTCCATGCTTGACCGTATATACGGTCAAGCATCACGGTTGGACGCGACGAGGTCTTCGCAGCCTCCGCCTTCAATCCGTTGTATTGCCGTTCTGTCTCGATAAACATAGAGTCTGACTTCTCACCGCATCCGTAAAGACGACCATAGAATCTCATCCATTCGGCCCTTGCCAACGGAGAGATCTCCATGTAGTCGGCACACTCCACGATAGTGATGCCGGCATGTCCCAGTTTTCCATACCCTCCCGAACCCTCAAAAGGCGAGAGAAGCACTGCTCCCGGACGCAGTTTCAGGATCTTCTCCACATTAGGACTCATACTGCTTCCACAGTCGGCAATGACGCCTGACTTGAGGCGCCTCTTCAGGCTGTCGTTGTATATATATTCCGTATCGCAGATTCCAGTAATAGCGTCTGATACTCCAAACTCATCAATCAGAGAGTTATGAACAGCAGAATAGACGACCGACCTCTTCAACGGAACATTGATAATGTCGGCGCCGGGATAACCTTCCGGTGCCACGACCCCATCATCAAGCAGTATATACGAATGGAGCAGTTTTGTGGTGTCCCAGGGATTCCGGATCTTTGCCAACGTGAAGCCGTCGTGTTCCTCCATCTCCAGATTGCGGGCATACCTGAAATCGATCTTTTCCCCCTTGTCGCTTAAAGTGGCGTTGCCTCCCCCGCAAGCCTGCAGGAGAAGCAACGCTGTAATTGCAAGAAACAAAGTCCTCATATTCTTCATTCCTCATTGAAGAATATGCAACCGGCACCGATACCTCCTTCAAAACGCTTCTGGAGCTTACGGTTTGCATCGTAGAGATAAACCATACCCGGTCGGTCAGATACTGGATAATCGTTTTCAATATATTGAGCCGTCATCACTATGTTTCCAGTCAGAGGATCAACCCCTAATCCAGAAGGAGACCCTTCAAAATTCTCATATGAAACATCAGTCAGCTTCTTTGAACTGATGTCGTAGACATAGCTGTTCATTTCGGCAGCTCCCCAAGGGAAATCTATAAGATAAAGATTATTACCCTTGATTGCCGCCAAAGAAGCTTTAGAGATTTCCTCACATTTGCCATCTGAACTTACGGAATAGACAGCCTGAGGTATATCTCCATAGTTGCCGAGACAAAGGATGAAGAGATCCTTGCCATTGGAAAGGAACTGTTTCGGGTTCAAAGGTACATCTATCTTCTTAACTTCCTGAAAAGGCTCAATCGAGACAACGGATGCCGTCTCACCATAATCGGGGTAGTTCATACCATCGGAATTCGGCACATATATATTGTTGCCATGTATGGCGATTATCTCAGGATTAGGTCCGACCTTTACGGAAGCGTCTATGGTCATGCTTGCCGTATCGAGACGGCAGAGGTAACCGTCATACATCGATATATAAATCTTTCCACCCTTGGCGACCATCGAGCGAGGCTGCTTGCCTTCTGGTCTATCCTGAAGGGAGATCTGCTTGATACTCTTGTAGGAGATTCTGTCTATGATCTCTATCGTCTTCGACTCATATACACCGAGATATATTTTCGATCCATATACGAGTCCGCACTGCGGGGTATCGCCAAGACTTCTGCCGTTCACATTCTTGAAAACATTCATTGTCAGCGACTCCTTGGCATAATCAAGAAGATTAAGGCTTCCGTCAATTTTACCCCAGCTTCCTTGATTAAGGATAAAGGCGCCAGTCGAGATTGTAGGAACATCCGGATTCTTGATCACCGGATCATCATCATCACTGCAAGATGTCATAGCCACGGCACATGCCGCGCAAAGACACATTGATATTAATTTCTTCATTTGGTTGTTGGTTGTTTGGGTTGTTGTTGTTTGTTATCGGATATATGTTGTTGGTTATTGATTTTCTGTTGTCGTCGGTTATTGGTTGTCGGACAGCCGGACAAGTCAGACCAATCGTACAAGTATGACAGATTAATTAAGATATAACAATTTTTAATCGCTTAATCATTTACATATTGAATTCAACTGTAAAGCGCCATGACCTACCGGGCATAGGATAGCGGGCTACGATCTCATACTGTTTATCAAAGATATTTAGGATATCGAATCGTCCCTCCATGGAATATTTTCCAAACTGCAGTTTGCGGGACAGAGTCACGCCAAAATCTGCATAACCAGATAATCTTGTCTCAGCAAAATTGCTGTTAGCGGTGAAACGTGAACCGCATGCTGTGGTATGCAATGCGAGATCAGCCCACGGATTCAACCATGTAACAGAAGCCGAGCCGGAATTCTCAGGTATGTAGGCCACTTGATTGTTCCAATCTGAACCACTGCGCGAGGTCCTTATCTGAGCGCGCTGATAGGAATACGAGCCATTGAGCATTAGAGAGTGACCTGGATGGAGCGCAAATTCAGCAGAAAGAGTGGCGTCAACTCCCAATACCCTGACCTTACCGAGATTCGTCATGCTCCACACGAACATATTGAACGGGACAGCCACGATCTTGTTTCTGACATGATTCAGATAACCGTCGCAAGTCACAGTCACACCCGAAAGCCAAGACAAAGAGTGAGACTGATAAGTGACCCCAATATTGTATTGGTCGGTGGTTTCGGGGTTGAGGTTGATACTTCCATAGTTGTCGAAATAGGCTTCATTGAAAGTTGGAAGCCGGAAAATATTCTTGTAAGAAGCCCTGACGAAAAGATCGGCCACGTCAGTAACTTTATAAGATAGACTGACCATAGGAGACAGCCTGTCGGCATCCTTGCCGGCGGCGCCGTCTTTCGCCCGGTTGATATATATAGAATAAAGCGCTCTTGCCATTGCTGTAAGTCTGCCGACACTGTATTTTGCCGCGATTGTCTGTAGAAGCGAATGACGATAAGGTCTTATTGCAGTACGCGTGTTAGACGTAAGATTGTTCCACGCCCAATCGGCAGAATAGTCAAGAAGGAGATTGTCTGAAGGGATATAAAGGAGAGAAGCCGTGGCATACGTCTCACGCTGTGTGTAGCGGTTATCAAGTTTACCGCCCGGATATTTACCATTGATATCGGTATAAGCGGATTTCGCCCAATTGAACTTGCTGATGGCCAGGATAGAGAACCGATCGCTCAGTCTTCCTTTATAACTGGTCTGAGCGAAGAAATTCTTCTCCCTGAGGTGCTCCTCGCTTTTGTTGACATAGTAGATTACGGGCCCGGGAAGATCTCTCGAGTTGTCATACCAATATACCTTTGCCGACAGCGTCCTGCCACTTCCGAAATCAAGGTTACCGTTAAGTTCGCCATGCCATGCGTTCATCTTGGAATGCTCGCGTCTCTCACGGGTCACGAGAGTACCGTTTTTCAGAGTGAAGGGATAATCGTTTCTCGAATGCACAAACTCAGCATTGCCGGAAAGAGAGAAAAGCTTGCCAAAGCGTTGGGAAAACCTTGCGAAAGGGTTATAGTAACCGAACGCCCCCACCCTCATCTGCGCCTTAAGATGCGTTGACGCTTCATCACTTTCGGGAACAGTAAAGGAAGAGATATAAAGCGACGACGCGCTTGCCGCGGCTCTCGCCGGCATGAATATGTCGTCGGAATCACCGGCATAGAGGCTTATTGTCCTAACATTGTCGAGAGAATAGCGTGAAAGATCGATCTGTCCTGACTGGCAGTCGCTGAGGGCTACGCCATCATATACAACCGAAGTATGTTCCGATCCAAGCCCTCTGACAGAGACTGTCTTCAGGCCACCTGCTCCTCCATAGTCGCGGAGGTTCACTCCGGGAAGACGACGCAAGGCATCGGAGATATCGGTGATTCCTGCCTCTTTGATTCTTCTGGCGTCTATACGCTGGAATGGTGTGGACGAATGGAGAGTCTTAGATTCCTGCAACGACTTGATCTCAACAGTGGGAAGAGTGACAGGAATAGTGTCTGGAGGCATATAAATACTCACCCCGGCCGAATGGGCCGAGGTGAGAACTATCATACTGATACTTGTTGTCAATATATGTTTTCTCATCCTCGAAGAAAAACAATGCGTTATCCCGTCAAAATCGGCGGATTAATGATCTTGCATCATTGCCGGCGTCATAAACGTAGCAAGAGAATGCATATCTGGAAGGTCGGACTATTACCGTAGCGAGACTGTCAGGGAATCACACCCTGTTCCTCCATTAAATTCGGACAAACCTTATGACCGGCAATCCGAATCCGATACAAAATTACAACTTTTTATTTAAACAACCAAATACCATCATTTTTTACTCAAGATATTATTTCCACCTCCAGGCTGTTTTCTTCCGGACACTTCAGCGCGTAGGTTGAACTTTCTTGATTGTGCCGTCGGGATTGAAGCTCAGGCGGTCAATGCAGACCTGTCGGTGAATTCCGGGGTTATCTGTGAGGAAATGTCTGTTTATACGGTGATATATAATTCGCCATTCATCCGTACCGGGTATATTTATTACGGAGCAATGCCCCGTACCATAAATCTCTTGCTGAAGATTCTGGATAAGAATGACACAGTTTTCAGCGACATCCACCGGTCCCAGAGGAGAATTAGCTGTGCCGTATGCAATATGATAGTTGGAAGAACCTGTGTCATCAACCGACCAAAGGAAATAGTACAGACCATCCCTATAAAAGACATAAGGCGCCTCACGATATGCGTAATCACTTAGTGTGCCTCCGGACGGGGTCATGACAGTCAAGGTATTCTCTTTGACGGATGTCATGTTGTCCTCAAGTTCCGCGCCGGCCATATAGCCGTTTCCCCAATAGATAAAGTATTTTCCGGAAACCGGATCCTGAAAGACATCGACATCTATCTGCTGGCCGTGTCCCACCGGACTGTCAACTATGATCGGAGCGCCATAATCGTAGAAAGGACCGGCAGGATCATCTGCTATCGCCACCCCTATCACCTTGCGGTTAAGATCCTTGGAATGTCCGCTGTAATATAGAAAATATCTATAGGTGCCGTCGGAATATTTACGCTCGATTATGGACGGCGCCCATGCATTGCCGGATGACCACGCCACCTGCGGACCTTTCAGATCAAGCACGATTCCCCCATCAGTCCAGTCTGTCAGATTGTCTGAGGAGAAAACCTTGAAGTAATGTCCGCCCCATCCGGGAGTCCCATCAGTCGTGGAATATATGTAATATCTGCCGGTCTTTTCGGAATAGAGAATCTCAGGATCGGCATGAAACTCAGGAATTATCGGATTATGATTGTTGTCTAAAGCGGAATATTCGACAGAAGCGCCGGCTGCTGAAGCAGGAATAGGACGGATTGTGCCGTCGGAATTATAATACAGAGGTTCTATTATTACGGAGCGGGAGCCACTTCCCCCACCAAGGC
Organism: uncultured Muribaculaceae bacterium; assembly: GCA_910588245.1. Classification (GTDB taxonomy): domain Bacteria; phylum Bacteroidota; class Bacteroidia; order Bacteroidales; family Muribaculaceae; genus Lepagella. Next base: position 6,012 of record CAJUQP010000037.1, on the reverse strand, counting down.
CACCTATATGGGAGAAGAACCAGTCGCGACCTTTGAAATTGACAATAGCCGGATGGGTGGTATTACTATTGCCTGCAACCTCTGAGATAACACCCATATATTCCCACGGCCCGCTTATACTGTCGGCCATTGCATAGGCGATCTTCTCAGGCCATTGAGCGGCATATGTGAGATAGTATTTTCCATTGGCCTTGTGCACATAGGGAGCTTCGGTAAAATCCTTCAGATCCAGAGGGTGTATTTCGCCGTCTATTTCCTTCATATTTTTATTAAGGCGAGCATAGTAACATCTCTTATTACCCCAAAAGATATAAGGCTGTCCGTCATCATCGATGAATACGACAGGATCTATACATGCCCAACTGTGTGTGGTGCCTACGCAATCCTTACTCGTAAGCAAAGGTTTACCCAGAATATCTTTATAAGGTCCCTCAGGACGATCCGCCTGGGCTACTCCTATGCCACACCAGTTTGTCGATGAATAGAAATAATACTTGCCATCCGGGCCCTTCACAGGATGACCCGCAAATGAGACATGAGCCTCATTCCATTTGAAATCATCCGCATATACCGGGATCGGATACTCTGTCCAGTCTATCATATCTGTAGTGGAAAACACACACCAGTTCGGCATATGATAACCCTCCTTGTTGCCCGGTTCGTCACATCCCGTAAATAGCCACAGCGTATCTCCGACAACCATAGTCGCGGGATCGGCGGTATGCTTATATCTGATCATAGGATTCCCCTCATATCTGAAGGAGTGGATTGCATTATCAGTGCCACCGCTGTTTAGGGAATCAAGGATAGAACCGGAAACAGCCAACATTGTGCCATTATGCAGGGGAAACTCATTTTCTTTCGCACATGTCCCGGGAGTGGCGACATATACTGCCATTCCGATCCCCAAAGGATAGAGCAATGCGGATTTTTTAAGTAAACTCATGATGTAGCTTTGTTTTGTAGAATATGCAAATTTAATATTAATAATTCTACAGACCAAGTAGCGACCCGGCCAAAACACATCCAATGTTACCAAATGATATTGCCAATGCGACAATAAAATTCTGTTGAAAGACTTGTCAGCATTTTTAAGAGTGTGGAAAACAAGAAATACGGTTGACCCATGACAAAATCAATCTACATGGATATTTGAATCATTTCCGAAGACACCAAACCGATGCTTCCAGAAGTTTCCCCTAAACGTTCTATGCACAACTGCTCATAATTCCTAAAGACAGACAACCCCGACATCATAGCCGGGGTTGTGTATAAGAACAGTGTATCTCACGACATCTTCATATCATTGATATGCCTGATTGCCGGCAATGTTTCTCCGATAACATCAAGTTTAACGGTAGTAGAAGATGACTGTGCGTTTGCACACCCCCACATTAAAAGGTTGAAAGCCATTATCTGAAACATCCTCATTTTATTTCGAGAGGTTTATATGGTATTGACATTTGGGAAGCGTCTACATTATTCATTTCTTTACCATCTTTGCCGACAATATGGACTCTGCTACTATCGCCGCCCATTTCAGAAATCATAAAACCTACGGGGGATTTGAAATAGCGGACAAGAGTCTTTTTGACATCGGCTGCGGAGCATCGTTTATCATTACCGTCCCGATAGGTATATTCCATTATAGGTGCGTTATCTCGTTCAAATCCCACAGCCACCCAAATATACTGCCGTTCAGCATCTTCCAATTTTAGAATCAATCCCGGTAGACCTCCGAATTTGTAAGGACCAAAAGGTAACGGGATTTCAGGCGTAAACCAAGCAATATAGCTGCGTCCGGCAAATTCAACGGTCGCTTTTCGACAGTCATAGCCAATAATTGAGTCGGTTTCTTCATCGTTGAAACTCCATTCCAGCGATGGAACAGAATCAGGATAGACAAAGAAAGCTGATGTTGACAGCCTATATTTTAAATCGGCTTTCTCACCTCGAATGGGTCTGATGATTTCCAAAGGCCACGGATTGCCCGACACATTGGAATACGATTCCGCTCCGCGTCTTACCTGTTCGGTTGCCAATGAATCGAAGTAGTTGATTATGTCGCTGTAATCTTTGACCCTGTGTTTCCCGATCTGCACAATCCGTGTGTCGTTATAGGCATCTCTTTGGTCGGGGTGGAATTTATATTTTAACGAATATGTAACCTTGTATCTTGCTGTATCGACAGGGGTAGCGCAGTCAATTATCCGGGAGCAGGTTTGCTGTGCGGCACCTGTTATCCACAGGAAAACAAAAAGTAGAGATAAAAGATATTTCATAACGGTGGTTTTTAGAATATTCTGAATCGGATTTTGAGTAACACACTGCGTGGGCGTATGTTGTAGATTGCCTTTGACTCTGTGAGAGCCGACAGACTGGAATATACATACGACTTGCGGTTGAGCAGATTGTCGCATGACAGCGTGAAGCTGAAACGCTTTATGGTGTATTTCGCCTCTGCGTTGAGAAGAAGGAATGAACGGTCGCCGTCATTGAAGTTGTTATAATAATGGTAAAGCGAAGTCGTCAGTGTAATACCTACGGGAATTGTAAAATCAAGAGTACCTTTATTGGTTACTGTGCGTAGCCACGGGAACCGCTCATATCCTTTCTGTTGTGTCGCGGATTGAGAATAATTGCCTTGATACGACACCGAAAGCCATTTGAACGTTGTCAGGCTTATGTCTGCGTTAACGCCTAAGCTGTTCCCCGTGTAGCACACCACCGCATTCTGAACAAGCAGTGGGCTGTCATAATAGGAGTATTCAAACGAGGCTCCGATTTTAAGACGGCGCCAGTCGAATCCCTGACTCGCATGAACCTTTGTAGACAGCATATCGCTGTTCTCCGATGTACGACGGCTTATGGTACGCTGTACGATACCGTCGTAGTAAGAACCATACAGGACATCTGGCGACTGTCTGTACCATGCGACTTCCGCTCCCGCAAAACTCATTGAAAGAATATTTTTGAAATCATATTTCAGCGCATAGTGCTGATTCATGCCTTCATATAGCCCGGCTACATCATAAGCCGACAGTTGACGGTATGAAGTCAGGATGTAACCTGAATATAATGTCTCAATGGAGGGAGTCATATAATTCAGCGCGGCGGAAGCGTTAAGATTATGGCTGCTGTTGACTTTATACGTCAGGTTTAATGACGGCTCCACCCGGAAGCGGTTTTTGTCGGTGGGGATACCGTCCAATTTGTTGTTAAGCCGGAATAATCTGTATTTCATCGGCACATAGAGCGAAGCATGGAACTTTCGGGTAGTGAACATTATCTCAGCTCCGAGGCCGGCATCGAGATAATCAAGCGTAAGATCATTGCGCATCGCGTCAAGGCGGCTTTCGAGCGCGTTGTGATGATAGTTGACGATTACTGACGGATGCAGAGTGAAGTTGCCGACTTTAAGAGCCGACAATAATCCCACGCTGTTTTCGGTGGATATATTTCGGAAATCAACATGCTGATTTAGCATATCGCCCGTTATCATATCCGGGAAAAGATTCGGCGAGACGGTCAAGCTGTGTGGCCGTTTCTCCATGTTGACAAGTGATGAGATCTCAAATCCTCGATCCTCCGAATTACGGTGGGTCATGTGAAATTTATTGAGCAATCGGTATGTGTCCGTTTTCCCGATCTGCGCTATATCATGATCACCGGCAAGAATACGGCTGTCAGCGTCGGTCGTGCTCCAGTCGAATTTCAGTTGTTCTTTCAGATAATTCTCATCGCCGTTGTTAAGATATGTAAGGTCGCCGTATGCCTTCTGCATACGGGAGGTGCCTTGCATGACCTCGTCCACAATGTTCTGACTACCGTCAGGAAGGAAATTTGTGGTTGACGAATTATTACGACGGGTGTCGCGGTCGTTTAGATAAGCTGCGTTTATACCGAACTCTCCCGACTTACCTACACGATATACGTTGTTGAACGTGGCATTGTAGGATCGGTTGAAGTAATAAAACCGTTTGTCAATGCCGGGAGCTGACGGCATTGAGATCGACGAGATATTACTTGTTCGCGAATAATCGTTGTCGAAGGAATAAAGTTCCTGCGACAAATCCTCGCCGGTATTGTTGCCCTTATAGGTGGCGAGAAACTGGCTGTTTCGACGGAAATATGTTGCGATAGCCGAGTTGTTCCACAATCCCTCATCGCCATAGCCGCCTCCGAGTGTGGCTATGAGATTGAACACACCCTTGACACCCTCTTTTAGCCGCAGGTTGATAGACGCCTGTTCCTCCGGGCGCAGCCCTTTGAGCGCCTTGATGTCCTCATGGTTTTCGAGCACCTGCACGGTAGCGATGTTGTTGGGGTCGATGTTGTTGGTGGCAATGCCGTAATGTCCTTTCATAAGGTCAAGTCCCTCGATATACAGGTTTTTAATCGGTTTGCCTTGATAAGAAATTTGTCCGGCATCCGACACCGATATGCCCGGCATCTTTTTCAATACGTCGGCAATGGACTGGTCTGTCTGCGAAAGAAACGAGCCGACATTGTAGTTGATAGTATCGCCTTGAGAGTAAATTTTCTTGGACTTTACAACAACTTCCTTAAGTTCAACGGCACGGTTATCCACTATTATTTCGAAGTTACCCGAACGGTTGGGAACTGTAATCTGAGCCGGAACAATTTCCAGACTGGCTGCTTTCAATATAAGACTGTCGCAGTCGCTCTTTACCGACATCTTGAACTTGCCGTTTTCATCTGTAAAAGCTGATGCCAATATAGTTTTCGGCGCATTTGATGGCACTACGATAACACTGACAAAATCCACACCGTTACCCTTGTCATTTTTTATCACACCGGTTATCTTACTCTGACTAAAAGATTGGAGCCCAGAACAAAACGAAACCATTAATACAATTAAAAACTTATTCATAAGGGTAAGGATTTAGCTGGATGCCAATTGTTTGACACCCAAACATGTTATATATATGGTTGTGACTACTCCGGTTTATTCAATTGAATTGGGACGTTGAAACGGACTTCTACCAACCTTCCATTGTAGGTCATCTGGTCGAATCTGATGCCATTAAATTCCCTTTGGATAGCCGCTGCAATATCTGCTGCTGTGGTAGGGTCTGTTATAACATCCTTGACCGTGCCATCCTCAGCCACGACAATCTCGACATTTACTTTTGTCTCCTTTGAGGGTTGTATGGTTTTAATAGCCAACTTGATGATATCAGCCAATGCACTCTGGTCCTCGAAGGGGGATGGTATTACCGTAATAGTGTCACGTTCTATCGCTGGCACATCATTTGCAGCAGCTAAACCTTGCGCTGTAGGTGCAGACTGTTTTGGAAACGATGAGGATACTCTGTTAAAGCTATAATCGGAGATTTTTGAAAGAATCTGTGATGAGACAGGCACAGATATAGCCGCATACGCTAAAGCTATCGCCGGAATTGCACAGAGAGCGACCAGCAATGGCTTCCTTGAGGAGTGCCTTTTGTTCATTATGAGGATTCTCTTGCGGAAACTTCGCTTGCCTGCTGTAAAACTGTTAGCCAATGTAAAGAATCTGTTTCCCATAGCTTTGACAACCAACAATCTTTGATAATCGTACGGGTCAATTCCCGCACGAATTACCGCACAGTCTGCCTCAAATTCATGGTTTAGTTTCATGAGCTGTCTCGTCATCCACGCGAATGGGTTATACCATAGTAAAATGCAGAAACTGTCAGCAAAAAAGAGATCTATCCAGTGCTTTTTGTCGGCATGAGCCTTTTCGTGGGTATATATGCATCCCGGGTTATCAAATTCTGGATCATGCAAGAATATATAATTCCCCCAACAGAATGGCGACACAATGTTTTCCTTGATTAGGCAGATTGTATGATTGTCTGTTTTCACTTTCTCACTTTGAGCCATCATTTTGAACAGGCGGATAAAGGAGATTATTTCCCGAATAAATAAAACTGCTACACCAAATAAATAAATAGGGTGTTCAGTTTGATATTCCAAAATTAACTCGCATTTTTGAGAGTCCTGGAG
>CAJUQP010000036.1 GCA_910588245.1 uncultured Muribaculaceae bacterium | reverse complement strand
CAGGCGGCTTAAAAATTGGAGGGTGTACCAAAAACTGAATTTTGATACACCCTCAGTGGATTCTATTATCGTTACCCCGAATTCTGACAGCCGAGGGATATGTATTATCTCAATATTCGAGAATCTGTTTTACCCTGTCGGAAGAAATCCTCGTGATTCTTGCAATCGTGTCAAAGGGAAGCCCCTCCCTGACCATCGCCTTTATTGTTTCGACTTTCTTCCTCAGAGTGCGTTGCGGTGTATGCGTGCCAGAAGACGTTGGTAGCGGTTGCGGAGCGTTATGAAAGAGTTTTTTTTCTGGTAGACTCGGTCGGCCTCCGTATAGTAGTCGGTAACCGTCATATTGCCTATGTCCACCGATTTCCGGAGGAGTTCGAGCGACTCCTGCATAAGTGCCGGATCATAGATGTCGAGCGACTGGCGTATAAGCCGGAGTTCCCCGAACAGCGCTTCAGCTTCGCTGCGCAAAGCCACGCGACTGTTCTCCAGGTCGAGTTGTGCCGCTGCCTGGCGCACAGCGGCTGCCTTTACCTTTTTCCCGGTAGAATATATCGGAAACGACGCTCCTACGAGAAAACCGTTGCTTGCTTCCGAACCGTCGGTGTTGCGCCTGTAGCCTACCGTCAGTTTCGGAATCCATCCCTGACGCGCCACTTTCACTTCCTGCCGCATGGCGGCGAGCGTGGTCTCGGCAGATTTCACCGATGCGTCGCCGTCAAGAAGAAGTGCCGACAAAGCATCGCTGTCGGAGGGGAGAGCTTCTTCGGTGTAGGCGAGTTCCCCGATATCTATGGCATTCCCGCCGTTGAGCGCCGCGAGACGCCCCGCAAGTGCCTCCCTGTCGGCCCGATACTGTATCAGTTCTGTCTGCAGGTCGTTCTTTTCTATCATGACCCTGTTCATCTCGATAGCCGTCGTCTCTCCTGCGTCGAGACGGCGTTGCGTGAGTTGCTCGAGTTGTCGGGCTATGTCGAGACGTGATTCGGCAAGACCGATCTGTTCGTCGAGCATGACGATGTCGAGGCATATCTCTTTTGCCGATAGGAGAATGTCGCGGCGAGCCGCGAGATAACCTGCTTCCATGACCTCAGCCTGAAGACGGGCCGATCTGCCTCTTGCTGAATAGAGTGTGGGGAAATCGAATTCCTGCGAGACGACAAGCTCGGAGCTGGCCACTCCGGAGGCTCCCCTATGGAAAAATGGGGAATATTCCACAGATGGTGGCTCGGGAGTATTGGCCGAGCGCGTCTCAAGATCTTCGGCCCGGTTGCTAAGACGCAAGGTCTGCAACTCCAGGTTCCCTTTTTCTATTTCAGAGAGTATGGAGGTTATGTCGCGTGCTCCGGCGCCGGTGGTTGCCAGCGCCAGTGCGAGTGATGTGATGGCTATACGTATTTTCATTCTTCAGGTGTGTTGGTGACAGTTGTCATGCCGGCCGGCGATCCCTCCTTGCGGGAAAGCCATCCGTAGACTATCGGGATTATGAAAGCGTTGAGGAGGATGGAGGAAAGGAGTCCGCCGAGAATCACTACGGCCATGGGACTCTGTATCTCGTTGCCCGGCAGGTCGCCCCTCACTGCGAGTGGGATCAGGGCGAGCGCGGAGGTCAGGGCGGTCATGAGGATCGGGTTCATGCGGTCGACCGATCCGCGCACTATGCTCTCGGCCACAGAGAGACCTTCATCTTGACGGAGCATGTTGTAGCGGGTGATCAGGAGCATTCCGTTGCGTGTGGCTATGCCGAAAAGGGATATGAAGCCGATGATCGCGGGGATGCTGATCTCTCCGGAGGTGAGGCAAAGCACGAATATGCCTCCGATGAGCGCGAAGGGGAGGTTGAGGAGAATCACAGCGCTCTCGAGGGCGTTGCGAAACTGCATGTAAAGCAGAAGGAATATGAGCACCACGCTCAGCAGCGATGTGAGAAGGAGCGTGCGCCCGGCCTGCTGTTCGCTCTCGAACTGTCCGCCATATTCTATATGATAGCCTTCGGGAAGCGTGATGTTTTTACCAATCCTCTCGCGAATGTCGTCGACCACACTTCCGAGATCGCGGCCCGAGGTGTTGGCGGAGACCACGATCTTACGTTTCACGTTTTCCCGGTTGATGGTGTTGGGCCCGGACGCTGAGACCACGTCGGCTACGTCAGCAAGCGGCACTTTCTGTCCGTCGGCCGTGTCGATGAGCATACCGCGGATATCTTCGGCCGTGTGGCGGCTTTTCTCGTCGGCGCGTACCACGAGATTGAAGCTGCGGTCTTCCTCATAGACCTGCGACACTGTCTCGCCGGCGAGCATGACGGATATGAATTCGTTGAACTGCGGCTCCGATATGCCGTAGCGGGCGAGCATCTGCGGCCGGGGGATTATCTTAAGCTCGGGGCGCTGTATCTGCTGCTCCACGTTGAGGTCGGCGATCCCTTCCACATCCTCTATCTCTTTGCGGATGCTGTTGCCGATGGAGTATAGCTTGTTGAGGTCGTTGCCGAATATCTTTATGGCGATGTTCGCCTGAGTGCCGCTGAGCATGGCGTCGATACGGTGGCTAACAGGCTGTCCGATTTCGATGTTGGCGCCTGCGATGACGGAGAGACGGTGGCGTATGTCGTCGAGCAATTCCTGGTGGCTGCGGCTTTCAAGTTCGAAAGGCGCTTCGATTTCCGACACGTTGACTCCAAGGGCGTGTTCGTCGAGTTCGGCACGGCCTGTCTTGCGGGCCACGGTCTTTATCTCCGGCACTGTCAGGAGTATCTCCTCGGCCTGTCGGCCTATCCTGTCGGATTCCTCAAGTGAAATGCCCGGAAGTGAGCTTACGTTGATTGTGAACGATCCTTCGTTGAACGGAGGCAGGAAACTATGGCCGAGTGTGAAGAAGAGCCCCAATGCGGCGATGAAGAGCACCCCTGTGGCGGCGAGCACTGCACGTCTGCGGGCCAGTACCCACAGGAGCGCCGAACGATAGCGGTTCTTCAGCCATACGGTCACTGCCGACTCCTTAGGCACGGCCTTTTCAAGGCTTTTCCCCGCGAGGAGCCAGCTGCAGAGCACAGGCGTGAGTGTCAGCGCAACTACAGTTGAGGCGAAAAGGGCCACGATGAAGGCTATGCCGAGAGGTATGAGCATACGCCCCTCCATACCCTGTAGGAAGAAGAGGGGGAGGAAACTGGCCACGATGATGAGCGTGGAGTTGAGGATCGGCATACGCACTTCGCGCGAGGCTTCGAATATGACCCGCATGGGGTGGAGCCTTTCCGCCTCGGGACGCATGCGGTTTTCCCGGAGTTTTTTCCAGACATTCTCCACATCGACTATGGCGTCGTCTACGAGCGAACCGATGGCTATCGCCATGCCACCGAGACTCATGGTGTTGATGGTCTGACCGAGAAGATGTAGCACGAGCAGCGACACGAGCAGGGAGAGCGGGATGGTGATTACCGATATCACTGTCGTGCGAACGTTCGCGAGGAAGAGGAAAAGGATCACCACAACGAATAAGGCGCCTTCCCATAGCGATGTCTTCACGTTGCTTATGGAACTCTCGATGAAATCGGCCTGACGGAAGATGTCAGTGGATACGTGCACGTCTGCCGGGAGTGTCTTCTGCAGATCGGTCAGGGCTTCCTCAAGCTTTTCAGTAAGTTCGATGGTGCCGGTGGCCGGTTGTTTCGTGACCGTGAGCAGTACCGCCGGTTTCCCTTTTTCAGAGGCCAGTCCAAGTTTCGGACTCTGGGCGCCTACTGTTATTTCCGCAATATCGGCGAGAGTGACGGGATATCCGTCGATATTCTTGACCACAGACTCCGAGATATGGCCTATGGCATCGGATGGCATGGCCCCGCGCACTATATATTCGTTGCCATACTGATACAGGACGCCACCGCTCGTGTTGCGGTTCATGTCGCGGGCCACGTCGAGCACTTCTTGCAGGGTAACGTTATAGTGGCGCATCTTGCCGGGATCGAGTAGTATCTGGTATTCCTTGAGATCACCGCCGATGACGGAAACCTGTGCCACGCCACCGGTGGAAAGGAGACGCGGACGGATGTGCCAGTCGGCTATCGTGCGCAGGTCGCGCATCGATGTGGAATCGGCTGTGAGGCTGACGATCAGCAACTCTCCGAGTATTGATGACTGCGGGCCGATCACCGGACTGCTCACGTTGCCCGGCAGTGCGTCGGCGACTGTGGCAAGCTTCTCCGATACTATCTGCCGGTCGCGGTATATGTCGGTGCCCCAGTCGAACTCCACCCACACCACGGAGAAACCATTGGTGGATGAGGATCTTACCCTTCTGACGTCGGGCGCGCCGTTCATGGCTGTCTCGATGGGGAAAGTGACGAGCTGCTCCACCTCTTCGGCGGCCATTCCGTTGGCTTCTGTCATGACCACTACGGTAGGAGCGTTGAGATCGGGAAAGACATCCACCTCCGTGCGGCTGACGGTATATATGCCGGCCACGGTTATGAGCACGGCGGCTACGGCCACGAGCAGGCGGTTGTCGAGAGAGAATCGTATGATTTTGTCGAGCATGTCGGTTGGAGATGATTAATGGTTGTGGGTATGTGCCGGAATCGTGGCTGAGGCTGAGGCCAGGCGTACGTTGACGGCCCCCTGGGTCACGACCTCGTCGCCGGGACGCAGACCGCTCTTTATCTCTATGCTGCGGCCGTCGGAATCGCCGGTGGTCACTTCCCTGCGCAGGTAGCAGTCTTTCTCAGTGCGGATATATACGTAGAAAACACCCTGCTCCTCCGTGAGTGCCTGAACCGGCACGGAGAGCACATTCTCGCGCGGGGTGGTCAGGAGGTAGATCTCGGCATATGAACCTGGAATCAGACTGCCGATGTTGTCGAATTCGAAGGTGACCGGCACGAAGGGGGCGCCTGATCCGGATGTCTTCCCGAGGGCCACGATACGTCCTCCCATTCCGGCAAGACTGTATACGCTGTCGCTGTAGGCTGTCCGGAAGTTGGCCGAGGAGATCCTGCCGAGCAAGGGGTAGTCGCGCTCGGGCACCTCGGCTCGCAGGTAGAGTTTGCGGTTCTGCGAGAGGGTCATCATTGGCTGTCCCACATCTACGAAATCTCCGTCTTTCACAAGACATTCCTTCACGAATCCTCCGATCGGGGCCACCACTGAAATGCCTCGGCGTCCCGATCCCGCGGCCACGGCCTCTCCGGCTATGCGCGCCGTCTCGTAGGCCGACTTGGCATCATCATATTCCTTTCGGGTGATCAACTTGTCGGCGATAAGCTTCTCGGCCCTCTCGTATTGTCTGCGGGCGTTCTCAAGCTCCACGGTGGCGCGTCGTGTCACATCTCCCTGAGGCATCGCCGAAGTAGATATGGTGAAGACGGGTGTCCCTTTACCGATCTGCGCTCCCTCCGTCACACTGCGGTTGAGGGTGACGATACCGGCTGCCGTGGCTGAGAGCGTGGCTTCCTCGCCGGATGCCGGCATCACTTTCCCGCTTACATGGACCACTCCGGAGAATGGACCCGGGTTTACTGTGGAGGTGACGACTCCCGCGGCTTTGGCCTTCTCCGCGGGAAATATGATCTCATCCGGGCTATGGGTATCGCCCTCCTTTCCCGATTCTTCCGACGTATGGGCGTGGTCGGCCGGTTCGGCGGCATGGTCATGACCTTCGGCGGCATGGTCATGGCCGTCATGATCACTGTGGCAGGAGGGGAGGATAAGGGCGCATGTGAGCACCATGGTATGGAAAATTCTGTGCATTGTCGTTCCGGTTACAGTTGTTTTGATTGCAAAGTTAATTCATGCATCGTGCAACCGGGTGTCAAAAAGTGTCGTCACAACTTCGGCATCATCTGCAGGAAATATCCTATTTTTAGGTATGGCAAAATAGGATAAATAGTTGTAATTTTGCATCACAAAATTCCAAAATAAGGACATGGCAGATAGAAACGCGAGATATGAGGCAGATGACCGTGTACGTGATATACTGGAGGGTGACAGCAACCTGCTTCTGGTGCTGAATAGATTCAGGATACCCTTCGGATTCGGCAACAGCACGATAAAGGATGTATGTGAGGATATCGATGTTGATCCGCAGACATTTCTTGCGGTGGCCAATCTGATATCCGGACGGCGTTATGAAGATTTCAGGGTGAGTCTCCCCGCTCTGGTGGCATATCTCAGGGAGGCCCACTCCTACATTTTGGACTTCACACTTCCACGCATCCGGGAAACTCTCGTGAAGGGGGTGGTGCTGCCCCAGCTCGGCAATGTGGCGATGCTGACTGTACGTTTCTTCGACGAATATATGGAGGAAGTGAGGAGCCACATGGAATATGAGGATTCTGTGATTTTCCCTTATGTTGACAAGCTTCTCAAGGGGGAATGCGACGAGAAATTTACCATACGTGATTTCGCAAGCAAACATGACAGTATGGTCGAGAAGCTCAACGAACTCAAGGATCTTTTCCTGTAGCATTATTCGCTCCCCAATACCCGTGCGCTCAACACGGCCCTCTTCAATATCATATCGTGTGGCGACGACCTGCTCTCGCACTGCGAGATCGAGAACCGTCTTCTCGTGCCTGCTGTTGAGCAGCTTGAGAGAAGCTCGAGGATACAGCGTTCGGGGCGTATTGCATGCAGGCATGAAAGGGAGGAGTCGAGGAGCCGCGTCGAGACTCTCAGCGACCGGGAGAAGGAGATAATAGCCCTTGTTGCCCATGGTCTGTCGAACAAGGAGATCGCCGACAGGCTATGTCTGTCATTCCATACTGTCACTACCTATCGCAAGAATCTCAGCGCGAAGCTCAACATACATTCCTCCGCCGGTCTTACCATATTCGCCATACTTCATAAGATCATCGACCTCAATGAGATCGAAGGAAAGACTGTCTGACGGTCTCTGTGTTCCCGGACCTGACGAAAACGGGTCATTAAGGTCTGTCACGTCGGTATATGTGACGGATCAGGGGGGTGTTTGAGTGATTTTCACATTGGTGAAGCTCGTTTTTTCTATAATTTTGCAGTGCAATTCTATAACCTGATAATTATGAATGTAAGCGCTGCAGATTTTCGCAGATATTTCTTCGCGGGAGCCCTTCTCATGGGTTCCGCATCGTGTGTGTGGGCGTCAGCACCGGAACCGTTGACCGGGCCTGACGGGAGGCTTAAGGTAGACGTGACTGTCAACGACGGCCGTCCCGAATATAGCGTGAGCTACGCCGGAAAGGATTTCATTGTGTCTTCACCACTGGGGTATGTTTCCGACACCGGCGACTTTACCCGTGGGCTGACTCTCTCGGAGGCAGCGGCTCCTGAGGCTGTGGCCGACAGCTATTCTCTTCCCAATATCAAGCGCAGCCATGTCGATTATAAGGCCAACCGCCGCACATATTCCTTCACAAAAGATGGAAAGCGCGCATTCGACCTCATCCTGCAGGTTGGCGACCACGATGTGGCTATGCGCTACAGGATTTATCCGCAGGGCGACAAACTCGCCGCTGTGATAGAGGAGGAGGGCACGTCGTTCCGTTTCCCGGAGGGCACGACTGTCTACATGTGTCCGCAAAGTCATCCTATGGGTGGTTTCGCACGTACGGCTCCGAGCTATGAGACGGATTATGAGGTAGGGGAGGCCTATGGCCGCAACGGTTATGGTGAGGGCTATACTTTCCCGTGTCTTTTCAAGGTAGGCGACCAGGGATGGGCGCTCGTGTCGGAGACAGGCGTCGACGGAGGGTATTGCGCCTCGCGTCTTGTATGGGATCCGGATCGTGGAGCTTACCGTGTGGGTTATCCACAGAAGGGGGAGATGAACGGTCTTGGTTCGGAAAAGCCGGGACTGGCTCTTCCGTCAGAGACACCCTGGCGTACGATAACCGTAGGCGAGGATCTCGCTCCTATCGTGGAGACAACCGTTCCTTTCGATGTGGTTTCCCCTAAATACAAGGCATCGAAAGATTATGAATATACGAAAGGAACCTGGAGCTGGATCATGAAAATGGATCCGAGCTGTAATTTCGACGAGCAGAAGAGATATATCGACTTCGCTTCCGCGATGGGCTACGGGACAGTGCTTGTCGACGCACTCTGGGACACCCAGATCGGTTACGACAAGATCGGTGAGCTGGCGGAATATGGCCGTGGCAAGGGTGTGGACCTTTATCTGTGGTATAACTCCAACGGCTACTGGAACGACGCTCCGCAGGGCCCGCGCGGCATCATGGACAACTCGCGTAAGCGCCGCGCCGAGATGGACTGGATGCGGAAGAATGGCATCAAGGGGATAAAGGTCGATTTCTTCGGAGGCGACAAGCAGGAGATGATGCGCCTTTATGAAGATATCCTCACCGATGCCAACGATTATGGCATCATGGTGATATTCCACGGCTGCACTCTTCCCCGCGGCTGGGAGCGTATGTATCCCAACTATGCCTCGAGCGAGGCTGTGCTGGCGAGCGAGAACCTGCATTTCAGCCAGGGTCGTTGCGACCGCGAGGCTTACGACGCCACAATCCATCCTTTCGTGCGCAACACGGTCGGAAGCATGGACTTCGGAGGAAGCGCCCTCAACAGATACTGGAACGCCACCAATACTCCGGGCGGCAATGTGAAGCGCACGTCGGATGTCTTCTCTCTGGCCACTGCGGTGCTTTATCAGAGTGGCGTGCAGCATTTCGCTCTTGCTCCCAACAACCTCAGTGACGCTCCGGAGTGGGCTATAGACTTCATGAAGGGTGTGCCGACTACCTGGGATGATGTACGCTATATCGCCGGCGAACCTGGCAAGTATGTCGTGCTCGCCCGTAGAAAAGGCAACACGTGGTATTATGCCGGAGTCAATGGTCTGAAGCAACCCGTTGAACTCACGATCGATCTCATACCCGACGGCAAAGGGGAGGGGACTCTCTATTCCGACAGCAAGACGCTTGAAGGCTCGGTGAAGAATGTAAAAATCAAGAAAGACCGTCTTAAGGTGAGCATGCCTGAGAATGGAGGCTTCGTGCTCATCCGTTGATGGGGATTAAGAAGTCGTGCATTATAAGTACAAATGTACGACTTCTAAGTAATAAAGACTTCGACTCCGCACTGATTGGATTAGCCGGATAATGCGCCATGCACCCCCAGCATGACGCATTATCCGTTTTTACCGGGTGCAAACTCCTGTTCAAAAATACTTCTATTTCAGCTCGTCATTTATAATCAGTTTCAATCAAATCGAAGCCTTCCGGGAGTTGTACTTCGTGCATTGAGGTGCCAAATTCCGCATTCATCTGCGCTCCGGAATTGTTATAGAATGTCCACTGCAATTTCAGCATATCTTTACGTTTAATACGATTAGAAAGCTCGTGTCCATACATTTCATATCGAGATGCACCGGGCAGGCACATCCGAATACTTTGAATATAGTACTGTTTCACGCAGATGGTTTAAAAGCGGATGCCCTCACTCACTGATGGCGAAAAATCGGTGCTGACGCTCTCGATTCAAGGCTATACCATGTCTGAAATAGCAGATAAAATCTGCCTCTCGCCCGACACCGTCAGGAAATACTGTAAGTGTGTATTCGTGAAACTTGGTGGGTGTGCAATATATTGGAAGTCATAGTCGCCGCTACAAACAATAAGCTGCTGTTAGAGCACGTTAAATTTAAAATCTGATTATAAATATGAAACCTGCTGGTCTTTTTAACCCGATGTTGTCCGTCATTCTGTGTGCAGTCTATATTTCCTATGGATTTACACCAAGTGGAACTACGGCAGAAACTACCATAAAGGCGTCTGGCGGGGAGAGTCTTCTTGCTGATAGTGCTGATAATATATATCTTATAAATTCGGCGTATCGCATATTCGTATTCGCTACAGATGCGGAAGAAGGTGAAACCAGTAATCCTGAAAAGTATTTCTCGGCTAATGCTCTTAACAAACTACGGGCCGATTATGAATTCGATTGCCCGGATGGGACTTGTTATGCCTTTTATGCGTTGCGAACCGAGGCGCAGGATTCCAGACCGGATTCGGATGGAGCTTCTGTGATCCACAGCATCGAGCTTGCGCAAGACGGATGGTATATCGTTGAATATTCGGATATGGGTTGGCCCGGGAAAACACGTATCAGAATTGTCAAGGGTAAGATTGACGATTATGAACGCATTGCGCAGTAATCACTGCACAAATACCATCTGTCTGACATGTTGCCGGGTAAATTTTTTTGTAAATATTGGGGTGGGGAGAATTTTTATATTAAATTTGTTGTTTATATAGGATCAAAGGCATTGCTACGCTTATCCGCGGGTTAGGGCCTCTCTCTCTGTTCATCAAAACCATAGATATGAAGAAAAGAATAAACCCATTCGATAACATTAAACCTGGAATGCCGGGTCTTCCGGCGGCTTCCGCAAAACCCGTCTTGCCGGGAATGGATCTTCCGGTGTGGCCCCCTCTTCCCGACGACCATGATGATCTCGATGATTCTTTAGATGATATGAGCGATGAAGATATCAATGCCTTGCTCGACGAGATTATCGTGACGGAGAAGGATTGGACTAATACCCATCCTAATATGATCAAGTGTGGCTCAGACAAGTTTTACGCCCGGTTTGCCAACTCCCTGCAGATGCTCCTTGTCATGGAATGCAGGCTCCCGGATGAAGTGTCGTATGATGTCTATAAGGAGGTTTCCCTTACTATTGCCGCATATTTGGAAGATTTTGTCAGCGGATTCGGAGTGTGGAATGCGATAAGAAGCATCTACAGGAAAACGTACGGCAGACAGCTCCCTTTCTTTGATTGCGAATATTCCGACTATTTTGATGACGACATAAATATTGAGGATGTCAAATTCCTTGTCTGGCAGACATTTTGCCGCATCGGTCATACTTATGAGACAGTGTATTCCCCCGGCAGTATGGCTGTGGAGCGGTTTGCACAGATTGCTTACGATGAACTTGTGGAGGCGGTGGATAAAGCTCCGGAAGCGAAGAGAGTAGACGATTATATCCGCAAGGTATTACGTAAAGGAGATTTTTTCGAGGTGCGTGATATTGCTAAATGGCTTGTCTGCTTCAACAAGCTGACCAGTGCGCCGTATGTATTCGAAGATATGCTTGCAGAGGCGGAAAATATAGCAAATAGCACGTCCGGCAAATTACAGAATGTCGATATGGGAGTTTTCTTCTATAATGTGACATGCACACGCTCCTTGCAGCCTTACTCCGGCCCCTTGGGATGTCATCCGTCGGTGTATATTGCGGAGATGTGCCGCCAGAGAGGTCTGGAGGATCTTGCCTGCAGGCTTGATCGTCTTGACGTGATACCGTTTTCCGATTTTGAAGTTAAGGAGATAAAAGGGGGGCATGTTATACTTAAAGCGCCGGACGGAGTGGAATATAATGTCGTGAAGAATTCCTTCGGTCCCGGCATGGATTTCAAATCCGCGAAAACGATTCTTGCCTCTATTGTGAGATTCGGTGAGGAATGGTATCAGAATGGTCTGTGTACAGTGTCCGGAGAGGTTATAGACAAGGAGGATGGATTGCGGGAAATGACCTACAACTCAACAAAGATGCTTGAACATGTCAGGAAGAGGATAGAGGTTTTCGGAGGCCGTAAGGTGTTTTATTGCGCCGGTCTTCGGGCAGTCTCTGAGATAACGGGGCTGAAATACTCGCAGAAAAAGGATGATGGGAATGAAATTGAGTCAAATGATCCCGTCGTGTTATTCCTGAGTGAGACCGATGGCATGGTGGTGCTGAGAGATTACACAGAATGCTTTAAGGATAAGGCTAATCCGTATTATGATAAGAAGGTGGCTGAAGATCGGTCTTTGGCGTTGATAACAAATTGTACCATTCCTGACGATGTAGCGGTATATATTGCTGATAATAAGCTTCTGCCTGATGCCAGTATGGCAGCATCCCAGGGGAAACGCTACGGGAAGAAAATCGTGCAGGATAATCTGAGATTTCTCTGCGGATTTTTCCGCACACCCGATCCGGCGCCTGAATACGAAGACTGAGGCCGATGAGATCCCTACATTATGAGGGATTTCAGCGACTTCAGGAACCCCCGTTTCTTGGGTTTGAAAAGGTCTTTGCGACCCACCAGACGTTGGTCAGGTATGATCTTCAGTCTGGTGGCCGTATGGTCGATGCTCTCCACACGATCCATGAGCGCCAGTGTCGCGGCATCGGGAAGGGGTATGTCGTCTGATGTCAGTATCTCTCCTTCGTCTGCTTCAAGTTCCTCCTTTTTCTTCTCCCAGCGGCGAGCCTCCTTTACGGAGATGTATTCCTTGTCGATAAAGAACACTTCCGCATGGGTTTCTACATAGACAGTGCCGGCGTTATGGAAAAAACGGTTGAGCGCGGCCCCTCTCCCTGTCGATTCTATATAGGCTGACATGGCCGAAAGATTATCTGCCGACACCTGGCCGGAATATACCTCATCGAAAAGATAACCGACCTCCAGACGGTTGAATCCGAGGTTACCGAGAAGAGTCCATGGAATCGACGGTACCCATTTACCGCAGGTTGAGTCGGAGAGGATATCGATATCGAGGCGTATGGATTCTCCTTTTTTTCTCCATACCGCCGCAGGACTGACTCGACCCATGACCGTGTCAGTCCCGGTCTCTTTGGCGGCCAGTGCTGCCGGTATCTTCTCCCTGGCCACGATCCCTATCCAGTCTGTCCAGGAGAAATTCCCGTAGAAATAGTCGCTCACGCTGTCGAGGCCGGCGGAGTCGGTAAATCTGTAGTAAGATTTGCTCCTCAGCAACCGTGGCGACGCCCAACCTTTGTATCTGGTCTTCTTACCGACAGGGATCATGAAATCAACGTTCTTTTCGCGAAACAGGCGCACTGTGTCGCCATAGGAGCTGAACGTGGAATATTCCCTTACATATGCGAGCAGGTGCAGCATTTCCCGTTTGCCGGGGCGCACCACGATCTCAGCCAGCCGGGAGGCGTTTTCCCTCATTGCTATCTCACCTGCGGCCGGCGAGGATATGACGTGAGGATGATAGCCAAGATACCTTACCGTCACGGGGTAGGCGTAAGCCGGAATTGTCGGGAGTATGCCTTTGTCGGAGGTTATCCCTATCGCTTTGCCACCTCTGTCGAAAACCGTGGCACGGGGAAGGGGACGGCGCGACAATGAGTCGACCACCACGGCTTGGCGGGTCTGTGCGTCCGCGGCGAGGCATACCGTAAGGAAAAGGACTGACGCCAAGATTCTGGCTGATATTTTATGGATCACTTCTGTGTGGTCTTGATTATGAACCGGAGGATGGCATCGAGGGCTTCGGGGGCGATGGTCTCGCGGATCTCTCCATATTCGGAGGCATCCCCTGTGGCGCAGTGCTGCATCAGGTGGTTGAGGCCGGGAAGAATTTCGGTCTCGGCATGTGGCGCCATTTTCCGAATGATGGAGATGTTGGCCGACGCCTCTACCTGCGTGTCTTTGTCGCCGTTGATCGCGAGCATAGGGCATTTGACCTTGCCGATATACTCCCCTGGATCGAGGTCAATGAACGCGTCGATCCAGGGCGTGCGCGTTGTCGCTGTCATCTTGAGCGACGATACGATCTGAGGCGGTACGTTTGCACCTGAAGCCCGGCAGATTGAGTCGACGTCGATAGGCGTGGAGATTCCCTGACGGTGTTGCGCTGCGATCGAGTCGAACACTATTCCCATGAGTGTGAGCGTGTTTTTCTTGTCATCACCGTTTAGGCCGGCTTTATCCAGAGCCCTTCCGTTCTGCATGATCAGAGTTTCCTTCCCCGGCACCGACATACCGGCGAGCGATATTATGAAATCCGGTGCCTTCTCAGCACCGAGCATGAAGGCTATGGTGCCACCCTCGGAATGACCAAGTACGCCGACGTTATCTATGCCGGGGATTGTGCGGAGAAATCTGATGCCTGAAGCGGCGTCCTCTTTGAAAGTGTGGGTTGTCGCATTGTGGAAATCACCGGTGGAGCGTCCTGTGCCACGGTCGTCATATCTTAGGGATGCGATACCGTTACGGGCCAGGAAATCAGCGATCACGGCAAAAGGCCGGTGTTCGAGGATCTCCTCGTCGCGGTTCTGTGGCCCGCTTCCTGTCACCATCACGATGGCCGGCACTTTTCCTCCGGTGGCAGTGGCCGGCATTGTAAGAGTAGCACTCATCACGGCACCATCAGGAGCAGTGAAAACAGTGTCAGTAATATTGTATGGAAAGGGTGGTTTCGGTGTCTGAGGACGGCGATCCTCGAGAGGCGACTCCGGCGTAAGATTTAGAGGAAAGGAATATCCGCGCTGGCTGAATGTTCCGGCGATTGAGCCTGAGGAGATCTTTCCGGAGAAGGAAGCTCCGATGGCCGCGCATTCCAAGGCAATGGAATCCTGAGAACAGAAAGTCACGTTGGTAGCGATACCTTTTGCTCCCTGAGATGGTGAATCGATGGTGCATGCGGTATTTCCGGTGGTCGGTTCCGAGAAGTTGAATACGAGTGGCAATTTATGCTGACCGAGTGTCAGTTCGCCGCGCCATGCGCCTGTGAGGGCGTCGGCTTGCGCCGACGGAGCGATGGAGGCAGCCAGCAATAGGAATATGGATTTCAGCAGGTGGTTCATGACTGATTGTTTTTCGGGATGGAAGATTCTGAGAGCCTTGCACGGCGTAAGACTTTCATCAGGCAAAATTAGACAAAATATTTATGAAACTAATAAGAGTAAGCAATAAGTTGTAACTAAAACCCAATAGCTTTCATTTTTTTAACATTTCAAGTCTCACTATCTGAAGAGGTGAATATTATCTAAAGACTAAGCATAAAGAGGAAGCAGCCGACTGAATAGGATATAAGCGATTCAGTCGGCTGCTTTAGCTTTAATGAAGAAGCGGTCAGAGGTCGGCAGGCGACCAGCTTTCGCGCCAGGGTATTGTGATGGTGCCATTGTCGAACGAGATCGGGAGCCACACGTAGCGTGAATTCTCAAGATCTTTCTTGTTCCAGCGGTCGAACATGGCTATGTAGCAGTTTTTCTTTCCGATTACAGGCTGCACGTAGGTGCTCTGCGCATAGAATGTCTTGTCGGCGTCCTTGCCTGTGCACGGGTTACCCAAGACTTTCCATTCTCCCATTATCGAATCGGCCACGGCGAGTTCAGCCTGGTTGGGATCCCATCCGGTGCAACCCGAGGAAAGCATGTAGTATTTGCCGTCTTTCTTGAATACCGCGGGTGCTTCCCGGCTCTGGCCTATAAAATTGCGGGTGAAGCGGCCTGTGGGGCGCAGATAGTCGTCGGTCAGTTCGTTTATGTAGAGTGTCTGGTTGTTCTCGGAAGATGCGAACTGGTATGCTTTTCCGTCGTCGTCGACAAAGACCGTCTGGTCGCGGCTCATGGCATCGTTAGGACGGAAAGAACCGATATACGTGAAGGGCCCGGTGGGGGAGTCGCTTATGGCTACGCCAGCGGCAGCCTTACTGTAGTCTGCACTCTCCACATGCGCCCACATCACGAATTTGCCGGTCTTGGTGTTGTAGACCACTTTCGGGCGCTCGAGCACTTTCGACGGATGCAGGTCATGATCCGGATCGTCGGGCACCGCCGGGAGCACGATCCCCTCGAAAGTCCAGTTCTCCAGATCGGGGGAGGAATAGCAGCTCACGCCTGTCACGTCCGTGCGGTAGCATTCCCATGTGGCCCATTCCGGAAGTATTGTCTTTCCTTTCTTGTATTCTCCGTAGAGATAATACTTGCCGTCATGATATAACATGCCGGCTCCATGCGCGTTCAATGGGTTGCCGGCAGTGTCAAGCCATTGTTCTCCGTTGACAAGGGGCTGTTTTGTCTGTGCTCCCGCGAAAAGGGGAGCCAGGAGCATCAATACATAGATAAGACGCAATTTTGTCATGATATCATTGGTTGGATTTGATTTTAACTGTATATTAAGGATAACGTATGTGACGGGGAAGTTATTACATTCCTTATCATTTGCATTCCCATATTATAGAATCAGGCGCCCCGCGACCTTCATATTAAAGAGAGTACCTGCCTGTTGCCTGATATTTGAAAATGGTAATAGTTTCAGTATTTTTGATACATCCTTATTACCGGAAATAGATTAGTTTTGCAATGTCAATTTAAAAGATAAATCTAAGGTTATGATGAAAATAAGAATACTGACGGCATTATTGATGCTAATGACATTGAATCTTAATATTATGGCTCAGAACAAGATCAAACAGACGGCAGGACGCACGGTCCTCGGAGAGTTCGCTCCCAAATTCGCGGAGCTCAACGATGATGTCCTTTTCGGAGAGGCTGTATGGAATGATTCCACACTCAGCCTTCATGATCACAGCATGGTGACTATCTCCATACTTCTCGGAAAAGGTATGATCGATTCGTCGTTCCGTTCCCATCTCGAGATGGGAAAGCGCCACGGCATAACCCGCAAGGAGATCGCGGCTCTACTGACGCAGGCCGCTTTCTATGCAGGATGGCCCAACGCCTGGGCCGGCTTCAGGATCGCAAAGGAGGTCTGGGCCGACGATGACGCGGCTACAGAGAAAGAACGTTTCCAGCAGGAGATGATTTTCCCTATCGGCGAACCCAACACAGCCTATGCGAAATACTTCATAGGCAACAGTTATCTCGCACCAGTATCGACCGAGCAGGTGAACTGCGCCAATGTCACTTTCGAGCCGGGATGCCGCAACAACTGGCATATCCACAAGGCGACTGAAGGGGGAGGGCAGATGCTTATAGGTGTTGCCGGCCGAGGCTGGTATCAGGAAGAGGGTAAACCCGCGGTCGAGATCCTCCCCGGAACCGTAATCCACATCCCGGCTAACGTTAAGCATTGGCATGGTGCCGCCGCCGACAGCTGGTTCGCGCATCTCGCTTTCGGCATACCCGGCGAGAACGCCTCCAACGAATGGCTTGAGCCAGTCTCCGACGAGCAGTATGGCAAGCTCGGTAAATAATTTATCCCAGAGGCTTATTCCCGAAAAACCTATCCTCCGCTGCTGAAAACTGCGGTTGAAACAAGCAACTGAAAGAGGCTGCGCTCCCGGTGCAGCCTCTTTGTTTAATGTTTTTTCAATAATTCATAGCTCTTGCTTTTTTTGTATTATCAGCATTTTGTCAGTTGCTGATCGTAAGCATATATCCGAAGCCTCGTTGGTTTATGATGGAGATTGATCGATCCCGGCGCAATTCACGGCGGAGTTTATGTATGTAACCGTGGAGAGAGTTGCGGTTGCTTGGTTCATCCCGCTGCCATACGGCAATCATCAGTTCGGATGCATCTACCGTTTTGCCGATGTTTGCCGCGAGTCGTTCGAGTATCTTAGCCTCGAAGTGCGACAGTTCTGTTGATTCATCTTCATACGACAGAGTCTGGGTTGTCACATTAAACGTGTAGGCACCAATCGGATACTCTACATCCTCATGACGGTTCGTTCCGTATCTTCTCAGAAGAGCTTTTATCCTCACTATCAGTTCGCGGAGTTCAAAAGGCTTTTTGAGATAGTCGTTGGCTCCGATCTCAAAACCCTGCTCAACATCATCGATCGTGCTTTTGGCTGTGAGAAAGAGCAGGGGGACTGCCGGTGATAACTTTCTTATCTCCTTCGCCATAGTAAAGCCATCCATTTTAGGCATCATGACATCGGCAACGACTATATCAGCGCCCTCTGCCTTGAATTTATCAAGCCCTTCTATACCGTCGGCTGCCGTGATAACGTCATAACCTTGTCCGCGTAGAGTGTCGGTTACAATCAGAGTGAGGTCTTCCTCATCCTCAACAAATAATATCTTACTGCCCATCATTGCCGGTTTTAATTGTGAATATCGAGCCTTCTCCTTCCTTGCTTTTTACAGAAATCGACCATCCTGTTCTATCGAGTATGCTCTTGACATAATATAGCCCGATGCCATAACCGCGAACTTCCTGAAGGTTGCCGTGAGGCACCCGGTAAAACTTGTTGAATAAATATGGTATGGACTTGGCTGGTATGCCGAGACCGTTGTCTGCCACAGATATTTCTTTCCCATTGCCGGTTATGGTTATGACAACGCTGTCGCCGGAGTATTTGATTGCATTGTCGATCAAATTGTTCAGAATATTTGACAGATGTGTCGTGTCTGCTTTTATCGAAACACCCTCATCTACTTCCACATTGATCGCAATCTCCTTTTCGCCTCTCATGCGTTGAGCTGCCGCGATTTCCTCCACAAACGGCAGCAGTGGAACTGTCTCCGGTTTGAGCTTCATGGTTTTTCGCCGTTCCATGCTCATGGCAAGAATATTCTCTACCAGTTCTCCGAGCCGTTTAAGTTGTTTATTGGCAATATTTAGATATGTCAGTTTTTTCTGAGGATCATTGGTGGTGTCGTAATTGAGCAGGGCATCATTGGCAGAATAAGCTATCGCTATCGGAGTTTTCAATTCATGTGTCATATTGCTGACAAAATCATCTTTCATCTCTTCTATTGTCCTCATCTTTGACACTGTGCGAAACAGGAAACAAAACGCCAGGGTAAACGCGACTAAAAGAAGAAAAACGGTTATAATTACGCCTGACATTTTCGAAACAATATGGCTGGTTAGTGATGTCATATATGCGCGATAATACATTCCCGATTCCGGATTGAAACATAATGAGAACACATCATAGTTTGAGCTGTGGTCCTTCGGGACATGAGTGTTGCCTCTAAGGATATTACCCTTTGAATCTACCACCTCCACGGCGACAAAATCAGGATATATTTGGCGGTCGGCGAGACGCTCTGTGACTATGCTGTCCATGATTGACAAATTGAAATCTACAAACGGGTCCATCGCTTCATGCATCTGCTGACTCATGTCGTTGACCATCTGGTTGCTATATGACCGGTCGCGTCGCAATGGTCTCTTCTTTACAGTTGTCTCACCTTCTTGATTTTTAGATGTCGTGATGAAATTCCCATCTTCATCTTTAATCCCCGATACGGAGCGCTGATTTTCAATTATAGAATCGCCGTTTTCGGTATATGCCTGGCGAGCTGCCATTGCTGCGCGATTCGCTCGGTCGGAACGCTCCCACATATCATCAATGTCGGCGTCTGCCAATGCTGTCATCACATCTCTTTCCACATTGGCTTTTATAGAACCGTAAAGGGATATGAGATAATAGACATTGCAGCCGAAAATGACCGCAATTACAATGATGAACGTAACCGATATTGTCTTAAAGCGTTTCATATCTGCAGTTTTACAATCGCGTGTGGAACCTTGGCGCATGTCGGCCGTAGGCCCGTGTGCGATGCCGTAGGAAAAGTTATCCACCGCAAATTTACTAATAATCCGTCATATAATCTGTCAGGCTTATTTCGATTTAAGACTAAATAAGGGAGCGTTTAAGACTAAATAAGGTTGATTATGGTGACATTGGATGTATAAGGAGGTAATTTTGCATTAGAAAAAACAATATTGCAATGAAAAAAGCCCTACTTTTCATCACAATCCTGCATTGCGTGGCAGCTCATGCCCAGACGGAACTTTCTGATACGCTGTCTTCCCGGCAACTCAATGAAGTTGTAGTCAATGGAGAGAAACCTCAGGTCAGAGGCAAAGATGGCATTATGGTAGTCGACCTCCCGGGAATTGTAAAGGATAAACCTGTGAATAACATACTTGAGGCTCTCGGATATTTACCCGGAGTGACGAACAACAACGGTATGATAGGTCTGACCGGAGCATCCGACGTCACCATTATTCTAAATGGCGAACCGACCGATATGCCGCTCCAGAATCTTTATCAGCTCTTGTATACCACTCCTGTCGACAGGATGAAGAATGTGGAGGTGATGTATTCCGCTCCGGCAAAGTATCATGTGAATGGGGCGGTCATCAATGTTATACTTAAAACTCCCTCCCCTCTTGATGGCCTGCAAGGTCAGGTGAGAGCCGGATACAATCAGGCCCACTATGGTTCGTATGGCGGTGTGCTTGCAGCCACATACGCTATAAAGGACTGGACTTTTGATTTAAACTATGGGCTGACGCGCAGTAAATCGTGGAGCCGCGAGGAAACATGGTCGAATCATTTGCATGATGGTAAGCGAACTATGATTGAGGATGATATGCGACGTATCGGTCAGAACTGGAGTAATACCATATTTGCATCGGCCACTTGGAAAACCCTCAAACTTACTTACAACGGTCAGATAACATCAGATTCAAAAAATCGGAATCTATCTTCAGGGACATTGGGCAACTATACGAATGCCTATAACATGCTGTCGCCTGTTGGCTATCATAACATTGCCCTGCGTTACACAGCACTATTCGGAATGACTGTCGGCGGTGACTATGCCCGCTATTCCGAGAATCGTTCCCAGACATTGTTTAAGGATGCCGATTATCTTCTTGGCTCCGAAAACCGTCAGGAGATAAACCGCTGGCATGTATATCTCGACCAACAGCATCAGATTGGTAAATGGCAACTGAACTATGGTGCGGAATATCAGCACTCGAAAGACCATAGTTCGCAACATTATGCATTGTCCTCCAATCCAGATTTCGATGATTATCTCAACGAGGATGTGGCAAGTTTCTATGCCGGTACACAACGGTCATTTGATTGGGGACTATCGTTCAATGTTTCGGCAAAGGGCGAGTATTATCACAATAAGTATCAGCACAACTGGAATTTCATTCCTCAACTCGGAGCAACTTACTACAAGACACCGAAAAGCATATTCCAGTTTAATCTCAGCACCCAACGTATCTATCCTTCATATTGGGAACTTCATGGCGGGACAAGCCACATCAACGATTACTCAATTGTAATTGGCAATCCTGAGCTACAGCCTTATATCCAGTATGATGCACAATTCAACTACATATTGAATCAGAAATATGTCGCGACCCTCTATTTTCAGTATGGCGACAAAGCCACTGTGCAGCTGCCATATCAGTCTCCGGATGCCCTCAATCTTATTTATCAGACAATTAATATGAATTACAAACGGGTTGCCGGGCTTAATCTCCACGCTCCATTCGGTGTAGGTTATATCTGGAATGCGACAGCCACAGCCAACCTGTTCAATCAGCGGGAAAAAGCCGATAATTTCCATGACATAAGTTTTGACAACAGCGAATGGGTTTTCTATGGTTCTCTCAGCAATTCTTTTAAGTTTAGCCGGAACTGTCCTGTATCGTTGTCTGTCGATTTCAGTTATATATCACCTTCACTGCAAGGAATAGCCGACCTTTCCGATATTTGGAAGATTGATGCCGGCATCAAATGGCACTTCGGAAAAAAGGGATGCTGCGAACTGGATCTCAAGGCGGACGACATATTCAATAAATGGTCTCCCACGATGACAATCAACCATGCCGGTCAAGATTACAGAATGAAAGTTCACGACATGACCCGCAATCTCAAGCTGACATTTATTTGGCGATTCAATGGTTTCAAGCCCAAAGATACAGATGTTGATACTTCCAGATTCGGCACAGGGAAATAGGGGTGATAGCCATTGATAATGGACTACGGGATGATATTCCCGAGCATCCGCGGCAAGTCACTGTTTTTACGAATGCCGGACAGTCCTGTATGCTCTCGCGTCGCCGCTTGGTCGTGAATGGAAATAATATTTTCTCAAATTATGGTTTTCTGAAAGATTTAGGTAATTTTGCATCTGTAATCCTTACTAATCTACGATTCGGTTTTCAGATGTATAAAAGACTGTGGATCCTTTCTTTTGTTTTCTTGGCGCTACTGTTGGCGGTGGCAGGAGGCGACGCCTATGCGCGCTACCGTTTCCGGTCGTTTGACGTAGCCGATGGTCTGGCAGATAATTCCGTTAGATGCATCGGTCAGGACAACGACGGCTACATATGGATAGGCACACGCAACGGCCTCTCCCGTTTCGACGGCTCGGCTTTCGTCAACTATAGATACATGCCGGGCAATCCTGCCTATGAGGCGTCCAATGATATTAACTCTCTGCTTACCGACGGCGACAGCATTTGGATAGGAAGTGCGCGCGGACTTCTGGTCTTCGACAGGCGTAGCTCCGAATTCTCCCAATGTTCGATCGCGAGCACAGGGAAGGGGCGCCGCGCCGCATTCCGCCAGCCGGTCAAGGGGATGATCAAGGTTGGAGGAGTGGTATATGTCCTGGGCAGAGACAGAAGAATCTACAGAAGATCCGGGGGGATCATGTATGAAGAGATATGTGCCGGAGAAGGGGAGTGGTATTCCTTCTGCCCATATTACGATAAATATATACTTGCCCATGGCCGCGACGGACTCTGCCTGATCGATCCTTCAGGCTGCACCGTCGTCTCAAGGTCGCAGGCCAAGGTTCCTGAGATGAGTCTTGACCTTTATTTCGACGAAAATAGACAGACTGCGTATGTGGCATACGGGTTTACCGGAGAGATGGAGGCATTCCGCATATCGCCCGACAATCGTATCTCGGCAATTGATGCCGGCAGTTTGCCGCGGCCCGACCTGACATCCGGTTATGATGGAAATGTCTTGTTCGGCTGCAATGGCGACGGCCTAACGGTGGCCGGCAAAGATGGACGTCGGGAGGTGTACGACACTTCCTGTAGCGACATAAGTGGCGATGTGATAACAGCGGCGTTCGGCGACAGTGATGGGAATCTTTGGATCGGCACTTACCGCTACGGGCTCAATCTGTATTCACCACGTTTCGTATGGATATCGGCGCTGCAGGTGAAGGAAGGACTGTCTAACCGGCTGGCCACAGCATTAGCCGTCAGCGACTCTGTGCTCTACGTCGGCACCGATGGCGCGGGAATGGACAGGATCGATTTGCGCACGGGGCGGAAAACCAACTTTAGAAAAAGCGCAGGGGGCATAGCCGGCGACGCGGTCCTCTCCATTATCGAAGATGATGGTTCACTCTGGCTTGGGTGTTATTCCGATGGTTTGTCGAGATTTGATCTCCGTACGTCTACGTTCCGGTCATATCCTTTCAAGGGAGAGAGTATCTGGTGCATTGCCGATGATGGGATGGATCGCATATGGATCATAGGAAGAAACGTGACCGTATTTGGAAAATCCACGGGAGAATTCAGTAGTATCGGCGGAATGCAGAATGTGTGGGGGAAAGGTGTGAGGTTTGTCGGAGATGAAGCCTGGGTGACAACAAGCGACAAAGGTATATACGTCATCGACATGGCCACGATGAAAGTAAAATCCCACCACGATGTTGCATCAGGTATGCCGTCTGACGCCATATGGTTCGTGTATGTCGACTCGCATAGGAACAAGTGGTTGGGCATACATAATGACGGATTGTATATGTCGCGTGCCGGGGAGCCGTTTGAGAAGGCCCGGCGTGTCGAAGGTCTCGGCGCATGCAATGTCATGTCGGTGGTCGAGGATAGAAAAGGGGATATGTGGGTGGCTACCGACAACGGACTGTTTCGCTACAATTCCCTTAAGAAGTCTTTCGCCCGCTATGGAAAAGAGGATGGCCTGAGTTCGGTGCAGTTCCTGAGCGGTTCATATGCCATGGACGACGACAGGATATATTTCGGCACCACCCAGGGAGTGGTGGAGATCCGGCCTGAGATGATGGAATATGGCTCTGTGAAGCCTATACATATAAATTCGCTTAACCTCCTTCACTCGGGCCAGATTATGCCGGTTGCCGGGAAAGAATCTGCCGTGAAGCTTCCGCATGGCGACAATTTCTTTACTATATGTTTCTCCCAGCCCGAACTCGTCTCGCCTGGCAAGATGGCATACTCCTGCCGTCTTGACGGATTCGATAAGGAATGGCGTGATTTGGGCGCGGCGCGTGAGGCTACTTATACGAATGTGCCTCCCGGACACTACATATTCGAGGTGCGCAGTCTTGATTGGGACGGAAGCTGGAGTGACGTGCAGTCAGGGTTGGAAATCGTGATATCGTCGCCGTGGTATGTGAGATGGTGGGCGATATTGCTTTGGTGTATTCTGTCGCTTGGAGTTGTCTGCGGGTGTGTGCGGGTATATGCGTATAAAAGGCAGATAAAAGACAGGTTCCGTGAGGCTCTTCGCAGAATGCGCGAAAGTCATCCTGTTCGTGCTATAGAGATCCGTGAGATGCGAGCTGTCTCATCCGCCCCGGATGAAAGCCGGGTTATGAGAGATGTGATTGAATGTATTGAGAAGAATATCTCCGATTCCGGCTATTCCATCGACGCGCTGAGCCGCGACGTAAGCGTGAGTCGTGCGAAGCTCTACCGGATAATTCAGGATGAGACCGGGCGCACGCCGGCTATGTTCATAAGGGAGATCCGTCTTAGCCAGGCTTCGCGTCTGCTGAGCACCACTCAACTAAATGTATCGGAGATAAGTTCGATGGTGGGTTTCGGTTCGATGAAATATTTCAACAAGTATTTCAAAGAGAAATTCGGAATGACGCCGACTTGCTACAGGGAGGAAAATAAAGAAAATAAGGAGAAGACGCAGAATGTGGATTCCGACCGAGATGAATAGGATAATTTGTATAAATGATTGATATTTAATGTTGATGATACGGATTGACTAATCGGGACATACGGATTGACTCATAGGTTGTCCGGTTTGCGCTATAATTTTGTGGCATGAACTAAAAACCTATATCAATGAAAAGAGTCAATACGTTTCTGTTTTCGTTTTCATGCGGATTGTGCTGCCTGGCGCAGACGATGAATGAATGGCGAGATCCGGAGATAAACCAACACAACCGCCTTCCGATGCATACTGATTATTTCGCATATGAGGGAAGGGAGGCGGCCCTTAAAGGTGACAAAGAAGTATCGGAAAATTTCATGTCGCTCAACGGCAGGTGGAATTTCAACTGGGTCGGTAACTCCGATGCCAGACCCGACGGATTCTGGCGCACCGATTACAATGACAAAGGCTGGGATAAAATAGAGGTTCCGGCCATGTGGGAGCTCAAAGGCTACGGAGAGATCCTTTATTCCGGTGAGGGATATGACTGGAAGCAATATTATGGCAGAACCAGTACTACTCCTCCGCTTGTTCCCGATAAGCATAATTATGTGGGTTCCTATAGGAATAGCTTTGTCATTCCCGCGGAATGGGAGGGGAAGGACATCATAGCCAGTTTCGGCGCTGTCTCGTCCAACATGTATCTTTGGGTCAATGGCCGTTACGTGGGGTATAGCGAAGACAGCAAGCTTGCCGCGGAGTTTGATCTTACTCCCTATGTGCGGCCTGGTCGCGAGAATCTGATAGCGTTTCAGGTTTTCAGATGGTGTGACGGAAGTTATCTCGAGGATCAGGACTATTTCCGTTATCACGGTGTCGCGAGAGACTGTTTCCTGTATGCCCGCGATAAAAACCGTATCGAGGACATACGCACCACGGGCAACCTCGACAACGCTTACTGTGATGGATCGCTCGATGTCTCGATCACTACAAAAGGGAATGTGACTGTAGATCTTGATCTTTACGATCCCGCCGGGAAAAAGATAGACAGCAAACAAATTAAGGGGCGTGGCAAGCTGAATACGGTTTTCGATGTGAAGTCTCCTGATAAATGGACTGCTGAAACCCCTGCTCTTTATACACTTGTTGCAACAACTTACGACCCCAATGGTAAACCCTCGGAGGTCATCCCCGTGAAGACGGGATTCCGCAAGATAGAGATAAAGGATTCTCAGCTTTTGGTCAACGGACAGCCGATCCTGATAAAGGGTGTCAATCGCCACGAGATGGATCCTGACGGTGGCTATGTGGTGTCGCGCGAACGTATGGAGCAGGATGTTCGTCTGATAAAAGCCTTCAACATAAACGCCGTGCGTACATGCCATTATCCCGATGATCCATATTGGTATGAACTTTGTGATAAATACGGACTTTATCTCGTGGCAGAGGCGAATCTTGAGTCACATGGTATGGGATTCAAGGAGAAATCGCTTGCTCATGCCCTCTCCTATCGGAAAGCCCATCTTGAGCGCAACATGCGTAATGTGGCTCGCAACTTTAACCATCCCTCCATCATCCTGTGGTCGATGGGCAACGAATGTGGCGACGGTGATAATTTCACTGCATGCTATGAATGGATAAAGAAAGAGGATCCGGGCCGTTTCATTCATTTCGAGCAGGCCTACGATACGGGTTCGAATACCGATGTCTATTGCCCCATGTATCCTACGTTTGAGAGAGCACTTGCTTATTGCGAGAACCCTGATAAGAAAAAGCCTTTCATAATGTGTGAGTATGCCCACGCTATGGGCAACGCCCTTGGAGATTTCGGTAAATATTGGGAAATGATCCGTAAATATCCGAAATATCAGGGTGGTTTCATCTGGGATTTTTCTGACCAGTCGCCACGCGTTTATGATAGTCGCGGTCGTATGTATTTCGGCTTTGACGGTGATTTCGGAGCTTTTCCCGCTGGCGATTATGACTATAGTGTCAACGGAATATTTAATCCCGACAGACGCCCGAATCCATCGGCTTACGAGGTAAGATATTTTTATCAGAATATATGGGCTACTCCTTCCGATATCAGGAACGGTGAGATTAAAGTATATAACGAAAACTTTTTCCGCGACTTATCCGCTTACAATATGGAATGGACATTGCTCAGAGACGGTGAAGTGATAGCCGGAGGAGTGGAGAAGACCCCGGATGTAGCTCCTCAGGAGAGTGCCATTGTAAGGATTGACTATGGTAACGTTGACCTGAGTGACGGGGCTGAATGGCTCCTGAATGTTGATTTTATTCAGAACAATAAGGAGGGCGTGGTCGATCCTGGTCAGGTTGTGGCTTCCTCCCAGATGGAAGTTGCTTCTGCCGCACCTAAGCATGTGGCGATGAAAAGCCGTGAAGCATTGGCAAATACAACAGGAAAGATGCCGGAAATTTATAGCGATAATACCACGCATATAATTGTAGAGGGTGATGATTTTGTCGTTCGTTTCAGAAAATCAAACGGATATATGGATATGTATACCGTAGGCGGAAAGAGTTTTCTAAAGAAAGGTGCATACCTTACTCCAAATTTCTGGCGAGCTCCTACTGCTGACGATTATGGTGCCAAACTTGATAAGAAATATGCGGGGTGGAAGAATCCGGATATACGTCTTGTGGGCATTGAATCGGAAGAAAGCGGTGGATGTGCAGTGATTACTGCCAAATATGATATCAGAAATGTTAAAGCCGTGCTCACTCTCAGGTATGTGATCAATCCTGAGGGAGTAGTTAGGGTTACGGAATCGATGAAGGCCGACAGTGAGGCGAGGGTATCCCCGATGTTCCGTTTCGGAATGCAGATGCCTATGCCGGCGTCTTATGAGAGGATGGTGTATTACGGACGTGGCCCTTGGGAGAATTACTCTAACCGCAACACTGCGTCTCGTCTTGGAATCTACAGCCAGAGTGTAGATGAGCAGTTCCATCCATATGTGAAGTCGCAGGAAAACGGTACCAAAACTGATATTCGTCATCTTACTCTCCTTGACGCTATCGGTCGAGGTCTGAGAATCGATTCGGAAATCCCATTCTCCGCTTCAGCACTGCATTATTCCATCGAATCGCTTGACGCAGGAGGACAAAAGGAAAATCATCATTCTCATCTGGTCGACAAGCAGGACGTCACGAATCTTCTCATAGACAAGGTACAGATGGGGCAGGCCTTGATCGACAGCTGGGGTGCTATTCCTTCAAAGGAAGCCATGGTTGAATACAAGGATTATGATTTCTCATTCGTCCTTACTCCCGTAAGAAATCAATATCCAGAGATTAAGAAGTGAATTTTGAAGTTAGATGATAAGAATATGCATAAGTCTATTATTTGTTTTATTTCGGTAGCAGTCATAGCGGCCATGTTTCCGATAAGCGTGGATGCAGGAAAGAAAGGGGATGTGAAACCATCTTGGAAGCCCGTGTTCTCAAATGTGGAGTATTCGGGTGTCGACAGTGTGTTTGTGAAAAATCCTCTCGGAGAGGGTGAGTTCTACAATCCCGTGCTTCAAGGTTGTTACCCAGATCCGTCGATTTGCCGGAAGGGCGATGACTACTATCTTGTGTGCTCATCGTTCGCCATGGTGCCGGGTGCGCCGATATTCCACTCGAAAGATCTGGTGAACTGGCGTCAGGTCGGGCATGTGCTCGACCGGCCTTCGCAACTCCATGTTTCCGACCGTGGGACAAGCCAGGGCATGATGGCTCCGGCAATAAGCTATAATCCGGCCAACGACACATTCTATATGATAACTACTGTCGATGGCAACTTTGTTGTGAAGGCCAAGGATCCCGCAGGTCCCTGGAGCGATCCGATACGGTTGGGATTCAGTGGCATCGATCCGTCGCTCTTTTTCGACGACAATGGCAAGGCATACATAGTTCACAATGACGCCCCGAGCTATCCTTTATGGGATGGACACCGCGTGATCCGTATGTGGGAATATGATGTGGAGCGCGACTGCCTCGTAGTGGGTCCAGACCACGTAATTGTCAACGGTGGCACAAAGTTCCATAAGAAACCGTTCTGGATAGAAGCCCCCCATATATATAAGAAAGATGGAAAATATTATCTGATGTGTGCCGAAGGAGGGACTGGCGACACCCACAGTGAGGTTGTCTTCATGAGCGACAATGTTGAGGGGCCTTATGTGGAGGCGCCGTCGAATCCGGTACTCACCCAGCGTTATCTGGATCCTGCCAGAAAGGATAAGGTAGACTGGGCAGGCCATTCAGATATTGTGCAGGGGCCCGATGGAAAATGGTATGGTGTTTTCCTTGCAATCCGGCCTAATGTCAATGGCCGTACGGTCATAGGCCGCGAAACATTTATCCTGCCCGTTGACTGGAGTGGCACATGGCCCGTATTTGAGAATGGTCTGATACCGATTGAGTCTAAGCTCAAGCTTCCCGAAGGTGTCGTTTCCCGGAGAGGTGAGGATGGTTTCCTGCCACAGGGCAATTTTGGATATCACGACAATCTGACTGCAGATACCCTCGACTATCGGTGGTTCGGTCTCCGTACTCCATTGTCGGAGGTGTCAAGATTGACTGGAAAAGGTTTGCAGCTTATTCCTAATGAGTTCAACATTGCTGATAACCGACCTCTGTCCGCGGCTTGGACACGCCAGATCCATAATGATTTCTCATTCTCCGCAGATATGGTCTATAAACCTCGCGGCGAGAAAGACCTGGCCGGATTGGCATGCATACAGAGCAACAAATACAACTATGTTTTCGGTGTAACTTGTGTTGACAAGAAAGATTACATTGTGCTCCAGCGCACTGCTGATGGAAAAAGTTCGATAGTAGCTTCCCGGCCTCTGGATTTCAATGGTGAAATTACCCTGAGGGTGACAGCTGACGCCGATAAATACAGGTTTTCCTACAGTCTTGATGGTGGCAGTCACTACACAGATCTCGGCTCTCCTCAATCAGGCGATATCCTTTCCACCGACGTGGCCGGTGGTTTTGTCGGCAACATGCTCGGACTCTATTCCACGACCAACAATACCGCAATCCCTGAATAATAATATGGTCCACTGTCTTTTCCCAACCGGGAAAAGACAGTGGACGGATTCTTTTAGATTCAGGAGAAAGATGATCCGTTCACCGGAGGGATTCGATGGCCTGCCTGAGTCTTTCCCTTTTTTCAGGGGAGGTGCCGAACTCCACTTCCCTTATAATTCCGGTCTTGTCGACTACGACGGTCATGGGATACCCTTTCACGCCTACATAATACTTGAATTGCTTGTCGCCGATGATAGGGATCCAGTTGAATTCGCGCCTTTCAAGCACCGGGGCAGCTGTGCTGGCTTTCTCATATGTGGATGAGAAAAACATGACATCGGGCATTCTGTCTTTCCATTCCGAGAGCTCAGGCATTTCCGCGAGGCAAGGCCCGCATCCTGTAAACCAGCAGTTGAGCACCATTACTTTCCCTGCCACATCGGCGTTTGTCCAGATCCTGCCGTCTATGTCGGTGGCTTTGAAATCCGGGAATCTTTCGCCCCGTTCGAGCGTCTCAGTCTGCGATGAGAAAGAACGTTTCATCTGCTCCACTCTCTCGTCATACATCTCAAGCAATATGTCAGCCTCCGGGATTGTGGCCTGTGGCACGGCCATATTTCTCGCTTCGTCCGATAGAGGTTGTGTCAATATCAGTCCGGTCGCTTTTATGCCGTTGGCTGTGCGTAGCGACAGCATACTGTGAATTTTGGCCCTGTCCGCGGGCAGCTCATTGAAAAACAATCCCTCGATGATGAAAATCCTTTGCGGCTTTTCTGAGGTCTGCGCGTTGGCGAATGTAGCCAGTATTGTCAGGATGCCTGCGATGATGTGTCTCAGTCTCATATCTGTTGTCTTTATGAAGTTGCTTTTGACAGCGTCTAAAATAGTGGAATTCGGGTTCAGACTGCAAATATACGAAATTAATTGAAATTCCACATCTCTTAAACAACATTTAATCGGTCAAGGGAAAGATGCTGCGGAGATTTCTGTTTATTCGATGAAGCCGTATCCGTAGCCCGAACGCGTCACTATGTTTTTTCCGTAGCTTCCGATTTTCTGCCGTATTCGCGTGATGTTGACATCCACGACTCTGTCGAGCACTACCACCTCGTCGGTCCAGATGTCTCTAAGCAGTTGCTGACGGGTGAAAACCTGTCCTATGTTCGAGAGGAGCTTCAGGAGTATTTCAAATTCTTTCTTAGGCATTTTCACCTCATTGCCGTCGACAGTGCATATGCGGTTGCGGGCCGACAGCACAAGCCCCTTGTAAGAGTATCTGTCGTTATCTTTCGGAACGGACGGCTGGATCAGTGATGTGCGTCGAAGCACGGTTCGTATCCTCGCGAGCACGGCTTTGAGCGAGTAGGGCTTCATTATGTAGTCGTCCGCACCGAGGTCGAGTCCTTTTATCATATCTTCTTCCGAATCTTTGGCCGTGCAGAAAATGATCGACACGGAAGCTGTGGCCGGATTCGACTTCATGATGCGGGCGAGCTGTATGCCGGAGATCTCGCCCATCATGATGTCGAGCAGCGCGAGGTCGTAAGTTGAGAGGTCGAGCGAAAGTGCCTGTTCGGCACTGTATGCCGTATCCACTTCATATCCTTCAGCCACGAGATTGAATGCCAATGTGTCGCAAAGAGTTTCCTCATCGTCTACGACGAGGATGCGTTTAGTTGTTTCCATGCCGCAAAATTAAGGATTATAGCGCTCCCTTGTCACTGTGTACTGAAAGTTTAATAAAACTTTAACAAGATGTGCGTCTTCGCGGCAATATCAGGGCATACTTTTGGAATGTCAATATTTTATCCGGTTTTCATCCCGATCCCACATTTCAAATGCCCGTATGGCTTCATTGTCAAGAAGGATTTCCGAATGAAGATGCCGTCGGTTGGGCGGGAGGGCGATTTCGTCGTAGATGAAGGAGTCGTCGAAGCCGATCTCCTTGGCATCGGTCTTGTCATTGCCGTAATATAGCCTGTCGAGATGGGCCCAGTATATGGCGCCCAGACACATGGGGCATGGCTCGCATGAGGAGTAGATCTCACAGCCGCTGAGATCGAAGGTGTTCAGTTTCTTGCAGGCTTCGCTGATCGCCCTGACCTCGGCGTGTGCCGTCGGATCATGGTCTGCGGTGACACGGTTGACTCCAGTGGCCACGATCTCTCCATCGCGTGCGATGACAGCGCCGAACGGACCTCCGCCATTGGCGACATTCTCTTCCGAAAGCCTTATGGCCTCTCTCATCAGTTCTTCCTTTGTCATAATCTTTTCCCGGTTTTTTGTGATGCTCAAATTACGACACCCCGTGTCGTATATCTCAATAACGTGAAATATGTCGTCGCTGTTGCTGTCCTCGAAAAGAATATTATCTTCTTGTGCTCACACCAACGGATAATTTGCTAAATTTGCATTCCGGTTCATCGCGATGCCGATGGATCGGCATCCTATAACTGATACTTATTATGAGACATGTGGCTTTTTCTCCGGAAACTGATGTGATAAACAGGCGTCTTCCTTTCTTCCTTGCCCTTGAGGAATGGGTGGCGCGGCGTATGCCTGCCGGCGATTATTTCTTTTCCTGGCAGGTTGATCCGACGGTGATATGCGGGCGCAATCAGGAGATAGACAAAGAGGTAAACCTTGAGTATTGCCGTTCGCACGGCATTGACGTGGTGAGGCGCCGCAGTGGAGGAGGCTGTGTCTTCGCCGACCGTCAGAACTTCATGTTTTCCTTCATCACTGCGAGCGACATGGTGGTCGAGGTATTCGCCGCATATACTGAGATGATCGCTGCGGCGCTGCGCAAGGTGGGTATAGATGCCACTTCCACGGGCCGCAATGATATAACCATAGGTGGAAAGAAGGTGTCGGGCAACGCGTTCTATCATCTTCCCGGACGCAGTATCGCCCATGGCACCATGCTCTATGACTTTGATCCGGTGCACATATCGAATGCCATAACCCCTTCAAAGGCAAAACTTGAATCGAAGGGGGTGAAATCTGTGCCGATGAGGGTGACGTGTCTGAAAAACGAAGGTATCGGGCTTTCCGCCGGCGATTTCGAAAAATATATGATAAAGGAGATTACTGATTCAGATCCCTATATCCTTTCAGATGCAGACGTCAGGGAGGTCGAGGAGATCGAGACCGGATACTACAGGCCCTCTTTCCTGCGGATCGGCGATGTCGCTGAGGTGCAGGGGAGTGGTATGCCTCACATGGAGAAGCGCACAGTGGTGGATGGACTCGGAGAATTCTGTGTGGAATATGACCGAGATCCGGCGACAGACAGAGTATGCAACTTCAGGATCTCAGGCGACTTTTTCATGAAAGGGGATGTCGACGACCGTCTGTGCCGCCGTATCGACGGTGTTAAGTGCGAGGCTTCGGCAATCAAGGAAAGAATCCTCGGTCTTGATCCCGACAGCGTCATACCCGGCCTGACAGCCGATCTGCTGCTTTCTATGATCGGATAGTAAGGGCTAATTGGCTATATTTTTTCTTCAGGATTCAAAATTGTATTGAAAATCTGACGAGATCTTTTGAAGCAGTTAAGATAAAGTGTCAAACGGTTACGATATAAAGGAAGACAGATTATGGATATGAGTGTCAAAAGAGGTAATAAAACATCTGATTGCAACCGCAGGTCAATTTTGCGGAGGCTAAGCATGTATGCTTTCCTTTTTGTGGCTATGTTGTTGCTGATAGGTCTGACAAGATATCTCATTGGTTATGGAGAAGATGGAAATCTGTTGGTCAACTCCATCGCTGCGGGATTGCTTACCCTTATCATTCTTGGATTGCGTTTTATAATTAGACGAGGAAGAACCGGGCAAGGATGCAAGGCTTCTGTAGGGAATGTCGATATGGCGGTTCCCTATACGTCGGCGCAACATTATTTCGTCAGGAATGACGTGGAGGGGTTGCCTCCGACGGAGATCACGACTCGTGATGAGTTTGATAAATATTTCGGAATGGCAGCGGTGATGGGGCCGGGAGGAATGCCGACTGAGATTGACTTAAACAAGTATTTTGTAGTCTGTCTTACCATGCCCCCTACGGATAGGGCTGCCGATCTCTCTGTGGAATCGCTTAGAAGAACAAAATCCGGAGAGCTTGAGCTGCGGTATAAGCTCAGACAAGGGGAGAAGAGATCCTACACAATCCGTCCGCTGATATTGCTCATGGTTGATAAGAAGTATCAGATGCCGGTGAGACTGGAAGAGATTTGACAGAAAAACCACTTCAAGACTGGACCATGATTTGTCCATGTGTTTAAAAAACTTTTAAATAAAAAAGAGGTCAGAACCTTTAGCACAAAGCCGGTTCTGACCTCTTTGTCTGATCGCTCAGGGGAGCGATCGACAAGTCGTTTCTTTGTCAGCACCGGCCTGCCGGCGCTGAAGCCATCCGTGGAAGTGCCGCCTGATCGTTATGACGGCTAACAGCAATTTTCAATTAGTAATTAGCAGTTTGCAATTAGTAATTATGATTTGCTTAATTAATTCATAATACACTTAATTAATTCATAATTCATAGTGCATAATGCATAATCAGTTACACAGTTAGAATGCTATTATAAAGACTTGTAAGGGCTAATCGGGGTTTTCTCAATTTGCTCAAGGGGCTTGAGGGACTTGAGGAGCTCGATCAGATGCCTTCTTTAGACGGAGCTAAAGGGCTTTATAAGGGATTATGGCATTGGGACGACTGGGGACGGGGCTTCCGGGGACCGGGTACAGTCGGGGTTATCCTAATTGTCATGCGCGAGACCTTGATGAAGCGACCGGAAGCAGCGAAGCTGCAATTTTGAATTTGGAATGTTGAATTTTGAATTAGTTGCGGGTTAGGCAATTAACTCTTATCGCTAATCTCTAATTTCAAATTGCTCATTAAAGCTTGGCTGCCCGTCGTGGGGCATCACTGCCAACAAAAGCTCGGAGGGGGTCTGGGGACAGACTGACTCTTCGCTTTTGCTTCGGTCTCGCCGGATGGCTTCCGTCAGGGGATGCGCGGAGCGCAAAGGGTTAAGAGTCAAGGGTGAAGAGTGAAGGGGACGGGGAATCGAGGCTTTCAGCCTCGACACGGCGGTGCCATCCGGGGGATTTTTTTGCCGGGGGATGGGACTTGTTTTCCCTTTACCGTGGCTTCCTTTCCCATTGACTCGGTTGGGACGGTAGCTGCGGCTGGAAAGCCGCAGTCCCAGAGCTACGCAGCCGGGGCGGCAGGAACCGCGGCATCCGGCCGCGGCACGCGAGGCCCGGCAAGGCCGGGCTGAGAGGGAATCTCCTCTGACGGGGGTTGCAGAATGTCAATGTTCTCGTAATGGTGGCTTCTCAGGGCCATCATGGCGGCATTCGCCTTCGGATCTTTTCGTGCTGTGCCGGATCGGGGATGAGACAGTAGCCGTAGCTTTCGCTCTTTGTCAAGGGTCAGTGCTTCTTGTTTGAAGTCTTGGCTTATTGCTTTAAGCCCTGGCTTCTCTCTTGAAGCTTGGCTCCTTGGCCGGAGCTTTGGCATGGCGGTGGGTTGAGGTGACGCCGGTGGGGACAAACGGACGCGGCCAACTTGGTAGGATGTTCTGTGCGCCGGGGTACAGTGGTCGCGAGCGGCCTTAGGCTGCGGGAGCGGGATGCTTCCGGAGGTGCCATATGCTTCCGGGCCATGAGGATCCTTCCGGAGGGGGATCCAGGCTGTACAACAATTTAATACCTCAACCCATCGTGTCCTGTCTCGTCGGCGGTCCATCGGTGATGTTTCCTTCAGACGCCGGACTGTGGATGCCGACCCT
>CAJUQP010000035.1 GCA_910588245.1 uncultured Muribaculaceae bacterium | reverse complement strand
ATTTGGACTGTGGATTCACCCTTGAAAGTGAACGGCTATGCTCCGGAATATGTAGCTAACAAACCACACCATTTAGGGCTATAAAACATCAATGGCCAAACAAATTGTATTTTGATTGATTATTGATTATAAGGTATTTACATTAAAATTCCTGCTTGATGCTCGTCCTCGTTGAAGAATGGTTTTAACGCTGTATTTCAGTTATTTAACCATTGTTGACCGACCTATATACAAACATATTTTGCCATTTGAGGCCTTAAAACGCCATTCAGGAATATTCCCATACAAACAAATTCAGGCATACAAACAAAAATACAAACATATTTTTGCTACTCAAATATTCCTGAAAGAAGATGAGTGGTAATCTTCCATATCAGAGGATGAGTATTTGGATTTCTAATGACCGAATCCTCTACTTATGGCAGTCCTACATTACCGTTATAGGTTGACAAGATTGCTGTAAACTATGGAATCAATCCAAGCTCCTTGAGCATTACGCCTATTTCGGAATAAGTATAATTACGGTCGCCTCGCCTCAGGCTATCCACGGATTTATTAGAATTTGCTATGGCTTCTTTAAGACTGCCTCCCTGTCTTTGAAAATATTGATGTAACGGATGGGTAGAGAAAAAATGCTTTGATTTCTCATAACCGCAAATCCTGGCAAGTTCGTTCTCTATA
This sequence comes from uncultured Muribaculaceae bacterium, assembly GCA_910588245.1. Classification (GTDB taxonomy): domain Bacteria; phylum Bacteroidota; class Bacteroidia; order Bacteroidales; family Muribaculaceae; genus Lepagella. The sequence continues at coordinate 35,287 of CAJUQP010000035.1, read as the reverse complement.
TCTTTTGATTCGCTGTAAGGCTGCCCGGTATATCGAAAATAGTAGAGAAAAAACAACTCGGTACATCTGTCGGTCTCAATAAAGGTTATCTCGTAAGATATGCCTTTTGAGGGTTTGGACACCTTTTTTCCGTGGTATTTATTCTTCAACTTCTGATAATCTGAAAGGCTTTTTGCATCCTTTTTCTTATTATCCATATCTATGAGACAAAAAATCCTGTCATAACCCATTGACACGGCTTCTTCAATTGACCTTTCCAATTCCCTAAGACTTGTGTTTTTTGGAAAATCAGGCTTGATATTCTGTAATTCCCTGAATTCATCTTTCAGGGAATTAAGATAGAAATACTCTGTCGGGCCTTCCCCTATGATTACAGTAGTAATGCGTTTTACTTTCGGCATGGCTCAATCAAGATTTATGAAAGGAGAACCCAGAACCGGTTTCGCTCCGAACTTACCGATGCGATAGGCATTGTATAGCGAATTATTTTTGTGCAATCCTAGCTTGTCGGCACGTGTATATTCAGAAGATGCTGTTTCTGCTGATTTTTCTACAAACCAGATGGTCTGACGGTTATCATTGAAAAGATCCTCCGAAAGCAGCGTCATTTCCTGTGATGTGAAGAATAGTTGCGATTTACCGGAATTGGCAATAAACACCTGCATATAATAGAACAGAAGGTCATAATGGAGATCTTCGCCAAGTTCGTCAAGCATATATATATGTTCTCCCGAAATTGCATCATAGAGATACCTAAGGTCTTGCAGATACTTGATGGTGCCTGATGATTGTGTGGCTTCGGGCAAGCTAAAAACACCATCGTTTGATGAGTTGACGAATTCCACCTTTTCTGAATCTCCGTTTGATACCACAGAAAAGCCGGTTATGTTGAAATCGGCTTTCTTTAGCATTTCAAGGAAAAACCTTTTCTTGCGGGGATTTTCCTCGACTTCTTTCAAGAGTTGGGAGAGTTCTGGTTCGTCGTCTGCAATTCCATGAATATGCGTTCTGATCCAGTTATAAAGAGTCGCCAACTTTAAGGCATCCTCCGCCAAAGCCACTTTCCCATAAGTCGATAGTACGGAATGGTTATTGAGAGTATTCTCCATAAGGGTGTCAAGAGTACGACCTTTTATCCCAACGCTGGTTCCGAATTTGATCCGGCACTGGCTATCGGTGCCAGTATAGTCCCTTTCATAAAATAACGACTTGCTCTTTTTGGGATAATACAAAAGTTCCTCCCTAATAATATGGTCAATGGTATAAACTATTGTATAATCATAGCGTATGCTGTCGGCATAGAAAGATACGTACATCCGCGTAGGTTTGTCAGCAGTCAGCGCAAACGGAGCCTCTGAACATACCGGCTTGTTTCTGTTGTCGGAGGATATGAAAAGCAGTCTGAATACATTCTTCAATGCCTTCAGCATATTTGACTTTCCTGAAGCGTTGGGACCGAATATAACCCCTACTTTGTTAAGTGACATTCCATCGGTAACCTCAGCGCCTATCCAATCACGGCTTTCACCGACCGCCTCAAAGTTCAAGCATTGACGGTCTCGGATGGAAAGATAATTTTCTGTCCAGAATTCTCGTATCATTTGGCTGTTTTTCTAAAATTTGACTCACTTACGTAAGTTGGCTACAAAATTAGGGATAATTTTTGACTATTCCAAGAAAATACGAGCTATCATAGAATCATAAAGAGAAAGCGGTGAGAGACGGGGCGGTCTTCCGTGTCTGCGGCGATATGCCGTCAACGGCCACCGCCTTTGGAATGGTATCGGGGATGCTGCCGTCACCATAAGACTGAATGGCTATCGTCCGTATTACGGGGCGCATTGCCTGATAAGGACTTTTACGACCTCCCCCTCACTCACCGCTTGAACAGCATCCGCCGAAAAGAATAGTGCCGTAATGACGGGTCCTTTCAGATCCGCGTCATTGCGGCACACTTCTTTTTTATCGGGGCAAATGTTGTATTTTACACAAACAAATTCGGCTATTTAAGACCATAAAACACCAGCCATACAAACAAATTCTAATTGCTTATATGGCTGGTAATCAGTATATTGCGTGTAAATTTGAGCCTTAATACTCCTCTTCGTTGAAGAAATTTATGATAACTATAAATCAAGTTTTTATGTAATTATCAACGATAATAGGCAAATGAATTTAGCGATGAAAAATGATGAAAGATGTGCAGTTATATTGTCCCGATTCTACGCAATTCAGCCATAAGTGAGGGACGTCTGCGATATTCAGTCTTGAAGTATTGGAGAAGTTCGATAAGTTCTTTCTTCGCTCCGATACCTGCTAACGACTGGAGGTCGTCACAGAAATATGTATATTTGCCTGCCGATACTTTCCTTTTAGGAGCGAAACGGTCGGCTGCATATTCACGGAATGTGCGGACAAGCATGGCGCGTATCTCCGCGTTGTGAGATGTCATCAGAGCTGAGGCGTATTTCAGCGGGTTGCGGTAGTCGGCCCGGTCTCGCTGTTCATTCTGTTCAAGCAAACGATAGAGCCAATCCCACTCCTTTTCGATTACGAGAAACGGAGCTATTGAATCCAGTTCGAATCCGAAGGATATCGGTTTACTTGACAGCAGACCTGTGTAAAAATTTTTCCAGTCTTCCTCTGCCACCAATTCCTTAAGTCTCCTGTAGCAGTCGGTTTTCTTTTCATCGAAGCTGTCATGGAACATCTCCGTGAGATTAACTATTTGCATTTCTTCTGTCCCATGCTCCATCAGAAGATTCTGCTTCATTGAGAGCCAGTCGGGACTGATGGAGCCGTACCATCCATGATTATTCTCTTTTTTTAGTTTCTGAGCCTTGTCAAGAAGATCTACAGCATCTTGCCATCGGTTGTCGGCCATAAGCTCATTATAATATTTCAGGCATACCTCCGGATATTTGAGATTTTGAAAGATCATGACAAGAGCCTCGCCAGGCAGTCCCATTGAACGCACAAAATCAACTTTTCTGCACACCCATGCCCCGGCCTCATGATTATAATCGGCTCCAATCATCACATCATACAGCCCGCAGCTGATCTCTTCAGCCTCTCGGCGAATACTGATAAGTTCTCGTATGGTTTCATACGGCGTATCCATATAATTTCCGATTTTATCCTCAGTCTGCGCCTTTTCGACAATCTCTTCCAATTTGTCCATCCCCTCTTCGGTAAGGTTCGGCTTTATCACCAGCAGTCCACAAAGATTGCCAAGAGTCTCAAGAATATTGCCGATATCCAGCGAATAATCATTGCCATACCAATCATCGCCGTTGAAGTCGTCATCGTCTATCACCATGGCGACACGCGTGAAAATTGCGACAATAAGATTCCAGAGTCGTGATGTGCTTAAAGATTCAGCCTCTTCTGCCCAGGGTGCGATATTGTAATAATAAATATTGCCCCAATCAAGAGTGTCGTCACTCCGACGTGAGACACACTGCCGCGCCTCATGCATCAGGGCACGCCCCAGTTCCATATCGAAGTCAATCTCGTCAACCGGAGGGTTCAGTGAATGCTCAACAAAGGTCTTGAAGTCATCGTTGCTCTCCATCCATTTGCGCACAATGTCGCGCAGTTGCTCCTCCGTCGCATTTTCAATTATTCTGTCTATAACTTTCTGTGCCATAATATTTTTATTTTAAACAACATTGCCTTGGCTGAATCAATTGGAGTAAATACTCAGTTATTTGTAAACATCATTCTTTGTTAAAGCAAATAATTGTTGAGTATTGATAATCAGGGTATTGTCATGCTAATTTGTAGAATATGGCCTTTTGTTTTGTTGGAGCATCTATTTTACAAAAGTCCAGAACTTACCTTTTCGTCCAATTACACCCTCCCTTTTGAGCTTTGAAAGAAGGTTAGTAAGTTTATCATAGCGTTGCTGCTCGGTCATGTAGTCAGGCAACATCTTACCAATCAGAGTGAACAGGTCAGATCTTTCCGCTTTACCATACTCCTTGATGTAATCGACTATTAATTTCTTAAAGTAGTTGTCATCAAAACTTCTATTCTTGATGTATGTTGCCTTTAACCCGACATGGTGAGTTGGAGCAATCACCTTGGAAGATAGATATATATTTGGATAGCGACCTTCGATATATCCTTTTTTCCTGAGATATGTGGCGGCATCATGAGAGATTGGGGTCCCTTTCTGTACAGAATCAAGCAACATTATATCTGACAATGAAAGAGATGTGTTGGAGACAAGTATGTTCGCAAAATTCTCATCCAGCACTCTGCCTTCAATCGTGCATATCACATGGCTGTCCTGCGTATCGTAATTCGGCATTGGGAAGAATCGTTTGCGCTGTTGAACAAACAGTTTTCTGATTCCGCCTCCTTCAGTCTCAACCATTTTCACATTACGCATGGCCTCAACAAGTGCAGGATTCCTATAGTGAGATTCCGGGAAATCGTTGGTCACTACCGCCTCGACAGACTCAGGAATAAACTGTCCTGCGTTTTTGAAGCATAGTTTCTCATCTTCATATTCTATCACATCTATGTGACAGCCTTTAGAATAATCCTGATGTGCTATCGCATTATTCAGGGGCTCTCGTAATGTGAAAGTATCATAGCGAGACATCGATTCTGGGAACATAGACCCCGAAATGGTATATGTGTAAGTAGTGTTCCTGATTAACGAGCCAATCTCTTCGATGGCGAGGATCATAGGGATTGTAAAGACTCGAAAATCCTTATTGCTGTCTGCATCGTCACGCAAGAACCAACGGATTTTACAGATTGAAGGATTAAGAAAGTGGTCGCTTTCAGATTTGCCCAGCAAGATAATAGTAGTCCGTGTTATGGCGGACTTTCTCGTCAGCTTTGCCTTGTTGAGAAACACCTCATCTGTCCAGCCATCAATCTCGGCATCTCTGGCTCCATTGAAAAGTTCCTTATACTTTTCCCGAGCCAATAAAATCGCCTTCGGATCAAGATCCTCAATGGTCGCATCCGGAATTATCTGCGCAGACCAGTCATCAATAGCTAATGATTCAGTAAGAATCTTTTCCCGCCGGGATGACGTCATTTCAACGAGACTGTCCTCGATGCGCTGCCAGAGTTTTTTATGAGCATATACCGGCAACCGTGGCATATGCTTGGGTATGTTGATTATCCAGACCTTCTTATTGGTATCAGACGTAATGAATTCCTCAATCTTCAATCCTTCTGCAGGAAGATTGGAACATTCTCTAACCAATCTCATTGTTGCTGCCTGACGGTCATAATTATAGGTGTCAGTGCCAACGATATCAAGGCTATGATCTTTAACACCGATAACAAGGTGGCCTCCATTCATGCTTGATATGGCTGCCACGTATGAGATGACATCATCGCCTTCCTTGCCGTTAAACAATTCTTGAGGCTCTTCATTTCCTTCCAGTCGCAAGCCTCATTCTCGCAAGGGAAACGTTTCTGAAGATATGTCTGTAATTCCTTTTCAGTCATTTTCTTGTTATCCTTGTTAAAGTTGCTAAATATAAAAGGCAGGGAATAAGCATATATCCGACTTAGTTTTGTGAATTTAACAAATTTTACTTGTTAAATAGATGCTTCTCTCAAGTTATTTCCAAGCGTCCCAATCGTCCATATAATTAAAGCCGTGTGTATCTCCAATATCATGGCCAAAAGCCTTTTTAGTTTTTTGGGGGATGTTGAGTTCCCTTTTTCCCTTTTGTCTGACGGATTCCACTGAATATATCGCGGAATGTCTCGCAGATAATCATATCATTTGGTCTGCTTATGGACAATCCATAAGCCGTTGACAAAATAGGGCAGAGATCCAATGCTACGATTGTGGACAGGTCTTCAATGATACCATCACTGAATGACACACGATATATCTGCCGACCGCGACGAGCCGGTTTTACTTCCACAACTACTCCGCGAGCGTTTGTATCAGCCAATATTACAGTTGAACCCACTGAAAAAAGTGCCATATTTTTAAATTTTGGATATTTGAACTGATCTTGGTTGAAGCTATCAAATGTCTAATATCCAAATCAAGAATATTGGAAATCTCTTGAAGTGTATACAAATCGGGCTGGGAGGTGTTGGTGCACCATTTGGAGACAGTGACTGGGTCTTTGCCTAACTGCTCGGCGAGCCATTTGCCGGTGTGTCCGGTTTCTGCCAACACCGCTTTTATCCTGTTTAGCTTTTGTCGTCCTGTTTTTGTCTCCATGAATTGATTTATTAAATTTGAACGCAAATTTAGCTTCTATTCTGCACTCGAACAAATTTAGTAGTATGTTATTGAGCATAAATCAGAAAGAAGAACAGTCTTTGAATATTGAATGTGATTCGCTCCCATGAAACGAGATGGATGTTACATAGGAGCGAATCTTTAAATGATTATAGCTTATCACAGTCCGAATGGTGCGGTGTGGCAGCGGGCGAGGAAGCGGTCGGCATCGGCTTGGGTGTACCGGTATTTGTCGCCGTGGCGGGAGTAGCCGAGGAGGCCGTTGTCGCGGAGACGTTTCAGATAGCGGTCTTTGACGCCAAGAAGAGACATCATAGCTTTGTTGTCGTAGATGGGCGGGATGACTTCGGGTAAGGTCTTGAGGTGGGTGTGGAGTTCAGACAGTTTTTCATAGATGTGTTGCAGAGTGATCCGGGGAGGATTGTCAATCATCAGCGATGGATTTTGGAGGAATTCTTCTATAGGGAAGACGATATTCCGGAGGATGATTTTGTGTCATGAAATTTGGACAAACAAACGTTCTGCGCCTCTCGTCTAATCCTTAGACATGTTCCTCCTGGATTTCCTCCTATCGCCTTATCCATCACGATTTTTACGATGTGAATAGCCGTCCTCTTTTGGACAAACAAATTTCGGTGTCTTATGGCGTAAAATCGTATATGAACAGCAAGAGACAAACAAATTTTTCTTTGTTTGTCCCTTGATTATTAGGTGTTTATGTGATTGTTATTTTTAATACTCGTCCTCGTTGAAGAAAAGAGTATAAACTGACACATGGGCACTTAGGCAAAAACGGCGATTTTTAGACAAGTTTATTTAGCCCTCGAAAACGATAAAAATACATTTACTAATCTCTAATTCAAGTATTCTTCACCGAATTCTTTAACAAAAGCATCTATCTTATTATATTCACCCGGCTGGAGGATTATTAAGGGTACATCATATTGTTCGGAGAATTTTTCTGCCAACTCTTGCTCTTCAGCTGCCATCTCAGACAATAATGCCAAGTCATAATCTTTGCCATCGCGCTTTAAGAGCCTATCATGAATTACCTCAACCCTTTCAGTTAGTAAAATGACTTTTCGAGGATTCATTGATTTGATAACAGCAAAATCTACTGGAACAATATTATGACTTTGATCCAAGAGACAGAAATGTCCATCAACAAAATACGGTTTATCAATATCCAATACGTTATTTAGGGCACTTAATAATCTCTCCTGGTTCGACATAACATCTTCTACCTCTTTATCCTCCGGATTTTCCCAATTTAACAACGCGCTGCACGACAAAAGCTCAATATTGGGAGCTATTTTTCTTGCGTGATTAGTGAAAGTAGACTTACCTACAGCGTGAATTCCTCCTATAAAAATTATATTCTTACTCTGCATAACCACATTCTTTCTTTTGGTGTAAGGATAGAAAATATTAATTAAATCATTTCCGACATCGGCATCCTCGATCATAAGATTTTCAAAAAATTTATATTTTCCTAAGAGAGGAAGAAAACGTTTCCTCCCAAAGTGACTGATGCCGTTTATAGCAGTAAGGTATAATTCATCCGTAGTCATCTGTGCTTGTACAATATCAACATACGATTTGGCATTAGTATCACAATGGGAATCTATGAATTTGATTAGATGGTATAGATGTCTAAAATAATGACCTAACTGCTCAACATGAATGTTAAACAAGTCTTGGTATAGACTATGGACTCGTACCTTAAGCACGTTAATCTTTTCGGGGACTAATAAGTCTGGCTCATAACTTAATTCAAGAAGTCTCATAGCCAGTTCTTCTCTGAGAATATTCATGAACTTTGGACCTGCTTCAACACGATGAGTCCCATCGTTATTAATAAAGTCTCCCTTAATATTCTGTAATATATCTCTTTGCTGCAGTAAAAGAGCGAAAAAGGCAGACTCAAATTGCTGAGATTGTTGTTTCAGTTCTTGCTTGGAGGAAATATCAATTTGAATCTTGTAGGTCCTATACAAAAAAATTATGCTAATCAATCCCACCAGAGTTCCGACGAAACCACCGACATAATCACCGAATGTTCCAAAATCCGCAGATTCTTGTGCAAACGGGAGTTTTGCCAAAGTCACAACATATACGATTACAGAGCCTAATATCGCTAATATTAGGGCTATTATTCCGGCTATCTCAATTCGCGAGAAATTTCTAACGTCCTTTGACATCTTAATCAATATAGCAAAATGATTGCGGAGGTTTTAATCCTTCCCAAAGATCGTTAAGCGATAATGGTTCGGGATACTCGATAATATTTGTGATCTCTATGGCATATGCCACATCTCTATTCTCGAAATATTGAAAATAGAAAGATGGGGTGACTCCTGAATAGGCTTTAGTCTTCTCCCAAACATTTTGGGGAGAATCTTTGATGATATCACCTATTTCGAATTCTCCTACTACTTTACATATGGGACTAGAAGCATATATTACTATTGTCTTCACCTCAGTATGCTTGAACAACTGCTTCCGAAACTCAAATAGCTTCTTACCAGTCATAATTTCATGCACAAAAGCAGGCTTAACGGATAATAATATTCTCATTAATTTCTCCTTTCGATATTATTGAATTGAATTGAGCGTCATTTAATTGGAAAAAACCCCAATAAATATTAGGTGAGATACCTACCTCATCCAACAAGTACTGTCGGGTTACACGCTTCGTCAAAGCAATATTATAGGTCATTTTAATAACAACCAATTCTTTTTTAGTGCTAAACCAATTAGTTAACTCACCGTTATCAAAAATACTATATTTATTCGTGTAAGAGATAAACTCTGTAACATTAGCAAAATCTCTCTTTATTTTTACTTCTTCAACCTGGCACACTGAGGTTACCACGCTTCTATACTTAGCTGGTCCTAAGTAATCATTTGTTCGATAAATTACCAACAAGTCTCCTTTACGAAGATTTGCGGTTCCAGGCATAAAACAAAGATAAATCTTATGTATGCTATTTGTATAGTTTACATCTTTAATCAATTCATACTTATTCTCATTTCGCAAAATTGAATCCGGAAATAACCTTGTGTGATATTTAGGATAGATTGCTAATAAGAATTTACGACTCTTGGTAATATCAACTAACGGGTAATCTTTTAGAATGTCTCCTGAAAGATTTTTTAAATCTTTTACCAATACAATTTCCTCTCCCTTAGTACCCTCATTTTGGAAACCATATCGCGTTAGTAGATCAATTAATCCTCTATGCTTAGGAAATATTGTAACATATATTTCATCGTAATTCTCCACTATACCTTTATCAAGTATCTTTTTTACAAATCGTTCCCCCAGTTTAGTATTATGCGCATCTATTTTGAAAGTACCAACTTTCAGCCTCCTACACGATGGCCTATTAGGAACTACATCTGTTAGCACCTCATCACTTTCATCTTTCATATAAAGAAATGCTTGGAGTGTAGCATTATCCTTATATTGTACATAAGCATCGGCTCCTGACTGTCCCTTACGCTTGAACCATTCAGGAAATTCAGGATAATCCTCAATAAGACTTTTGAAGAATGGGTCTTGAAGATTAATCTCATTAAAGTTTCTTAAAGATATGATTTCTTCCATGTCAGATGTCTAAGCTCTATTGTAAATATTTATCAACTGTCTCTTTATCTCTGAAAAAGATAGTTGCATACTAAGGTTGCAGGATAGCCCAGTGTTTATTACATAAACGAATGACTCCTTGCGATAGTATCGTTCTCCTATTTGACGCAGAGATTGCTCGATTGTGTCAGACTTGGCTAATAGGCAGACCAATTGATAATCTTTATCAACGATTTGAGTATTGTTGTTCGGATGAGCCTTTGTGTTATGCTGCGTTGCTGTGAGAAGAATAAGATTCTCTACATAATGAGCAATCTCGGGAAATTGAGATTTAGGGAAGATATGATGTACTTGCGTTGCTGGACCGTTTGACCACGTGTCATGGACTTCACTCTCTGTCTGAATCTTTCGTATGAGCGCAATAGCTTTCTGTACATAATAGGCGTTATATGCTTCTTGCTGCTCATCATGCTGCTTATTTTCTTCCGCTTCCTGACGAGTCACAGATTTTTCCTTGTTCAGATCTCGCCAATTTTTCTTGTTGTACATGAGATCGGAGAACATGCGTGCTTCTTTCCCACTACTTCCGGGGACATTATGTTCGGCAGCAAGTACGTTAAGCACTTTATGAAACATACGGTCTGCATCCAGTTTTGATTGAGATGGCGTGTTACCACTGATAAGTCTATGATATTTTTCATATAACTCTGTCTTGGCTGCCATTCTGTTGGTTCCAACATCTTTTAAGTACTGTTCAAAGTATCGCCAAAAGCCGCTATCCTTTAATACCTTTGAGAAAAAACAATAGAGGAAGTTATATGCGTTCCGGTCTCTCCGAGAGATATAATCCAGTAACTCCTCATTCCGGATAGAATAAGAAGTGGGACGTGTTGAAAAGTCTGCATTTAATATGCCAGCAGTGTGGAACAGTTTCAATGGCTGAGAAAACCATTTGTTATATTCATTCTTGGCTCTTTCGTCATCAGCATATGGCTTATTGAACACAACCCTACAATTGTGTTTGAAATATTGACTCTGCCAGATATCGTTTGCCGTGAATGTCGGATGAGTCGCAGCGGTGTTCAGGATGCAGTCAGCCAAGAAGCATACAATATCAGGAGTACACTTCTGGTCGACATATCGCGCATCATGGGATTTGCGAATGTCGAAATCAAATTGGTTCAGATACGCATTTATAGTTTCTCTCATGGTCTTGATTGATTTGCTTCCCGAAGAAAAAGACTGAGTTATTATCAATATTTAACGAGCGAGTTCCTAAATTACGGGCAACAGCATAAAATTTCGCAAACTCTTTAGTGGCAAAAAATTGGAGGTCTTCTGCTGTTACTCGTTCTTCCGGATTTGAAAGAGTCAGTATTGCTACTGAACCATCGGCAATGCAATTTTCGGGTAAGAAGCATGCTCTTGGGTTATATGTCAAGTTCGGAAGAAGTACACATTCAGTATGTCCTAAAAACTTAGAAACGTCAAAAGGAGATACGTCATCAATATAACAATCGTAATCTGGAATATCGATGATCTCATTATTACCGATATTCCGAGACTTCAGCACTCTGATTTTTCCAGAGGACTTAGTAACAGATTTTGTAATCACCCTGTCCCTATATGCCTTGAAGATTCCAAATAACATTGAATTGGCAATCTCATCAAATGATTTGTCTCGGTAAAGGAGCCAATAAGGGAATATGGGGTCGGTTATATATCCTTGTGGAAGACGGCGTACACTCTCATTGATATAGGAAAAGACAATCGTGTCTTTGGGTTTCTTTCTGGTGTCGATTGTGAATGATATAGTCTCAATCTTAACTCCCTTAAAAGCCTTTTCCCCGAAGTCAATAAGATGGGAGATGGAATATGTATTCATAATCTCCCGTGTTTTATTAAATTCCGGAGCGTTAATGATGCTTTTGGGGACTATCAATGAAACACAATCGCCCAAAGACAATGCCCTTTCAACGAAAAAGGCAAAGATATTGTTTGTGTCCTTGTTGACGGCATTAGCCTTGTATCGTGCAGCCAAGGTCTTATCCTTGGTCAATTTCATGTAGGGAGGATTTCCGATTACTATGTCATACCGTTTATCAAAGTCAAGAAGCAGAAAGTCCCCCTCTATAAACCTTATGTTAAAGTTGTCGGGAATTGAAATATGCTTGAGCATCTCTTCCAGCAATTCCAATGATGACGGGTTTATGTCCACTACATCAATTGAAACATTTGGAACAGTGGAATACTTCTCAATCAAAGATGGAAGAAAATTTCCGACACCAATTGACGGCTCCAATATGGATAGATTGCTATAATTTTTAGCATCAGGCAGATTGTTTACTATCCCAAAGCAAATATCCTGACGTGTATAGTATGCCGCTGTGTTGTCTCTTTCAGAATTAGCCATTTCGACAATCCGGGACAGTCGAGCAAAAGATACTGTATGTTTTTTTACATAATTCAAGATTCGTTCTTGCGAATCAAGATGATTGTCCCTGACAACAGACGACGCATCGGAGTTCGTAAAAACTGGACGCTCTAAGTATTTACGAATCTTATTAGCTATCTGTCTGAATATAACAGTAGGAACCGCCTCGCCAAGATTCTGACGAATGTTTATCTCTTCTTTCTTAAGAAATGCCTGTTTTTCTTTTAGCGGAAGAGCATTCAACTTTTCAAATGGAATATCCGACCACAGAAAAGAAGAAGGTACTGACATCATGAGCATAACTTCACGTATGCTGAAAACACGATTGTCAGTTGGATGAACGGTGTTTTGACTCGCCATGATATCATTGCGAGTATGAATACAAGGTGCAACCTTATCCCAATATTGACGCGTGTACTTATCTCCGTTTTTTTGTGCGTTATAGACTACCACACCATTTTTAACAGTATGGGGTATTCTGGAAATGTCGTCATTGTCGAAAGCGGATTGACCTTCTTTTATTTCAGAGATCCACGCCTCCATGTGGGGGGCATACCTGCGGAAATTGTGATATATATCATCGGCAGAGATTTCACCCATCACGGTTAATGATGGAAGATGTCCGATAGTCTCACGTAAAGTTTTTTCCGGTGATTTAGCGGGGAATATGTCATTTGGGGTGACATCAGCAAGATCCTTTCGTACCCCTATAACCAAAGTTCGTGTTCTGCTTGAAGGACAACCATAATCCTTAAAGTTGACCACTCGGAAAAGAATATTATAGGCTCCTCCAAGATTCATTGTAATCGCTTCTTGAATTGTCTTATCCTTCCCGTCAATATCTGTACAAATGGAGGAGAGGAAAGCCCGCACATTCTCAAAGAGAAAGAATTTAGGCTTAACCTCTTTAGTTATTTTGATAGACTCTACAACGAGGGAATTTCGTTTAAGTTCATCTCCTTTTTTATGATTGGCAACGGACATTCCCTGACAGGGAGGAGTGGCAATGAGAACGTCTAAATCATCAACACCAAAGCAATCTTTCCAAACATCCAGTTCTCGGAATATTTTATCCTTGGTTTCGCTTAGAGTCATGTCGCCGCAGATATATCCAGAGGATAACATACATTTGTTATTATACTTCTGGATCTTCAAGCGACGCTCCAACAATTCAACAGTGGCAATGCAGTTGTACCCGACTTCTTTAAAACCATAACATCCAATGCCAGCACTACTAAACAGGCTGACATAGGTTTTGATGCCGTAGAGCGATTTTCTCTCTGCAACAATGGCGGCGGCAACCTCGTCGGGTATGTCGTATGTCTTTGTTTTTCTGCTCACGGCTAAGTGTCATGGCTAAAATAAAAAAACTTCCTTAAAGTTCTGACAGGCGACCAAGCCTAATGCGACTTATAAGGAAGTTTCTTTATATGTTGGTATAATGTTATCCGTTCATTTGGTCTCTGTCAGACTATTTCGCATAGTAGATTGCAAAGTTAATAAAAAAATTTGACATGACAGCAGTTTCCAGTGGTTTTATTTTACGAAGAGAATAACTCAAAGTCATCATTCGTGAGTAAGAACTAATTAAGGATAACTGATTGAATTAATTCGTATTATCTTCCAAACGGAGCGTTGTGACAGCGGGCCAGAAAGCGGTCGACATCGGCTTGGGTATACCAAAATTTGTCGCCATGACGGGAGTAACCGAGTAGACCGTTGTCACGGAGACGTTTCAGATAGCGGTCTTTGACTCCGAGAAGAGACATAAGGGCTTTGTTGTCATAGAGTGCAGGGGAACTGACGGAAGCAATCTTTTCTTCCATGCTTGTCAGTCTAAGGAGGATTTGGTGAAGGGTTTCAGTAATCGAATTTTCATTTTCGGTCATGGGATTTAGAAGTGATTGTCACGGCATTCTTGCCTGTGACTGAGACCTGAAAGGAAAAACGCTTATAGAAATATACGGCTTGGATAAATGAGGGTATGTGGCCGGATAGACGTCTACGTCGCTACAGACAGATGCCTGTTTGGGAATACGTGCGCTATTATGGTCGGTCTGTCATATAGGCTATCAAATAAACGGGTATACAGACATCTGTGTGTGTGCTTGCCTTTCAGGGTGGCAAAATTAACATAAGTACACCGATGTGTTCAAATATTGGAGCGTTATCGTACTCGGTTGCCTCGGATTGCCTAAATCTACCGCTCCTTGAAATCTGGCTATCGTGGTTATGAAGCCTCATATCCAAATGTACTTGCGTACATATATAAATACTTATGTCAGCATACGATACATTACAAAAGCAACTTTACACACAAACAAACCTATAACCAAATCTTCATTAGTAAGATACTTCGCAATTTTAAGATGCAGCCACATGGATGAGCAAGGTATGTTACGAGGCACTACAATTGAAAATTGTGCCTCGAAACTCTTGCTCAAATATGAAGATTCCCTCCAAAGTCAGGAACCCATTTCAACGCGTTCCGCACACTTCGATTGATATTTCAGTTGGCCAGTTCTTCAGGAACAAAGGCATAGTTGAGTTTTTCAACTTCGGCGGTAAGGGTCTGAGGCAGGAGTTTAGCATAGACCTTTTCGGTGATGTCGGTGGAACTGTGACCGAGCAGACGGCTTACAACTGTCATGGTCAAGCCGTCGTTGATGGCGAGGACTGCGAATGTGTGCCGGGCTGTATGAAATGACAAGGGAAACGGGAATCCAAGTTTCTCTCCGACTACATGAAGCGATTGATTGATGCACTTTGTGGCGGAGTTGCGGACCCGATAAAGCGTGTCGGCATCATTAAGACTTAGATTATCCTTGACTAGGTCGAACACATATTTCTTTCGTCGTCCCATCGCCTGCCATTTATACAGAATGCGCAGGGCAGGAGTGGTCAACGGTATCTTGTGCCGCTTGCTGGTCTTGATCAAAACTTTGCTCAGTTCCTTTTTCTCGAAATCAATGTGGCTCCACTGCAAAGTCATCACATCTACAATACGGAGACCGCACGCATGAAAGGCAAAGAGAAACATTTCGATAAACTCCTTACGGCGAGGCTCGGTATCGTTCTGATAAAACTCCACGAGTTTGGCAAGTTGCTCCTTGCTGAGATTATGACCGTCAAACTCTTTCTCGCCCTCAGCTTCAAGCGATGCCTTTTCTTGAATGCGCATATCCTGAATCGCCGCATTGACTTCGCGGTCAATCAATCCCATCTTACAAGCTGCCTCGCATCCTTTCAATATTGGTGTCAGTGAGTGGTTGATCGTGGCATCTGAGTTATTCTTGAAATCCCGGCGCCATTTGATGTATTTGTCAATTAGTTCCGGTGTGACTTCACCTATATATAGTCCGTCCGGCTTATAAGTTCCATTATTGGTAGCTCGCAAGAACTGCTGAAAGATATTCATGCAGCTTTGTCCGTTCTTATAACGGCTATAGCCAATCTTGTTACGGCTGTATTCGGAGTCAAGACGTTTCAATACGAAGGTAATGAAGTCCTCGCCTTTATCCTTTCGGGTAATGGGTTTATCATCGAGAAACGCCGATATGATTTCCTCAGATATTTCGCCTGGGTGCGCCTGATGATACTCGTTGAGGGCGGCATCAATCTTGTTGACCTTCATCAAAAGGAGATTGTTGAACCTGACGCTATCCGGCATGGATGCGCGAATTTCGCCACGACCATTATTGCCATTCGGATTCCAGTCTTCGACTTTCACGGAAATATTCATGCTCCGGCGGAGGGGTTTCCCGCTGAAAATATATTCTATCTCCACCGGATATACCTTCGTCTTATCGTAATTCTTCGGATAGCGAAGTCTGAAATGCCCCAAGGGGAACGGTTTCTTTTGTCTGCCCATATTTGCTTGTTTCAATACTCACCAAGGTTGGAATATGGTGCAAATTTAATGAAAAATAGACAAGTTAACAAATTTCTTCGGAGCTAAATACCTGAAAATAGACAAGTTTGTTTTGCACTAAAAGGATACAAAAAGCGATTGACAAGTTTATTCCTTCTCTTGTCAATCGCTTGTGTATAAGTTATTTGTGTCTTAAGATTGGGCGGATTTTATATCAATACTCGTCCTCGTTGAAGAAGAAGTCATCTTTGGAGGGGTAATCGGGCCAGATCTCCTCGATGCTCTCGTAGGTCTCGCCTTCGTCTTCCATCTCCTGGAGATTCTCGATCACCTCGAGCGGGGCGCCGCTACGCATGGCGTAGTCTATGAGTTCCTCTTTTGTTGCGGGCCAGGGTGCGTCTTCAAGTTTCGACGCCAGTTCAAGAGTCCAATACATATTCTTAGTGTTTTAAAGTTTCAGTTATTTTTTATTGATATTTGTCGGTCATTAGATGCGGTTCGCGGCGTGGGATGTGGTTCCCTGCGTGTGCCGGAGTGTCATTTCCTCCAGATAATCTCATCTACACCGTTGGTGTGGTTGAGATAACGGGCAAGGATAAAGAGATAGTCCGACAGACGGTTGATGTAGCGCAGCAGGGCAGGGTCGACATACTCCACCTCAGCCAGGTCGAGTATGCGTCGTTCGGCTCTGCGGCACACCGACCGCGCCACGTGTGCGTGGGCCGCGGGCATGCATCCTCCGGGGAGCACGAAAGCGTTGACCTTAGGCGTGGCTGAGTCGAGTTCGTCGATCCATCTCTCCATTTCCTTTATATGGTCTTCTGTCAGGCCCCAGGCTGCCGGACTTTCTCCTTCGGGAGCTTCGCTTGCGAGATAGCCTCCGAAATTGAACATCATGTTCTGCACCTCGAGAAGCTGCTCCTTGACAGACGGGGGGCACGACGGCTCTGACAGCACGCATCCCAGGAAAGAGGAGAACTCGTCGAGAGTGCCGTAGGCTTCCAGCCGGACGCTGTTCTTCTTCACTCTCGTGCCTCCTACCAGGGAAGTGGTGCCGGCATCGCCGGTGCGGGTATAGAGTTTACTTTTTTCCATATTGTCTGCATATGTTCGGAAATTCTTCTTTTTAACGCGGGCAGATTGATATTGTTGCAGTATTTGGCGATAAAATTATGCGAGAGGGGGAAATAAGACCGTAAAAATGTTGTATATTTGCACTCCCAAGAAGATAACGCAAGAATGACTGACCAAAAGCCATATATAGTGTCGGCGAGGAAATATCGCCCGGCTACGTTCAATACCGTCGTAGGCCAGAAGGCTCTCACGGCCACGCTTAAGAATGCCATAGCAAGCCACAGGCTCGCGCAGGCCTATCTTTTCTGCGGACCGCGCGGGGTAGGGAAGACCTCCTGCGCCAGAATTTTCGCCAAGACGATCAATTGCCTGAGCCCCACGCCCGACGGGGAGGCATGCGGCCACTGCGACTCATGCCGTGCTATCGAGCAGGGAAACTCATTCAACCTTGTGGAGCTCGACGCCGCCTCCAACAACTCCGTCGACGACATACGCTCCATCACGGAGCAGGTGAACGTGCCTCCGCAGAACGGCCAATACCGCGTATTTATCATCGACGAGGTGCATATGCTCTCAAACGCCGCCTTCAACGCATTCCTCAAGACTCTCGAGGAACCACCGAAATATGTGGTGTTTATCCTGGCCACCACCGAGAAGCACAAGGTGATCCCCACGATCCTGAGCCGTTGCCAGATCTACGATTTCAAGCGTATCACCGTCAACGACATGATCGACCATCTCGAGTATGTGGCCTCCCAGGAGGGTATCGCCACCGACCGGGAGGCTCTTGGCATCATCTCCCTTAAAGCCGACGGAGCCATGCGCGACGCGCTGTCGATCTTCGATCAGGTGGCCGCCTCCTCGCGCGGGCAGGTGACCTACCGCAATACCATCGAGAACCTCAACGTGCTCGACTACGACTATTATTTCCGTCTTGTCGACGCTTTCCGCGACGGTGATATCCCTTCGGCTTTGCTTATATATAAGGAGGTGCGCGACAAAGGTTTCGATTCCCTCTTCTTCGTCAACGGACTCGCAGCCCACGTCAGAGACCTGATGGTGGCTGCCGATCCACGCACCGTCCCGTTGCTGGAGACTTCTGAAGAAGTCTCCAGGCGATACGTGGAGCAGGCGGCGACCTTGCCTGTGCAGTGGTATTACGCCGCCGTCAAGCTGCTCGGCGACTGCGACCTCAACTATCGTACGGCCACAGGCAAGCGTCTGCTCGTTGAGATCACCCTGATACGCCTGTGTCAGCTCCTCAAGCCCGCGTCGCCCCCTTTTGACGCTCCCGACCGCCCTTTGCCGCTGGGCGATCCCACGAAGGAGCGCAAAGCGGCGCCTGCCGCCACGCATCCGTCGGCGTTCGCCTCTCCGGCTGTGCGGACGCCCGCTCAGGATGCAGCTGTGAATACGGCGGCTCCGCCGGCTCCTGTCGCCAATATCCCCCAGGCTCCCGTGCATCCTGTGCAGGCGCCGACGCACCATGAGCCCCAGCCCGCATCCGTGCCGCAGGGGCAACCGTCGCGTCCTCGCCCCGCCAACCGTCCATCCACCTTCCGTCTGTCCGACCCGGGAGTGGCGGCGTCGGCCTCCGCCGGGCATTTCGAGCAGCGCACCTCACCCTTCTCCCACGATGATTTCATGCAGGCATGGGGAGAATTCATAGCCCGCAATCCCTCGCTCCATATCCTTGTCAACACCATGCGTGGCGCGCGTCCTGAGAAAAGCGGCGACAACGCCTATAGGATTGTGGTCGACCATCCGGCACAGTTGCAGGCTTTCGAACTTTCGATGCCCAAACTCCTTGAGTTTCTCCGCGATTTCCTCAAGAATGATCTGCTGACGCTTAAGGTGGAGGTCAACACCGCCCCCGTCGACAACAAGCAGCTGCCTCCGAAAGAGTTTCTCCGTCAGGTCGTCAACGACAATCCCGCTTTCGCACGCTTTCTCACGAGTCTTGATGCGGAGCTTATGTGATGTTAAATTTTATGAATTGTAGTTAAATAAGATTAATTTATCGTATATTTATACATCTGAAAAGGATTGAATGGGAAAAGCTGGCTGAATTTTTACTATCTTTGCAAAAGCATTCCGGAGGGGACAGACGTCTCCTCCTCTTTTTTAGCATTGACGCATGCCGGGCCGGGGTCTCCGGTCGGCCGCAAGAACGAGAAAACGTATGATAGACAAGACCGCACTGACAGCCTTCATAGAGGGGCGACTTGAGAACACCGACCTTTATCTTGTCGATGTGGAGGTGACTCCAGCCAACGAGATACGGGTCGAGATAGATTCCGACGCGAGTGTCGACATCGACCGCTGCGTGGAGCTCACCCGCGAGATAGAGCAGGAGTTCGACCGCGATGTCGAGGATTATGAGTTGGAGGTCGGTTCGGCGGGTCTCACGTCGCCGTTCAAGGTGCTCCGCCAGTATGAGAAAAATATCGGCAACGAGGTGGAGGTGCTTGCCGCCGACGGCAGGAAATACCGGGGGATGCTTCGCGAAGCGGGCCCCGAGACTTTCACCGTGGTATGCGAGGAGAAGAGGAAGCCCGAGGGCGCCAAGCGTCCGGTGGTGGAGAAGGTGGAGCGTATCTTCGCCTACGGAGATGTGAAATATACGAAATATCTACTTCAATTCTAAAGTCTTATGGCAAAGAAAGCAGAGACAGTGAATATGGTCGACCGGTTTGCTGAGTTCAAGGAGCTCAAAAATATCGACAAGACCACAATGATAAGTGTGCTCGAAGAGTCATTCCGCAATGTGCTCGCCAAGATGTTTGGCTCCGATGAGAATTTTGATGTGATCATGAACCCCGACAAGGGTGACTGTGAGATCTATCAGAACCTTAAGGTCGTGCCCGATGACGAAGTCGACAACAAGGATATGGAGATCGGCCTGACCGAGGCCCGCGAGATTGATCCGGAGTGTGAGATCGGCGAGGAGGTGTCGAAGCAGATCTTCTTCGAGAAGTTCGGACGCCGCGCCATCTTGAATCTGCGCCAGACGCTCCAGTCGAAGATCCTCGATCTCCAGAACGAGGCCAAGTCGTCGAAATTCAGGGAGCTCGAGGGAGAGATCATCACCGGAGAGGTGCATCAGATCTGGAAACGCGAGGCCCTTCTGGTCGACGAGGATCAGAATGAGCTCACGATGCCCAAGGAGGAGCAGATACCCAGCGATTCGTTCCATAAGGGCGACATGGTCAGGGCGATCGTGAAGCGCGTCGACAATCTCAACAACAATCCGAAAGTGATCATCTCTCGCACCGACGACCGTTTCCTGCGCCGTCTTTTCGAGCAGGAGGTGCCTGAGATCCACGACGGACTTATCACCATCAAGGCCGTGGCCCGCATTCCCGGCGAACGTGCCAAGATCGCCGTCGAGAGCTACGACGACCGCATCGATCCCGTGGGAGCCTGCGTCGGAATAAAGGGAAGCCGCATCCACGGTATTGTCCGCGAGCTGCGCAACGAGAATATCGACGTGATATCCTACACCGCCAACCCCTCGCTGTTCATACAGCGCGCGCTTAGCCCCGCCAAGATATCCTCCATCCGCCTCAACGAGGAGGAGAAGAAAGCAGAGGTGTTCCTGCATCCCGACGAGGTCTCTCTGGCCATCGGAAAGGGGGGGCTCAACATCCGTCTTGCCACTATGCTCACCGGCTTCACGATCGACGTATACCGCGACATAGAGGAGGGCGAGGAAGACATCTATCTCGATGAATTCCGCGACGAGATCGACGACTGGGTGATCGAGGCGCTCAAGGATCTCGGCCTGGGCACCGCCAAGGCTGTGCTCAACGCCAGCCCCGAAGTCCTGGAGCAGGCCGATCTTGAAGACACCACCTTGCAGCACGTCTTCGACGTGATCAGGGCCGAGTTCGATGACTGA
This sequence comes from uncultured Muribaculaceae bacterium, assembly GCA_910588245.1. Lineage (GTDB taxonomy): Bacteria > Bacteroidota > Bacteroidia > Bacteroidales > Muribaculaceae > Lepagella. The sequence goes on along the minus strand of CAJUQP010000035.1, from coordinate 14,183 downwards.
CCGCCGGCCCTCCCGTATCCTCTCTCTCAAATAAATTAAGACACAACCTCTTCACCAGCATATGCGCACAAAAATCAGCAAAGTAGCAAAAGACCTTAATGTCGGGGTAGGCACCGCCGCCGAGTTCCTGAGAAAGCACAATATCGATGTCGACAACAATCCTAATTCAAGAATTGACGACGACGCCGTGGCGCTCCTCACCAAGGAATTCAGCAACGACCGCGACGACAAGGCCAAATCAATCGACAGGACGAACTCCAGGCGCGAGGGCAGGAAAAAAAGCTCCGGCGAAGAGCCGGTGGCCGCCACTATGCCTGGATTAAAGGTGCTGGGTAAAATCGATCTTGACGCTCCCAGACGCAAGGGTAACGGTTCCTCGCAGCGCGGTGGCGACCGTAAGGGCGCGCAGCAGCAGGCCCCCAGGCAGGAGGCGCGTCAGGCGTCGCCCGAGGCCGTGAAGGCCGCGCCCCAGCCGGCGAAACCCGTGAAGGAACCTGCGCCTGCAGAGGTGGCTCACGCAGATAAGGTCGCCGCGGAGAAACCGGCGACCAAGCCCGTGCAGTCCCCCGCACCGGAGGCGCCCGCACCGAAGCAGACCGCTCCGGCTCATGAAGCGCCCGTAGAGACGCGCCCCGCGCAGCAGCCTCAGGAAGCTCCGCGCGACATTCCCGCCGCGGAGAAAGAGAAGCCTGCGGCGCCTGGTGAATCAAAGGATGTCCACACAGAACAGACTATAGTGAACAAAAGACCTCAATCCGACCAGAAAGCCCCTGCAAGACAGGAAGGCGAGAAACGTGCCGACAACAGACCGGCATCACCCGCTAACGGCGCCTCCGCCGGCGAGGCCCAGAAAGCCAAGGCAGCTGCCTCCCGCCCGGGAGCCGCAGAATCGCCTGCGCAGGAGGAGCCGGCTAAAAGCAATGTGTTCAGACTCTCCACGCCCCCTGTGCAGCCGGAGCTTAAGGTGCTCGGAAAGATCGACCTTTCCGCGCTCAATCAGTCGACACGCCCCAAGAAACGCGGTAAGGACGACCGCCGCCGCGGCGGCGACAAAAACCGGCAAGGGGGCGCCGCCGCCCAGGCTTCGGGCGATGCCGCATCTTCCGACCGCAAGAAGCGCAAGAGGATAGGCAAGGAGAAGATAGATATCGAGAAAGCCGCCTCGCAGCCCGGATTCGGCTCGGAACGCCGCAAGAAGGGGGGCGACAAATCCTCGCAGCCCCCACAGCAGGGCGGCGCTGGCCAGGAGCGTAAGCGCTCCGAGAGAAAAGGTGAGAAGCCGCGTCGCGGAGCCGAGCGCCCGCAGCGCCAGGAGCCGAACCCGGAAGACGTACAGAAGCAGGTCAAGGAGACTCTTGCAAGGCTTACGAGCAAGGCGCCCAAGAAGGGCGTGAAATGGCGCAAGGAGAAGAAAGAGGCGATCCACAACCGCGAGCTTGAAAACCAGCGCCGTGAAGAGGCTGAGAGCCGCGTGATACAGCTCACCGAGTTTGTCACGGCCAACGACCTTGCCAACCTTATGGAGGTGCCTGTCAACAACGTCATCGCCACGTGTATGAATCTCGGCGTTATGGTGTCGATCAACCAGCGCCTCGATGCCGAGACAATCAATATCGTGGCCGAGGAATTCGGATTCACCACCGAATATGTCAGCGCCAGCGTGACGGAGGCCATTGCCCCCGAGGAAGACGCCGAGGAGGATCTCCAGTCGCGTCCGCCGATCGTGACCGTCATGGGCCACGTCGACCACGGCAAGACCTCGCTGCTCGATTATATCCGCAAGGCCAATGTGATCGCCGGTGAGGCCGGCGGCATAACCCAGCATATCGGAGCCTACAATGTCAAGCTACCCGACGGCCGAAGGATCACATTCCTCGATACCCCGGGCCACGAGGCCTTCACCGCCATGCGTGCGCGTGGTGCCAAGGTGACCGACCTCGCCATCATCATAGTGGCCGCCGACGACGATGTCATGCCTCAGACCATCGAGGCTATCAACCATGCCTCGGCTGCCGGAGTCCCCATGGTGTTTGCCATCAACAAGATCGACAAACCCACCGCCAACCCCGATAAGATAAAGGAGGAGCTCGCCAACATGAACTACCTCGTGGAGGAGTGGGGCGGCAAATACCAGAGCCAGGACATATCCGCCAAGAAAGGTATCGGCGTGGAGGAGCTCATGGAGAAAGTGCTTCTCGAGGCGGAACTGCTCGATCTCAAGGCCAACCCCGACCGCAAGGCCATAGGCTCCGTCATCGAGTCGAGTCTCGACAAGGGACGCGGATATGTTGCCACGGTTCTCGTGCAGAACGGCACGCTCCGCGTGGGCGACGTGATCCTCGCAGGCACGCACTATGGCAAGATAAAGGCTATGTTCAACGAGCGCAACCAGCGTGTCGCGGAAGCCGGCCCATCCACCCCTGTGCTTATCCTCGGCATGAACGGTGCCCCCACCGCGGGCGACACTTTCAATGTGCTCGACACTGAGCAGGAAGCCCGCGAGATCGCCGGCAAGCGTGAGCAGCTGCAGCGTGAGCTCGGGCTCCGCACCAAGAAGCGTCCCGGACTCGAGGAGCTCGGACGCCGCCGTGCCCTCAACGACTTCCACGAGCTCAACCTCGTGGTCAAAGGCGACGTCGACGGTTCTGTCGAGGCCCTTTCCGACTCCCTCATCAAGCTCTCCACCCCTGAGATTCAGGTCAACGTGCTCCACAAGGGTGTGGGCGCCATCTCCGAGAGCGACGTCACGCTCGCGGCCGCTTCCGATGCCATCATCATCGGCTTCCAGGTGCGTCCTTCGGGCGCGGCCCGCAAGGAGGCCGAGAAGGAAGGCGTGGAGATACGTCTCTATTCTGTGATCTACAAGGCCATAGAGGAGGTGAAAGATGCTATGGAGGGTCTGCTCGCTCCCGAGATCAAGGAGGAGATCACCGGCACCGCCGAAGTGCTCCAGACCTATCATATCTCGAAGGTGGGCACTATCGCCGGCGCTATCGTGCGCGATGGGAAGATCAAGCGCACGAGCAAGGTGCGCGTCATCCGCGACGGCATAGTGATCTACACCGGAGAGCTCGGATCTCTCAAGCGTTTCAAGGACGATGCCAAGGAGGTCGTGTCGGGCTACGATTGCGGTCTCTCCGTGCAGGGCTACAACGATATCCGCGAAGGCGATATGATAGAGGCCTACGAGGAAGTGGAGGTAAAGAAATCGCTCTGATGGCATTTTATCTCATAAACCTCGGAAGCAATCTCGGCGACCGCCGTCTCAACCTGAGCCGTGCGATGCGCGCCGTGGGAGCCGAGTTCGGCGATTTCGAGATGAGTCATGTGGTGGAGTCGGAACCCTGGGGGTTCGACTCCACCAATTCATTCCTCAACGTGGGGATGGCTTTCAATTCCGACCTTCCTCCGGAGGAGGTGCTCGGGCGTCTGCAGCGCGTGGAGCGCTCCATATCTCCGGCTCCCCACCGCGATGCATCCGGCGGCTATGCCGACCGTGTCATCGACATCGACATAGTGGCTGTCGACCGGGAGATCATCGATACTCCCTCCCTCCGGGTGCCTCATCCGAATCTCGCGGAGCGCCGGTTCTTCCTGGAGCCCCTCGCGGAGCTCGCGCCGGGATGGACTCATCCCGAGAGTGGCCTCACAGCCGCGCAGATGCTCGCGCGCCTGCGATAGGCGACTTGCCGGCTTCCGTTAATCTGCGGAGCGACACTTGATTAGTTTCTACATGTGATATATGCTCAATGAAAGGGAATACGGCTTTGCCGGATTCTTTTTCATTTTCAAAAGATACGTATAAAACTTTTTAACATACACCAATGTTAAGAAAACAGATATCCGCCCTCCCCCCCTGGCTGCTGACGGCGCTGACGCTCGCCCTTATCCTGTGGCTGACGCTCTCGCCCGATCCGCTTGGCGACGATGCTCCCCGTCTGTTCCCGGGAGCCGACAAGGTGGTCCACGCCTTGATGTTCGGCTTCCTGACAGTGATGATGCTTCTCGACCGGCAGCGGCGACGCGGTTGGAAAGTGCTCCCTCCCGTGGCCGTATGGTGCGCGGCCCTTCTCTCGGCTTCTGTCGGGATCGCCATAGAGTTCGCGCAGCGTGCCATGGAGATGGGACGCGGATTCGAGGTGGCCGATATGGCCGCCGATGCCGCCGGAGCTTGTATCTGCGCGGTGATGTGGCTTCTCCTGCAGCGACGCTGGACAAAGCCATGACTGTATGCTCCCGTTCGTGTCCCTTCCACTTCCGGCATGGCGGGATGATTGATAATGAAACAAAATCAAAGATTCCACTATGGCCGACGATGACAACAGGAAAAATCCGGAGACTCCCGGCTCCGTGAAGGATCCGGAGAAAAAAAGGGTGAGGCGTCATTTGATCCGCCCGCGATGGCTGCGGATCACGCTCAAGACGCTCATGTGGATACTCGTGGCCATAATCCTGATTCCTGTGCTCCTTTATGTGCCCCCGGTCCAGACGCTGGTGAAGAACATCGCCTGCAAGACGGTCTACAACTCCACCGGTATGAGGATAAGTATCGACCGTTTCCGGCTGAAATGGCCGGTCGATGTCTCCCTGCAGGGAGTTTCGGTGATCGAGGCCTCCGGCGACACTATGGCCGTGGTGCGTGAGGCGGTGGCCGATGTCCGCCTGGCTCCTCTTCTTAAGATGGACGTGCAGGTGAAGCGCCTCGACCTCAACGACGGATATTACCGCATGGTCAGCCCCGACTCGTCGATGATCCTTAAGATTCGTGCCGGACTCCTCACTGTCGACGACAGAAGCTCGGCCGACATGCGCGACATGCGCATACTCCTCAACAAGGCCCGCATAAAGGATGGCGAAGTCTCGCTTTTCATGGATGTGTGGCGCCAGAAACCCTCTCCGACAGATTCCACCGCCACCCCTTTCTTCATAAGCGCCGCCCGTCTCGACCTTGAGAACTTCACCTTCGCGATGAGCATGCTCCCCACCATCGACACCCTGCGATTCAACACCCGCTCGCTGCAGCTGAGGAATGGCGTGGTCGATCTCGGCAAAAACCTCATCACCGCCCGGAGCCTCAGTGCCGCGCAGGGCGATGTGACATATCTTATCCCCGATTCCGCCTATATCAAGACCCATCCGGCTCCTGAGGCGAAACCGGATACGGTGTCGTCCCCGGCCCCTCCTATTGTGATAAAGGGCGACAGCGTCTCGCTCTCCGGATTCAGGGCGTTGTATGCCGTGAAGGGTGGTAAGCCGCTCCCGGGGTTCGATCCGTCGTATATAGAGGTCACTGACGTCAACGTGTTGCTGAAAGGATTCTACAACGCCGCCTCCGACATCACCCTCCCCATAGCATCCATCTCCGCAAAGGAGCGGAGCGGCCTGGAGATCACTGAAGGCCATGGCGTCTTTGCCATGGATTCAGCCGGCATGACTCTCCGCGACTTCGATATAAAGACACCTTATTCATCGCTTAAGGCCACGGCCGGACTCCCGTTCGCCCTCATGGAACTGAAGCCCGACGCCCCGGTGGCTGTCAACGCGCGGGGTTCCCTGGGTATCCCCGACATCGAGGCCTTCATGCCCTCGCTTAAGGACTACACATCGAAAATGCCTCGCCGCACCCCGCTCGATTTCGGACTGGAGGTTTCCGGTTCGGTCGACAATGTGGCGATTCCCCTCCTTAGCGCCGCCATGCCCGGGGTTTTCTCGCTGAAAGCTTCCGGAAAGGCCCGCGATGCCCTCGACTTCAAGCGCATCAACGCCACCCTCGATTTCGACGGCTCTGTCACCAATCCCGCTGTCATCGACAACATTCTCGGCGACGCCGGCTTCAGGATGCCCTCCCTCCGGCTGAAGGGTAAGGCTGCCGCGGCTGCCCGGACCTATTCCGCCGATTTCAGCCTCCTTACTTCGGCCGGCGACGTGACGGCCGACGGCCGCGTGTGCATGACCTCCGAGGCATACAATGCCGACATCAGTCTGCGTGAGGTCAATGTGGCGCATTTCATGCCGGCCTTGGGAGTCGGTGCCGTCACCGGGCGGCTGCATGCGCGTGGCAACGGATTCAATCCGGAGAAGCCTCGTGCGGCCACCGACATCCGGCTTGACGTGGCCTCCATAGTCTACAACCGGCAGACTCTGCGCGACATCACCGCCGACATATCACTCCACGACGGAGTCTACGACATAAACGCCGTGTCGCGCAATGATGCCGCCGACTTCCATATCGAGGGAAGCGGCACGGTGGCGGCCGATCTTTACACCTTCGATCTTACCGGCACCCTCGACCGTCTCGACCTTCATGCGCTCGGCCTCTCTCCGGAAGCCAGCCACGGACGAGGCGACATAGTCGTCAAAGGCACGGCGAGCCCCGCGAAATGGATCTACGACATCGACATGCGTGCCGACAGCCTCGAATGGACCTCCGGCAACCGCTATTTCAGTGTGCCGGGACATATGGCGTTGCGCTTCAACAGCTTCGCCGACAAGGTCTACGCCAGGGCTGACGCGAGCCTGACATCTGTGGAGTTCAACAGCCCTGCCGGGCTGAAGAGCATCGTCGACGCCTTCGCGGTCGTGGCGGATTCCCTGGCTGTGCAGATGGGCCGTAAGAACATCAACGTGGAGAGCCTCCAGGCGGCCATGCCACCCTTCCGCCTCGACATGAACGCATCCGGCCAGGGAGTCGTGGGCAGATACCTCAACACCATGGGGCTGCGCATGGACACTCTCTATGCCGATATTTCCAACGATTCTGTCATCGCCGCCAGGATAGGGCTTCATGAGATAGCCAATTCTTCGATGCGCGCCGACACTCTCACCCTCGACATGCGCCAGCGAGGCAATCTCCTCGACTACCGGGCGCATATGGGCAACCGCCGCAACAACCCGACTCTCTCGGAATTTGCCGATGTCGATGTCAACGGTTATCTCGGCGAGAACCGTGGTCTTGTCTCCCTCACCCAGAAAAACCAGAAAGGGGTGACCGGCTACCGTCTCGGCTTCACGGCCGCTCTCGCCGATTCGCTCCTCAACATCCACTTCACTCCGCGTAAGGCCACCATCGCCTATCTCCCCTGGAACCTCAACAACGACAACCATGTGGAGCTGAACATCTACAATATGCGCGTAAACGCCAATCTCATGGCTGAGAGCAACGAGAGCAGCATAAGACTGCAGACCGTTGTCGGAAAGCGTGGCAACGATGAGCTCACCGTGGCTATCCAGAACCTCAAGGTGCAGGATTTCCTGCGTATGTCGGTGTTCGCCCCCCCTGTCACGGCTTCCGTGAGCGCCGATCTGAAGGTGGGATATACCGACAACTGGCTCTATGGCGGTGGCAATGTGGCTGTCTCCGACTTCTCTTACGATAAGATCCGCGTGGGTGACATGAACCTTAAGGTGGGCGCCGCCATGAACGACGACGGCACCTCCGCCGCCCGTGCCTCCCTGAATATCGACGGCAACGACGCCCTGACAGCCGTTGTGCGCCTTAAGCCCGACTCTGTCACTAAGGAGATGACTCCGCGCAAGGTGACGCTCGGACTTAAACGTTTCCCGCTGTATATCGCCAACGCCTTCCTCGGTCCGGATGTGGCGCGCCTTTCCGGTTATCTCACCGGCAACCTCGACATGAAGGGTAAATTCACCGAACCTCTCCTCAACGGCGCCATAGGGTGCGACTCCGTCGGTGTTTTCCTCCCTATCATCGGATCGAGCCTCAGATTCGACAATGATTCCGTCACCCTCGCTGACAATGTGGTGCGGTTCAACGATTTCGATATCTGGGGAGCGAACCGCAACCCGCTGGTGATCTCAGGCGATGTCGACGCCACCAGGTTCTCCGACATAAAATTCAACCTGGCGCTCAAGGCAAGGAATTTCCAGCTGATGAACAACGACAAGCGCGCCCGCAGCGAGATGTATGGCAAGATGTTCCTCGATCTTGATGCCACGGCCCGCGGACCCATGCGGCACTTCAATATCAATGCCGACCTTGATGTGCTCAGCGGTTCGGAGGTGACCTACTCGGTGTCGCAGACCACTGCCGAGCTGCGCCAGCAGGACGCCGGCGATGTGGTGAGGTTCGTCAATTTCAACGACACCGCGAAGGTGGTTGCCGCCGACACCGTGGCCCCTGCCATGGCCATGAGGATAGTGGCCGGCCTGACCATTCAGCCGGGCACTCTGGTCAATGTCGAGATTCCCGGCACGGCCACTACCGGAAGCGGTAAAGTGCAGATCAATCCCTCGGGAACCCTCAACTATTTCCAGAATTACATGGGCGACATGCGCCTCAACGGCCGGCTCGGCCTCGGCGACGGCTACGCGCGGTATAACGTGCCCCTGATGGGGGAGAAGAAGTTCGTGCTCAATCCTTCGAGCTATGTGCTCTGGAACGGCGATCTCATGAATCCCGTGCTCAGCATCGCGGCCACCGACGTGGTCAAGGCCAACCTTCTGCAGGACGGCAACTCCCGTATGGTCAACTTCCTCGTGAAACTGAGCGTGGGCAACAATCTCTCCGCGCCGAAGGTGCTCTTCGACCTCTCTACGGACGACGATATGACCATACAGAACGACCTTCTCTCCATGAGCGCCGAGCAGCGGAGCATGGCGGCTATCAACCTTCTCCTCACCGGGCAATATAATCAGCAGGGGGTCAAGACCCCGAGTTCCGATCTCCTCTCCTCGAACGTGCTGACCGACAAACTCTACGGTATGCTCACCGGGCAGCTCAACAGCTGGCTGGCCAACAATGTGAGGGGTGTCGACCTCAGCTTCGGTGTCGACCAGTATGACAGGACTGTCAACGGCGAGTCGGGCACTGCCATGAGCTACAGCTACAGCATGTCGAAGTCGCTCTTCAACAACCGCTTCAAGATCTCTGTGGGTGGCAATTACACGACCGATGCCTCGGCCGACGAGAATTTCTCCGAGAATCTCATCAACGATATCTCCTTCGAGTATATCCTGAAGCAGACCTCCGCCACGACCATGTATCTGCGCCTCTTCCGCCACACCGGCTATGAGAGCATCCTCGAGGGGGAGATCACTGAGACCGGAGGCGGTTTCGTGCTCAAGCGCCGCCTCTCAACCCTGCGCGACCTCTTCAACTGGGCGCACCGCAAGCGGGAGGAGGATAGCACGCCGGCCGACTCGGTAAGCATAGACAAGGCTGTGGCACGTCCTGCCGCCGACAATGATTCCATCATGAAAACATCAACTGAAGGGCATGAAGAGAAATAGCATTTCCACCAAGACTATAGTCTGCATGTCGGCGCTGCTCGTGCTGATGGCCTCGGCATGCTCCACCACGCGACGCATACCCCAGGGGGAGACCCTCTATACGGGTGTGAAGAAATTCGATGTGGTGCCTGAAGAGGGCTCGAAGCTACCTGCCGGACTTATGGAAAACCTCACGACGGCCATAGATTATAAGCCCAACAACCCCATGCCGTTCATGTCGCCGTTCAAGCGGACGCCGTTCCCGGTCGGCCTTTGGGTCTACAACAACTGGAACGACTCGGCGAAAGGGATAAAGGGATGGCTATACCGCAAACTCGTGGCGCAACCCCGCCTCATAAGCGACGCGCGTCCGGAGATGCGTGTGAAGCTCATGGAGCAGATCCTCGACAACAACGGCTATTTCGGCTCGACCGCCTCCTACGATATTGTCTACGACAAGCGCAACAGCAAGAAGGCTTCGATAGAATATACCGTCAATGTCGGCAAGCCTTATCCTATCGACTCGATAATCTATTTCAACGACCGGAGCGCCCCGATCTATGGTTTCATCGACTCCGTGGCCCGCAAGAGCCCCTATCTGAAGAAGGGGGAGATATTCTGCGTCGACTCGCTCTCGGCTGAGAGGATAAGGATAGCCAACGCCATGCGCAACCGTGGCTATTACTATTTCCGCCCGGAGTATGTGGAGTTTCTCGCCGATTCCCTGATCACTCCCGGAGCCGTGGCCCTTAAGATGACCCTGGCCGACAACATGCCGAAGATGGCCCGCCTGCAATACCGCACGGGCAATATCTATACCACCGTGCTCCGCAAGAGCGACTCCTATGCCGGAACCCCCGACACCATGCACACCTCCAAGGGTGAGGTCATAGTGATGCGTCCGGCCAAGCTCCGCGAGAGCCTTATCCCATCGTGCATCACCTTCCGCAAGGGGAAGCTCTTCTCCGTGCGCGACATGAACCGCACTCAGACACGCTTCTCGCGCCTCGGCATATTCGGCAACATCCAGATCCAGCCCGTGCCTGTCGACACGGTCGCCGGACATGCCGTGCTCGATGTCTACAACATCGTGCAGTTTGACGACCCTATGGAGGCATCCATCGAGGTCAACGCCACGTCGAAGTCTAACAGCTACCTCGGCCCCGGCCTCATACTCGGCATCACCAACCGCAACCTCTTCGGAGGGGCCGAGAAGCTCACTGTGCAGTTCAACGCCGATTATGAATGGCAGACAGGGCGCCAGCGGAGCAGTGTCTTCAACAGCTACGAGTTCGGCGTCAACGCCACCCTCGCCTTCCCGCGCATGCTCGCCCCGCGTTTCATAAAGCGCTCTGAGCGCGATCTCAACTGGACCACCATATCGCTGGGGGCGAGTGTGCTCAACCGCCCGAAGTTCTTCAAACTCGCCGACTTCAACACCGGCATCACCTATGAATGGCGCTACTCCCGCCATGTGCTCAACCAGTTCACCCCCTTCAAGCTCACATACAACAAACTCATATCCACCACCCATGAGTTTGACTCCATCATGGCGCTCAATCCGGCGATAGCGCTGAGCTTCCAGAGCCAGTTCATTCCCCAGCTCTCCTATACCTATACCTACGACCGCTTCTTCGAGCGCGAGCGCATAAACGGCATAAATTTCCAGGCCACCGTCACCGAGGCGGGCAACCTCTTCAACGGCATCTGGACCGCATGCGGCGTGAAAGGGGAGAAGAGGCTCTTCGGCACCCCCTTCTCGCAGTTCATCAAGGGGCAGGTGCAGCTGGTCTACAACCGGCGCCTCATACGCAACACCGACCATTGGCTCGTCTCGCGTGTGCTCATAGGGGCGGAGCATGCCTACGGCAACTCCAGTCAGGTCCCTTATTCCGAGCAGTTCTACATCGGCGGTGCCAATTCAATCAGGGCTTTCACTGTGCGCTCTCTCGGTCCGGGGTCATACCGCGTGCCCGAGTCTCAGCGCAATGGCTACTTCGACCAGACCGGTACGTTCAAGCTTGAGCTCAACACTGAATACCGCTTCCCGATCGTGAGCGTGCTCCACGGCGCCCTCTTCCTCGATGCCGGCAACATATGGCTTCTCAAGAACGACCCGCTGCGTCCCGGTGGAAAGCTGCGTGGAAGCACCTTCTTCAAGGATCTCGCACTGGGCACCGGCGTCGGGCTCCGTGTCGACATCGGCATGATGGTGATCCGTGGTGATCTCGGCTACGGACTCCATGCCCCCTACGACACCGGCTCCCCGGGCTATTTCAACATCCGCTTCAAAGACGCCTTCGCCTTCCATCTCGCCATCGGCTATCCCTTCTAATTAGAAATGCTATCCTCATCCGAACGAAAAGGCATCCTTATCGTGGCAGCCATCGCCCTCGCGGTCACCCTTGCCGGCATCATTGTGTCGCGGTGCGGGCGCAGGATGCCTGCAGCCACACCTGCCGATGTGAAGCTCCTCTTCAGCCCTGATTCACTTGAGGGCGCGGAAGGCGCGGCGACAGGGGGCACGGCAGCTCCTTCGCGGATACGCGGTGACAGCGGTCGCTGGCGCCGACGCGACAGCATAATGGATCGCCGCCGCGGCGATTCCCTCCATATGAAGAAGAAAAAGAAAGCCACCCGCAAATCCCCGAAGCAATACCGTCGCCGCAGCCCCCTCGACGAAAAAGTCATATTCGATTAGCAATTATAAAATTAGCAATTAGAAATTAAAATGGCTAACTGCCCGACCCCTCCGACCAGTCCAACCAGTCCGACCCGTCCGACCAGTCCGACCAGTCCGACCCGTCCGACCCGTCCGACCAGTCCGACCTCAAAATTCAACATTCAAAATTCAACATTCAAAATTGACATAGCTGTCTCCACTCTGGGTGCCTACGGTATCGGGAGGGTAGGGCACATGCTCCTACCCCCCGCCGAGGGCGTGCGCTATGTCGTGTCGTGGCAGCGCCACGAAGGCCTGGAGCCCCCCGGGTCGCTACTCCGTGACGACGTACTCCTGCTGCGCCTTGACGGCGTCGGACTCTCCCGCAACCGAAACAATGCCATCCGTCATGCCTCCGCCGACATCATCCTTTTCGCCGACGACGACATAGAATACCTCCCCGACGTCATCTCCTGGGTGAGGAGCGCCTTCGCGATGAATCCGGCTGCCGATATCATCCTCTTCAAGGCCATCTACCCCCATGCCAAACGCTATCCCGAAGCCTCATGCCCCCTCCGCCTCCCCCTTCCGAAAGGATACTACGTATCGTCGATAGAGATAGCGTGCCGTAGGCAGTCGCTCGGCGACCTCCGCTTCTGCGAATCCCTGGGTCTTGGAGCCCCCGTGCTGACCGCCGGGGAAGATGAATACTTCATATATTCGGCCCTGCGACGAGGCCTTCAATGCCGTTTCGAGAATGAGACAATCTGCCGTCATCCCGGCCCTTCCACCGGTTCCGGCGGTGCCATCTCCGACGGTGCGTTGCGGGCCTCCGGCTGTCTGATATCCATATTCTATCCGCACACCACCTTCCTGCGCCTCCCCCTCAAAGCCTGGCGGGCCTCAGCCTCGTACGGTAGCGGCCTGCCGCGACCTAAGCGCTTCCTCCACGCCCTTCGTTGTCTGATAGAAGGCGCCCTGTTATCCCTTCGGTAGGTTCTCCGTTGTCCGTTGTCCGCTCTCCGTTGTCCGTTTGTCCCGATGTCCGACCAGTCTGACTCGTCCGACCAGTCTAACCAGTCTGACCAGTCCGACAACCCACAACGAACAACGGAAAACGAACTAAAAAATCGACCTCCGTATATCCGTCGTAAACCGCTCGAGTATCTCTATCCCGGCTAAGGAATTGCCATAGCTGTTGAGCTCCGGGCTCCACACCGATATCGCCAGCTTCCCCGGCATATAGGCCGCGATACCGCCCCCTACGCCACTTTTCCCCGGCAGGCCAACACGGTAGGCGAAATCCCCGCTCTCATCGTAGAACCCGCACATCGACATCACCGCCCCAAGACGCTTTGACTGACTCTCCGTCAGTATCCTTGTGCCCGTGTGGGGATTGATCCCCCTGTCGGCAAGCATCAGGAAACTCTGCGATATGTCGCCGCAACTCATGGCGATGGCGCACTGGTGGCAGTAGACGTCGATGAGCATCTCCACATCATTGCGTATATTGCCGAAACTCTTCATGAAATAGGCGAGCGCCATGTTGCGGTCGGCGTTCTCGCGTTCGCTGACCGCCACTCTGCTGTCGTAATAGATGTCATTGTTCCCCGCCATACTCCTGACAAAATCGAGGATGGCCTCCTTCGGCCTGTGGTAGAGACTTATCAATCTGTCTGTGACCACCAGAGCCCCGGCGTTGATAAACGGATTGCGGGGTATGCCCCGTTCATGTTCGAGTTGCACGAGGGAGTTGAAAGGGTTGCCCGAAGGTTCACGACCCACCGACTTCCAGAGCTCCTCGCCGATCTTGGCCGTGACCATCGACAGCGTGAAGACCTTCGATATACTCTGTATGGAAAAGGGGATGTCGGTGTCGCCGGCGGCAAAGCTGCGCCCGTCGAGAAGGCTCACCGAGATTCCCATATGGTGCGGATCGACCTCCGCGAGGGCCGGGATATAGTCGGCCACCCTCCCTTGTCCGAGGTAGCGGCGCGATTCTTCAAGTATCCTGTCGATTATAGCTTGATAGTCAACCATGGTAAATAATGATTTCACAGAGGAGAGCAATGCAAATCCTGATTCCCTGCAAATCCGGATTCCCTGCAAAATTAGCAATAATCCTCCTGATAGCCAAATCTCCCCTCCCTCCTACACTCAATATAAGAACCCTCTGTGCAGCTGCGTAGCTCCGGAATTGCGGCTGGGAAGCCGCAGCCCCATAGCTGACGCATCTGTGTACCCGGTGCACCGGGAACGATAAAAAAATACCCTCTCTTACTAAGAGAGG
>CAJUQP010000034.1 GCA_910588245.1 uncultured Muribaculaceae bacterium | reverse complement strand
CTCTCAAAAATGCGAGTTAATTTTGGAATATCAAACTGAACACCCTAATAAATAAATATGTATCTAAATCTGATTGATACCGTTACTAAAATTGTAAAAAACTATGGAGTCGGCATTTTGTCTGACCCCAAGTTTTGGCATATCTTGACCGACAGTTATTCTTTTGCTTCTGAATATGCACTCAAAGACATATTCAAGAGTTGTATCAATACAGGATATGTGTCCAAACTCGTTTCATTTCGAGGAAACTCTAAGAAAACAAAAGCGGAGATAGCACATATCGTCAAAGCGGAAAATAAGATTTGCCCCGGGAAAGAGTTAGAATACTCTACTGTTTTATATAGTATCGCTATTGCAATCCGCTCATGTAACAAAAAAGATTATTCCGATTTTATAAACCACAGTAATCCAAAACCTGCTCCATCCTCAAATCAAAAAACGAATGCGCCAATGCCCATCCCCAACAAGAATCATACTTTAGGATGGAAAGAACGTTACATCATATTTTGGATAATCTTTTTGGGAATTATCGCATCCTATGGCGGAACAATTTTTTATTCAGTATTTTATAATGGCTGGTGGTTATTCTTTATTGTCCTTTTAATGGGTTTAGGACAAGTTAGCTACATAGGTATTCTCATGACAATATTTGAAGAATCAACATATACTATTCATTATAAAAGAGTGATCAGATCTATTATTAGCCCATTCTTGATTGCGATATTCTTAAACGCACTGATGTCGTTTTTATTTTTTAGTGAAACATTCAGACTGTGGTTAGGGCAACATTTAAATGATTATTCTGCTGATGCGCCTACTTCTATAACATTCTTTCTATGTATTCTTTATGCCCTACTTAGTGGCGTTGGATGTCTGTCATGCTATAACACAGATATCACTCATATCAAATTTAGTTTAGATATAGATAAAAGAATTTTCATCAGGTCTTCCATTTGTGTTTTAATAGGATATATTATACTTTTCTTTTATCCTAATATTTGTGAATCCATTACAACACACAAAATAAAACATGAGCGAGAACTCATTGAAAAAGAATATCTTTCCCAACTGAAAATGAACCAGATACTACAAGAAAGCCGTAGAAACAAAACTGTTGATCTTTCTTTTAAAGGTATTAAACTAGGGATATCTTATGACACAGATATTCAGACTGCTGAATCCATTTCCGACTTTTCTGATGGGAAAGAACTTTATTATTCAATCAAATTAGACGGAAAAAATAAATCGCCAAATTGGACTTCTACCATTGAAACACAGTGGACAATGCCAGATACAACTATTACTTCTTTTGAACAATTTTCAATTGCAGGAAGATTGTTCACTGGCAATACTTCAATTGACAATCACCCAGTTGGCATAAAAATACTGGAGTATAATAGTCGTGTCCCCATGATTGTTGTTACTTTAAATCTTGATAAAGAATCGTTTGATCAGATTATTAAATTATACACAAACAAATATGGAACGCCTGAAAGGATGACTGTAGAAGGCATACCTTATCGTGATGATGCTGAAGACTCGTATCTTCGAAAAAAATACTCACACACCTATTATTCATGGGAATACAAGGAGTCAATTAAGAATGATTTCGTTTGGTCTTTTAAGAATGGAAGCATCCGTATATCTCCAGAAAATATCACTTATCTGTCAAAAGGATTCGCTAATTTACTATCCAGTAAAAATAATACGGTCATTTCATATCTTAAAGCGAAGGAACAACATATTGCAGATTCGATAAATTCTGCCAAAGAAATGAACGAAGTCATTCAACGGCAACAGGCTTATAAAGATAGCCTTAAAAAGATCCGGAATCATAATAATGCGATTAATGAGATATGAAACGGCTTAAAGCTGTACTCTTCGCATTCATATTCTTTAATCCCAAAATACTGTTGATATTATCCAAAAGCTATTGGATTGCCTGTTCGACAGGAGCTTGAGGATGTCAAGGAGGTATAGCTTTCACTTCCACTTTTGTAAGCACCCCAGCTTCAGGAAGTTTTGATATCGTAACCTGAAGGCGAAACTGACGAAAAACCGACTTCCTTATTTTCTATCGGATGAAGATATTGCATCGGTGGCAATTACCGCAATAAAATCATTTGGTGACTCGCTTAAACGCCCATACCCATCAGATACATTGCAACGTATTAAGGATTTTCTTAATGCGATAGCCATTCCATACTCCACATTAAATGAGAAAGGAGCTATGGATGCTTTGGCGATGAAGATGTTCCAGGGATATGTCGTTGATTTCTTCGCTAAAGGCGTGCCTTTGAGCCAAATAAGAATCTGCACAGACTCCGTGACATCAGTTCTTCCTTTGAGTCAACAAAAGAAAGACGAGGCATATTACAATGTCCTGAACAAAGCTGCCGATAAGTTCATGACAGATGGATGGTTAGCAGACAATGAGCAGAGGCTGATTGAATCATATACTTCATCTCTTGGCATTGCCCTCAACTGTCTTCCGATGCAGTATCAAAGCGAAAGCCTTGCACGAATCGGCCAAGCTATTGTGCTGAAAGATTTACAAAGAGGCGTTCTCCCTCAAAAGCCGCTTACAGTGCCGGTAATGTTAGGGCGTGGCGAATGTGCTCTTTGGGTTTATGATAATGTTACAATGTTTCAAGAAAAAATTACTCGGGAATATGTCGGCGGTAGTCGAGGCATGAGTTATCGTATCTGTAAGGGAGTAACCTATCGTACAGGCTCTTTCAAAGGACACCCGGTTGAGCGAAGCCAGATGGAGAAGGTTGGTATTGGTTCACTCGTCGTAACCAACAAGCATTTTTTCTTTCACTGTCCAACAGCAAGTATAAAAATTCCATATTCAAAACTTGTCGGAGTAACGCCGTATTCCGATGGTCTTGAAGTGCATAAGGAAGAAGCTAAGCCCAAGCGTACAGTCTTTCAGGGATTTGACGCATGGTTCGTAATGAATGTACTCAATCAAATAAACTAATCTTTAGCTAAAGGAATAATATGTGTATACAATTAGCAGAAGCTTTTAGAAAGGCAATTGAGTCGGTTGGCTTAGAAAAAGTCAACTGTAAATGTTTTTGGAATACTGTTAAAGATCTTCATATTGTAACATCTGCACACTCATTCCTTTGGGCCACTTTAGTTCAACAGGGATTTATTATGAATTTCTTGAAGCTTCGAGATTTTAATGAAGAAATTAACAGCTATATCTCTAAAATATGCTTCAGCTCTGGATTTGATTTGGAAAGCGTAAAGAGCCTTTTATTTGCCTTGCATGAAGGAATATTGTGCTCCTATTATGGGATTAAGCCGAATAAAGATTCCTTACAGGTACTCTGGGACATTTACATAAATAATAAAACTCGTTGGTATGAGAGAATCGAGGAATTTAAATAAGGAATTATAATTGCTCGTAAAGATCGTTATTTTGGCGTCCTGAGTGTTAGAAAAGAGATTTTGCCCTTTAGATATAGAGGGGCGACAATGTTTTCTCATGGACTTGCGTGCTTTAATGATGGGTCAAATTTTGGATTCATCAATATGATGGGGAATCTTGAGATTGATCTAGAATATCTTGGAAGTGAAATTAATCTCAGCGCAGTTAGTCACTTCTCTCACGGAATTGCTAGAATTTACGGAAGGAATAATAAGGTAGGATTTATGAGTTTGTCTGGTAAACATACAGATGTAATATTCGATGATTATAAGAGTATGTCCGTCGATCATTATTTCAGTAAAAAATCCACCAATCTTTATATAATTAGCAAAGAAAAAAAGATAGGGTTAATGAGTGATAATTGTGAAATTATTGTTGATCCACAGTTTGTAGAGCTTTCGGATTATGACCCCGTGAATAAATCTTTTCTTGCCAAAAATGATAATCAGGAATGGTTCTTGGTTAAAGAAAATGGCCAAATATTAAAAACCCAATTCAATAATCCCTCAATCGTAGCATCTGGAATAATACAGGATATTAATATTAGAAGTAAAGGAGTGAGTTTTGAGTTCTACAATATTTTCTTGCAAAGAATTGTTAATCTTAAAATTGTAAATGTGGCAATTTCTGAAGAAAGCCCCATACTTATACGTTCAAATGAAGGTATTTATTATTTTATGACGGTTTGTGGTATAGTTTTTGATTCTAATGGGTATGAGATGGCGTTCCCATTCGTCTCGGACTATACATGGGTAAAAGTTGGAGTAGAATGGAAAAGACTAAATAAAGAAGGGGATGTCGTAGCTGTTATGAATGATGGGGAAATCATTACAAAAGAAATCAACGGGAAAGTATTAAGGCGCAACAAGAATACAACTTTGATAGAGATATATAATTGTCATGAGAATGCTGCTGAGAGAAGTATTCCTAACAGTGCTTATACTGTGTTATCAGAAATTTTTGGAAGGATTTCTGCATTGAATGCATATCAATTTCAAATTGATGGTAAGTTTTATGTATGGAGTGAAGGATATTTAATTGAAAGTATGAAACCGATATTAAGGTGCAAGATTTCGAAGAGAAAGATATTCATTTCTAATATTGACAATATTTCTTTTGAATTAATATGTGACGGTAAGTCCATAGGTATACTCAATAAAAGAAATTCGGATGATACATTTTTCTGCATATACTCAATGGACAATGGAGATGAGATTGCATATTATAAAACAAAAGCCGGAACATGGTACCTATATAACCTCAATACAAAAAAGTATAGTCGGTTATTATCATCTATTGAAATGCATTCAGTTAGAGATCGAACAGCTAAAGCTATTGTTGCCAAAAACATCAATGGCAATTATATCCTTATGGATTCTAATTTTGAAATAGTCGCAGAATATGAGGGAATCAAGACAACTACGAACAAAAAGTATTTTAGGATCTTGAAGAATTCAAAATACGGTCTAATTACTT
This sequence comes from uncultured Muribaculaceae bacterium, assembly GCA_910588245.1. Lineage (GTDB taxonomy): Bacteria > Bacteroidota > Bacteroidia > Bacteroidales > Muribaculaceae > Lepagella. Next base: position 33,048 of record CAJUQP010000034.1, on the reverse strand, counting down.
TTTCTGGCAAAACTGTCATTGAAGCCATATATGATTCTTTAAATTATTATACCATTAATAATTAGGTGATCAGAATACTAATCTATCTCGACAATCTTTGAATATATATGATACAACAAACTATATTCCCCCGGGTTAATACCCATATCGCCGCCATAAGCAACAGCTACCGATTCAATGGAGGCATTGCTGCCGTGCAGGTCGATAACCTCGGCAATTATGAGGTTATGGTCAACGGTTCCCGATTCTCAAACCAAGAGAACATCGCCAAACGAGATGCTGCTTACAAGCCGGCTATCGGTGACATATCTATCAAGATGGTTTCCGCAAAGATGTGAAGGAGGTGTGGCTATCACTGCCTCTTTTGCAAGCAAGTCGTAAGGAAGAAGGAGCAAACCACCATGTTTCAACTGTAAATTCAACTGTAAATTCAACTGTAAATTTTCTCAAAGGATTTTCCGACAGTCATGGAATAACTGATATTCAGCTATCTTTACTTCAGAAGATGACAGAAGATCCGAACATTACGATAGCAAAACTTTCAACTGTAACCGGGCTGGATCGTAATGCTGTGAATTATCAGTTGAAAAAGTTGAGGAAGATAATAAACATCGAAAGATCCGGCTCAGACAAAAAAGGATGTTGGGAAATATCACCCAAATGAACTCGGGATAACTGAATATTCCTACTTAAGCGGGGAACCGAGGCTTGCAGCCTCGACACGGCGGTGCCATCCGGCGGTAAAAGCAAGGGATATACTCAACGGAGGGAAGGACGCGAGGAGCTGGAGAGGGGGACGGGGATCAGGTGAGGGGGAGGAGGAGGGCGAGGAGGATCATGAGGGCTTCCACGCGGCGGTTGACGGCGATGGCGGTGAGGGCGTCGGGGTAGGTGAAGTCGCGGGGGGTGTCGCCGATATAGGGTTTGTAGACGCTTTCTCCGAAATAGTCGTGGGTGCCTCCGAAACGACAGCCGAGTATTCCGGCCAGGGCGGCTTCGGGATAGCCGCTGTTGGGGCTCGCATGGCAATGAGCGAAACGACGTACGAAAGCGAACAGTCGGAACCGTCCTGACACGATCACCATCAGGAGGGCCGTGAGCCGCGCAGGTATATAGTTGGCGGCGTCGTCGATACGTGCGGCCACCATTCCGAAATCGCGGTAACGTTCATTCCTGTAGCCTATCATCGAATCGAGCGTGTTTACCATCTTGTAGGCCAGCATACCGGGCACTCCGAGGAGGGCATACCAGAAAAGCGGGGCCACCACACCGTCGCTGAGGTTCTCGGCGAGTGTCTCCAACGCGGCAGTGCGGATCTCCTGAGCGGAGAGATTCGATGTGTCACGCCCTACAATACGTCCGACCTGACGTCTTCCGGCCTCAAGCGACACGTCGACCACCTTGAAAACCATCCTGACCTCCCGGACAAGCGTGGTGCCGGCGAGGCAGAAGAAGATCAGCACCGACTGCAGGGCGATATCGAGCCACAATATGCCGGACACGACCCTCAGCAGCCATAACGAGAGCAGAAAGACTCCGACGATAAGTGTCACGGCCACGACTCCCCCTTTGAGTTTCCTTGCGCCGCCATGATTCAGCCTGCGTTCGCAGGCCGCTATAGCCTTGCCGAACCACACCACAGGATGCGGCACAGAGGCCGGATCGCCCAAGAGCAGGTCGAGACCCCAGCCGATGAGCAGGGGCAATATCACTATAATACAATCCATTCCTTCAAAGCATTGATAAGCATATCATTTTCCTCACGCAACTGTGCGGCCACACGGAAATGGGCAGCCGATAATCCCTCGAAATTGGAGGCGTCGCGTATGAGCAACCCGTGGCGCTCCACAAGCCACTCCTTAAGTTCACGGGCTGTCTTATCCCTGAGCCTTACAAGCACGAAATTGCAGTCAGTCAGACCAACCTCCATTCCCATATCGCTGAAAGCCCCGGCCATACGCATTGCCTCCGAGTGAAGTCGGGGGGCGTCGATGCGATAGCCGTCACTGTGGGCGAGGAGATAGCGCGCGGCCTCAATCGCCAGGGCATTTACCGACCAGGGCATAGCGAGCCTCCGCATACGTCCGAGCACAGAGGCCTCCCCCACCGCATAGCCGATACGGAGACCGGGCACGAAGAACCGTTTCGTGAGGGAATGGAGCATGACAACGTTACCGCGCTCCAATACATCCTCCACACCCAGCACCTTCTTCACAGAATATCCGGCATAAGCCTGGTCAACGACAAACAGGGTGGAAGGGAAAGCGTCGACGACATCGAGAAGGCAATCGCGGTCGTACACCCTACCCGTGGGATTATTGGGATTACAGAGCCACACCATATCCAACCCTCCACCCACATGCTCGAGAGAGCTTATGAAACGGACTGAATGGGAGAACACCCGGCAGGCATCCTGATATTCGCGGAACGTGGGGACGATAACCGCCGACTTACCACCCTCATAAGCATGCGCCAGAAGATATATGGCCTCCGTCGCGCCGTTAGTTACCATCACATTCTCCTCCCCTATCCCATGCCCGGCGGCGAGCAGCCGCTCCACGCTACGCGGAGCCGGCTCGGGATAGTTGGAGACCACCGCTCCACAGCGCGCAAGATGGCTGAGCAGCCCCGAATGATCGGCATGCTGCGGAATATTCGTGCTGAAATTCACTCTCACCCTGCCGCCGTAGCGGTGCAGGTCGTCACCATGTCCCTCAATCATCGCAGGCCATTATCTTATATAGTCGCGGAATGTCGATATACTCCCTGAGCCAATCGGCAAGCAGGTCATACTGTCTCTCCTTATATTCGCCCCAGTCAATCTCCCTGCATGCCCCAGGCCCAAGATATGGCCGCAGAATATATTCCACCACCGCAGGATTGTCGAGAATGCCGTGAATATAACTTCCGAAGCAACGGGAATCCGCCATGCAGCCATCGGGCGAACCGTCAGACAGTATATTTACCGGACTTCCGGAATCCGTGCGCCCCATGTGTATCTCATATCCGCGGCAGGATCTTTTATCATCAAGGAAAGAGAACTCCACCTGCCTCGTGGTCTTCTCAGGCGTCAAAACCGTCTTCACCGGGAGGAGTCCCAAGCCAGGCAAGGCGCGCACCTCCCCTTCCACTCCGGCCGGATCAGTCACCTCCCGGCCCATAATCTGGTAGCCGCCACATATGCCGATCACAGATTTTCCATTCCTTCTTGCCTCAAATATGGCCTTCGCCATACCACTCCTTCGGAGGTCGAGCAGATCGGAGAGGGTGTTCTTACTTCCCGGAATAACAACGATATCGGCCTGCGCCAGATCAGAAGGTGCGGCGGCATAGAAAAGATTGACGTCGGGATGATGTTCCAGAGAGTCGAAATCGGTGAAATTGGAGATATGCCTGAGCAGCACGACGGCCACATTCACCTTACCCTCGCCAGGGCTCCTCCCTTTTGAGGATAGGGCCACCGAATCCTCCTCCTCGATGTGGATATGGGAAGCCATCGGCACCACTCCGAGCACCGGCACGCCACTCACCTCCTCAAGCAAGCGGCGTCCCTCACTGAAGAGACGCAGATCTCCTCTGAATTTATTCACGATCACCCCCTTGATAAGTTTCCTATGCTCCGGGGTCTGCAACATCACGGAGCCATATACGCTCGCGAAGACGCCACCGCGGTCGATATCAGCCACAAGCAATACCTTCGCCCCCGCATAGGCAGCCATCGACATATTTACAATATCCCCGTCGCGCAGGTTCAGTTCAGAGATACTTCCCGCACCCTCCATCACCACCGGCTCGTGGAGCGCGGCGAGGCGGTCGAAAGCAGCATGAGCCACAGCCCGCAACTTCTCCTTCCCCTCCTTCCGGAAATAACGATAGGCGTTGCAGTCGCCCACAGGACGGCCATTGACCACCACCTGCGACGTCAACTCACCCGAGGGCTTAAGCAATATCGGGTTCATGTCGGTGGTGCAAGCTATTCCGGCCGCCTCCGCCTGGACAGCCTGCGCACGGCCGATCTCCAGACCGTCGGGGGTGGCATAGGAATTGAGGGCCATGTTCTGGGCCTTGAAAGGGGCCGGCGAGTATCCGTCCTGCCGGAATATGCGGCACAGGCCCGTGGCGATAAGGCTCTTGCCCACGTCGCTTCCGGTGCCCGCGAGCATTATAGGAGACAGTCTTCTCATGGCTTCCGACGTTTATATCCGAATTCCCTCCAGATCTCTTCGCCGCATCCGCAATGCTGGAGTTCATAGCGTGCCATGATGAAATGCCGAGAGGTCTTGTAGGAATTACAGTAGCGGGTCTGTTCCGGATTCTCACCGGATTCCCTATTAATCGCGTTGCCGCGAACCATAACGTAGCGCAAAATTACAAATAAATTTCGTATCGGCAAAAAATAAGTGCGATCGATATCTGCGGTTAATAATTTGAATTATCCCGGGAGGATAAACAGGTGCTCAGGATAAAGACGGGGAGTCGGATAATGGTGGCAAAGGGATTATTGAGACACACCGCGCCTTACAATCGCGGCACGGGAATGCCATCCGGCTGTAGATTCACGGGAAGGCAGGGATAAGCCTTGGGAATCAGAATGATTGTGCTTAGAGAGATTAAATAACTGAATAAGAATCTAAAAAACGCCTGTAAGACGGATTAGATCAAGACACAATCAATTTATTTGACAATCATTCTTTGTCATTTATTCTGTCTTTGAGCCTCTTTAGCGCTTCTTCAGCAGAAATGATCATAGGCATACCATCCAAGTCTGCCACTACAACATTCTCACCAAGCTTCGCCTTGCGCTCAAACAATCTACGCTGGGCCTCATGAACCCCTTTTCTTATATTCTCGAAAAGAGTTATCTCTTCCTGTTCTGACATAATTTCTTGATTTTAGAAAATTTCGTGTAGTCAATAATTTCGTTTCTTTCGGCTATAGGCTCCATTGAGCCGCTATTATCATAGAGCGACCAGCGATCAACAATCGGTATAAATATATCAAACAGGTTATTGATTCCGGCCCAATATCGCCGATGTATCACATCTTTTGGAATGCTGTGTCCGCCGGATGCCACACGGGTTGCCACGCGTTCTTCTTTATTTCTGGAGAAGGAAGCCAGAAATAAAGAAGTATAACCCGATATCCTCTTTCTTTAGCGCGTAATATAAGATTTCTATATGATTTTGTTGCAAGCGTTGTTTCTATGGCAAAGGAATCTCTCTTGTTAAGGAGAATTTCTATGCGTTGCAACATTAGTCTTCCTGCCTCAACTGCCACTTCTTCGGGATTAAAAGGAGAAAGACCTTTGGCAATTTCATCCGCATTTACAAATTCTCGACATTTGAGAACCTCAGGAAGCACCAGCATGGAAGCCGTGGTTTTACCGGCGCCATTACATCCGGCTATGATATATAGAATCGGGTCATTCATTCTACTGTTTGGAGGGCATTTGTTTCGTTCTATTGCAAAATTAATAAAAAAATTTAATTCCCTGAATTATTATATTGTATTAAACAATAGTTGGTTAAATTTTGAATAGAAAAACGCGTTCCTTAAAAATCGGGGCATCTACAGTCATGGAATTTTTTGGGAACGCTCTACCACTCATTTATAAAAAATTTCTAAATATTCTCAAAAGAATCTATATCGACAAAGCCATTGTCATACACATCATTAAAGCAGAAAATGCCCACTCTGTCGCCCCAATAATGGCCCACGACAACTTATAAACGGAGCAGCCGGAATAAATGTGACCCGTCAAGGGCCAACCATCTTTCCATTCAACAGTGATAAATCAAGGGATTTATAAATCAAGCAAAAAGAAAAAATATTCGAAAAAACTGTAACTTTGCATTGCCTAAGCATAAAGACTGAATTCATGTCTTAGTTTCGGGAATAAACTCCGAAACGTTTAGCTATCATTCCCGCAATATACACGAATATGAACTATAAAGATATTGAGACATACCAACGCATCCACTTCGCTATAATGGCTATCGAAAGCGGAGCACGCAAATTAGGCATTTCCGGTAAAGAGATGCATGATCGTTTGCAAAAACAGGGATTAATACATCGCCGACTCATAAAAAGATATGAAGATCTTCATACCCAAAGCCTTGACTGGGTAGCCGATGATATAAGTGAAACATTATTAAATTGGGAAGCTGAAGCATGATGACTCTATTTCACGGATCTTATGTGTCTGTAAAAACACCATTAGTAAAATTGGGTAGAAAGAAAGTAGACTTTGGACAAGGATTTTATCTCACAAAGCTACGAGAACAGGCGGAATCTTGGGCGGAAACATATCAGCAGAACAAGCACTTGGTCAATTAAGATATAAAAAAGTAAACCATCAGATTTGCATCTTGAATCAGGAGATTGTAGACAGATATTTGTCGTTTATCTCATCTGAAATCATACCAATTGAAGATTAACTATGAGAGATACTGTCCTTTGGCGTAAACAAAGCCGTATAATAATGCTGTTGGCAGAAAAACTTCATGTTGATGCCGAACGTGCACACAATATTTTTTATTCTACTAAAGTATATCAGCAGTTATCTGATCCCAAATATGGATTACAGCTCATGAGTGATGATTATATTCTTGAAGATCTTATTGAAGAATTAAGGGATTCAGCCACCGCCTCTTAAGGTATTCACAACAACATTTTAATAGACAGTACCGTTCGTAAAGATAAAAGAGCGAGGGAACGCCCGGGCCTGAAAATATATTTCCGGCTTTGCCCGGGCACTCCCCCGATCTTCCTAATAATTTACCTCAATCTAAACTAATTACCTTAAGACTTTTTCATTTTATATTTATATGCAATATGCCATCATCAATTATAGCCCGGATTCTGCTTAAGGTTATGGTTCACATTCATATCCTTCTGCGGAATCGGCCAGTAGCGGTTGTGATCGTCCCAGCTTCTCTTCTCAAACTGATAGTAGCCGTCGGCGTCAACCGGGGATGCCGTAGCTCCCTCACCGCGGTAATTGCGGTCGGAGGGATTGTCGGAAAGCTTCACACCGGTGAAATAGTGGTTGAGCTCCTCCTTGGCGGTGCCCCAGCGGAGCACATCGAAATAGCGCAACCCCTCGAAAGCAAGCTCTACGCGACGCTCCTTGCGTATAGCCTTACGGAGAGCATCCTGACTCATACCGGCAGTCAGACCCGGCAGCCCCACACGGTCGCGGATATCGTTGATCGTCTTGTCGAGAACCTCCTGCGTCACCGAACCGGGAGCACTTTCATTCAGCGCCTCCACATAGCTCAGAAGCACCTCCGCGTAACGCATGAGATTGGTATAGATATAACTACTGAAAAGATCCTCCACGCTCTCGTCAAGACCTTTCTTGGGGCAGTAGCCGTTGAAGAGGGTGAACCGGTTGAAACAGTCAGCCGTATTCGGACCGTTATAGCAGTCATAGGTCTTCCCCTTGTATTCCGTGCCTGGATATGATCCTAAGGGAGGAAGGAATACAGACGCGTACAGACGTATGTCGCGATTCGTATATGGATCGTCGTCATCATACAGAGGGCTCTCCTCTATGCTCTTGCCGTCGCTGCAGAAATAATCCTTCACCAATTCATTGTAGACTGCGAACTGATGCCAGCCTCCCACACACTCGGGACTCTTGTATATAGTGTGCACATTGGTGTATTTGTCTTTCACGAACATGGCCACCATTATGTTCTCCTTGCTGTATTCACCTCCTATCTGGAAGAGCTTCTCATAGCTGTCGATGCCGTTCGTGCGGTCGATCTCATAATTACCGGCGTCGATTATTGATTTATAGACCGCGGCAGCCTCGGCATACATTCCCTGAGCAAGATACAGTCTTCCGAGAAGTCCCTGGGCAAATCCTTTGGTGACGCGTCCGTAGTCATCAGCAGGATGTTGCTCAGGAAGCAGCGAGACCGCATCCTTGAGCTCCGACTCCACGAAATTATATACCTCTTTCTGCGGAGTCTGCCCTATGGTGTTGGCTTCGGCGACCGACATCGGCTTCACAGGCATCGGCACATTCTGGAAATAGAATGCGAGATTCAGATAATAGTAGCTCCTTAATGTCCTGATCTCGGCCATCCATGAAGCCTTCTTCTTCTCATCCATGGGGCAGTCGACCACGTGCTGAAGGAAATTGTTGTAGGCGAACAGATGCTCGTAAGCCCCTGTCCAGTACCAGCCGATGTTACCGTTCGTAGCCGCGGTGTTGACACTCGCCATGTTGGTGGTGAAATTCTCTTTCTCCGTCCCGTTGCCGCCTGCGAAGTCGAGATATAACAGACCTTGCGCGGAATCAAAATTATCGTTGCTCCAGCCTGATGCAAGGCGATAACAACCCACGAGAGCGAGCTTCGCGTCTTTCTCGTCGTTCCAGAATGTCTCGTTGGAAGATTCCTGCGTCGGGTCGCGCTGCAGGTAATCATTGCATCCGGTGCTCATAAGGCCTGTCGAGACCACGGCCAATGAAGCGAATATATTTATAATGCTGAGTTTCATTTTTCCAATTTTTAGATTTTCAGATATGAACATTGATACCGAACGACCATATACGGTTGATCGGGTAATACGAAGGCGCGTCGCCGGTGCCGATCTCGTTCTCAGGATCCCAACCTTTGTAGAACTTCGTGATATTGAAGAGATTCTGACCACTGACATAGAGTCTGACAGACTGACAACCTAATTTGCGTGTTATCAGGGAAGGAAGAGTGTAGCCCACTGTCAGATTCTTCATACGCAGGAAGCTCGCGTCGCGCACCCAATAGTCGGATGTCTGAAGGTTGGGATGGTTCATGTTGAGAGTCTCAAGGAGAGGGTATTCCGCATATTTGTCGGGGGCATCAGGACGGAAAGCGTTCTCAGCTTGCCATTTCTGTATCTGGCCGCCATTATAGAAAGCATATGCCATATATGATCCGATAAGACGCTTGTGTCCGCCTACTCCCTGGAACAGGGCGGAGAGATCGAAGCCCTTATATGATGCGGCGAGACTCAGGCCATAGTAGAATTTAGGAGTGGTAGAACCGAGGATAGTACGATCGTATTCGGCATCAACCTTACCATCGGGCACACCGTCGGGGCCACTGATGTCGGCATATCTGATATATCCGGGTTTCAGACTTGATTTGTCGACAATCTGCGCGGGCGCGTTGTCAATCTCGTTCTGGTCTACGAAAAGACCTTCCGTGCGGTAACCCCAGATGATTCCGAGCGGCTCGCCCACGATTCGTCCGGAGTTGATCTGCATGGTGGCTCCGTCGGAGAGCTGCTTCACAGAGTTCTTCACATATGTGAAGTTAGGGCTGATCGAATATTTGAAATCGTTGCCGATATTTCCATGCCAGTCAATCTTGATCTCTATACCCTTGTTGTCGACGGCTCCCACATTGGAGTTGCCTACCCCGGTGCCGATGATGCTGGCAACCTCCACCGACGAAAGGATGTCGGAGGTATGTTTATAGAAATAATCGAAGGTCACATTCAGGCGGTTGCTGAACATCGAAAGGTCAAGACCGATGTCGGTGATACGGGTCTTCTCCCATGTGATCATCTCATCATTGTAAGGACCGCTGACCGCTCCCGGCACAAGCACGGCAGGATTGCCGAACGGATTATTGTAGCCGAACCAGATGGTGTTCTGATAAGGATAATTACCAATGTTCTGGTTGCCAAGCACACCGTGTGACGCACGGATCTTAAGATTCGAGATGTATTGCGAAAGGACGCTCTCCTCAAAGAATTTCTCGTTGGAAACACGCCATCCTGCCGAAACCGACGGGAATACGCCCCATCTCTTCTTCGATGAGAAACGTGAGGACCCGTCGTAACGGATATTTGCCTCCAGAAGATAACGCTCGTCGAAGTTATAGTTAACCCTTCCGAAGAAAGAGGCAAGGGCATACTCGCCAAGCCAGGAATTGTTGGCCGCGCTCATGGGGTCGCCTGACACAAGCTCATACAGATAATTGTTGGGGAAAGTCTTGCGGGAACCGTTAAGGCCCTTGTTGGCGCTCTGTTCGACAGATGTGCCCGCAAGGATGTTGACCTCATGCCGCCCGAAAGAATTGACATAGTTGAGATATGCCTCAAGGTCCGTGTATGTGGTGTTGCCCGATTCAATATTTAGAGACTGAGGACCTTTGGTCTTTGTCTCGTCGAAATATGTCTCGGCCATGTAGCTTTTGTTATAGTAGGTATAGAACTGGCCACCCATCTTTCCCTTCACTGAAAGCCCTTTGAGAGGGGTATCCCAGGTGAGCAATGCGGATCCATAGAAATTATTTGATTCGTTCTTCACGAAGCAGAGGCTGTTGAGCCATGCCTCGGGACTGTAGTCATCCTGATATCCGAAAGAACCGTCGCTCTTCTGACCGGCAAATATGGGACCCTCCCTGACAGCATATCCTATTATGGCGTCGATACTGCCCGACCCTTGAGGAGCGTCATATCTGTTATGATAGCCGTTGATGTTGAGGTCGAGGCTGACCTTGTCGGAGAGTTTTGTCTGAAGCGACAGAGTGGCCGTCATACGCTCATTGTATGTCTTGGCGGTGAGACCCGCCTGCTTGCGGTAGCCGATGGATGCATGGTAGGTGGTACGCTCCGTACCACCCGAGACGCCCACATTGTGCTGCTGCTGGAAACCGCTTCCTGTGTTGAGCAGCCATTTCAGATGGTTGACGTTGGGATAATTGTCGGGATCGGAGCCGTCGCGGAACTTCTGGATCTGATCGGCGGAATAAGCCGGCTGGCGTCCCATATTCTCCATAGCCATGTTATAATATGTGGCATAGTCAGCTGACTCAAGGAATTCCGGGAGTTCGGATGCAGTCTGCCAACCGAAATTCGCGCTGTAGCTCACGGAAGCCTTCCCCTTCGATCCGCGTTTGGTCTCAACAAGGATCACACCATTGGCGGCGCGGTTGCCATAGATAGATGCAGATGCGGCGTCCTTAAGAAACGATATACTCTTTATGTCGGAAGGATCAATATCGTCGATGCTTCCGGCAGCAAGGCCGTCGATAAGAATCAGAGGCGAGTTTCCGGCAGATGAGAATGTGCCTGTGCCTCGTATCTTTATCGATGCGCCCGCGCCGGGACGTCCGGAATTGGAAATTACGCTCGCACCTGTCACGAGGCCTGCGATAGCCTGCGATGTGCTGGTAATAGGAAGGTCGGCAAGCTGCGACTCGCTTATAGAAGACACCGATCCGGTAAGGTTCACCTTCTTCTGGGTGCCGTAGCCGACCACCACCACCTCATTAAGGTTCTGCGAATCCTCTTTCATGACAATACTAAGAGGCTGATCTGATTTCAGGGTCAGCGACTGCGGCGCATAGCCGACATAGGCGACGGTAAGAACCTTCCCGGCAATCGGGGCAGGCACGTTAATCGAGAAATTGCCGTCGATGTCAGTGGCAGCCCCTATCGAAGTCCCTTTTATCAGCAGGGAGACTCCAGGAAGAGGCTCTCCGGCCTCATCCACCACGTTACCACGCAGATTCACAACCGATTGAGCGTTCATGGCAATAGAAACACTCGTGAAAATCAAGGCAATAAGCGCCCTGATCGCCGTTTTCGGCGATTTAAAGATTTTCATAATAAGGTCAGTTTAAGTTTATATAATAGATTATTTCTTTATTCTGAAGACAGGGGCAATCTTGTCTTTATGGTCGGCAGGGAGATCGATGACGAGGCCGTCGGCAGTGCGACGGAACGGTACTTTACCATGTCCGAGAAGTTCGACTTTCCCGATTTTTTTACTGAAAAGATCAGATCCCTCTGCCAGAGACTTGATGGTAATGGTCTGCGGCTTGTCGGCATCCGGCCATTTCAGCGCCGCGGCATATAGATATTTAGGAGTCTGGGTGAAACGGATCTCTTCAGACGAGGGATTCATGTAGGAGCCCTCGTTGAAACCCTGTGCATTGATAGCAATTTTTGATTCAGCTATCGGGCCTTCGCCGAAGATTGTCCAGGGACGTGTGGAGTAAATTGCCTCACCGTTGGTCTTCATCCAGTCGCGGAGTTCGAGGAGGATGGCATACTCCTTCTCATCGAAAGTGCCGTCGGCACGCAGAGGCACACTCAGGAGAAGATTGCCGTTTTTGCTGACAACGTCGAAAAGCATCCGGGCAACCTGTGCGGCAGATTTATACCAGTTCTTCTCATAAGTGTCGCGGTCATAGTGCCAGCCCCCGATGCAGGTGCAGGTCTGCCAAGGCAAAGGAATAAGCTCGTTGGGCGCACCGCGTTCCACATCCCATGTAAGTGCCTTCTTCAGGGAATCGGGAAGTATCTTTCCCATCATCACCCCGCGTTGGCGACCTTTGTTCTGTCTCAGCGAATGGTTATAGAGGGATGCGGCGATCTTCTGTCCCGTATCATCCACATTATAGAAGGGGGCTACCGTCACATCGAAATAAAGCATGTCGGGATTATAGCGGTCGATAACGTCGAGGGTACGGTTGAGGAAATTTGTGCGGAACTCGGGAGATGGTTCGCAGACACCGTTCTGCCATGCCCACTGACGATGTATCATGCCGTCGGCCCAGGTTCCCTCGCTGAGGGGATGGTTCTGCGCGTAGAGATCCTGCGGGTCGAGGCCTTCCCACCATTTCCCTTTTCCATCCTCCTTGGTGAGCCAGCCGTCATATTTCACCCCCATCTTCTCACCGCCGCGGTCATAACGGCGCGAGGGCTCATACCAGCTCCAGGCATGGTCGGCGTGGAGGCTCACGCCGAATGGAAGGCCGACTTTCTTTGATGCGGCGGCCCATTCTCCGAGCACGTCGCGATGGGGACCGATGTTTTTGGAATTCCATGGCTGGTATTGGCTGTCCCAGAGATCGTAATTGTCATGATGGTTGCCAAGGGCCATGAAATACTTGGCTCCTACAGATTTATAGAATCTCAGCAAGGAATCCGGATCCCAGTTCTCAGCCTTGAAATCGGGCAGCACATCCTTGAAGCCATATTCCGAAGGGTGTCCGTAGTTCTTTATGTGCTCCTTATATTGCTTAGACCCCTCGAGATAGATAGAGCGTGCATTCCAGTCGCCGCTCTCTTCCACGCACTGCGGGCCCCAGTGGGCCCAGATACCGAATTTGGCATCGCGAAACCATTCGGGGCAGTCATATTTCATAAGGCTTTCCCAGGTGGGTTTATATGGGCCCTCCGGAAGAGGCATGTCCTTGGCCTGCACAGGCATAAACCCTGCGATTGCAAGGAGCGGGATCAATAGGGTTTTCTTATTCATTTTCATGAGTTAGATATCAGTTTGAGGTTATAAAACTTCCATGTTGACTATCACGATGCAAAATTACGGACATTCATCCAATACATGTATCAGATAATCGACAAAATATAGGACAATATCGACCCTCCGCTAAAATTTAACATATAATCTCATCCTATCCCGGCAAACCGGAATCCAACTTCCATAATTAAAATGCGCAGAACATTCAATGCGTAGCCATAATGTCGACCGATAATATAAGACCCAAGATTGATTCTTTTTCGTGCTTTTGATGATAATTCGAGAGGATAGATAGCCTGACATTGAAAAAAATTCACTAACTTTATATTTGGATTGAGGCCACTCTTTCCACGACATTTTGGAATAATAAGCGTTATGCTTATCTCTTATTTGAAAACTTTAGAAACTTTTTCGGTATGTTTCAAGCTTTCATTCAGTCGTTATGGAACGCCATAACCCCTTCATCAAATCACAATAATATATTATAACAACACCAAAATACTTACTTTTATGAGATTCGGACAATTAATCGCAGTTGCGGGATGCGCGGCTCTTTTGGGGGCTTGTTCGAGCCCGTCGCTGCTGCCCGGCCAAGAGGGAACCCTGAGTCGGCTGGATGTTGAAGACATGGGCATCGCGGTGCCTGCCGACAGCCAGCGCGAATATTCTTTTACGGACAAAAAGTCGGCATTCTGGTATGGGATGACGCACACCGACAACTGGGACAACTGGCATGCGGGTTGGAATATAGCAAAACGACGCATGCTTAGCGACTATACCGTCGGCGTTGACGGCGACACGCTGTCAAGACGCGAGGCCGAGGCGACGGTATATCCCTACAAAATCAGCCGTCAATATGCGAAGGCCCGTGAGAATTTCTATATGTTCGACCTTGTGGAGCTGCTCTATGTTGAACTTTCGGACGTAAAGGGCGATTCAGTGTGGATAGAGCTGTCACCGAGGCTTATTTCGGCCGGCAAACAGGGTGCCGCAGGGGTTGAATTCGTGCCCAAAGAATCAGCCGGAGGTGTCATCACCCTGCAGCCGTTCAAAGATGTACCCTGTCGATGGAACGGCACACGGCTGATGGCTCCTGCCGATGCCGGCGGCTTCATCATTTCATATACGGAAGATGGCAGTGCCCAAGAGGTTGCAGCCATTTTCCGCCGCGACCACGAGAAAATGCTCCGTGGACGCATCGATCGAATGAACGGTTTCGTGGAGCGTTCCAATCCATTGAGTTCGGACAATGATACGCTCGACCGAGCAATGGCCTGGATTATTCTCACCACCGACGAACTTGTCACCTGCCAGCAGGGCAACGGCATCTATGCCGGCTTGCCATGGTTCAACGAGTACTGGGGACGCGACATGTTCATCTCAATGCCCGGAGCTGTCTTCTGTACCGGACAGTGGGAAACGGCGCGAAGCATATTCAGCGATTTTGCCAAGTTCCAGGACAGAAATCCCGAATCGGGAACTCTCGGCCGCATTCCCAACCGGGCCAATCCGGACGGCATAATCTATAACACGGCCGACGGTACGCCGCGATTTGTGACGGATGTCTACGAATATATGCAATATACCGGCGACACTACATTCCTTGCTTCAATTTATCCGGCTGTTGAACTGAGTGTCAACAGTGTGATTGAGCGAGGGACAGATGCCGACGGCTTCCTCGTCCATGCCGATGCCGACACGTGGATGGATGCCAAGCGGCAGGGCAAATTTCCTTGCTCGCCCCGTGGAAACCGCGCCGTCGACATCCAGGCGTTGTGGTACGGGCAGTTGCGCAGCGGTGCCGAGATGGCTCGAATTATGGGACATGACGATGATGCCCGCCGTTGGGACCTGGCCGCCGATTCGCTCTTCACAACGTTTAACCGTAAGTTTGTCAACACGGCCGACACACTGGTATACGATCATCTCAATGCCGACGGGACCCCCGACCGCCAGTGCCGTCCTAATATGCTCTATGCTCTCGACATGGTGGCCGATTCGGCAGTTGCGATGAAGGAAACACGCGACGCATGGCAGAGGCTCGTATATCCTTGGGGTGTGGCATCGCTCGATCAGAACGACCCCCAGTTTCATCCCTACCACGAGAACTGGCATCACTACCACAAGGACGATGCCTATCATAACGGGACTGTGTGGCTGTGGAACAACGGCATGGCCATGCAGCGCATGATAGAGGCCGGACAGCAGGACATTGCTTGGCGGCTGTTCGAGAATATGAACCGTCAGGCTCTATATGAAGGTGCCGTGGGAAGCCTTTCGGAGAATGCCGACGCATGGCCGCGCAAGGGAGCGCAGTGGGCGCGCCGCTCGGGCACTTTCCTCCAGGCGTGGAGCAATGCCGAGCATATCCGCGTCTGGTATCAGGACTTTCTCGGCATTCGTCCGGCCCTCCTTGGTGGAGTGATCAATATAAATCCCCGCATTCCTTCCGCCATAGGCAGTCTGCGCTACAGCGAGCTTCTCGGAGCAGGTGCGCTTGAGGGTGCTTTCGAGCGCGAAAAGGACTGCCGGCGTTATGAATATCGGTCGGAGGGTCTCGATGCAACCTTGGTGTTCAATATCGAGAATTACAAGGAGTTTTCCGTGCCGGTGACTCCTCAGGCAATCGTAAGGCTTAAAGCTTGCGCAGATAAGCTCTATGTTACCGTTATCGACGGCAATGGCAGAAAAACAGACACACTTGTCGATATAGATGCAGCAAAAGTTGCCAGGCAGAAAGCTCTGGACGAATACTTCCGTGGCACGGACTTCGCAGTTCCGTCGATGCGGGAGAACTTGCCGTCGTTGTCGCGCTATTTCGATCCTCCGCTCGACTATTCCAGCGTGGAGTGAACAGTTCTTGATAAAGTTTCTCAAGCCAATGCTTGCGAGCAAACGGGTTATAAAGCTTACGCTCAGTGAAATATCAACCTGCTGCCTTGCAACATAACCTAAGTGAAGCTTGCGAAACTTGAATTATTGAAAGATACCAACCCCGCAACGGTTCGTTCCGCTGCGGGGTTGATTATGACTCGCGATGACTTTTCGGAGGCGTGCCATTAAAAAATAAGCCGGATTCCATTCTAAGCCTCAGTGCCATCATTGCCGACCGCTCCATGTAGAGAGAGTCCGTAATCAGCCTAAACCATCATTGTCCTTCATAGGTAATTGTCAATGCGTCAGAACCGGACTTTGAGGGATTTTCCGGTATATGTCACGGCCTTGGTCTTACCGGGAGTCCGGATGACGAACCGACGGCTACCGGGAGCGCCGGGATAAGAGCCCCGGGAAGCACCGATGGTAAGAATCTTTTTGCCGTCGCTCCAGGAAATCGGTATCCTGACTGATTCTCCGGACTCATAGCCATATCCGTCGCCGGCATCATCATAGAATACGAAGGCGGCATCGCGTCCCGGGAAGATATTCAGCGTCACGGGTTTGCCGACAAGTTCCCCTGTGTATTCCACAGGATCGTCGGCTGAGGCCACGATACTTCCCCCACGCACAAAAAGCGGCAGACGGTCGAGTGGTGCGGTTGCCTCCATCCATTTACCTCCGTGGTGGCGCTCACCCGTCCAGTAGTCAATCCAGATGGCAGCTTCTCCACCCGGGAGATATACACGCCTGGAAGATACTCCGGGCGAAGTGACCGGACAGACAAGGAAATCGCCAAACATATACTGATCCTTTATGTCGCGCACCGCCTCGTCTTCAGGGAAATCAAAAGCCAGCATCCGGGCCATCGAATAACCGCCGGCAGTCTGGGCCGCAGCCATACTGTAGATATACGGATTGAGGCTATATCTGAGGCGTATCATCCTGAGGATAGCATCATAATAGGGTGTGCCGGGTTCTCCGAAATGCCATATCTCACGTGGAGTATCAGTGCCGTGGCTACGCATCACGGGCAGGAAAGCGGCCCACTGCAGCATACGCGTGTAAAACTCCTTATATCCATCGTCGGCGACCCCATCGGGGAAAACACCTTTCCGGAACCAACGGCCGTCTGATCCTGTGAAGAAACAACCCACGTCGACTGTCCAGTATGGGTTGCCGGTAGCCATATAGTTGAGTCCCGACGGAATCTGCTGGCGCAGCGATTCCCAGCTTGCCGAGGCATCCCCGTTCCAGACAATAGTGCCGTAGCGCTGCTGTCCGGCATAGCCGGAACGGGTAAGGTTGACGACACGTTTCCCGCTGCCCGTGGCCCTCTGGTTCTCATAAATACCTTTCGTGTGATACAAGGAATACAGGGAACTGCGTTCGGCCCCCAGTGTCGCCGACAGTATCTCCTTGTTCAGATGCCACCTACGCTCGTGGTCATCCCTGCCGTAAGGGCGTCCGCCAACAGGCTCAGGCATCTTGTTCCAGTCTCCATCGAGCGGTTCGCTGCTGTCGCACCACCATGCGTCGAACCCTTTTGAGAAGAATTCCCGGTCGGCATACCCCCAGTAATATTTGCGGGCCTCAGGATTGAAGGCATCATAGACCGAATTCTCAAGCATGAAGCCCTGAGTGCGGAAATCCTTCTCCTGCGGACAGTTCTGCGGATTCGCCCATATACTGACCATCAGCTTGGCATTCAACGCGTGGACAGAGTCGGCAAGCGCCTCCGGATCAGGATAATATCTCTCATCCATCTTCATGTAGCCCCATCCTTGTGGCCAGTAGTTCCAATCTTGCACGATCATGTCGACAGGCACATGCCGGCGCCGCATCTCACGTAGCGTGGAGATAATGTCGTCGGAAGACTTGTAGCGCTCCTTCGACTGAATATAGCCGAACAGATAGCGCGGCATCATCGATACTGATCCTGTCAGATACCTGTATCCAAGAGCCACATCCTCCATATTTCTTCCCTTTATAAAATAATAATCGAGCTCACGGGCGGCATCCAGTTCCATCGAGGTCAGATAATCGCCTGTGGCATGGCGTTCCCGTGATTCGAACTTCATCGCACAGCCGGCATCAAACAACAATCCGTAGCCGAGGGTTGAAACAATGACCGGGACAGTGATCTTCAGGTTGTGCTGGGTAAGATAGAGTGTCTTTCCAAGAAGATTCATGTAGTCTTCCATATGCGACCCGAGGCCGTAGAGCCCCTGACGACCATCCATGAGGAAGTTTATCCTGAAACTGTCGGAGATACCCGTCGTATCGCGTCTGAGAATATCTTTCACCGTCACTTTCCCGTTGGCAGTCTCCTCTATTCTCGCCGATGCCTCATCATATAAGAAACTTTCCTGAAAAACCTTTCTGTGAGACCGTGGCGACGATGGATCCTCCTTGAGAAGGATCCGGCCGGTGCCGGTGTCGATGAAACGTACAGCCGATGAAATCCGGTCGACCTCCACAGTGATCTCGTCAGAGACGTATCTCACAATATCGCCGTCAGTACGGATGGAAGGCACAACACTGTCATTGGCCTGATATACGCAGACACCGGTGCCATTGTCGTCGAGTTTCCCTTCGGGATGCCATTGCACTCTCACTATCGATGGGGTGACGAAACGTATCGATGGCATAAACGCATTGGCGCCCCACACAGTCGCGCTTACTGAGAGCGATGCCAGAAAGCATACGCCCCCCAGCACCTGATAACACAATCCACGAATTTCTTTTCTAAGACTCAACATCATATCCTCCGTTTTTCAATCGTCGTAAAGATAAAACATACGATCCATCATAGTCCACTTCTGAGCTGATGAGGCAGCGGGATCGCATCCCTGAAGAGCAGCGACAAAAGCTTCCCATTCAGCCTGCCTCGGAAGGCCGGCAAGGCGTGACATCGACGACTCCCAGTCGAAATCCCTCTCGGTCTCCACAATCATGAAGACCTTATTGCCGGAGATGTACATCTCCATCTCAAGAATCCCGACCCGGCGTATGCCGTCTCGGATCTCCTTCCAATGGTTCTCCCGGCTATGACATTCCTTATAGAGCCTTATCATCTCGGGATTGTCGGTTATCTCGAGGCACTGGCAGTAACGCTTCACCGGATTTCTGTATCTTCTGACCGGGTAACCCTCCAGGGTCATATCCCGGCATGTCTGTGTCTGTATATCCATTCAGTAGTTCAAAACTTTACAAGTATGCGGAAAACCTTTCCAGGATCTTCCGACCATTTTCTCAATGCCTCTCCTGCCGCGTCAGGCTCAACCTCTCCCGATATCAGCCTGTCGACGGGGCATATCCCTCTCTCAAGATAGCGGATCACAGCGCTGAAATCCTCCGGGAGAGCATTGCGCGAGCCCCTGATGTCGAGTTCCTTCTGTACGAACAGTTTCGTCTGAAACGTGACATCGGTCTTGGCATAGCCTATGCATACCACCCTTCCGCAGAACGACACCTCTCCCACAGCCATCACGTATGTCGGCGCGGACCCTACAGCCTCTATGACTACGTCCGGACCGTCGCCCCCTGTCAGAGCCAGAAGACGCTCATGGAAATCCGCTCCGGAAGAATTCAATGTATGGCTTGCCCCAAGCTCGCGCGCAAGCTCCAGTTTCTCGTCATCGAGATCCACAGCGATCACCGTGGCCCCGCGCATTGACGCCCTGACTATGGCTCCGAGCCCTATCATGCCGCAGCCTATCACCATGACGGTGTCGATATCGGTCACACCTCCGCGCTCCACCGCATGGAAACCCACGCTCATCGGCTCTATAAGCGCGCACTCGCGCGGAGAAAGGCTTCCGGCGGATATGACTTTCTCCCAGGGCACGGCTATATATCCTGCCATGGCCCCGTGACGCTGCACACCGAGGGTCTCGTTGTGGCGGCAGGCATTGGGACGCCGTTTCCGGCATGACGGACATTTTCCGCAGGCCGTGTAAGGATTGACAGTCACCGCCATTCCCTCTGAGAAAAGCCCGGCAGGCACTCCATCTCCGACCGCGGCCACCGTGCCACCTATCTCATGACCGGGAATCACAGGCGATATGGCCAACAGATTGCCGCCACGATAAGTATTCAGATCGGATCCACAGAATCCCACATAACATATTTTCACCAATACCTCGCCCGGCCCGGCTACCGGCATCTCCAGATCCACCACATTCACCACACCGGGGCTTGTTATCTCAACTGCTTTCATTTCTCTATGTTTTCTATATTATCCACCACAAACACAGCCCCTCCGCGCGGCCGAAGCACGACCGACGCGGGGAGTGCGCCGGGTTCCGTTATATTCCAATCAGATTTTCCATCGGCAAACATCCGCACCCGACATTCTCCCGAATCCCCGATCTTTGTCCAGTCGGGATTCACAGTCAGTTCTCCGTCTGTTCCGTTGAGGATTCCCACATACCATCTGTCACCGCACCGGCGAGCCAGCGCGACATGGTTTCCGGGATAACCTGACAGAAGCCTGGTGTCGTCCCAAACGGAAGGGAGGCCACCGAGAAAAGCCTTTACCTCCCGGGGCTGCGCCAGATAGCTCTCAGGACGGTCTGCAAGGTGTTGCAATGCCGATTCAAAGACTACGGTCAGGGCCAGCTCATGCGCATCGGTAGTGATATGCGGATGCTGGGAGTCGGAGAATGTACATGGAGTATAGTCCATGGGACCTATCACATTGCGGGTGAACGGCAATGTCGCGTTGTGCGACGCCGCACGTGCGGTAAGCACATCCTTGTTGTTATACCATTCAGCCCCGTATACGGCCTCCGCCGACATGAAATTGGGATATGTGCGTTGCCATCCGCGCGGAATCGTGGCACCATGGAAATTCACCAGCAGCCGATGGCGTGCGGCACTCTCGAGCAGGTCTATACAATAATCCATTGTCTCGGCGGTGTCGCCGCTGAAGAAATCTATCTTTATGCCGGCCACCCCGAGCGATTCAAGCCAAGCGAATTCCTTCTCCCGGCTTTCGGAAGTATTGAGACGGTAAAGAGGTCCGGGAGCGTTCTCCCCTGCCCAGGCAGTGCAGGAATTATACCACAAAAGAGGCTTGACGTTTTTTGATCTCGCATAGCGCACGGCATCCTCGACTGTGCCTCCATTGCCCATCACGTCCCATTCCCAATCGATCAGCACATAAGGCAATCCGAGCTCAACAGCCATATCCACATATTTCCGGACAATCTGATAATCTTTCGACCCGTGGTTATGGGCCCAATATATCCACGACACCACACCCGGCTTTATCCATCCGGTATTGTCGGAGGCAGGCTGGTCTGACACATCGGTTATCAGCGTGGATTCAACTATGTCGCTGAGATCTCCGGCCACCACAACGCGCCAAGGAGATGTCCAAGTGCCTGACGTATCACGCATCTTTCCCGCCGGCGACACCATATATTCATTTTTTCTTTTTCCGTCAGTCTTAAGCGATGACGCCGAATTGCCTCTGAGCACATTGGCTTCCGATATCAGGGCCCATTTGCCTCCCGGCGCCTGCAACAGCAAAGGATATGCATAGTGAGACGGGGATTCATCCCATTTATCGGAAGGGAGATAGAAGTCCTCGTAATCAGTCTTGAAATTCTGCAGCCATCTCTCAGTTCCATCATCGATTTTATACGATGTCAGTTCACCATCGACGGCAGCTCCTCCAAGATTGTCTATCTCATAGCGGAACGCGACGCCGTCATCGTAGACACGCATCACCAGACGGCGGCTTCCGTCGCCCGAGCAGTCGAGCCGGTATTCCATTCCCTGCGCCGAACAATGGCGGCGTTTCCCCGTCAGCATGACATAGTCCGATTTTACGGGAGATTCCGACATGAGCGACTGAATTTCCCAGGCTGCAGAGTCTTTCCCCTCCCGGGTGACTCCGAAGCGCGTGATGCCGAGGATATCAGAACCATCATATCTGATGGCAGCGGATGAAGGTGAGGAGGACGATGGGATAACTACCTCAAGGCGGGAGGATGGCGATCCGAGCCGATAGGTCGCGGCATATGACGCCACCCACGGCAAAACTGCAAAAGCTACGAGTGTTGTTATCTTACAATTCATTGTCAGTCTTTTATTTTATATCCGCTAAGTCCGTAGAAGGCACACACTGCGAAGCAGACCAGCGGCACGAGATATGCGATATAATATATGGAGGGATTGGCCGTCATCACCCAGGCAGTGAGCTGAGGGAGGCACGCGTTGCCCACTATAGCCATCACAAGGAAGGCGGAACCGCTCTTGGTGTCTTGTCCGAGACCACGGATCGCAAGCGAAAACTGCGTGGGATACATGATCGACATGAAGAACGATACTCCGATCATGGCATAAAGGCCCGTCATGCCTCCGCACACCGCTATGACGCCGCACAGCAAGATGTTGACCACCGCATATACAGCCAGCATGGAATGGGGTCGGAAATATCCCATGAGGAGTGTGCCAACCCATCGCCCGGTCAGGAATGCGAGCATGTAGATGCCGAAAAAAGTAGTGGCCTGTGCCTCGCTGATTCCCGCATAGGTGCAGCAGTACACAAGGAAAAGGCTATTGACAGCCGTCTGGCCTCCGTTGTAAAAAAACTGGGCCACCACTCCAAGACGTAGATGGCGACGGCGTAAAACACGGAAATCTATGAGCCGCCCGGAAGTGGATTCCTCATCGGCGATCCGGGGCAACCGGGAGAATATGAAGACCACGGCTATAACCCCAAGCATAAGCGCGAGGGCGGCATAAGGCCCTTTCATCAATTCGGTCTCGGCTGAGACATAGGCGTCCCAGCCTCCGGCATAATCAGCCGGAAGAGTCTCGCGTGTAAAGGTCTGGCCGCTGAGTATGAGTTTGCTGAGGAACATCGCCGCCACGAAAGCCCCCAGGCCATTGAACGACTGCGCGAGATTGAGTCTCCGCGGAGCAGACGCCGGATCGCCGAGTGCCGTGACATAGGGATTGGCCGCTGTCTCGAGGAAACACATTCCCGTGGCGATGACGAAGAACACACAGAGATAGAACCAGTAGGCCTTTATCTCAGCGGCCGGGAAGAAAAGGAGCGCGCCGGCGGCGGCGAGAAGGAGACCGAACACTATTCCCGCCTTATAGGAATAGCGTTTCATGAACATAGCTATCGGGATAGGGCATATGAAATATGCGAGCCAATAGGCCGATTCCGTAAACGACGCCTCAAAGGGTGTCAGTTCACAGGTCTTCATGAGCTGACGGATCATCGTGGGAAGGAGATTCGCACTTATCGCCCACAGGAAGAAGAGGCTGATGACGAGCGTGAGAGGCACAATATATCTGTTTCGGGATTTCATGGTTTGTCCGGGAGTGTGAAGAAGAGTTTCGGTGGGATCGGTCATTCCGACATATTCTTTATATAAGGGAGCTCCACGGGATCACGGAATCCGTAGAAACGGCATGCGTTTGCGCCGAGGAAAGCCCTCTTCTCAATATCAGTCAATTGTGCAGACTTAAGTATGAAGTCGTACGACATGCGGTAGGTTATCGCCGTGATAGTGCGGGGATAGTCGGAACCCCACATCAGCTTGTCGAAACCCACGGCATCGGCGGCTTCCCTGATCGCCCTTACGGCTCCGGGGAAGGGATAGAACTCGGAGTTGAACAACCAGGTTATGCCACCCGACTCGATCATGACATTATCATGACGCGCGAGGCGGATCTGACGGAGCCATCCATCGACGCCGACCATGCCGAAATGCCCTATGGCTATCTTCAGGGCGGGACATTCGGCGATCACCTCTTCCATCTCCCCGACCTGCTTGTCGCCATCGGCGAGAGTGATCGAGAGGATGACCCCGTTTCTTTCCATGAGCCTGAACATCTCCATCATTTCCGGAGAATTCAACCAGACACGGCGTCCCGGCGCAAGCGGAAGCCTGTGGGCAGGAATGGCGATTCCCCTGAAGCCTTCATCCACAAGGCGCTTTGCTTCCTCGAGAAATCCGGGAGTGCGGAATTCACAGAGACCGCACACGAGGAAACGCTCCGGCCAGCGGCGCTCCACCTCGCGGAGATAGGCGTTCTGGTTGCCGTCGATGAATTCCTGCGTGATGACAGCGGCGGAGACCTGGGCGTAGTTCATATTTGACAGGAACACCTCCGCGGAGTTCCTTCCGTCAATCATGAATGGAGGAAGCATCTGGCGCTCCTCCCCCATGAAGTCGCAACGTCCGTCGGGAAGAGGGGTGATGCGCTTCCCGTCGACCACGGCCTCCTGGCGAAGCCAGAGATGAGCATGGGCGTCGATTATCCTGAGATCTTCCATAAGGTTCTGAATATCATGAGTTTTTCCAGCTTACCCGCTGCTGGTCACCGATTATACCTTTCACCGCCTCAACAAGCTCAGGATCGGCAGGCTCCTCTATCCAGGAGAGGTTTTTCCTCACATTGTCGGGGTTTGCCGAGCTGAAGAGAGTCGTGGCTATATCCGGGTTGCCGACGGAATACTGAATGGCGAGTTTCTCTATGGGATATCCGGCTTCCTCGCAATAGAGCGCAGCCTTGGCACACGCCTCGACGAGCGTTTCCGGAGCCGGATGCCACGCCGGCACACCGCGCCGGGATAGTAATCCCATCGACAGAGGCGAGGCATTGATCACACCTATCCCCCGTTTGCTGAAGTAACCGGTGAAGTCGGCAAGACGGTCGTCGTTGAGCGAATAGTGGCAGAAATTCAAGACACTCTCCACGGTGCCCTCGGGCACATGGTCAATGACCCAGACAAGGTTCTCGAGCTGCAGGTCGGTGATGCCGACATGGCCCACCACCCCCTGCTCACGCAGTTCCACGAGAGCCGGAAGAGTCTCCCCGGCCACCTGATGAAGATCGGCGAACTCGATGTCGTGCACATTGATGAGGTCGATATGGTCAATACCGAGGCGCTCCATGCTCTCATAGACACTCTCCTTTGCCCGGCGAGCGGAATAATCCCATGTGTTGACGCCATCCTTACCGTAACGTCCCACTTTCGTGGACAGGTAATATCTGTCGCGTCCGATACCGCGCAAAGCCTTGCCGAGCACGGTCTCCGCACGGTAATGGCCGTAATAGGGAGAGACATCTATGAAATTCATGCCGCCGTCCACCGCGGCATGCACCGCCTCGATGGCCCTGTTCTCGTCAATGTCATGGAACACCCCTCCGAGAGAGGATGCGCCAAAGCTGAGTTGCGACACTTTCATGCCAGTCCCGCCGATTTCTCTGTATTTCATGATCTGGATCTGTTAGGGTTGTGACTGCCGCCAGTGCCTCCAAGTGCACTCGCGACTAATATGTCGCAAAGGTATATCATAAAATATCATTTTTCCTGCATAAAATCGATAAAGAATTGGACGAAATCGACATTTAGGGATTTGCAGTTTGGAGAGACGGAATTTATGTGTTTATTTTGCGGTGTATTCAAAACACATGCACAAACCATGAAAATAACCGATATGCTGATGCTCAACGTCGGGCATGCCGTGCACGACGCTGACTGGAATTTCGAGAAGGTCAACAGTCCCTTCTCCCGGATATATTACGTCACCAAAGGAGAGGCAGGCCTCAAGATCGGCGAAACACTCTACCACCTCACTCCAGGCAACATGTATATGATCCCGGCATTCACCGAACACACAGACATATGCCACGGGGTTTTCGAGCATTTCTACGTGCACATATATGAGGATGCGGCGTCGGAGCAGGAACTGATCGGACGTTTTGATTTCCCGGTGGAGATCCAGGGCACGGCGCTCGACGCCGCCCTCTTCCGCAATCTGTGTGACCACAACATGGCCATGGCGCTGAAATTCTCCGATCCCAAAATCTACGACAACAAGCATTCGCTCATAGAATGCGTGCGCCTCAACCGCGAACGGCCCCTGTTCGACCGGCTGGAGTCGGTGGGCATAATCTATCAGCTCGTCGGCAGGTTCGTGCGCTTCGCCAGGCCGAAGTTCCAGATCACCGACGCGAGGGTTGAGCAGGCTCTGAAGACCATCTCCTCCAATATCGACGAAGTAGTGACAGTCGACAGCCTCGCGAAGGAGGCATGCATGTCGAAAGACCATTTCATCCGCCTTTTCCGCAAAGACCTCGGCGAAACCCCGGCCCAGTTCATCATCAACGACAAGATGACAAGAGCCAAACTCATGCTCGCCTCTGAGAACATGTCGGTGAAGGAGATAGCCTTCTCATTAGGATACTACGACATATCCTACTTCAACCGTCTCTTCAAGAAGCACACCCTCCTCACCCCGCGCCAATACCGCACCTGCTTCAACAAAGACCTCTGACGCCAGGAGGTGACGTCATGAAGGATAAGGGAATCACATCACTTTTGGCGCAAGATCAGAACGGGAAGAAGAGTGGGATGACAAATATCATGAGGATGCCGAGAAGAAGCTGCAGCGGGGCGCCGACCTTGACATAATCCATGAAGGTGTATTGTCCGGCAGGCATCACCAGGGCATTGGGGGGAGTGGAGAAAGGAGACATGAAGCAGAGCGATGCGCCGAACGTCACAGCGAACAGCATAGGAAGCGGACTCACCCCATAGGCCACGGCACTCTGCACCGCTATAGGAGCCATGAGCACGCTCGTGGCAGTGTTGGAGATGAAAAGGGTTAGCAGCGAGGTGGTGAAATAGATACCCGCCATAAGCCAGTGGGGCCCGATGCCTCCCAACGCGTCAACAAGCCCCACGCTCACGGTCTCGCTGACGCCGGTCTTCTCCAGGGCGAAACTCATGGGCATCATCGCGGCTATGAGCACGATGCTCTCCCAGTTGATGGTGCGGTAGGCGTCAGCGACAGAACGGAAGCACCCGGTCAGCATCATGAGCACGCCGGCGGTAAGCACTATGAACACGGCTGGAATACTGCTGAAGACAAGGGCAAGAATCATGGCGAGCATTATCACTGCGGCAATCGGGGCCTTATAGTCGATGGTCACCTTGGAGGCCTGACTCTCAGGCTCGCCGAGCACGACCCAGTCGCGGGTGTCGCGGCTGATGCGGCCTATGGCGTCCCAGGTGCCCTGCACGAGAAGCACATCCCCTTTGGCCACCTTCCTGTCGCCGAGGTTGTCGGTGATGTAGCTTCCTCCCCTTCTCACTCCGAGAATATTGACGTTGTAACGGTTGCGGAAGTCAAGCCCGGCTATCGTCTCCTTGAGGATGCCAGAGTCGGGAAGCACCACGATCTCGGCCAGGCCGATGTCGAAGAAGTCGAGATGACGGCGAGCCTCGTCGCTGTCGTCGGCGATACTCAGTCCATAATCGGCGACGAAGCGGTCTACGTTCTCGCGCGGGCCGCGGATGAAGAGAATGTCGCCCCCTTCTATGACGGAGGAGGCCGAGGGAGCTTCCTGCGACACATTCTTCAGGAATCCCTTACCTTCGACCACCCTCAGCTCGAGCACGTCGAGTCCATAGACAGCCCTGAGGGAGAGGGCACCGAGCGACAGTCCGGAGATGGGAGATGAAGCGGGCACATCTACACGCCAGAGGTCATGATTGAGGTTGTATTCCTCCACGATGTCGGCGAGGGTGCGTTTTTCGCCTGATGAACCGGAATTCCTCTTCTTATCCCCGGAAAGCATCTTGCTGAAAGGGATGAGCAGCAGCGTGCCGGCAGCCAGACAGATGAGTCCGGTAGGGAAGAAGGAGAACATCGTGAGGGGATGTCCGCTGAATTCTTCCCACGCCTCGGCAATGACAAGGTTGGGAGGCGTACCAATCAGGGTGAGCATCCCTCCTATGCTGGAGGCGAAGGCCAACGGCATCAGGAAACGGGATGCGGAAGCTCCCGCGGCGGCGGCCATGGAGACCACGATGGGAAGCATAAGAGCCACCGTGCCGGTATTGCTGACAAAGCCGCCGATAAGACCCGTGGCGAGGACGACCACGAGGAAAAGACGCGTGGGGCTGCCGTTGCCCAGATGCGACAGGCGCGCGCCGATCATTTTGGCGAGACCGGTGTTGAAAATGGCACCCCCCACCACGAAAAGCCCCACCATCATGATCACGATGGGATTGGAGAAACCCGACAAGGCCTCCTGAGTGGTGAGAATGCCGGAAAGCGTGAGCACCAGGAGCGCTATGAGGGCCACGATGTCGGCACGTATCCGGCCCCATACGAAACCCGCGGCCGCCAATAGAAGGGTGATGATGGTAATAAGCATAATTCTCAATCTGTTTTGAAAGCAAATATAAGCAAATCTGAGGATACTGCAAAAAAGACTGCATCTACCTCCATTCTCAGAAGTTGTTTAAAAAGCAACGTTAAATCATGGGTCGCAGTCTCGGAGCAGATTTTTTCTTGCAGGTGAAGGAGCATAGCGGGCTATGTGACTGAACCAAAAGGAAAAATATGCCCGGGAATGCGAGTCCGGAACTATCTTTAAACCAGTGTAATGTTAAACATATTAACATATGAAGCTGACCGGAAATGAAAGTTACCTTAAGTCCGGCACTTTTTTGTTAAAATCCAATCGCGGCGCAGTCACATAGCCCGCTATGCTCCTTTGCCTTAATTGTATTTTAACTAAAAAATTGCCGCCCATAATTTAACGTTCATTTTTAAACAACTTCTCAACAACACGACATGGCGCCCGACAGTTCCGAGCCTCGTGTCCTGACAACCCGAAGGGAAATAGCCCGGACTCTAAAGCAAGGTTTTCAAGCGCGCTATCAGCTCCCCGGTATTTTCTGATTCGTCAAACCTGCGGACTACAAGATTACCATCCGCATCGTAAAGCGCCACATGAGGAATCGTCATGATTCCTCTGCTGTTGCCAAAAGTCCGGAACACATCCTTATGCAATTCGCTGCCGGCAATCACATGGCTACCCTTTACTCCGAGTTTCTTCACTATTTTTTCGGCAGCCTTTTTTCCTTCATCCTCTTCATCTATGGATATATACACAAGTTTCAGACCGTTCTTGCCTGCAAACTTGCGGAGTGGTTCCAATTGCGTGAAGCTGGCGCGGCATGGTTCGCACCAACTGGCCCAGACATCTACCAATACCGGCGCACCATTGAAACGCTCAATGAGCGACTTCATGCTCGCCACACTGTCAAGGAACACGATATCGCTATCGTTCGCACCAGAATTTACGGCAATATTCCTCGCCACCGCCTGCTCCAGACGGGGCAACAACGGCGACTCCGGATATCGGCTGCGGAACTCCTCATACAGCTGTGGAATCCCCTCCGCATATCGGTTCTCGTCAACATCGGCAAAGATTATGGATGCCTCGAGGCGTTCGGCATTCAATCCGGAATAGAAACTGCGGTAATAATCCCTCTTAAACCTGTTTATGCCGTCGCGCGTCCGCTCCCCACTAAACTCAGGCACATGCGGGAATACCTGCAGCATGGTCATCGACAAGGCATTCAGGGGATTCTGAAAATCCACCATCCGCTCAAGATCCACCTCCTTGCGCTCCCACTCGTCGAGAAGCGCACTGTCGCCCGCAGTCCTCTCATGGCCGGCTTTTACCTCTCTGAAATATCTATAGGCGTTCAGCATTATTTCCTGACGCAGAACAGGATACAAGCCACAACTGCTTTTAGCGACTATTGCCAGGCTGTCAGCCACACCCATTATCTTTCCATAGACAGACGACGGGATTGAATCATTCCTCAGCCCCATGGGATCTTTCCCCCTCAGATAATCCCAATAAGCCTCATCTATCCGGCGTGCGGCTGCGATAGCCTCCACCTCTTCTTCCGGGAGTGATGAAGAGAATACCTCATCACCGGCTCCGTCGATCGTAAGCGTTTCCCCCTCCTTACGTACCACATACATCGGAAACAACGAGTATCTGCCATCTTTAACATAACGGAACAGCACATACTCCGGATTATCGCCATCGGGAAAAGAGACCTGAAAAGTACTGTCGGCACTGAGTTCCGGCTCCACAGGACACTGAATCAGCATCCCTCCCTGCGATTCGAAATAGGAGACTTTGCCATCTCCCTGATTTTTCACTGTCACGGTAACTCCGGGACGTACAGCCATAGCCAGAAGCGTGGAGAAGAGGAGCAATGACGCGATGAGAGCTTTCATAAATCAATTTTTCAAGAAATCGTTCTACATACCGCGAATTTAATAAAAATTCCCCAATTCCCCAAGTCCGGCCTCCCCTCATCCATTGAAAGATAAACCGGGACTAAAATCAGCACGACGACTGGATCTACAGTGGCGCCGCGGAACTCCGACAACATCATGACTGGATTATAGCCATCCCCGATCATGGAACCACATGTTTTATCCCACTCTCTTCATCGCGGAGAGGGGGGTATGACGACGCGATTGGCTTATAAAAGTTCGGAGTTGCCGGATATCGGCATAATTAAAAATAAAATACTTCCTGCCGCGAAATGTCAGAGTAAATAATTAAATTTGCAGCGTATTCCGGCTGTAGGGGTTGCCGTGCATACGGCAAAGGAGTCCACAGTGGCGGAAGCATTCGCGATTCAATAAGCTCACAAAAAACCAAAGCAACCGGAAATATGGCGACATCTGTAAGATTAATAAGGCGCTATGTGTGGCTGATCGACACAATCCGCCGCGCCGGCAATATCACATTGGAAGAGATAAACCAGAAGTGGATGGAGGAACGGTCTCTACGCCTGGAAAGCGAAGGCTATATTCCCGAGCGCACGTTCCACCGTCATAGTCTGGCAATTGCCGACATCTTCGGCATCGACATCCAATGCAACAGATACAACGGCAATACTTATTATATCGAAAACGAGGATGCCCTCTCCGAGCCGACGTTCACATCATGGCTCTTCAATGGTTTAGCCATCGACAACCAGTTGTTGGGAAACAGAGATATCGTCAAGCGTATACTGTTTGAAGAGATTCCCGGCGGCATGGATCACATGTCGCCTGCCATTGAGGCTTTGAGCAAAAGCCGCGTGATCCGCATATCTTATCGGCGTTTCAATTTCTCAGAGGCGACAGAACGCTTTGTTGAACCCTACGGCCTGAAACAATCAGGCAGAAGATGGTATCTCGTAGGAAAGATTCAGGGATATGATACCCTTACAGTGTTTGGTCTCGACAGAATAGAATCTCTCAGCATCTCAGACATCACTTTTGAGCCCGACAGATCGATAAATCTAAATGAATTCTTCGATGAGGTCATCGGGGTGAATGTTGACGATGACTACGAAAGCGTAAAGGTTGTCATCAGGGTTTTCGACCGGCAGCGCCCCTACGTTGAGTCTCTTCCTCTCCACCGCTCGCAGCATCTTGTAGCCTACACTACTGATTATTCAGACTATGAGTTGATCCTACGTCCGGAATACGAGTTTCAACGAGAAATATTGCGTCTCGGGCCGGATGTGGAGGTTTTATCCCCCGGTTGGCTGAGGGATGAAATAAAATGGCTGGCGGAGGAAACAGCAAGGAGATATGCAAGGGAAGGATAGGCATCACTCCCCTTTTATTCTGCAAACGCCTTTCTTGAAGTCTATATCGAAACTATGTGAGTAATCAAATTTGCAATTCCCGTCAGAAAAGGATATCGGGAATATGATTGTCTTTGACTCAGGCAAACCCGGGTCCATCCATCTGTCGCCCACGTACAGATATGTCGTTCCTTCAGTTCCCTTGACAGTCAGGATAGATGCAGCCTGAGTGTCGTAGGCAATGTCGTCGCCTATCTGACGCAACTCGCTCCATCCCGAAGTGAGGGAATCGGAGCACGAAAGCTTGCATGGATTAGGATCCCACCCGGTACAAGCCGACGAAAGCATATAATACATGCCGTCAACCTTAACTATGGCCGGGGCCTCGCGGCTTTGGTATTTGAATAGTTCTGTGTATTCAACGGCTGAAAGATAGTCGTCAGAGAGCTTGAACAGCCCGAGATGCTGGTTCTCCTCAATCGTGGATATGAAATAAGCGGTGCCGTCGTCGTCGACAAACACATTACAGTCGCGAGACTTAACTCCTAACGGACGTCCTCCCCAATGGAACTTATAAGCGCCATTGACGCTGTCGCAATAGAACACTCCGGCCTCCGACGCCCCGTAGTCGGAGCTTTCCCAATGACACCAAACCACATATTTTTTTGTTTTGGCACAATACATCAGCTTTGGCCGCTCTATCATCCTCGTTTTGCCCAATTCCGGATGGGTGACGCCATTCTCGATTATCTTGCGCTCGAATTTCCAGTTGACAAGATCTTTAGACGAGTACATGTTGACATCAGGATTCCATTGCTTAGTGCGGTCTTCGCCGATCATATACCAAGTGTCATCAACCTTGAGAAAACCGGCGCCATGAGCCTGCACATCATTACCGTCGGAATCAATCCACATTTCTCCATTATGGATGGTCACCCAGTCTGAATCATCTGTCGCATGACATGAAAAGGATGCCATGGCAGATATGAGCGCCATGAGACCCAATACATGAGTTTTGGTATTTTTGAATATCATTTGATTTAAGTTTTGTTTGATGCTGCAAATTTAGCTTAAATTCTCCGAAAGTCACGGTTGGGATAGTTCAATGAAGAGGTTAAATCATTCAGAGTGGATAAAAAATAATTCAGATTCAGTTTCCGATATGTCAGGACAGATAAGATGCTTCTGTATAAGCGAACTATTCTGCGATATATAGTCGGCAGCTTATCAATGACTCGCCTGGCCCTGACCGGTCACGTTATAAGCCAAAGGCATCTGAATATTTGACATATCCTTTGGGGATATCCTCATCATTATCAAGATCACAAACCATATAATATTCAGCCGGCACATCAAACGGTGATATTATTCCATAATCTGACGCCTTTTCATAGCCGAATTTTGAATAGAGTTTAAATAAACTTATATGTTACGCACGAGTATTGCACCTCCAATTGTG
>CAJUQP010000033.1 GCA_910588245.1 uncultured Muribaculaceae bacterium | reverse complement strand
TTTGGACTGTGGATTCACCCTTGAAAGTGAACGGCTATGCTCCGGAATATGTACTCTGTCTTTCGATGAGGTACGAAACAAGATTCAGAGGCAGATTGAATCGAACTAAGTATTTACCTTCTCGATGGCGTCTTGTCTGCTAACGAGACGCCGTCGTATTTCAGTTTATAAAGTTTTTGATTATGTCGTCAATGCAGATAGATAGCGGTTTTGATGACGCCGTCGGCGCGGTTGGCGAAGTGGTCGTAGGCGTTCCGGATGCGTCTGAGAGGGTAGCGGTGGGTTATCAGATGGGTGGTATCGGAGATGCAGTTGTTCACATAGCCCCGTTGGCAATAGAAACACTCGCCGCAGAACGTCTCGACATTCACAGCGACGCTATCGCCCGGCTTGACCTTGGATACTTCCGAATCTATGGCCTCAACGATGCCAACCAATTCATGCCCTACGGTAATCCCGATCTCCGCCTGAGGTACAGCCCGATGCAGAAGTGGTTAATTTGTTGATATACAGATGGGTATAAATCTAATACGTACAAGTGAAGTGAATTTTCTACGTTTGTGGGTAGTTAAACATCTGTTACTTAAGGCCTTACAAGCCGCATTTGCCAATTCGACAACAGTGACTCAATGCAAAGACAGCGATAATGCTCCGATTATCAAAGGAATATAGCAACTTTAACTTTTCGCGACATACAGATGCGCGTACAAAGTCAATCAAATAGTGTTTTATTGACTCTGTATTTGTGATGCCCAATATTGATTATATATTTCATTTATATAAAAGTGCATTATGAACCATCGGCCTTCCGGATTAGTACTCACAAGGGGAGTCGAGTTAAAGGCATTCTTTTGATAAATCATACGGCACTTAGTCGTAAATGAAATCTCCTCTTTAGACTTGTCGCTGATATTTAACTTTACTTCAATCTCTGATATACAAGGGGCACAATCTTTAATTGAAACGATCTTGTAATCAAGCAGGGATAAATCGCCTATAAAACTTTTAATTTCTTGAATATATTGTCCTTTACTGGCTTTATTGTAATACCTTTCTATAATGTCATGCATCTTTCCATAATTCTTTGTTGAAAAGAAAGTCATGAATTCTAATAATTTTTCTTCTGGTGAATTACTGATGCAAGACGCCTTTTTAAGATTTATATTATTGATGTATTCTTCTGAAATCTGACGTGGTTGCCATTTTTCAATCTCGTCTTGCATTTTTTCATTCTCCTCATGTTGCTTCTGTGCAGTGGCTAAGGTTTCATTCAATTCCTTTAACATCTGAAGAATACTTTTGGGCTTAGATGGTTCCGGCTTGACGTGTTTCCCACTTTCATATTGTTCAACCCAATCACCAACAGCAAATATTGTGGATAGACATTTAGCAGCCACTAAACTATTGTCGTAATTGATATCCTTCCCATGCAGGATGCCGTTGCGATAGGGCAGTGTGATGGGATTTGTATTGACTCTCTTTCGTGTTTTGGCATAGATTCTAGCTATGCTTGATAAACCACTTTCATGACCAACGATAGAATTCCAAAGTTTAGGATTGAAATCTGACGCAAAGAAGCCTTTATTAGATTTTGTTACTTCATCAATGACACCATCAATTATCATTAAAAAGACAGGTATACAACCGTGAAACCTTTCGTTTTTGTAGTCATCATACGCTTTTAGAAGCAATTCGTACCTCTTCGTAAAGCCTGTATGATTCTTTAGTCTAGTGAGAAGATACCTTATGCTGTCATTATTTGCATAGTATTCTAATAATAATTGTTCACCCTCCTCGCGTTTATTATCTTCGGCTAAC
Organism: uncultured Muribaculaceae bacterium; assembly: GCA_910588245.1. Lineage (GTDB taxonomy): Bacteria > Bacteroidota > Bacteroidia > Bacteroidales > Muribaculaceae > Lepagella. The sequence continues at coordinate 37,375 of CAJUQP010000033.1, read as the reverse complement.
CTTACTGCATTCCTCATTAAGTCAGAATTCATACTTTCATATGCAATCCAGCCTAATTCAGAGTAATATTGATTAAATTTATCTGGAGTAAACCTTATATCGTTTATTTGTTTTTCAATGTCGGATAATTTATGTCTCAATTCTACATTGTTGATAGGTAAAAGGTTTAGTAAGAGTTTCATGCCTTTTACCTGATTTAAGAGCTCTATATATGATGGGTTATCTGAGATTCCTGCCATTTTGATTGATATTATATGAAATTGAAAAAGATTGAGAGTAAATACTCTTTGTGAAAGATGATATTGTATTAGAAATAGGTCTTGACGGCGAAAAGGAATTGGTCGATGAAAATGCGTTTGAAGGCGGCAATATTGTTCTGTTCATAGAACATTAGCATGGCCTTTTTATAGTCGATTGAATCCACCGTGCGGAATGAAATCGGGCAATAGCCATTGGCAATAAGAATACCATTGCTCACTATTCTTGCTGTACGTTTGTTGCCGTCGGTGAATGCCTGAATATAGCTGAGCAAAACAAGCGCAAGAAGAGCTTTCTCGAAGATATTGCTCTTGCCATTAACGAGTCGCACAGTATCTTCAAGTGCCTCGCGGATCTGAAACTCATTGTCAAGCGGAGTGTAGTTTGTTCCGGTTATACCGACCCGGCGATGGCGGATGTTTCTCTCAACGCCTAATTCTTTTGTAAGCAGGGCGTGAATCTCCTCTATGCGCGCAACGGTCAAATCTTTCAGATAGTCCGGCACCTCAAGAATAAAATCGAGCGCATCTTTGTGATTGAGAAGCATCACGGCTTCCTCTTTTGTCTTACCGCTTGCCGTCTGTTTTTCTTTCAGCAGTCTCTCTGTTTCCAGCAACGAATAAGTGTTGCCTTCTATCTGGGAAGATTTCCAAGACAGGTCAATTCCGAGACGTTCCATCTCTTTTCGGTATTCCAACTCTGACATCTCCGAAAGATGCTGACGGAACAATCCTTGTGCGTCATCAAGACGTTGCAGTTCCTCATCGGTGAATAAATCCACCATTGGAAGAGTTTCATTTATGAGCTCAAAATTGAACGATTCCTGCACTTGACGCTCGTCAACATCCTTGTCGAAATATGTATCGAGGTTTAGCTCCATTGTTACATGCGCTTGCGGAGTAAGCCTGTAGCGGGTAGCTGGACCGCGACCAATCACTTCGATATGTCCTTTGGAGACACCACCAGCAATCAGTCGTTTAAGAGTTGCCGGACTTGGAGCATTGGTCAATGCTGAGCCGATTTCTGCTCTTGAAGCTTCCGGATTGTAGTGTAGGAACTGGAGTATTTCAATCTCTTGAGTCATACCTGAAAATTTAATCGGCTCAAAATTACTAAAATTTATTGGAAAATCGGCTCAAATCGAGCCGATTTTTGCCATATTTGCACCTGATTTGAGCCGATAGACCCATATTGCCTTTTACCTATGACTTCTTCGATGCACGTTGGCGATGTTTCAGATTCAAGTCCTGCAAATTGCGTCCAAGGGTGTCTTCTTTGGCAATCAAAAGTAGATCGTCATCAAGTTGCAAAGCATAAAGAACACGGGCATAGATGCCGATTGAGACTGTGGGCGAGCCTTTCTCGATGCGATTCACTGTGAGAGGCGAACAAGTCGCACGTTCCGCAACCTGCGCAATCGAGAGGTTGCGACGCAACCGGGCAAGCTTAATCTGCTCACCCATAAGAGCCATTTTCTGCTCCAATTTCCGGGGCAACTTTGTCCCCATAGTGTTCTTAGCCATACTCAATCTATCTTATGATACCGCAAAGATAGTAAAAATATTTATTATATGATATATTGAGCGACGAGCAATTGATGCGATTGAACGACATCGCCTATGCCCAATGCTTGATTTCGGGATTGATGGAAAGTAGCTGTCGGATAAACTCTTCCTGACGTACCGGCGAGATGATAAGAGGGGAGGAGCTTTTCAGAATGTTCCGTTCGGTGAAAGTGATTGCCATACGATGGGACAAAGATGTCGCCGGAGATGATAATACGCTCTTTGTCGGTTTGATCTCCTTAATCTTGTCAATCGGGTAGACGGTCGGAATAAAGAAAGTATATACCACAAGCTTATCTCCGTCAATGCGGTAATAGATACTGAGCAGTGTTACCAGGACAAATGCCAACATCACAAGACAGATAATCGTCGGCCATATCCCGTCATCCAAGAAACAAGGCACGACGCAACACACCGCAACAAGTCCCAAGATGAACCATGTCGATCCATCCCACATAGAATTATACCTTACGCCTTCGAACTTTTCCATAATCATTGTCTTGTGTTACTTTGCCGATAATGTTACCTTGACGGTAGGTGTTATTTCAGGATTATCCACTTGCCTGTTTTGTCAGAACCCTCCCTCGCAATGTAGCCAAGATTTTTAAGGTCCCTGGTTGCTCTTTTAGCTGTGGATTCTGAAATATGAAGAGTCTCCATAATTTCTGAATGAGTAATCTCCGGATTGCTTTTAATAGCCAGATAAACTTTTTGCAGAGATTTCTTTAGTCCTGTTACAGTGTCATTATTGACGTTTGCGGTGTCATTTACAGTGTCACATTGAGTGTTTACAGTGTCATTTCCTTGATACTGCAAGACTCGGCGATTGAGGTTGGCGATATGTTGCCTGAGCATAACATCCTGCGCGATTGTAGAATCGTCATTCTCTCGGCTGCCAACCAGCGATTGGATATACTCTCCCTTGTCTTCCTTTCTTACGATGGAAGGTACAAGACCCAATTGTCGTTGAATCATATTCATCACCAGTCGGGTTGTTCGTCCATTGCCGTCAACCCACGGGTGAATGGTTACCAGCCGGAAGTGAGCCTCAAAACTCAGGCGATAACAAGCCGCAATATCTGTATTGTCAACTTTGCTAATCTCTTCATTGAGCCATCTGCAAAAGTCATCCACGGCACGAGGGACTTTATTATAAGCAAGGTAACTCCTCCCGCCAATACCGGCACTGACGTTACAGAGGCGGAAATCACCCTTCGAAGAATCGAAATGTCCGGCAATAGTGGAGTATTCACTTCCCGTACGGCGCATAACTAATGCAGATAATTGTTGCAATAGCTGTGGTGTATATGTCGGATTTTCAGCGGCTATCTTGAAAGCCTGAAGATATGCGTCTTTCAGGTCTACGTTCATCATCTGCTCGGTCAAAGAGCGACCCTTGGCTGCAATGTCCTCATCGAAAAGAAGTTGGTTTTCTATTTCAGTGACAGTAGAACCCTCAATCGCCGTGGAATGGGTCACAATGGAATACAGGTAGAACTTCTGATAGTCCACCTGATCCTCAACTCCTGAAGCCAGATATGCTTTCAGAGACTCCTCTATCTGTATGTCAAGATTCGTGTCCATAACTGCAAATATCCAATCCTTTCATTTAATAATCTCCCACCAACCGTTGCGACGACCGTTGCGACGAATTATTATACCTTTCTCGACGAGTGATGAGGTTATAGACTTTACTGTGCGTTCTGACTTACGGATGGCTGCTGCCATTTCCTTTTGTGTCATCTTAGGATTGTTTTCAATGCAACGAACTACGGCGGCTTCTTCCAAAGTGCAATCCAAAGTGCAGATTTTGCTCTTTGAACTATCTTCGGTTACACTTTGAATAGTAGACTTGGGAAGTGATACGCCAACAAGCATATCGCGATTGCGGAGTTCATTCTTTTCGCCGAGAATTACATTGCGGAGGAATCGCTCCACAAATTCGGTCGTAGGAGTGATATTTAATCCTTTATATGATGCTCTTACAAGAGCATTGCGGAAATACCACGAATGCTCTTTGAACATATCGTTGGTTGCCGGAATACCCATTGAGCGGAGATACTTTATCAGGAAAACAGCCGTTGTGCGAGTGTTGCCCTCTCTGAAAGGATGTATCTGCCACAAATCAGCAGTGAAACGAGCCAAATGTTGAATCACCTCCGAAATAAGTTTGTCGGAGTAATCATATTCTTTTTCTTTTGCCAAGTCATGCTCAATGGCATTACGAAGGTCAAAAGAGGGCTGATATGAAACTGAAGCCTCACCACCCAGTACCCATTCCTTTTTTGATAATTCTACCGTTCTGAGTTGACCAGCGAACTTGAAGTAATCCTCAAATATGCGCCGATGGATAGAAGTCAGGCCGATAAGCGAAAATGCGAAAGACGGCTCCATGATAATCTTTGCAATGTTGGCAGAAACCTTGTCTCCCTCCTCCACGGCATCATGTCTGGACTTAGTTTCATAATATGCCTTGATGCGTTCACGAGCCTCATCAATGGTAATGTCGCCCTCGATATGCTGACGCGCAGTATCAAGCAAATAAGCCGAAACCTTCAGCCCATCCACATCCTGAAGACCGATAGCTGTCTGCCACGCATCCGCCTTCTCCTTCTGTCCCGGCTCACCATGGACTATATATTCGTCAAATTCACTCATAGACTATTTGGAAATTTGTGGAAGAGGTTCGCATAATGTTTTATTTACTATGCGGTCACGCATCAGTTTCATATCCGTAAAATTACGGCAAATGCTTTGGACAATCTCAATATAATTATCAGAACCATCTGACTTCCGATAGTAGTATGGCTTGATTGAAACACAATGTTTATGTTCAAACAAAGTGTTCAACATAGTTCTATCGGACTTACCACATGAGTGCCCCATAATATATATTTGATATGGCCCAGATTCAATAAACTTTAGCATATTGCGATAATTGCTGGATTCCAGATATTTAATAGATTTAATATTCCGAAGGCATTCATTGTCGGACTGTTTTAATAGATCCTTGTAGTCTTCATCCAACTCATCTCCGTATCCGAATATTATATTATTACTTTGGCTTAAATCTCCATGAATATGGTTTATCGTTATAGAATTAAGTTGCCCATATTTGTCTGCCAACTCTGTATAATTAAAATTTAGGAGTAATATGTTTTCAGGTATTATTAAATCTCTAAGGTAAATTTCTTCAATTTCTGAAGATTCTGCAATTTGTTTTTTTAGTCGTTTGATATCTTCAGTCATGAAATGTCTGTTAGCTCCATCAATTCCATATCTATAGAGTAACTGTGCATAAGCATCATCATGTTGTATTAAATAGGCTACATAGTCATTAAAAACATGTTGATTAGAAATGCTGATATCATCCTTATTTATTTTTCCGACAATTATCTTTTGGATTTCGGAATTACACGTTATATCTTTATATGATACCATAGAAAGATATTTAAACAGAAGTTTTTGTATGTAATTCAAATGATTGTTCAGTTCTTGAACCGTAAAATTACAGTTTTCTGGTCTTAAAACCACTTCGAGCAATAAATCATAATATTCTTTCTCAATATCAACCCAACCTTTAGAATTTATAGCATTACATATCTTTGAAAAAAATACGCTAGTAACACTATATTCACAAACTTGATTGTCATTTATCGCAAGGTCAATTAGTTCACGATCTGTGCATGACTTTAGACTGCACTTATAATAGTATGGCCAAACTAAATACCAACCACCGAGACCGACATCTTCTTTTAGTACAAAAGAACAAAAAGGATCAGTTTCTATCTTGTTAGAACTGCTACGCAATTTCTTACCCCATTGTTCCCAATACCAATTTATGAAATCTTCATAACTGGTCTTAAGGCCATGAGCTAAATCAAATCCGTTACCTATTAATATCACCCTGTTCATGAAAACATTATTATAAACATTAGGATGTAAGTGCCCATGACCTTATTATTCATCTTCATTGAAGACCTTGGTTATATCGATTAGTCCATCAGATTCATGTCTCCAGCGGGCCTTAACATAAGCTTCAAATTCATAGCCATCCAATTGCAGGTGGTCAGCATGATCCGAGATAATAATCTGTGGTTTAACACCGTATTGATTGTATATCTCGTCAATGAACTTTAATATCTGAGAATATAGGTTGGAGACCTGTTGTAAATCTTCATCGGCGTTTACCCCTCCTTTTAATGCGATTGCATTAAACTCAATATTCATGTCATTTTGTACAGGGAAGTAAACTTGACTCGGTTGATCTATAAAAAGAATAGGGGGAATAACACATTTATTTTCACTTATAAATAATTTCAGTAAAGAGAGGAATAAGCAAATATGTGAATATAACCAGTTTGCCCCACTGCCCATAGAACTCAAATATACCTTTTCATTGTCCATTATACAATAAAGTTCAAATCGTTGAAGGTCAAATTCAAGCTTTATAGGGCTATATTCAAATGCGAAGAGAGGAGCAATGGCATTCATGCTGCTATTGATACTCTCGGCAATCTCTTGCATTCGTTCATGTAGATTGTAGTGATCTTTGATGTAAGACTCTATCTGGTCTTTTTCTTTCAAATAATCATTTTTCTTTGATTCCCAATCATTTTCCTGTTCACTAATAACCCATAACAATTCGTTCTGTACGTTGGATAGTATGACAGTTGACTGTTCTTCCAATGAGCGATTCTTTTGAAGTCTAATATTGATTTCTTTAATAGCGGCTATTCTGCGTGCAATATCTTTTATTTGAATATCAATGGAGTTTATCTTGTCCTTTAGCTCTTCTCTTTTAGGAAGATAACTTTTGAACAAAGATGGCGTTTCACGAAGTTCTTTATTTAACCAGTTAATCGCTTTTGTAAGTGAATTCTCTGCATTTTGAGTCGAATCAGAGGGTTTCCCACAAAACGGACAGCAGGAAGTTTGTTTATATGCATGAGTAACTGGCTTCACCCGTGACATTTTTTCTCTATATGCTTGGATTGTCCTAATTGAAGAGTTTATATCACTCAACTTTAAGACTAAATCTCTTTTTTCACCCATCAATTCGTTGTGCTGAAGTCGCAGATGTTCGTATGTTTGCTGGTAAGATGTTGACTCTAAATTTATTTGGGGAACATACTCAATAATTTTATCGCGATATAGTGCGGGTGTGTGAAGAATTTGCTCACTTGTTGTATTAGGGAACAATTCTTGACCCGTAATGGCAAGATATTGTTCTCTCTGTTCATCAAGATATGGAATATGACATTGTAGCTGTTGGTTAAACGACGAGATACTTCTTTCGATGCGCCTTATTTGATTTTTAATTGCATCTACTTTCTGCATCAAAATAAAGTAGGTTTGATCCACAAGCCCGAGGAATATTTTAAATTCTTCTATTACGCGCTCACGCCTCTCAGAGTCATCAAATCGATAAAATAAAGCTTGGTTATTGGCGATTAGATTTTGATGCTGAAGCATAAAGGACATCATATTCCGTACAGAAGGATGTCCTTTCTTTGATTTTTGAGTGTCTTGATCTGTTGTGTCTATGTCGGAAATAGTCAGACCGAACACACTTCCAATCTCGCGAATGTATTCCTCCAAATGAATGAAATATTCTTGCGTGAAATACTCATTATTATACAAGCTGAGGGGCATAGCGCCTGACTCAAACTTAAAGAAGCCTCGACTATTCTTCTTTGCCTCTCTTGCAAGGGTTATAAATTTATCATTAACATTTAATACAAGAAAATATAACTTTGCATTGTTAGAAATAACGCCGCGAGGGACATTGTTCCTTGTTGCGCCCATACAATAATCGAAGATATTTATCACAGCACTTTTGCCAGTAGAAGACCTTCCGGTAATGATGTTCAAACCCTCATCCAAAGATATTCCGTGGATATTGTTGGAATTGTCTAAAATTCCGATATATTTAATATATGCCCTCATAATTCTTTGATTCCAAATCCTATATACGTGTTAACGATATCTTTGGTAAATACTTTATGTAGCATTGATGCTAATTCAAATGCTTTACCAAGATTTTTCGATTTTGGCATTCCATAAACATGATTTACTGTTATAGAGCACTCACGTGAACTGAGTTTTAGCCAATTACATTCAATTCCATATTGTATGCATTCATTAGTGAGTATACGATAATAATTAAACCGCTCTTGGAATCCTGCCATAATGTCTTTATCTGTCGTAATTCTTGATAATTTAGTTTTTAACGTGATTCGTTGTATTGAATAAAATGGTGGATGCAAGAGCAAGGGGAAAAGGAGGTAGGCATAAAGCATGTTCTTTTCCCTCAGTGGCATATTTCTATAAAATGTCACTAATAGAGGTGTCAAAGTAAATACATTACATTCAAGACACTCTAAATTTTCTATTGCGCTTACCATGGTTATTCTTCCTTTTTATTTAGATGCCATGAAATCTGATTCTCATCGGCTAATGAATGGGTAATTCCGCCTCTAAATTCACGCGGTGTATTATTATAATTACTGAATGATTGAATCGGACTAAGTTCATAATCATCATAAAAATCTTGAGAGGATTTTATAATGTCTTCCGAACAGTTTCTTTTAGCTTTACGGTACATTGTGTCATGCTCCCGTTTAATGCGTTGCGCATATGTTTGTATTTCTGCCATTTTATGACGCGTTTTGCTCAGCTCGGCAATATAACCCACTGAATAAACATAGTCCTGAATAGCCTGCGGAACTACCTCATCATATTCAATTTCCAAAATCTTTTTTACAAATAACTTATCCTCAAATTCGCTTCCATCTATGACTGGTGCTTCAATTGATGGAAAAATGCGGGTATTTTTCACAAGAGATTCAGCTATGTCCTGTTTTTCACGCGTAAAATCAGCGTAAGAAATCTTCCAACCATCGACCTCCTGAGAGCCTAAGGTAATATAGCCATAAAGCTCATATACCAAATTTGATTGCTGAATTTCTGGTACAAAATTGAGATATGGTTGATTGCTAGCCATCCAATCATCAAAACTTGGTTCTATGAATATAATTTCAAGTTTGGTTACTAATTGTGTTTTTACTTCATCAGTCAATTTTGATTGAATATAGTCAATTTTTTCATTCAGCTCATCGCTTAATCTCTTTCTGGCACTCTTGTCCAAAAGATGATTGAGTGATTGAAGTCTGTCTTCCAGATTTCCAAAACACCAATTATGCCATCGCGAGGAAGGGGAAACAGACTGTGTCGTTATCATCAAAAGATTCCGATAATTATTAATATCAAAATCTGGTTGCATCCAGTTATAAATAGTATTCCAGATACAGTCACTATAATTGGAGATATTATCTTTCCGCTTTTTGACTTCTATTTGAACATTATGGTTTTCTTCACTAATAGAGGTTATATCTCCAAAACGTTCAATATAGATTACTTCTCCTTTTTTCATTTTGAAACAATACTCCAATGCGACAAGAAATTGAAAAACAATCCCTTGTGTTGAAGAAGACGCATTATTTCTAAGTTGTTTCGTCATATATTGAATCATTAGCGATTACTTAATTAAAGCTTATGCTGCTACAAATGGATAGCGTTCGTAAACGTAATTGTAAAGCTTCTGTGAGTAGGTATCCACATCCTCAAATGAATATGGTTCAGGCAGTTGCTCGTAAAGAGTATCATGGATGATTTTACCGACGGTAGCTTGAGTGTCCGGTTTCTCTGTCCAGTTGTGCATTTCACTAATGCGGGATTTGATGGCATTGAGAAGTTCGATTGATAACAGTTTCAGTTTGGCGATGTCATTTTTTGATATGTTCTCTTTGAAAAGGAGATCATAAATCGTAAGCTGTTCATCGTCGGCGAAGCCTTCGCGCACAAACCGCTTTTCCTCATGGTCGAGTGACTTTGAAAGGTCAATTAGAGCCATGAATGTCTTCTCGATAGAAGCTCGGTCTTGCTCGGCATTATATTCCTGAATAATGCGCTGATATTCTTCGTAGAAGTTTATGCGGTTGGGATTATTCCGGAGCATCGCCTCTATGCGCTGCTTTATAAGTTCGTCGATGTCTTTAAGCGCGAGATTCTGATGCTTCGACTTGGCAAATTCTTTGCGTAACAAGTCGAAATCAATAGCGCTGATGTCGAACTGTCGAGTGCCCGTAAGGTTCCCGTCGGGCTTGGTTCCGACTTCTTCGCTTATAATCTCGTGGATTGCCACTGAAAGGTCGGTCGTGTCTGCGGACCTGCGTTTTGCCTGCAACTGATCGTATATAGCTACGATTGCGTTCTTGTCAGCAATGATAGCCGGGTCGGTAATATCGTCGCGAGTGACGAACTTCATCAGTCGTTTAATAGTACCTCCATAAGTACAATATGTTTTTCGAACCTCGGAGGTGCTGCACATCAAATTAGCGGCATCTTTGAGTAGACCCATCTTTGTGAAGTCAGAGGCGTTTACGAGCGTTTCGAGATCAAAGCCGTGTTGTATGAGGAACGTTTTAGCTCCTGTAATGGCTTCAAGCAGATGTCGGATTAACTCGGCTTTGTCAACGGTAACATCACTTCCTTCACCTCCCTCCCCGCCGGAGGTAGTATAATCGGCAAGAGCCTTACGCAGAGCCTTGACAATGCCTATGTAATCAATGATTAGCCCATTTGGTTTGCCGTCGCAAACACGGTTGGCACGGGCGATGGTCTGCATCAGGGTATGTGCTTTCAACGGCTTGTCGATATAAAGACACGATAGCGACTTGACATCAAAGCCGGTGAGCCACATGGCGCAAACAAAGACAATTCGCAGTGGATTCTCTCGGTCTTTATATTCTTTGTCAAGTCCTACTTCGCTTTTCTCCATCTTCTCGCGGTGAGGCCTAATGTCCTTACCCCACTTTTGGAAATATGCGATTTCGTTCTGCTCCTGAGATATAACAACTGCCATTTCAGTTTCGCGCATCCATTTCAACTTGCGGTTTAATTCCTGAACTTCCTGTTGGTTGGAGTTGTGAGCAATCTGTTGTTCGAGACTGGCAATGGCTTCTTGCCAATATTCTTGAACATAGTCATACATCATTACACAGGCTATGCGGCTAAGGCAAACCATCATGGCTTTGCCACTCGTCCAAAGGTCAGTGTAATGCTGTACAAAATCTTTGGCAATCATACGCAGCCGTTTCTCCGAGAGAAGCAGGTGAATTTCTTTAGCAAATTCACGCTCGATCTTTTCCTCCTGTGACGGGTCGAGATCTGCGGCCTGAATCGCTGCAAGGATTTTGTCATTTATGGCATCGCTCTTTAGCTCTTTTAGTTTCTCGCCTCGATTTTCATAGAACAATGGAACAGTGGCATGGTCATCTACGGCTCTTTTGAAGTCGTAGATAGAAATGTAGTCGCCGAATGTACGAGTTGTGATGTTGTCATCCTTGAATATAGGAGTGCCGGTAAAGCCGATGCGATGGGCGGTAGGGAGCAGATGCATCATGTTCTCGGCATAAGTGCCGTTTTGGGTGCGGTGCGCCTCGTCGCTCATAAGGATAATGTCGTGCTCCGGAATGTACGGAGTTGCATTAGGCTGGTTAAACTTATGAATAAGAGTGAAGATATACGGCGGATTATCTTTCAAACGGTCAATTAGATTCTGTCCGCTTGATGCCACAAAATTCTTCGCCTCGCCGTTAATCAAACCGCAATTAACGAAAAGTTCCGATATTTGAGTATTGAGTTCCTCGCGGTCGGTCAGGACTACGAATGTGGGACTGCCCTCAAATTTGCGGTTGATTTTTCGGGCGAAGAATACCATCGAATAGCTCTTGCCGCTCCCCTGGGTGTGCCAAAACACTCCGAGTTTGCCATCCTTGAACTTACGGTCACGGTAAGCCTCTATAGCACGGTTTACACCGAGATATTGGTGATTGCGCGAAAGAATCTTGGTGGTACGCCCGTCGCTATGGTCGTATATAATAAAGTTTTCGAGAAGGTCGAGGAATGTTCGCTTGTTGCATACGCCTCGCAACATAGTTTCCAGTTCGACATTGCCGGTATCTTCCTCTTTGAGTCGCTTCCACTCATGGAAAAACTCATATTTGCTGCCGAGTGTACCAATCTTTGCCTCAAGACCATTACTAAGCATGAGGAAAGCGTTATAGTAGAAAAGATGTGGTATGGTGTCGAGATAGTCCTTATAATTATTGTTATATGCGTTCTCGACATCTACACTTGTAGCTTTGAGTTCGATGAAAAGCAGAGGTATACCATTGACAAAGCCGACAATATCGGTACGTCGGCGATAAAGCGCGCCATGTATCTTCATTTCCTTCACTGCAAGGAAATGGTTATTGTCGGGATTGTCGAAGTCAATCAGACGGACGGTGATTTTTGCATCGGCATCACCGGGTTTCGGGTCTGCGACCTTAATGCCGTCACGAATCATCTTGAACTTGTCCTCATTGATCTGCATAATAGAGTTTGTTGCTGAGCAAGTGAGGAATTGCGTCAACGCTTCGTCAATCTGTTTTTCACTAATCCACGGATTGAGGCGACGGAGCGCATCAATCAAATAGCGGGTCAATACAACATCGCGATAAGACCTACGCCCGAGGGTGCCATCTTCGCCAAGCACTTCCTGATTATATGCCATCACGACCTCCCAGCCGAGTTCATCGCGCAGGAGTTTCCCGGCACTATCTTGAACAAGTATGTTTTCTGTATATTCGTATGACATAGCTATGCGTTTATTTCGATTTGACCGGAGATAAGGCGGCCAAGCAGCACTTCTTTAATCTCAATTAAGTTGCGTACATACTTAGCAAGCACAATCAAATTTGAAAGATATGGCTCTACTAATATATTAAACTTTTCAGCTTCTATATCAGATGGAACATATATGGGCATATGCTTTAGCTTATCCCATGTTATATAAGGCATAGTCGTACCCTCTTTACTGTTTGCAGTGGCCCATGCAACTGAGTCATCATTAAACATAAGTAGTACAAGATAAGCCCAAAACTTATGATCTCTCGCGTTAAGAACTATACAAGTAGAACGTGTCAGTCCCTTATCCTGTGCAATGCAAACTTTATGGAAATAAACGCGCATTGCACCAAACAATATATCCTTAGGGCTAAATGATTTCAAAGAGCTCTCTGCAAAAGAGATGTCTTTAGAAGAATAATAAGACAAAGACTTTTTTGTTAGACAATCTATTGGCGTATAAGATTCAAAATTTCCTCTTTCAGACTTTTTTATAGGTTTGCCAACATCGTGTGCTAAATCTGATAAAATACCATTAGGAAGATTATTAACGAACCACTCGCGATAAAGTCGCTGTGCCGCTTCTTCAAGTAAGGCAATCTGCTTTTTGCAGTTTTCAATCATATCATCATAGGCCGAGAGAATTTTGCCAATAGTGCGCTGAACCTCAATGTCGGAATGAACTTTGATTTCGATATTCTCAAAAGCTGACTTGGCAATATATTCTCGTCCGGATGCGGTGCCTTTATTGATGCTTTTTAGGTTTGGAAGAAAGTTGAGAAGAAGATAATAGACGTAGTCATTATCGTAATCTTCATTGGGTATGACCGCGTTTATAGACTGATTGACAAAGCAATCGCATGGGGTCATAGTCAACTTTGTACCAACCGTACCGATACAAGGTACACAGATTGACTTCGCCGGTATCAATCTGGAATGGCAATCATTGGCAGCTTTCTCCGAAAACATTTCTTCGACAACACGAGTATATTTTTCGTCGGGATTTATGTCAGTGGGTTTAATCCACAAAGCATAATCCCCATAGTTGTCGGGGTTCTTCTTTGACGGAGTGCTGCCAGTCTTAATTTCTCCGAGGTCGCCTATGTGAACAGTTTTCATTTCCATAGCAGCGACTCATTATCTTTGATTGTTGCAAAGATTTCGGCAGACTGGTTCTGCAAACGTTCAAGCTCTGAATGTATTTCTTTCATTCGAGCAGTGAAATCGACACCATCGTCCTTGACTTCTTCGGCACCAGTGTATGCTCCGGGAGTAAGTGAGAACTGCTTTCTCTCTACGTCGTCGATTGTGGCGATGCGGCATAGGCCGGGAATATCGCGGTATGTGCCCTCGTCGCCAAACTTATCGGTAAGCCAAACGAGCTGAGTGGCAACATCGAGAGCTTCAGTTATTTCAGCGATCTGCAGCTCAATCTCGGCGATAGTTTCCTTTATCTCGTCTTTCTCTTTCCTCTTGCGAGTGGCTTTCAAAGCGGCCTGATGTTTTTTCAGGTCTCCCTTAAAACCATCAAGCGTAGCAGCAATTCCATCGCGATACGCAGCATGGGTTTGCTCTACAGGGTGAAGGGCGGCATTATCATAACGGAGCATAAAATCGTTAAGCCACATATTATATGAGGCTATCAGCTCCTTATATCGTTCCGTTTGACCGCGATAAAGCCAAACGATTGCATTGAGGTTACGCATTTGCCATTCGTTCCATTCATTGAGTGTCTTCTCAACTACTGTATAATAGTTGCGAGCATCAATAAACAGGATTTTATCGCTGTTCTTCTCGCGCTTGTTCTTGTCGAAAAACCAAAGGGTACAAGGAAGAGTGAGCGTATAGAAGAAGTTGTTGGCAACAGAGATAAGGCAATCTACATGGCCGGTACGGACAAGGCTTTCACGTATTGTCTTGTCTTTGCTTTGCGAGTCGGTGGCCGACGAAGCCATAACGAATCCTGCACGTCCGGTTTCGTTAAGATAAGCGTAGAAATACTGAATCCACAAGTAGTTTGCGTTACTGATTTCCTTTTCTTTATTCACGCCGGGCAATCCGAACGGAAGTCGAGGACTACCGGTAACGGCTGCTTCTTTAACTCCATTGACGTTAAAGGGCGGATTTGCCATTACATAGTCGCACGAGCCAATGAGGTTATGAGCGTCTTTAGTATAGGTGTTGGCATCATCGCCGCTCTTGATTTTGGCATTCAGTCCATGGACTGCCATATTCATAAGGCAGAGTTTGGCGTTGAAGTCAACTTTTTCCTGACCATAGAATGTCAATGTTGAGTTAGCGTTCATTCCGAGGTTGTTGACGAAGTCGCCGGACTGAACAAACATACCGCCGCTGCCGCAAGCCGGATCAAGAACAGTCCCGCGTGTCGGCTCAATGATATTGACAATCATCTGGACGAGTGATTTGGGCGTGAAGAAAACACCGTCATCATCGGCGACGCTCTTTGAAAACTTGCCTGTGAAATATTCGAAAATACGTCCTATTACATCGCCGCCAACAGCTTCGAGCCTATCGTTATTAAAGATGCGAAGTAGGCGAGCCAGTATTTCATCAGAGAAAATGGTGTATGTCTTTGGCAGCTGATCCGTCAGATGTTCGCTCTGCTCCTCGATGAGAATCATCGCATAGTTTACGGCATCGCCGAGGCTTGAAAGGAGCCGTCCTTGCTTGTCGCGGATATTTGCGGCTGCAATGTTCGCCGGCAAATTGAGTAGGTAGTCGTATTGAGCCTCGCGGGGTAGGAACAATGCACTTTTGGCTTGGAAATCCGTCTTTGTTATGGGAAGAACCACACCGCCACGCGAAGGACGGTTCTTCATCAGCTCGGCTTCAACTTTTTTGTATCTGCCGTAAGCATATTTAAGAAACAGCAGACCCAGAACAGGCATACAATATTGACCCGCGTTAAGATTTGCATTAGCGCGAAGCACATCAGCCGACGCCCAAAGGTCAGCTTCAAGCTGCTTTATCGAAGATTGGTTTGCCATGATTAGTCAATATTATTGCCGTTTATAAGCTTCCGTGGGTCAACATTCAATATCGACGCTATTCTAATAAGCATTTCAAGTGATGGCTGGGCTGAATTGGAACACCAGCGGGAAATAGTCGCTTCGTTTTTGCCTAATTGCTCTGCGAGCCATTTGCCGGTACGGTTTTGCTCAACTAAAACTATTTTTAGCCTATTGATTCGTTCTGTCGAGGTAGCTATATTGTTTGCTGACATGTGATAATTCTTTGATGTTATTTGCAAAGTTAATCAATTCTCCGGACATGGCAATGAAATATGCTGAAAAACATAAAACACGAAACGCACCGACAAGAGGGGGAGTCTTGTCGGTGCGTCGGGAAGGGTTAAGGATTAGTAGAGGCGGATGCAGGTTACATCGGCGGTCTTGACGGTTGCGGGATGGTCGGGCTTGTCTTTGGAGAAGGCGATGGCGAAGTGCTGGATGTGGTGTGTCGTGCCGAGTTCTTTGAGGAACAGGATGAACTTACTCAGTTCTTCAATGAGCCAGTTCTCATCTTTAGTAGAGGTGACGGCAACCAGCATCGTCACGTTGTCGGGGAGGTTGTAGAGGTCGTCAGAGTCCGTGAGGATGACAAGCGAGGGAGCGAATGTTATGTCTTTCGAGAAGAGGCTTGCGCCGTTGGTATAATCCTGATAGCTGAGTTTGTCTGTCGGAATGCCGTAGTTTTCGGCGAGATACTTCTCGATGTCGGCGAAGGCTGCTCTGAGGTGAGGGTCGCTTACGACCGAAAGGTAGGTGGGCGGCTCAGCGTTGGAAGTCACGGTAGTAGCCGGTGTAGCCTTGCGGCCGAAGATTGTTTTCACACGGGAGAGGAGTTGGTTGAGGTTGTTGGCTTTTTTGCGGTCAGTCTTGATGGCTTTGCCACCGCGCGCCGGGCTATGCCCGACTTGCGCTTCAAGCTGACTCGCGAATGCTTCGCATTTCATCGGTTGGAATTTTTGTTGGCGTTTTGGGAATTGAGTTCGTTGATTTTTTCTTCGAGACGTTGCTTCTGGTCGAGGGCGCGGGCGGTTTCCTGCACACGGTGGTCAACTATAGTCAACATCATCCATCATCTCGCTGGAGTGGTTTTCAAACGATGACGATGAGAGCCAAATGAGGTACAAAGACGAGGAAAAAATAACTTGAACGACCACAAGCGATTAAAACGCCGACCGACAGACAAAACAAAAGGCACTCATTTTTAGCGCCTTTCTGATATTTAGTGATATATTCTAATCGGTTTTAATACTATACCTATTTGCCGATGCACTATCCTTATATCGTTGATAGCGTGCTACTTGAGCTTTTATAATACAGAGGCATGTTGCATTTCTGATTTTTGAGGATTTGGGGCCTCACGGCTGACTTCATCCTTAGGAAATGACCTCTCTTTCGTACATCTTGCACAAGTGCAAAGTTAATGATTTTTCGTGAGATAAACAGTTAAAATATGGAAATTTAATTCCAAATAACTGTAAATTTTCAGCTCTACCGATTTGTACCGCGAATTGAAAATCGCCGAAGACCTATAAAACCAATGCGACTGAGGCAAAAGTAAGCCGGATAGAAGTTGCAAATCGAGTTACTTTTGTGTCGTAAAGTTACTCGAAATTAGATAATTAGCCAAACCGGAACGGTGGATTTTTACATTCCCTCATAAAGAAAGTAAAGGAAATCTCATAATTATTTGGCAATCATAGGATTAAATGTTATATTTGTAATGCTGTTACACAAACATTTTTCCTTTACTTCATGTGCAAATTACTTCATCTCCCGCAGATTACCAAACTTTTCCGACATTGTTTGAACTTGAGCCCGTGGCCGGCAAGAAAGTGACGGTCGATTTCTCTGCACCCGAACTCTCCTCGCTTGGCGGATTGACACTCGTTCGCGAATACGAAAAATCGTCAAGACGCATCATAGAACGCATCGAATCCTGCATCAAAGACCACCGCTGGGAACCGATGGTTATACACAGCCAGACGGAAATGCTCCGCCAGAGAATATACCAGATAATGGCCGGCTTCGAAGATGCCGACGATTGCGACAGGCTCTGTGGTGACGGTATCCTGAAGATGTGTGCCGGCAGGTCTGCTTCGGACGAGATTGACCTTGCTTCCCAGCCTACGATGACTCGTCTGGAGAACCGCCTGTCCCGCAAGGAACTGTTCGATATCGGAGAGGCCTTCATCGATGACTTCATCGCCTCGTATGACTCGGAGCCAGAATCCATCATTGTCGATGCCGATGATACGAATGCCGACACATACGGTGCGCAGCAGCTCACGCTGTTCAACGCCTATTACGGGGAATACTGCTATATGCCTCTGCTTCTGTTCGAAGGCCGCAGCGGAAAGCTCATCCTTCCCATCCTCAGGCCGGGCCGGGGAAACAAGGCGATCAACATTGCAGGCCTTCTCAAGAGGCTGATACTCAAGCTCCGCAAAAAGTGGAAACACACTCAGATAATAGTCCGGGGCGACTCCCACTTCTGCTCCCACGACTTCATGGACTGGGCCACAGACCGTCAGGACGGCATCCACTTCATCACCGGACTTGCAGGGAATGTGAAACTCAAAAGGATATCTGCAAACTGGCTTGACACTGCGATTGCCTCCTACGAGGCCACCGGTGAAGAAGTGCGTATATTCCATTCGTTTATGTACAAGGCCGCTTCCTGGAAGCATCAGCAAAGAGTTGTGGTCAAAATCGAGGTGAACAATCTCGGAACAAATGTCAGATATGTCGTGACGGACTTCAAGGGGTAGCGCTCCAGCTTCATATATTCTGATTGCTACTGCGACAGGGGACGCATGGAGCAGATGATATCTGAACTCAAGAACGGCCTCAAGGCCGACAGGATGTCCTGCAACAAGTTTACCGCCAACCAGTTCAGGCTCTATTTGCACTGCGCAGCGTACGTAATCCTGCATTCGTTCCAGGCCGATATGCTTGCAGGAACCGAACTTGAATGTAGCACCATCACCACGATGAGGGAGAAACTGCTCCTGAGCGCGGTGTCCATCGACGAGAAGAAGACCTGCATACGCATTCGCTTCTCACAGAAGGCTCCGATGCACCCCGAAATGGTGTCCGTATTGACCAGACTGCGACATCTGCCACCGTCATAGACAGAGTAATGGTCCAAATATCTGTTGCGTAACCCCGGCAGGGGAAGCACTGCTGCGCTCCGCACTTGAAAAATCGCGCAATCCTGTGCCTTCTGACCATCTTCGAGTGCTGCCTTCAGGCACATCGAACGGATTTTGACGTAAAATCTTTGTGGCTCCGGGAAAATCCGAACTGATCGAACGGTTACTGCGAAGACAAAGCGTGGCGGCTATGAATAATGCAGGCTAAGAGCTTGTTTAAAAACAAATGTGAATGAAAAATGAGCATCAGTCGGATGCTCAGGCATTTATCCTTTGTGGATTGTTTAAATAAATGAACAAACATAAACAAACACAAAGAATTATGTATCTGACCGATTTGACCGATGCTCAGAAGGAGTATATAAAAGGAACAATTCTCATGGACAACTGGCGTAGCAAATATGATTTTTTTCTCATACTTGACGCGATAATCTACATAGATGTGAGCGGCAGCCAATGGCGACTGCTTCCGGAGGAATACCCCAAGTGGCAGACGGTCTATTACTATTTCAGGCGCTGGGGCGCAATGGATGCCTTTTCTGAACTTGAGGACAGCCTTGTGGAGAAAGTCAGACTCAGAAGAGGAGAATCGCCACACCCGACCATTGGAGCCATAGACAGTGAGAGTTCCCGTTCTGCTCTTCCTCGTTCCCAAAAAGGAATTGACGGGAACAAGAAGGTAAAGGGCGTAAAACGCAACATAATAACTGATAAGGACGGTGACATTCTGGAGGCGTCCACAACCCCTGCCAATATTCACGATTCCAAATCCGCTTACGCTCTTGTGGCAATGCTTGTCGTAGCTTTTCCATGGATAAGACGCATCTATGCTGACAGAGGCTATCGTGGAAATTTCATAGAGGAGGCCAAAAATGATTTTGGAATTGACATCGAGATTACGCATTCAAATTATTCCGGTCAGTTTGTCCCGGCAAAGAAAAGATGGGTCGTGGAGAGGACTTTCGCATGGCTTGAAAATTTCAGACGATTATGCCGAAACTACGAAGAGACGACAGAATCCGCCAACGAAATGCTCATGGTCGCAGCGGTTGTGATTACCCTACGCAAACTCTCTTCCGTTAACAATCGTTTTTAAACAACCTCTAAAATAAAGCGATTATAAGCTATCCTTTTTCCTGTGTTTGTTTTAAAGTTTTCATCTATACACTTTTTTATCTTTTCCTGTTCTTTTTCTTTATCCATAACCGTTAAATTTTCAAGCAAATCAGCTTCCCATTGTATTTGAAAATCAAGTCCATCAATTTTAGATGGAGTATGATGGTTGCCTATTATAAAGCATATTCTATCAATATTTTTGTTATAGCCTACCTTTTTTAATATTTCTTTCGCTACTGCTGGTCCTTCCTTTTCTTGATAGACACCATCAATAGAACCGTATTTTTTTTGTGCTTCAACCGCACCAATATCATGTAGTATAGCAGTAATACTGATGAATTCTTTTTCTTCCTCTCCGATATTTTCTCCGTTCATTATATCTTCTGCATTTTTCAAAACTTTAAGAGTATGCTCTATGCCAAAAGGAATTTCTTTGAATACTTCTTTCATCTCTATAATAATTTTTTCTTTAAACATAAATTGCCTCCATATACTACTCCCCGTTTTTCGACAGGGGGTTAAACTTCAATAATTTTCAGAACAAAGAGAGAAGTGGCGGAGGCCGTCTCCTCCTCTTTGCCCTGACCTTGACAAGTCAAGGGTTTTGTTTTTGTCCACCACAAAATTAGTTCTTTTTTTCATTGCCGTCCAAATTTTCAAGCGATTAATCCGTAGCTTCGTGCCGTAAGAACCTCTTCGATGCTCTGATGAGGGCGTTCGTAGTTGTAGAACTCGATGTAGTCGCTGATCCCCTGACGCAGCTCAACGACTGAGTCGGTCGGGTTGATGTATACGTATTCCTGCTTGACGGTGCGCCAGAAGCGTTCTATCCATATGTTGTCCTTGCATCGTCCCCTGCCGTCCATGCTGATGAGGATGCCGTTCTCTTTCGGGAATGACCTCTCTTTCGTACATCTTGCACAAGTGCAAAGTTAATGATTTTTCGTGAGATAAACAGTTAAAATATGGAAATTTAATTCCAAATAACTGTAAATTTTCAGCTCTACCGATTTGTACCGCGAATTGAAAATCGCCGAAGACCTATAAAACCAATGCGACTGAGGCAAAAGCAAGTCGGATAGAAGTTGAAAATCGAGTTACTTTTATGCTATAACGATACTCAAAATCTGATAATTAGCCAAAGCTGAGCACGCGATTCTTACATTCTCGCGCAGAATGGAGTGAAGATGCGTCCGAGGATGTCGGCATTCAGTCCGAAGGCAAATGTAATTGACTCTGAAAGGAGGGTCAATCAAGCTCTGGGGGGGACTATTCGGTAGGGCCTGTTTCCTCATCGAAGATGCGGTTGAATATGTCTTCTATCTGAGGTTTGTCGGTCAGCAGGGCATGGAGTTTTTTCAGATTCTTCGCGTTGTCGCTCCACGGAATCCAGACCTTCAGATAGCCCTTTGGCCCGTACTTCTCATTGAGGTGCTCGATTGTCCTCTGATAATGTCCGGCTCTGTCGAGTTGTGGATAATTCGCCAGACCATACTGGACAGTGCGCCGGATTATCGTTTCAGGGTCGATGAGGCGGTCAGCTTCGGCAACCAATAGTCCATAACCGTTGCGAGGCTTTTTCTGATTGGACGCCCGGTGATCCTCAACGGCACGACCCATTATCACAATCTGCTTTCTTGTGAAACGAGCCTTTACAAATTCGTCCGCTTCAAGAATCTTGCGAGAGTCCTTGTGATGATTCTCCCGTCCATTGATTAGACCGAGGTCATGGAACGCCGCTATGATGTAAACCATATCGGAGTTTATCGACGGAGTATGCTCGGCGAGTTTCAGACTCTGCTCAATTACCATCCGCACATGGCCCTCCTGATGCGCCTTGTCAAAGGAGGCGTAGCGGGGAATAATCTCCCGCTCCACATAGACTATGATTTCCGGAGAAACCGGCTTCACATTCTCCATATTATCGTTTCTGTGCGTAAAGGGTTAGAAACAGAGCCATGGCAATGCTTGATAGTAACGCAGGAAGATTGGTGTCATCGTAAAATAATGCCTTGAGCAGCCAATATATTCCGCATATCCCAGCCAGTATCCCGGCAACCAGACAGATCTTTTTGCCTGTGATGATTACTTTCTTATCTTTCTTTATTTCCATGTTATTTACTCAACTCAGCATAAAAGATAATCATTTCTCATTCAGAGTGTACCATTAAGGGTATCAATTATTTTGAAACAATGCATATCATCAAAAGGCGCTTATTCAACACTATCATATTCAATATAGATGGGCGCGCCGAAGGGCAATGTCTCCCAGTCGGATTGACTTGCATATCTATATCGGGTGCGTCCGGTCATCGGCTTGCTTTTCATAATGAAAAATTCGTTGGCGAAATTTTCAAGGAATTCAAGCTCTACGTAATAGTTACCAGCGTCCAACATTATTTCTTCTGGGAATTTAAAGATAAATAAGCCATTGTCGAGTTGGGATTTATCATAGTCAAAATATAGAGGATTGAAATTTTGCAATATATAGTCCTTATCCTCCTTACGATATATATTGACTCTGAATTTCATTTTTGAGAGAGGCCTGTCCCCGGTCAAAATGGTAAATCCCAATTCCTTCAACCATGCACGCTCTTTAACATTTAACGGAGTGGCGAGCCCTTGGCCTGCTGCTTTATCTCCTTCTACCTCGATGTAGAGGAAGCCGCCCGCGCCCTTACGCCCGGCTGTCTTATGCTTGATCCTTTGCGGTTTTACAACGATTTCATTCAGCATCATCACGTCGTCGGCGAGATATATAGTGTCAGGAATATTTTTTATATCCTTGACAGCAAAAGTTTTCGCGATGTAGCCGATAGACGAAATTCTTATTGAGTCGTTAATAAATTCAACGGGAATTTTTAACGAGAAGTTGCCCAAAGTATCGGCTACTGTGCCGAGATTTCGGTTTATTACGCCCACACTGGCGTATATAATCGGCTCCCTTGTGGATTCAGACAATACCGTCCGGGAGTAGCCTGTATTTGTGCTTGCCATTGCTAAAACAAGACAAAATATAGTGCGAATTAACGATTTCATAACATGAAATTATAATCTGATATTCCTGTAATTAGACAAATCAGTGGCGTTAAATTGAAATTCTCCTTGCCATTGTATCTATCTTGTCATGATAGGCTTCCTGTAAATCCTCAGGGAGGAAAGAGGCATTTATCAGCTCATGCCATTTGGGGATGGCTTTGGAGAATCGGGCGAAAAGGTTTACTATGGCTTTTTCATCCATGCCGCTGTCGCGCATCGCTTTCTCGAAATCTTCCCGTTTTATCCGTTTCTTTTTTCCATTCAAAGTCAAAGCCAGTTCTTCGTCATCCTCAGGCATGGCGAGAGCTGTCGACAGTAGGTCGTATGCCGGGGTCAGCATGTAGTTGTCGGCAGGACGGAAGAGAGAGAAGTTCTTAAGGTGCATGTCGGCATTGCCTGTCAGCCATGAAAACAGCACTACTTCCCAGAAGTTGACGACATCTAACAATGGGGCTGAAGAATGTTGACGTATCAATTTGGCGACTCGCTCGTATGAACCTTTATATTTGTCCTCGGTGAGTCGTTCCGAGAGCTGACACATATCCTCCATGGCAATCTTCGCGCCTTTCTTGGTACGGTCAACGCGACGGGTGATGTAGCATAGTTCGCCGTCGGCAAACCGTATCAGCGAATGTGGCACGGTCTTTATTCCGGCAGCTTCAGCCATGTGCATGGTCAGGTCTTCATTCTCCGGCAGATTGGCATAAAGCTCGGTCTGCGGTTTCAGTATAAACCTGCCCCACAGTCCTACGATGGTGAACCGCTGAGGCTCTCCGGCATGACCGCGTGAGACATCGAGCGACAGCTTTGCCTGTACTCCCGTCACAGTCGTGCTTGCTGTCACAATCTCCCGTGCCAGGTCCTTGATGTTGGCACGGGTATAGGGCAACTCCGGCACCGTCGTCGATTCAAATATTTTGCGGGCACAAGCCTTGTGGTAATCGACTTCACCATCAGCCAACGGCTTATAACAGTAAAGACATTTATTCATTGCCATCCTCCTTCCTTTCCATAGGGATTACACTGACATTGCCGATGCAGTCCTTACAGCAGGCGAGCAGCAATGAGAATCTGTCGCGGGCAGATATTTTCCAACTCTGTTCTGCTATGTCGAGGAGCCAGCCTTCGGGAATAAGGCCGTCAAAGAACGGAAAAAGCACATTGTCGCGGTACGGCTTATCTGTCAGCGACAAGGTCAGGCTCACTGCAACGGCACCATCAGATTTCAGATAATCGGAATCGTAGCGAAATTCATAACCCAAGTCATCTTCGGTCAGAATTCCGGCGAGTGTATTATTTAGAAATACCTTTGCCTGTTTCATACTTCAGAGATTTTAGCCGGGGTCATTTCGGCTCCGAACATTGCAAGAACTTGATTCACTTTGTCAAGGCGAAGGGTCGTTTTCCCTTGTTCAAGTTCACGCACAAAGCGCAGACCCACCCCGGATTTCTGGGACAGATCAACCTGCGTAAGCCCAAACTGTTTGCGCATCTCTTTAACGTATTTAGCTAACTGAGTCATACGATATACCCTTTTGGGTGCAAAGATAATGCAATTTATTCAAATTGCACCATAAAGGGTATAAAATATTATAGAGCGCCATAGATTATACCCTTTAGGGGATATTCATGCGAAAGCGGCAAGAGGCTGTGCGGTCTGCATTTTTGTCGGCGGTTATGCCGTCAAAAGGTGACGGTGCAGGCACTCTGACACCTTTCGACCACATCGCGCCTACCGGCAACTGCGGAAACAGCACTCGCGAGTAAGCCTAAAGCGCATGTCGGCGAAGCCTCTGTGTCGGGACTGGGCAGTTCCATTTTTCCAGTGTTTTATTGTTTTTCCAGATAAATCATGTCACGCAATGTCACCCCTTCCTCAATAATCGGAGCGGGGTAATTATCCGTGAAGAAATTTGGGATACGATGAGAATAGGAATAGCCACATGATTTATAGAATCTCAGCGTTGAGGGCGTTTCTCCGGTTCCAAGAATGATCTGTTTATTTGAATTTTGTGATTCTGCGTATTCAAGCATCCGTCGACCGTATCCATGCCGTCTGTATTCAGCTTCGACGGCAAGATTTTTTATTTCAACAGTGTCAGGATCAAGATTGACAGTTGCGCAAACCGCAATCGGCTTACCATTAAACAAGCCGACATAGAGAGTCCCTGATTCCAGATACCGATCAATCATTATCTCTGATTCATCTCCTATCAAAAGTAGAGGAAGATAATGTTTCTTGTCCTTATCGACCTCTGTGATTGTAAAGTTGTCGTCGTTTTTCATTTATGGAAAGTTTAAGAACCGGTTCCTTGCAATTTTGACCGCCACCGACCGGAAGATGCACATTTAAGAAGCCGTTTAAAATGAACGTTAAATTATTGGCGGTAATTTTTAGTTAAATCCGATTAAGGCAAAGGAGCATAGCAGGCCATGTGACTTCGCCGCGATTGGATTCTAAAAAGTGTCGGACTTAAGATTAATGTCGGTGGAGATATTGTAAAAATAGTCAATTGCTGTCAATATAAATAATTGATAATCAATTATTTGCCAATGCAAAAATGGGTGAATATGGAGGTTAGAAGATCGGGGGTTGTCACGCTCCCTGTTATTGTCCCGAGGAAATGAAGGGCTTCTCTGACGTCCTGGGCGATGAAGTCGGCGGAGAGGTTGCTGTCGATGCCGGCTATGGCCTGGCGCAGCGATTCTGCTCCGCGCGTGAGCGCTTCGTAGTGGCGCGCGTTTGTCACGATAAGTTCCTGCCCGGGATCGTAGCCGTTGTATGACATCTCCTTCAGACGCTGTTTCAGCATGCCGAATCCTTCGCCGGTCTTGGCGCTGAAAGGGATGGCGTCTTTTATAACCGATTCAAATGAAGCATCAGCGTCATCACCTCTTTGTGCACCCTCCGTCAAGGATGCTGTGTCATTTCCTTCGTTATGTAAGTGTCCTGTCTCGGGTATAAACTCATCAGTGTCGGGACTCTCCGTCATACGATGGTTCTTCTCACCTGCGAGGTCAGATTTATTGACAAGCACTATCAGTTTACGGTCGGGATCCTCACGCATTATCTCTCGGATCTCGCTGATCTGCCTGGCTGCGTCGGCGAACGGATCGAAAACCCATATGACTATCCGGGCTGTCCGAATTTTCTCCTTGGCGCGCTCTATGCCTATCGATTCGACCATGTCGTCAGATTCCCGGAGTCCGGCTGTATCTGTAAAGCGGAAAAGGATGCCATCGATCTCTGCGGTATCTTCTATCACATCGCGGGTGGTGCCCGGTATGTCGGTCACGATGGCCTTATCTTCGCCGAGAAGCATGTTGAGCAGCGATGATTTACCGGCGTTGGGTATTCCGGCGATCACGACCGGTATGCCGTCCTTGAGCACGGCGCCCGAAGCATAGGAGTCGGCCAGACGCTCAACCTTGGCGAGTATGGCGCCGGCGAGGGAACGGAGGTTGGCCCGGTCGGCGAATTCAACATCCTCCTCAGAGAAGTCGAGCTCCAGTTCAAGCAGCGACGCGAACTCGATCAGCCGCTCCCTGAGCGCTTCGAATTCGCGCGAGAAACGCCCCCTTGTCTGTGATACCGCAAGATCGTGGGCCGCTTTCGACGATGCCGCGATCAAGTCCGCCACGCCTTCAGCCTGCGCCAGATCGAGGCGTCCGTTGAGGAAAGCCCTCTGAGTGAATTCTCCCGGCCCTGCGGCACGCGCTCCGCGCCGGATGAGGTCGGCCATTATCTCGCGCTGTATCCACACAGATCCATGCACCGAGATCTCAACCACATCCTCTCCGGTGAACGACCGTGGCGCCCGGAAAAGAGTGGCGAGACATTCATCGATAAGTTCTCCTGAAGTAGAGACATATTTTCCAAGGGTGGCTGTATGTCCGGCGATCTCCTTCAGTGGTTTGCCGCGCCATGCGCCGCCGACTATCTCAATGGCGTCCGGTCCGGATATGCGTATTACGGCTATGCCTCCTGTCCCCGCTGGGGTGGAGACGGCCGCTATCGTGGATTGTCCGTTCATTTTCCTGCTCTGTTCCATTCCTTGAAAGAGAAAGTTGCCTCCACCTTCTCCTCCACATCATCTGGGAGGGCGGGGAAGAAATCATAACCTGTTATCCTCTCGAGCTCATCGATGCTCATCGCATAGTTCTGCATGTTGCCGGGGGCTGTCATGTTGGGATAGACGAAGGCGATGCCCCGGGGCTCGTCGAGATAGGGTGCGAGAAGCACCTTGAAGAAGGCCCCGGGCACCCTGACGCCGGCATGGCCGATACGTTTCGTGTCGGCCGGCGTATAGAGAGGTCCGGCCACGATCATGATCGCCGAGTCTCGTTGTGCCCATTGTCTTTCCTTGTTCTCGAGCGTTTTCCACGCTCCGTTGTTGAGCGCGTGCTCCTGCGGACATATGTTGGCCATCACGAAACAGTCTTCCATGGCCTCCGTGCTCCATTTCTGGTCGGCCGAGGGGCACATGTGGCCGCGGTCGTAGCCGGAGCGGGTGTAGTCGGATGTCGCCGGACACCCCTCGAGATCCGGATCAGTCCAGAACTTATCGCCGCGCCCTGTGGCGCCCGTGGTCTCCTCCCCGAGGAGTTCCCAGGCCACATAGTTTGGAGTGCGGTTGTCTTTATTGAATGAGATTGTGAAACCGATATATTCTTTGGTCTGGGAGGGCAGGGAGTCGGGGAGCTCCACTGTCTCGAGTGCGGCGTAATGCCTGTTGCCGTAATGTGCCGGCGTGGTGTCGCCCTCTTTTTCCCCCGCGGCGCTGCTGTCTGACGGATGGAGCGCCATGTAGGCCCCGACCAGGAGGAATATGACGCTGACCGACAGCACGGCCGTGCCCATCCCGCTATTTTTTCTCTTTTTGCGTGACATCTGTGATAATGTTGTTGCCGGGGACAGTCCCCCGCAGTTGAAATCAAAACAACTTCTTCACTACAAAATTACAAATGATTTTGATATGACGCAAATTTAAGCTAATTTTGTAGGAATAAAAGCGCCGCGTCCGTCAACCCGGGCCTCGGCGCCAACAACGACACAAGATGACTTTAGAAGAACTTAAAGCAAAAGGGATGGCCGGGGAGGGCGTATCTCCTGAAGAGGCCGCATGGCTCGCCGGCTATCCCGACCTCGACGCCCTGTGCGACGCTGCCGACGCCATAAGCCGGCATTGGCAGGGCTCCGAGGTGGATTCCTGCTCCATAATAAATGCACGCAGTGGAATGTGTGGTGAAGACTGCAAATGGTGTGCCCAGGCCTCTCGCCATCATACCGGCTGCGACACCTACGGCATCATTTCGCGCCCCGAGGCCATGAAGGCGGCGAAAGCCAACAGTGAGGCCGGAATCAGGCGTTTCTCATTGGTGACGAGCGGCCGCACGGTAGCCGCGAAAGACCTCGGTGCCTTCTGCGACATAATCCGCGACATAAAGGCAGAGACAGGTCTTTATCTCTGCGCCTCGATGGGACTTCTCGACCGCAAGGGGATGGAGATGCTGCGCGACGCCGGTGTGAGCCGCTACCACTGCAACATGGAGACCTCTTCGCGCGTGTTCCCGACGCTCTGCACCACCCATACCCCCGATGACAAACGGCGCACCATAAAAGCCGCCAAGGAATGCGGACTTGAGGTGTGCTCCGGAGGAATCATCGGGATGGGGGAGAGCATGGCCGACCGCATAGAGTTCGCCTTTGAACTCCGCGACCTTGATGTCGACTCAGTGCCGATCAATATCCTCAATCCGATAAAGGGTACTCCTCTCGAAGACACCCCCTTGATCTCGGAGGAAGACGTGATACGCACCGTAGCAATTTTCCGGTTTATCCTCCCTGGGAAGTCACTGCGCTTCGCCGGCGGCCGCATGCGCTTGAGCCATGACTCCATGCTCCGTATAATGAAAGGGGGTATGAACGGCGTGCTTATGGGCGATATGCTCACTACCGTCAGCAATACCATAGCCGACGACCGGCGTCTCTTCAGCGAGGCCGGCCTTAAGTTCTGATCCTTGTTCATGTTTTTATCTCTCATCCTATCCTGATACAGTATATGTCAAAATCAGTCTACAAATACGCGGCGGAGGCGGGTCTCCCCGTCGGTCTCTATCTCAGCCTGATGTCAGCCTGCTTCCTTCTGAGTCTGGAGGCCCCTTTCCTTCCCACTCTACTCCTCCCTCTCGCCATCGGTTTCCCTTTCCTCCTGGCATGGCATATGCGCCGCATGGGGCGCTCCGAACCCTCCTACATGCGAGTCTCAGCCCTGTGGCTGTGTGGAATCTACACCGTGATCTTCGGCACCCTGATATGCTGCCTGCTGTCGGCGCTCTATCTCGTGGCGGTCGATCCAGGCTTCCTCGGCAGATATGTCAGTGAGGCGCTCGCTACGATCGAGTCCGGTCCGGCTGCCTCACAGTATGCCGACACCGCGGAGCTGATACGGAAGGCCCTTGATTCGAAGATGGTGCCTACCCCCACGGAGTTCGTCTCTACAATGGGGTGGCTCACCTGCTTCTCCGGCTCAGTCCTCTCCCTGGTAATAGCCATGATCCTTTCGGCCACGTCACGCCGTGCATCCGCCGGCATGTGGCGTTGAGCCTGCGTGTTTCGCAGGAAATATGGGGGCTGAGCCATACTTAACCGGGCCTTATGTGGAGGTCATTGAGATTTTTTTAGTAATTTCGCGCTTAAAACCGGGCAGGTAAGCGGCGTTCGCGGTTATCTGTCTGCTAATTCTTACCAACGTCTTAACGGAAAATGGACATTTCAGTAGTCATACCTTTATATAACGAGGAGGAATCGCTTCCCGAACTCTCGGCATGGATAAAGCGGGTGATGGACGCCAACGGCTTCACCTATGAGGTGCTCTTCATCGACGACGGCTCCACCGATCGCTCGCTTGATGTGATCAGGAAGCTCGCGGCAGCCGACGATCATATCCACGCCGTATCCTTTTCCCGCAACTATGGCAAATCGCCGGCGCTCGACACCGGCTTCCGCCGGGCCAAGGGGGACGTCGTGATCACCATGGACGCCGATCTGCAGGACAGCCCCGACGAGATACCGGAACTATACCGTATGATCCGCGAGGAGGGTTATGACCTCGTGTCGGGATGGAAAAAGAAACGTTATGATCCCCTCTCCAAGACACTTCCTACAAAGCTCTTCAACGCCACGGCGAGGAAGGTGAGCGGCATAAAGAATCTCCACGATTTCAACTGTGGCCTCAAGGCTTACCGCAATGCCGTGGTGAAGCACATAGAAGTGTATGGAGACATGCACCGCTATATCCCTTATCTCGCCAAGAACGCAGGATATACGAAGATAGGGGAGAAGGTGGTCCATCATCAGGCACGCAAATACGGCCACACGAAGTTCGGCCTTGACCGCTTTGTCAACGGTTACCTCGACCTGGGGACTCTATGGTTCCAGTCGAAATTCGGTGTCAAGCCGATGCACATATTCGGCCTGCTCGGCTCGCTCATGTTCCTTATCGGTTTCCTGGCTGTTCTCGTGGTGCTCGTGCTGAAAGTGATAAGCATGAACAGCGATACGTATCATTTCTACGTCACGAAATCGGTCTATTTCTATCTGTCGCTTGCCGCGATGGTGATGGGCCTGCAGTTCTTCCTGTCGGGTTTCATAGGGGAGCTGATCACCAGGAACTCTCCCGAGCGAAATAATTACCTTATAGCCGAGGAGATATGAGCACCGGATTACAGAACGCGCTGCGGCGCGGGATTCTTCCGGCGGGCATTGCCTTGCTGATTGCTGGCATGGCATGCACCAACGATGAGTGTATGGAGAACAAAAATTCACTTCCGCTGGCCGGATTCTACAGTTCGGAGGCGGTGCCTGTGGCTATCAGTGTCGACTCCGTCACAATCTATGGCATCGGCGCCCCGGGCGACAGCGTGCTCCATGATTCGGTGCGCAATCTGAAGCAGAGTTATCTCCCTTTCCGTATCGATCAGGAATCGACCAGCTATGTGATCAGATATCTCCAGGGTGACCTCGGGCGCTTCCGCATAGCCGACACCATAACTTTCAACTATGATATAGTGCCGTGGTTCGTCTCATCGTCGTGCGGAGTGGTCTATGAATACCGTATGCGCGACATTGTCACGACCCACCACGTCATAGACTCAGTGACATGCCCCGGGGGTGTTATCGACAATAAGAATGCGGAAAACCTCCGCATATATTTCAGGGTAGCGAGAGAGGAGGAACAGCCATGATTGGAAAGATTGCTTTGCTGAAGACGCTCGCCACCGCCGTCATGATGGCCGCGGTGTCGCTTCCTGTCATGGGGCAGAAGAAGATCACTCCGGTTGACAATGATCCCACGAAGCCGCGTCAGCCGGTGCTGCATTACTATGACAAGCACGGTAA
The DNA here is from genome assembly GCA_910588245.1 of uncultured Muribaculaceae bacterium. GTDB lineage: Bacteria > Bacteroidota > Bacteroidia > Bacteroidales > Muribaculaceae > Lepagella. Next base: position 6,078 of record CAJUQP010000033.1, on the reverse strand, counting down.
CCCGCTGGAGGAGCCGGTGCTTTTCCTCGCCGACCTCGACACGGTGAAGAGTGCGCGTCCCGGCCCTGTCTATCCTCTTCTGCAGTCGGTGAGCGTCGGATTCAATTTCTTCGATGCCGTCATGATGGCGGCGGGACAGAAGCACGCCAGCCTTGACCTCTGGGCCTCCTTGTCGCTCCACAACTGGTTTGAGCCTGTGGTGGAGCTTGGCGTCGGCTTTGCCGACAACCGTCCTGAGGAAGGCAACTTCCGCTATAAGGGGAAACCGTCGTTCTACGGCAAGATCGGCATGAACTACAACTTCCTCTATAAGAGCTCTCCCGACTATCAGGTGCATTTCGGCCTGCGGGGAGGCTACTCGTCATTCAGCTATGACATCACCGATATCACCGTCAATTCACCCTATTGGGACCAGACACAGTCAGCTTCCATCCTCGGCCAGAAGGCCCACGCCCTCTACGGCGAGGTGCTCGGGGGGATAAAGGTGAAGATCTGGAAAGGCGTCTCGATGGGATGGGATTTCAGATACCGGTTCAAGTTCAACTCAAGCAAGGGAACCAATTCCGATCCGTGGTTCATACCCGGCTACGGCACTACTTCCGCCATTTCCGCGTCGTTCTCCCTGATTTATACCATCCCCTTCCGCCATAAGAAGAAGGATGCGGTGCTTCCGGAAGAGGGGGACGCCCCGGTCCACGATGCGCCGCTGCCCGAGCGTAAAGACCTTCCGGGAGCGGTACTTCCTGCCGATTCGGTCAAAAATGAGCTGTAATATTTGGCGGGATGAAAAAAAAATTGTAATTTTGCAGTCGCGAATTCCGCCATGGCCCGAAAAAGCGCGGGAAATATCCTGCCGCCCAACGGATTCATTTGAATTTCAAATCAATAATAGTAAATGTACGCTATCGTAGAAATCAAAGGACAGCAGTTTAAGGCTGAAGAGGGAAAATACCTCTATGTCCACCACCTCGGCGATGAAGTGAAAGAGGGCGACGCAGTCGCTTTCGACAAAGTGCTTCTTATAGATGCCGACGGCGACGTTAAGGTCGGCGCGCCTGCCGTTGAAGGCGCTAAAGTGAATTGTGAAGTGCTTCTTCCCCTCGTGAAGGGCGAGAAAGTGATCGTTTTCAAGAAAAGACGCCGCAAAGGCTATCGCCGCAAAAACGGACACCGTCAGCAGTTCACCAAAGTATTGGTTAAATCAATTGAAAAGTAAAAACACTCATCAGATATGGCACATAAAAAAGGTGTCGGCAGTTCGAAGAACGGCCGCGAATCAGAAAGCAAACGACTTGGTGTGAAAATCTTCGGTGGGTCTAACTGCAAAGCCGGAAACATCCTGAAGCGTCAGCGTGGCACTCAGCATCATCCCGGACTGAATGTAGGCATGGGCAAAGACCACACTCTGTTCGCCCTCATCGACGGAGTTGTAGTGTTCTCCACAGGCAAAGAGGGCCGCAAGTTCATCAACGTGCAGCCCCATCAGAACTGATAGATATCAGGCAGTAAACAATATTAGAGTCTTCCCGGTGCGGACATGGTCTGCCACCGGGAAGACTTTTTAATTTATGTTTGCGGTAGAGTCAGCAGTTGTCGGCCACGCGGTATGCCTTGTACGACATCCGTGCTTCTCTGGCAGCCTTGCGTTTTTTCGCGGTATGGCTCATTATCCCTTTTCTTATAAGATAGTCGAGGGAATATTTTCCGGCTCCCGCGATAAGGAAGATGGCGCTGCCGATGAAGCACGCTATCGACTGGATGTCGAGGTCGCCGTATATGCCTGATTTCACAGATATTATTGCGAATACCACCGCTGCGGAGAGCATGGCGAAACGTGAAAGCAGTCCGACTGCGAGCATTCCGCCGGCAGCGATCTCGCCGATGGCGAAGATGCGCGACGACATGATGTTTTCGGGAGCTATGATACGGCTGTCGAGTATGAACGCTCCCGACACTATCAGCAGCGCGGCGAATAAGAGGCGCAGCAGCAGGATGTATGTGCCGTAGAGATTGACGCCGGGCATCATGCAGGCGAATGTGAGGTTGAGGCTTCCTTTTCCTTTTCTTTCTTTATATACCGGGCTCAGGACCTTGGTCCTGATCAACCTTACGGGGGCTTCCGGATGGAGCGCCCCGAGCGTGAGTCGGCCCGGATCGACCGATATGACTCTGGATAGTTTCATAGAGGGGGCTTTTAGCGTCGTTGAATGTCAATATGGATTGCGTTCGGTTGCCCGGAATGGATCCGTGAGGCCGGAGTCATGTTCCGCGGCGTTGCTTTCCGAAGCTATAACAATCACAATGTCAATATTGTTGAGGGTAAATAGCCGAAATACTGCATTTTTGCTGCCTCTTTGCCATCAGGAGTCGATAGTTTTATTTGCAGGATCCCTTAAAAAGTGCTACCTTTACATCGTAGTATTTCATATGTGATGACAGAATGAAAAGGATCGGCAAACTTTATTTCCGCTACGGCACCATGGGATCAGCCAAGACCGCCATGTTGCTGACCACGGCCTATAATTTCGAGGAGCGTGGCATGGCATATCTATGCTTCAAGCCTGTGGTCGACACCCGCGAGGCGCGCAATGTGATCAGGAGCCGCATAGGGATAGAAAGGGAATGCAAATGGATATACCGCGACACCAATCTCTACGAACTCGTAAGCCATATGCACGACGAGGGGGGAGTGGTGCCTGAGTGGATGCTTGTCGACGAGGCTCAGTTTCTCACACCTGAGCAAGTCGACCAGTTTGCGGCGATAGTCGACGATTTCGGATGCAATGTGCTGTGTTACGGATTGCGTACTGATTTCCAGACTCATCTCTTTGAGGGCTCGCGCCGTCTTTTCGAGATAGCCGACTCCATAGAGGAGGTGAAATCAACATGCAGTTGCGGACGCAAGACCATTGTCAATGCCCGCATCGACGGCCGGGGCCGTATCATCACCGAAGGAGAGCAGGTGGAGATCGGCGGCAACGACCGCTATATGGCGGTATGCCGCAAATGCTGGACCAATCGCCGGATCGCCAGACTTGACGAAGGGCGTCTACCGCTGTGATCAATTAATAATTGGTAATTTTCAGTTACTGATTGTAAGTCCTTTTGCTCTCTCCCCACCTCAACTCTCAACTCTCAACCTTTAAACCCTCAACTCTAAACCATAAATCATAAACTCTCATGCTAAGCGATGAAATCAGAAAAGAGATAATCTCCCTCATGAAGCGGGAAGTGGTCCCCGCCTTAGGATGTACGGAACCCGCCGCAGTGTCTTTATGTGTGGCCAAAGCCACCGAATTGCTCGGCGAGGAGCCGGCAGGCATTGAGGTGCTGCTTAGTCCTAATATATTGAAAAACGCAATGGGAGTCGGCATCCCCGGCACGGGTATGATCGGCCTGCCCATAGCGGTGGCGCTCGGAGCGCTTATCGGCCGCTCGGAGTATGGGCTTGAGGTGCTCCGCGATGTTGATCCGGCGGCTGTGGAGCGCGGCAAGGAATATATATCGCGTGATGCCATACGCATTGGCCTTTGCGAGAATCCACCCTCCATCCTCCATATAGAGGTCACGGTAGAGGGAAAATCCGGGAACTATGCCAAAGCCGTGATTTCCGTATCCCACACCAACTTCGTATATCTTGAGCACGACGGCGAAGTGCTTCTCGACAGAATTGGAGAATGCGGAGGCGTGTCTCACGGCGATTCGGCCGACCGAGAACTCGATATGGCCACCGTCTATGATTTCGCCATGACCGCTCCTCTCGATGAGATCTCTTTCATACTCGATGCACGCAGGCTCAACAAGGCTGCCGCCGAACTTGCGCTGAAGGGTGACTACGGGCATTCCCTCGGTGCCACCATGCAGAGGAAGGGCAGATCTCTTTTCGGCGATACTCCTCTCGAGCATATGCTGAGTGCCACGTCGGCCGCATGCGACGCCCGCATGGGCGGCGCTCAGGTGGCTGTGATGTCTAATTCGGGCAGCGGCAACCAGGGTATCTGCGCCACGATGCCGGTAGTGAGCTATGCCGAGGATATCGCGGCATCGGAAGAGCAGATGATAAGGGCACTTACCTTGAGCCATCTCACCAGCATCTACATAAAGCAGAGCCTTGGACGGCTCTCCGCCCTATGTGGATGCGTGGTGGCGTCGACCGGTGCTTCCAGTGGCATCACCTATCTTATGGGTGGGGGGTATGATGAGATCTGCGCCTCTGTGAAGAACATGGTAGCCAATCTTACGGGAATGATATGCGACGGGGCCAAGCCGTCATGCTCGCTCAAGATCTCCTCCGGCGTATCTACCGCCCTCATGTCGGCGATGCTGGCCATGAACGGAAAGTGTGTCACTCAGGTGGAGGGTATCGTGAGTGACGACGTCGACAGGTCAATCCATAATCTCACCTCCATAGGGCGCGACGCTATGGTCGAGACTGACCGCTATGTCCTCTCTATCATGACCTGTAAGTAGGCTTGCAGAAGATATATACGTGTAAGGCCCGGCAGGGATATCCCTGCCGGGCCTTATGCGTATGTTTACTCAGAGATGGTGTGTCAGGATGTGCATGGCCATGGAGGTGCCTTCAGGGGTGCGCAGCCAGTCAGACAGGGTTGCTGCATGGCTGAATCCGCACTCGCTGAAGAGCGTCAGCGACGCGGGATTGTCGTCGCTTATCTTTGCCGCGAGCGTGGAGATCATCAGCACCTTGCGCGCATATTTGCAAAGAGCGTCGATAGTGTCGCGGCCGTATCCCTTCCCCCTGTATGCCCTGCGGATGTATATGCCTATGAAGGCACGGGAGTGGCGCTGAGAGATGTCATAGAGATCGGCGAGACCCACGGGATCACCCGTGCGGCTGTCGCATGCCACGAGGCGCAGTTGTCCGCTGCCGAATGGATCCGCGTCGTAGGAGAGGGCGTAGTCGCGAAGCATTTTTCGGGATATGGGGGCAACGGTATCGCCATATTTCCAGGCGTCGGTGTCGTTCTCTATGTCATACATGAAATCGGCATCGGTAGGTTCGGGCGCACGCAGCGATATGCTATTCATTGGGATGGAATGTTGATGAGAAAAGTATGCGGTTCTGTATCGATTTGCCCAAAGTGAGTTCGTCGGTATATTCCAGTTCGTTGCCTATGCTCAGGCCGCGCGCGAGCATGGTCACCTGCACGGGGAGATCGGCGAGTTTGCGGTATATATAGAAATTTGTGGTGTCTCCTTCAATTGTAGGGCTTAGGGCGAGGATCACCTCCCGGAGGTTTTCCTCAGTGACGCGGCGCACCAGACTGTCGATCTCCAGATCGGCAGGGCTAATGCCGTCGAGAGGGGAGATCACTCCTCCCAGCACGTGGTATAGACCTGAATGCTGACGTGTGGCCTCCACTGTGATCACATCCTTTACGTTCTCCACCACGCAGACCACTGCCGGATCGCGACGCGTGTCGCTGCAGATAGGGCAGAGCTCCTGCTCGCTTATGTTGTGGCATCGGGAACAATAGCAGATATTCCGGCGCATGTTGATGATTGATTCCCCGAGTGCGACGGCCTCGTTCTCGTCGCGGCGCAGAAGATGCAGCGCCAGGCGCAGGGCCGTCTTCCTGCCTATCCCCGGCAGCTTCGAAAGCTCCCCGACCGCATTCTCAAGTAATGATGAATTGAAAGACTGAATCATACTGCAAAGTTACAAAAATTATTTCATATGCCCCAACGCTCCGCCGGTATGGGATGCTGTCTGCGGCTTTGCAGTCCAATATGTGATAAAATAAAAAGGGAATGAACCGTATCTGAAATTAAGAATTTGCAGATTGTGTTCATTCCCTTTTATTTTATTTTTTATCAGCGCTTTTTCACCGCCAATATTTATCTTATCGAGAATACGGGATATGACTTTAATGATGATTATTTTTCTGATATCGTGGGAGTTGTAAAGCATCTCGAATCTGAACCGCAAAAGATCAGGCTATGGGTTTCTCAGTCGCTTTATCCGTATGTTCACACCAAGCCTCTGCACGATACACAAAAACTAAGAGCTTGTTTAAAAACAAATGTGAATAAAAAAAGAGCATCCGTCGAATGTTC
>CAJUQP010000032.1 GCA_910588245.1 uncultured Muribaculaceae bacterium | reverse complement strand
AGGTGGATGTAATTTTTTCCTCATTTTATTTGGATTTTAATATAGTTCGTCGGTTGTCAGTTTTCAGAAAGCCATCGCGTATGTAGTGAACGCCATGGCTGGGTTGGGTATTGCCATAATGATGCGGCGGCCGTGGAGCAGGAGACCCGGGGCTGTGAAAGCCATCATTTCGGCCCGCGCCTCAGGCGCAGGATCGAATGCTATCACGGTTGTGCCGGCCGCGAGCCGGCGGGATATCTCTTCTGGTGCGCGCCATGACGGTCCCGTCACAAGAATGTCGCCCGGTTTTGGAGGAGCGGGATGGCGGCTTTTCCACGTCTCAGATCGAGCACCGGCGCCACGTGCCGCGACGGAGAATACAGCGGGAGCCGACGGTCCCATCAACACGCGCCCGGCACGCAGGAATGCGGCGCATCGCAGCAGCAGCCGGGCATCATGGCGCGTCCGCCCGTAGGCGGAGCCTTTGAAGCCGGTCAGTGATGCGTCGATATCGGCGTAGCCATAGAATGAATAGCCACGACCCGGGCGCACCGCCTGCTCCACGAAGCGGTAGGCGAAAGGAGAATGCACGCCGTAGCCGTGCGAATGGCGCCAGCGCAGATAGGCGCCGGCCATTTCGCTAAGGATATTCATCGTTTTTTCTCCTCTTCCACTTGCGTCTGTCTTCTACGGGCAGCCATGCCGAGCACCCAGAACACAAGTGCCAGGAGGCATACGAGTCCTATGGCGGCTACGGAGGCGGTGGCTATGGTGTCGGTGGTGCGCGTGCTTACGGGGTCGAAGGTGAAGGTTATCTCGTGGTCACCGGCAGGCACCTGCATAGCCCGGAGCACATAGTTGACACGGCCGATCGGGGCAGGCTTGCCGTCGACGGTGGCCGTCCATCCCCAGGGGAAGTAGATCTCACTGAAGACCGCGAGATTGCCTCTGGAGGAATGGCTGCGGTAGGTCAGGCGGTTGGGGGCGTATGATGTCTCGTAGATGGTGTCGCCAGGAAGACGGCGGTTTGCCTTGAGGAGCACCGACTCGAAAGCACGGTCGGCCACGGCATATTCTCCAGGGCGTATGGAGTCGAGCGACGCCATCTCGGTGTCGGCATCCGCCACATAGGCTATGGAGTCGACAAACCATGCGTTGCCGAGGGCTTCCGGATTGAGAGAATAGTCGTTGCCGCTGAGTATGTATTTCGCGTTGAGCATGTTGAGCACCTGCGGGTTGCCCTTTGATATCTGATGGGTTATCAGATCGTTGTAGCGGGTGAGCTTGGCCGCGTGGTAGCCTCCGATGGTCTTGTGGAAATATGATGAGCGGGCGTCTGAGAATCCTGCCACGTCCATGACCCTGTAATTTGATTTGTCTTTGAGTATAGCGCGGTCGGCGTCGGTCATCGCGAATATCGTCTCATTGTCGGCGGGTGTCGTGAAGCTCTCGGAGCTGACGTAGCGCTTGTCTACGGGGAAAAGGTCGATGAGCGTCACGGCGGTGAGGCAGCACACGAACAGGGGCTTGCTTGTGAAGGCTTTCTTCAGCCAGAGCATCATGACGCCGAATCCGAGCACGATGAACATCAGGGAGCGGGCGCAGTCGCCGGCCACGAGGCTAAGGCGCGTCTGGCGCACGGCGTCCCAGAGGGGGGCGTATTGCGGGTCGTTGAGCACTCCGGCCGCCGTGAGCTGCTCGATCTCCTGCTGAGAGAAGGGGGAGCCGAAGAGCGAGGGGGAGAGCCAGCCGGCGGCGCATATGAGTGCGCCGGCTCCGAACACGCAATATATTGTCCAGCTGTAGCGTTTCAGGAAGTCGGGCGTCTCGATCATCTTGCGCAGGCACATTGCCGCGAGAAGGGGCACGCAAAATTCCACTATGACCAGTATGCTCGCCACGGCCCTGAATTTGTTGTAGCCCGGGAAGGTGTCGATGAAGAAGTCGGTGAGGGGAGCGAAGTTATGGCCCCATGACAGGAGCACTGCGAGCACCGAGGATGCGAATAGCGTCCATTTCATGGGAGTATCGACCGTGAAGAGGGCCAGGATGGCGAGCAGCAGCACGAAGGCGCCGACATATACGGGGCCGTTTGTCATAGGCTGGTCGCCGAAATACTGCGGGAACTGGCCGAGCATCGTCCTTACCTCCGGCTGCAGATAGAGTTCGTCGGCCTTGTCGGTCTTATCGACGGAGAGGAGCTCGTTCTGCCCGGCCACAGGTTTGATGGTGGCGCCACCCTTCACATTGGGTATGAGCAGTGAGAACGTCTCGTCGAGTCCGTAGCTCCAGGCGGTGATGGCGTCGCGGTCCATTCCGGCTCCGGCGCCCCCTTCGGGGGTGAGGTCGGTGGCTTTTCCGCGCACGGTCTCCTTGGCATATTCATAGGTGTTGTAGAGGCTGGGGGCGTTGGCGGCCACGGCAAATATGCCTGCGGCCAGGGAGCACGCCGTGGCGATGACCCAGCGCTTCACGAGGTGCTTGCGTATGGCGGTCCATAGCCAGGCGAGCACGAAGAAGAGGATTACGAACAGGAAATAATACGACATCTGCGGATGGTTGCTCTGCAGCTGCAAGGCTCCGAAGAGTGCCGCGAGGGCTGTGCCTGCAAGGTATTTGCCTCGGTAGCATAACATTATGCCTCCGATTGTCGGAGGTATATAGGCGAGAGTCGCGAATTTCCATATGTGGCCTGCCCCGATGATGATTATGAAATAGGAGGAGAATCCCCAGGCCACGGCGGCGAACAGGGCGAGATGCCATTTAAGCTTGAAACATAACCCCATGATGAAGAATCCGAGCATCATGGCAAACATGAGATTGGCCGGGGCCGGGAGCCAGAGCGAGAAGGCTTTTCCCACAAAGGAAAGGGCCTCCCCCGCGGGATATGACGGTGCTATCTGGAAGTTCGGCATTCCGGAGAAGAGGGAGTTGGTCCACCGGGTGGTCTCTCCTGTGGCCTCGTGGAAGGCTTTCCCCTCCTGGCCGTTGGCGATGCCCTGCATTGTGTCGTGCTGCCGGAGCACATTCCCCTGCACGTCGTCAGGGTAGAAAAACAGTACGGCCACCAGAGCGAGAAGCAAGGCGGCCAGCAAGGAGTAGATGTAGGTCTTTTTCATCGGGGATATGTTCTTTCGTGAAAGATTCCGGCCGGAAGAGCGCGCCTGCGGGGCACGGTCTCTTCCGGCCGGTGGTGGGTTCAGTCGTCAGACTTTATGTAGATCTGGCGGTTCATGCTCTGTTCCAGAGATATGAGTGTCTCGGTCTCAGTCACTCCGGAGATATGCTGTATCTGGTCGTTGAGCAGCTCCATGAGATGCTGATTGTCTTGTGCGTAGACTTTTATCAGCATGGAGTAGGGGCCTGTGGTGAAGTGGCATTCCACCACCTCCGGTATCTTCTCGAGTTCCTGCACCACCTCGCGGTACATGGAGCCTTTCTCGAGGCTGACTCCGATATATGTGCACGTGTTGTAGCCGAGGGTCTTGGGATTGACAGTGTATCCCGAGCCTGTGATGACTTTCATCTCTATGAGACGCTGTATCCTCTGATGGATTGCAGCCCTCGATACGCCGCATTCCACCGCCACGTCCTTCGAGGCGATGCGGGCGTTCTTCATGATTATATTCAGGATCTTTTTGTCTAGGTTGTCGATACGGTCCATGGTTAAAGATTGATGTTGGTTGTGCAAATTTATCATAAAAATGGGGAATACACAACTTTTGGAAAGTTTTTTATGGAGAAAACGGGTAAAATTGTGTAAAAATGTAGAAAAAGTCCAGAGTGTCTGTCTCCGGATGGTCATTTGCCGATTCCTGTGCGCGACCGGGCGAATGCGGCGGCCACGGAGGCTGTGAAGAGGCCTACGGCCATCACAGGGAGCAACGCCCAGAGTATGTCGGTGCCTTCCACCCTGACAGGATAGGCCGGAATGACGAGCGCCCCCGGGTCGCCGGCGAATTTTATGATGCCGAAGTGCTCCTGAATGAGGCATAGGATAAGACCGAGGACAATCCCGGAGAATCCTCCTATGAGAGTGACGTAAATGCTCTCCCACCAGAATACGGCGCCGATGCGCCGGCGCCCCATGCCGAGGGCCGACAGGGTCGCCACCGACTGTTGTTTCTCTATGATGAGCATGCAGAGGGTGCTTATAATATTGAAGGAAGCGATCACAAGGATGAATATCAGCAGCAGGAAGGTGACCCATTTCTCGATCGAGACCATGCGGAAGTTTATCTCCTGGCGCCGGAAGCGGTCTTTCACCTCGGCCTGCGGGCCGATCTTCCGTGCCACGGCTTCGGCCACGGCCCGCGTGTCGGCGCCCGGACGTGTCTTCACCTCAAGCGAGGTGGCTTCGGTGTCATACTGGAACAATCTTCGGGCCAGCGATATGTCGCAGATCACTGTTTTCTCGTCGTAGTCGCTTTGCATGGCCTGGAAGACGTCGGCCACTTCCACTGAGTCGGTCAGGAAAGAGGCCATCGGATTGGCCATGTTGACGCGTCCCTCCCTGCGGGGGGCGAAGACGAGCATGGGTACGTCAGTCTCGTAGATGCCGAGCTGTCGCGCCACTCCTATCGACACCACGGCTCTGTCGGGTGGGAGGTCGGCAATGCGGCTCCCTCCCATTATGATTGAGTCGATGGTTGTGTGGCGTGCATACAGGGCCGGATCGATACCTTTCAGGGTCACGGGCATCTCGTGGGAATCGACTATGGCCAGTGCGTTGTCGGTGACGGTGGGCATTACGCTCTCCACCCCCTCCACAGAGGCCACGGCTGCGGCAAGGGAGTCGGCGTCGGCGAATACCTTACCCCTCGCGGGGGTCACTTCCACGTCGGGGGCCATTATGTCGAGTTTCTCCACCAGCAGGGAGCGGAACCCGTTGAAGACAGAGAGCACGCAGATGATGGCGGCGGTGGCCACGGCCACCCCCACCACCGATACTGCCGCTATTGCACTCACGGCACTGTGCGATTTCGGGGCCCTCAGATAGCGCCAGGCTATGCGCGGGGGCAGCATGAGGGATGTCATTCCTTATCCTTCTGTCTCCTTTCTCTCCTCGGAATGCTCCTTGTGCGGGCCGAGAAGGCGGTCTATGTTCTCGATATAGTCGAGGGAGTCATCGAGATAGAACTGCAGGTCGGGGCATTTGCGGAGCACCTGCTTCACAGCCTGCGCGAGCTCATATCTGACGGTCTTCGACTGCTTCTTGATATTCTCGAGTATCTCCTGCGCTTTTTCAGGAGGGAAAATGCTGAGATATGTCTTGGCTATGCTCAGGTCGGGGCTGACCCTGACTGCGCTTACCGACACTATCACGCCCCCCAGAGCTGCTGTCTGGCGGCGGAAAATCTCGCTCAGCTCCTTCTGCAGGAGCCGGGCTATCTTTGCTTGGCGTTTACTTTCCATGACTTTCGTTTTTTTATTAGAGGCCGCCCTGCGCGACAGGGCGGCGCTATATTAGATAACGCGCCGCGGAGCGTTATCGTTTATCGTCAATTAGCAATTAGTAATTGGTAATCATTGCTGATCGCGCTTGCGGATGAGTGTCAGCCCGTCGCGCAGGGGCACGATCGCTTTCTCCACCCGCGGGTCGGAGGCCACGAGGTCGTTGAAGCGTATTATCCCCTCGGTCTGGGAGGAATGCCGGCATCCCTCCACGACATGTCCGTCCCATAGGGTGTTGTCGGCTATGATGAATCCCCCCGGCTGCAGCAGGCGCAGTGCCTCTCCGTAATAGTCGGCATAGGCGCGTTTGTCGGCGTCGATGAATATGAGGTCGAACGCGCCGTCGTCCCAGCCACGCATTGTCTCCATGGCGTCGCCGATGTGGAGGGTGATATTCTCTCCGGCTGGTGCCGAGGCAAGGTTGGCGCGGATGAAGTCTTCGAGCTCGTCGTCTACCTCCACGGTGTGGAGCGTGGCTCCCGGCTCGAGAGCCTCCGCCATGCAGAGCGCGGAATAGCCGGAGAACGTCCCTAATTCGAGCACGCACCGCGGGCGTATCATTCTTACGAGCATCTTCAGCAGACGTCCCTGTATATGGCCCGAGCACATGCGGCCGTTGAGCAGACGGATGTTGGTGGCTCGGTCTATGCGCCTCAGCTCCTCAGGTTCGGGGTCGATATGGGCCTCGATATAGTCTTCAAGATCCTGGGTCATCATTGCGTGGGTTATTCTCCGGCGCCGAGGGCCCTGAGGGCGAGTTCGTAGCCCTTGAGCCCGAATCCTGTGAGCATGGCTCGGCATGAGGGGGCTGTGACGGAGCGGTGGCGGAACTCGTCGCGGGCGTGGATATTGGAGATGTGCACCTCGATTACGGGGAGCGACACCGACGATATGGCGTCGGCTATCGCATAAGAATAATGTGCGTAGGCGCCCGGATTGATCACAATTCCCTTGCAGTCGGGAGTGGAATATCCGAGGCGGTGTATGGCGTCGATGATCTCCCCTTCGCAGTTCGACTGGAAATATTCTATCGGTGTGTCAGGGAATTTGGCGCGCAGGTCGCGCAGGCATTCCTCGAACGATGTGGAGCCGTAGATTTCCGGCTGTCGCTTGCCGAGGAGGTTGAGGTTGGGACCGTTGATAATGCAGATCATGTCTTCTGGGTGTTTTGGTTGAAAGTGGGGAGAGGGCCGACGGGGAGGTACAAAAAAAGAGCAGCAGGAAACCTAAGTTTACTCTGCTGCTCTTCCTCTCTCCTCGGCGGTGCGGACGGGACTTGAACCCGCGACCCCATGCGTGACAGGCATGTATTCTAACCAGGCTGAACTACCGCACCAGGATTTATTTCCGCTATCGTTTCGTTTCTTTCGCTTCAGGCGTTGTTTGTTTCCCGATTGCGAGTGCAAAGTTACAACCTTTTTCTTTTCCCACCAAATTTTTCAGCAAGAATTTTTGAAGAAATTTTTAGGATTTTCTCCAACTTTCTGATCGGCAAAAAGATGTGATGTTGAAATTTTTTGAGATTTTTCCTGTTGCTTTGCCGGGAACGGGACTGAAATAGGATTATTTTTGTTGACCTAAGGTTATAATTTCTAAAAAATTCCTGAAAAATTTTCTCAGGAAGCGGGAGAAAGAAAAAAATTCCCTTCCGGGATGGTCTTAGAGGATTGTCAGACCGGTCGGACGAGTCGGACTGGTCGGACGAGTCTGACAGGTCCGACAGGTCTGACCAGTCTGACTGGTCGGATGCTCCGGACAGGGCCGATTGCCTGTTATAGGCGTCCGGATTGGCCAAAACGGAGAGCTGAAGGAGGGTAATTACCTCAGTAAAGCATTTTTAACAATTAAATACAGAAAAAATTCTCTAATTAATTACTAAATCTGAAAGAAAAGCGTTAATTTTGCATCTGATTTAGAGCGACAAGCGTTCTACTCATAGCGCAGCCCTCCGGCCGCCGGCTTCGGAACGGTTCATTGCATATAATATGAGTGGCAGTCGGGCGGTCCTGACTAAATCTGGCAAACTGAAAGGTAAAAAAGAAACATACATAACTCTTAATTCATATATATTCCAAAATTATGGCACAGATAGATCTGACCCAGTACGGCATCAAGGATGTCAAGGAGGTTATCTACAATCCCACCTACGAGCAGCTCTTCAAGGATGAGACCGATCCCTCACTCGAGGGCTTCGAGAAAGGCACAGTGACCGAGCTCGGCGCAGTCAACGTGATGACAGGCGTCTACACCGGCCGTTCGCCTAAGGACAAATTCATCGTACTCGACGACAACTCGAAAGACAAAGTATGGTGGACAACCGAGGAATATCCCAACGATAACAAGCCCGTGACCGAGAAGACATGGGACGCTGTCAAAGAGATAGCCATCAAGGAGCTCTCAGGCAAGAAGCTCTACGTGGTTGACTGCTTCTGCGGTGCCAACAAGGATACCCGCATGGCAGTGCGTTTCATCATGGAGGTGGCATGGCAGGCTCACTTCGTGACCAACATGTTCATCCGTCCTTCCGAGATCGACCTTATCGACTTCAAGCCCGACTTCGTTGTCTTCAACGCATCGAAGGCTAAGGTGGAGAACTACAAGGAGCTCGGCCTCAACTCAGAGACCGCTGTTGTCTTCAACACCACTTCCAAGGAGCAGGTGATCATCAACACATGGTATGGCGGCGAGATGAAGAAAGGTATGTTCTCTATGATGAACTACTTCCTTCCCCAGAAAGGTATCGCTTCCATGCACTGCTCTGCCAACACCGACAAGGAGGGTAAGAACACAGCCATCTTCTTCGGCCTCTCCGGCACAGGCAAGACCACCCTTTCCACCGACCCGAAGCGTCTTCTCATCGGCGACGACGAGCACGGATGGGACGACAACGGCGTCTTCAACTTCGAGGGAGGCTGCTATGCCAAGGTCATCAACCTCGACAAGGAGAGCGAGCCTGATATCTACAACGCTATCCGTCGCGACGCTCTTCTCGAGAACGTGACTGTCGACAAAGACGGCAAGATCGACTTCGCCGACAAGAGCGTGACAGAGAACACCCGCGTATCTTATCCTATCGACCACATCGAGAGCATCGTTGAGCCCGTATCCGCAGGCCCGGCTGCCAAGAATGTGATCTTCCTTTCCGCCGACGCCTTCGGAGTGCTTCCTCCCGTGTCGATCCTGACCCCCGAGCAGACGAAGTATTACTTCCTCTCCGGCTTCACCGCCAAGCTCGCCGGCACAGAGCGTGGCATCACAGAGCCCACCCCGACGTTCTCCGCATGCTTCGGCCAGGCATTCCTTGAGCTCCACCCGACAAAATATGCCGAGGAACTCGTCAAGAAGATGGAGGCCAACGACGCCAAGGCTTATCTGGTGAACACCGGCTGGAACGGCACAGGCAAGCGTATCTCGATCCGCGACACCCGTGGCATCATCGACGCTATCCTCGACGGCGCCATCCTCAAGGCTCCCACGAAGGTAATTCCTATCTTCGACTTCACAGTGCCCACCGAGCTTCCCGGAGTTGATCCGAAGATCCTCGATCCGCGCGACACCTATGCAAATCCCGAGCAGTGGGAGGAGAAGGCAAAAGACCTCGCCGCACGTTTCATCAAGAACTTCAAGAAATACGAGAACAACGCCGCAGGCAAGGCTCTCGTGGCAGCAGGTCCGCAGCTCTGATAGGGCATAGACTCCGACAATCGATAACGAAGGAGGACGGTCATTATTGGCCGTCCTCTTTTTGGTTTTAGACCCCATCCCGCAAAATATGTTAACGTCAGGGTCGCAGCAGTGCGCCAGATTCCTTCTTGCAGGCTCAGGAGCATAGCGGGCTATGTGACTGAGCCAAAAGGAGGAAGATGGTGTGCTGCTGCGAGACAAAGGTAATATTTCCGATAGTGCCCCGAGGTCTCCCAAGTATGTCCGAATCTGCACTATGGTCCGGACGCTCCTCTCATGCATGCACCACTGTCTGGGAAAGAAAATTACCACCGCCCTGACGTTAACATATTTTGTGGGATGGGGTCTTAGATATGAGGGATGGGGCGGGTAGCCGCTATTGTTCAAAAAAATATCTCGATTTGTAGATTTAACATATATTAACTATGTATTTATCCTTATATATAATATGCTGAAAATTAACCCTATAATGGTGCTGACAAATCGATATGCAGAAATGCTGAATATTAATAAGCTTAATATCAGCTTGTTGTGAGGGGAGATGCAGACGGGGTAAGATGGCTTTAAAAAATAAAAATGAAAGATTATTGTTATTAAAATATAATCTAACGTTGTTTTTTAAACAACTTCTTAAAATCAAGCATCATGAAAAAACTCATGCTTATTATGGCTTTGGCATTTGCCATTTTGATGCCGCAGACAATTGCCGCATCTTCCGATGCATCTCATCCTGTCGTGCCTCTCACTATCAAGAAGGATAGGAATATGGTGCAATAATGGATGCTTTTAAGATGCATAAGATTCACCATTTTAAAATCCTGATTATTAATACTATACCGGAATATGGGTAAAAAACGGTATTTGTAACTTGTTGATATTTAAGAATATCCATTTAGGGTTGTTAAATGATGTGAAAAGCTTTTCTGGCTATAATTTGCATTTGGAAAATATTTGATATAGTTTTGCAAGCGAATAAAATTTTAAAATCTGACACTATGAAAGTAATTAGATTTCTCACTACACTTTTGGCGTCACTGTTGTTTTCAACTGCAGTCTTTGCCGGAGTCCCATCTGAAGACGGGAAAAAAAGATGAAAGCAAAGCAAGGGAAGTGCCAATTGAAATAACAGCAATTGTCGGTTCAGGCACAGTCTCTTGTCAACCTGTGTCATATCAAGCCAACCAAGTAAGAAGAAATACCGAAACATATGAATGAAAAATTTAAAGGTGCGATTGTCTTTGTCTTCATGACAATTGTTATTTCCGGAGCTTTTGACGCCTTCGGAAAGCGATGGCATCGTCCTGTTGTTGCTCAGGACACGGCGTTCATGGAGATGGTATATATCCATGTCAATGTGGATCCTAAGGATGATAATAGGGAGAAAGCTGATTACGAGATGCTTGCCGTAGGGGATGAATATCTGTGGTATGGTGGTTACGGAGATTATCAGCTTGATTCCATTGGCTTAGCCGACCCGGAATGGACAATTGCTCCTACACGGGAGGAATATGGGAAAATTTATGATGAATGCGAACCGATAACAGTGTATATGCTGACAAATAAGAGTGATTCCACGCTCGCATATTATGGAAAAGTCTTCATCAACTATTACCGCTATGAGGAGCCAGTGCCGAAGTTCGACTGGAAATATGAGGATGAGACCCGCGAGGTGATGGGATATGAATGCCGGAAGGCCACGACGCGCTGGCGGGGACGGGACTGGACTGCCTGGTATTCGGAGATACCCGTGAGTGCGGGGCCATGGAAATTCAACGGACTTCCCGGTCTGATACTGCGTCTGGAGGACTCAAAGGGCGAGCATATGTTTGAGGCCGTCGATTCGAAAGATCATGTCTATCCGATAGGATGGAGAAGGAAGAGCATAATAAGTAAAACCACTCGCGAGAAATATAATGCCGATCTGCGTGACTACAAAGAGAACGCGGGGGCGATGCTGGTGGACTCCGGGATGGTGCAGGTGGATGAGAACCGGGGTGCCAATATGCGGAAGGTGCGTCTGTTCTACAATCCCATCGAGCTTGAGTAGTGGCATAGCCTCACAGGGTCTTTGTCATGCTCCTTCACCTGCAAGAAAAAATCTGCTCCCGGACTGCGATCCCTAATTTAATGTTGCTTTATAAACAAACCCTTATAACATGAGAGCACGGATACTGACATTGCTGGTAATAACCCTATGGGCTGTCACGGCACCGGCCAGGACTGTGGTGCGGGGCAGCGCGCTCAATACCGACGGCACAGCCGCCCGGGGTGTGATAGTCAGGCTCTACGAGGGAGAGCGCCTGAAGGCTTTCGCCACATCGGGAACTGACGGAGGGTTTGCCATCAGCGTGGACACGGTAGCGCTTCCGGCCTTGCTGCGCTTCATATCCATGAAGCACGAGACGCTGGAATATCCACTGGAGGATCCGTCCCGGCGCGTGGAGGTGCGGCTGAACCCGAAGGCATATGAACTGAAGGAGGTTGTGGTGAAGGCACCGGAGAGGCGCGTGAAGGGGGACACGATCGTCTACGATGTCGGGGCCCTGACCAAGGCCGGCGACAGGAACATAGAGGATGTGATAAAGAAGATTCCGGGCATACAGGTCGACGAGCGTGGAGGTATCTCCTACGACGGGGAGCCGATCAACCATTTCTATATCGAGGGCCTCGACCTGATGGGAGGCAACTACGCCGTAGCCTCGCGCAACATCTCCCCGGCCGACATATCCTCGGTCAGCGTCTATCAGCGCCACCAGCCGAAGCGCGTGCTCCAGGGGAAGGTGGAATCAAAGAGGGCCGCGCTCAACCTCAAGCTCCGGAAGGGGCGCATGCTCAAGCCATTGGGCTATGTGTCGGCGGGCGCCGGCGGGGGCGAGGACATGCTCTGGAACGGCAAGCTTTACGGCATGTTCGTGGCCCCCTCCAGCCAGACCATCGTCTCGGCGAGCGGCAACAATTCGGGAGAGACTTCCGGGGGACTTCCGACACGCCGCTCCCCCTACGATCCCTTCGGCAACACCCCGTTCGGTGCTCCGTCGGTGAATAAGGACCGCTACATAGCTAACCGCACGGCCTATGCCACCGTCAACCATCTCGCGCGCCTGCGTCCGGACCTCACCCTGAAAGTAAACGCCGACTATGGCAACAGCCGCGAATGTTTCGAGGGCCTCACCTCGACCGATTACCTGTCGCCCGACAGCCGCGACCTGAGCTACAGCGAGAGCGCGGACAACAGGATAAGGCGCAACACGGTCAATGCCGCCGTGAAGGTTGAGAACAACGGCAGCCGCCTCTACTTCTCCGACGAGGCGGCCTTCCGCGGGGCTTTCGGCAGAAACCGCTATCTCGTGGTCTCGGATGCCGACCGCACACAGCGGCAGAGGAGCGACGCCTACTATTTCTCCAATACCCTCAGGACCATCATCAGGAGCGGGGAGAGGATGTATGAGGTGGAATCGGACACCTGGTTCGACAACCGCCCGCTGCTGACGATGCGTGCCACAGACCGTGCCACGGGGGAGACCACGGTGCGGCAGGATGTGTCGGCAAGCACTTTCCATAACCGCGAGCGCACGGCGTTCTCGCGGGAGTTGGGGGAGCGTTCCACACTCGGGGCCGCTCTGGAGTTTGAGGCGGACCGCGACGCTTTCCGCTCGTATGGTCTGGCCCTCCCCGATGCGGAGAGCCGCAACGACCTCTCGGGCCACCGGATAGTCAGCACTGTCTCCCCGTGGTATAAACTCCGGTGGCGGGGGATGACCTGGACCACCACCGTGCCCGTGAGGCTCTACAATCTTAAATACGGCGATATCCTTGACGGGGGTGTCTACAGGCATGACCGTGTGTATGTTGATCTCCGGAGCGCGCTGACCTACAAATGCCGTCAGGCAAGTTTCTGGGAGGTTTCCGCGGGTCACACCAACCGAATCGGCGATATGACTGACTTTATCGACAACCCCGTTTACACCACATTCCGCAATTCGCGGACCATGGGCACGGGGAGCCTGAGGAGGGGGCGTGACGACAAGGTGCAGGCCGACTATTCCTACAAGAATTTCACCGACGGTTTCTATCTCAACGCCATGGCCTCCTACAGCAGGACAGAGAGCAACATGCTCTCTGTCTACAACGCTGGCGCCTCCGGCACGTCGACCTCTTTCAAGGATATCAGGAGCAAGGGGACCACGACCAATCTCCTTCTCAACATGACGAAACAGATGCGCCGCTGGCACACCACCTTCAATGTCAGCGCCAACATGCTTATGTCAGACAGGGAGAGCATGCGTTCCGGGGTGAGGATGGACGTCAGGAGCACGGCGTGGATATTCACGGGCAAGATCGACACATATCAGTTCGGCGATATCCTGACGGCCTCAGCGAGGGGATCGTATTCCCTGCAGCGTCAGACGTTTGGCGATGCCATCCCCTCCAATTCCTTCAACGACCTCTCGCTCAACCTCCATCTGGGAGTCTATCCGGTCAGGAAGCTTGAGATATATGGTTCGGCGAGCTATTCGAAAGTGAAGATAGGAGAAGACAATTACAAGGAGAACGTGTTTGTGGATGTCGGGGTGCGCTGGTCATCGCGCAGGGTCGAGCTCGAGCTTGCCGCACGCAATCTCACCGACATGCGCCGCTATGAGTATACCTACTACCACACTCTCGACGTCACCCGCAATTCCTACTCCTTGCGCCCCCGGGAATTCCTTCTCACTCTCAAATATAGTTTTTAAAGGTTAAAGTTTTAAAGGTTAAAGGTTAAAGTTGAGAGGTTAAAGGGTTTAGGGTTTAGAGTTTGGGGTTTAGGATTTGGAGTTTGGGGTTGAGGGTTTGAGTTTTTTAGAGGTTGGGTTTATAGGATTGGGATAGAGATTCGAGGGAGGGTGATGTATATGGCTATGGTGGCTGGGATGGCTGTCATGGCGTTTTGATAAAACTGATGGGTGGGAATTGCATGGGTGGGATAAAATTGGTATATTTGCGGAAAAATCAGTTTCGCGGATGAAAATACACCTTATCGCCATTTTGGCCTGTTTCCTCGTGGCTGCCTGCTCCGACGGCGGCGCCATGCGGCGTCTTGATGCCGCCGACTCCCTTCTTGATGACCGTCCTGATTCTGCCCTGTCGGTGGTGAGGGGTATCGATGCCGCGCGTCTGCATACGGAGGAGGGGCGTGCGCGCCACTCCTTGCTTCTCTCCCTGGCCATGCTCAAGACCGGCGAAATCTCCGGCCTCGACTCCCTGCTGCGTCCCGCCGTGGAATATTACGGCCTATCCGACACCCCCTCGCGTGAGGCTATGCTGACTCACTTCGCACAAGGCGCGGCGTTTGCGCAGACAGATTCTATCGGCCGTGCCTTGGATGAATATGACAAAAGCATAACACTTGCGTCAGGAAAGAACTTTGCTATCTATCAGGCATTGGCTTTCCTTAACAAGTCAGCTGTATATCACCGCATCTTCAATATAGATGAGGAAAGAAAGAGTATAGAGGCAGGCAAACGGCTGATGTTGGACAATGGTTGTGCTGAGAAAATAATCCATGCCTATATTGTGTCAGCTACGGCTTTTGGAGGTAGCCGTAATTACGATTTGGCTATAAATGAATTGGATAATGCGAAAAAGTATGCCTTGTCATTGGGTGATAGCATGAACGTAGATTTCTTGAAATCGGAAAAGGCCTATTATATGTCATTATCAGGTCGTCATAGAGATGCAATCAAGATTTTTCAGGAACTTAATGGTCATGGGTGTGGTTTGCCCAAAGAGAATATCATGGCCTATGTAAGGTCTTTAGCCGCGGTGGGTGATGACGTGCCTGATTCTCTTATATGTGAGATGACCGGCAATGTCGGCAGTTTGGCTGAAAAGGCGTCTGAGTTCTATACTCTGTCTGAAATATATGTGTCGAATAATGACTACCGAAGTGCTTTGACGATGATGGATTCTCTTGTCTCTTGTCAGGAGGAGGCCTTTGACAGCATCAATGCCTTGAATGTCAGCCTGTATAGGATGGAAACCAATCTTAAGAGAAACGCAGAGGAGCTTTCGGATGCGCTGTCGAGAGAGAACACACTATTGATAATTCTTGGAATGATAGGTATAGGTGTGGGTATAGGAATAATAGCATATATTTATAGGAAAGGGAAGGAAGATATAGTGAGATCAAGAGAGAAATATAGGAGGAAGGAGAATGGCTATATATCTAAAATTGGGAAATTGGAGGCTCTTAATACTAAAATAACTGAATTCAATGATGCGATAGCGGGTGAAAATCAAGCTCTGCGAGTGGACAACAACAGCCTGAAAGAAGATCTGAAGGCATATGAGGCGTTGACTGCGAAACTTGAGGATGATTATCGGGGAGTTAAGGCCATACTCTATAATAATTCTATTTCTTACCACAGGGCCGCAGCAACCCAATGGCAGAATCCTCCTGTTGGTGTTACGAAGAAGGAACTTGATGTCTTCTACCAGGACAGAAGTCGTGCGTTGTCTGTCTACAGACGGGAAGACTACGTAAAATCACTTGAAGATATGATAAATGCCGTAATGGAGAATGTGGTGGAAATTATTCGGAGAAACACGTCATTAAGTGAATCAAACATCCGGCTGGTGGTATATGATATCTTAGGCTTCAATTATACGTGTATCGCGGAAATTATGGAAATATCGGAGACGGCCGCCTCGACAAGGCGGTATCGTGTGAAAAAAGCATTGCTGAAACTGAGTGGGGATAATCTTGCTATATGCAAAAAATATGTAATAATGATTAGCGATGGAGATATGGTGCAATAATGGATGCTTTTAAGATAGATAAGATTCACCATTTTAAAATCTTGATTATTAATGTCATACGGAAATGTGTGTAAAAAGTGGCGTTTGTAACTTGTTGATATTTAAGAATATACATTTAGGGTTGTTAAATGATGTGAAAAACTTTTCTGGCTATAATTTGCATTTGGAAAATATTTGATATAGTTTTGCAAGCGAATAAAATTCTAAAAATCTGACACTATGAAAGTAATTAGATTTCTCACTACACTTTTGGCGTCGCTGTTGTTTTCAACTGCAGTCTTTGCCGGAGTCCCATCTGAAGACGGAAAAAAAGATGAAGGCAAAGCAAGGGAAGTGCCTATCATTGTGGTTAGGGGAAAGAAAATCCCGGTGATGTATGCTCCCCCAAAGCCAATTGAAATAACCGCAATTGTCGGTTCAGGCACGGTCTCTTTTCTTCTTCCTTTTGATGAATATCCTGTGGATGTCGAGATTGAGGGTATTTCCGGGACAGTTGGATACTGGACTTCGACGATCACCTATGCCGGTGAGGCTATGGATTTCGACGGCGCCTGTGGAGAGTATAGGCTTGTGCTCACAGTCGGCGATGTCGATTATGTAGGCTATTTCTCGATCGACTGACATAAACAATAATTATAATAAGGAATTGTTGGCTAACAATCTGTTATGCTGATAATTCTGAGAAATAAACTATATTATTAACCCATTAAAAAGTAAGCCTATGAAAAAGGTTTTAGTGGTGGTTGCTGCGGTAATCACAATGGCGGTGATGCCAATATGCGCGGACGCGCATGTGGTGAAGTGTGCTAACGGTACGTATATACTTTGTACAGTAGATGAAGAGTATTTTGCTTCACCTGACGAGTATAAAGAATTCTGTGAAGAACTTGCAATTGAGGTGTGCAAACAATATGGTTCTGTCCCCGCATGACAGAACATTCTTGAGTTGTTCTTCACTCCACTAACAATTACTAAGTTCCAAGTAAAGAATATTGAGAACTCTTAAACGTTTTTGAGATTTGAGTTGGCTAATTTGATTGTCGACTCAGATCTCTCAAAAACATTGTATTTTATTCTAATAGTTCGTTAAAATTTGAATGATTTAGGCATAGTCTCTGACACGGAAGAATAATAAGTTGGACAGGATATCCTCCGCCACTGTATAATTTTTTTTTCTGATTGCCGGAATTCTTTATGATTCAAATTTTAACGAACTATAAATTTTTAACGGACTATTGTTATTCAAAATCTAATTAAAGAATTATTATGTCGAGGATATGCATAGACGCATTTTTATCATCATTTATGATACCTTTGACGATGATCATTGGATTATCAGTTGATGTTCGTGGTAGAGAATACAGAAAACCTATCGTTGCGCAGGACACGGCGTTCATGGAAATAGTGTATGTGCATCTCACGGTAGATCCCAAAGATGATATTGTTGGTGAGGATGCCGATTTTGAGTTGCTGGCTGTTGGAAATGATTACCGCTGGTATGGAGGATATGGGGATTATCAACTTGATTCCATACAACTAGCAGATCCGGAATGGACTTCCGTACCGACATTAGATGATTACGGCAGACTACGTAAGGAGTTGGAACCTATAGTTGTCAATATGATGACAGGATTGCGCGATTCCACGGTTTATTATTACGGCAAGATCTTCATCAACAATTACCGATATGAGGAGCCGATACCGAAGTTCAATTGGAAGTTTGAGGATGAGACCCGCGAGGTGATGGGGTATGAGTGCCGGAAGGCTACTACCCGATGGCGAGGCCGCGACTGGACTGCCTGGTATTCCGACATTCCCGTCAGTGCCGGCCCCTGGAAGTTCAACGGTCTGCCGGGTCTCATACTTCGTCTTGAGGATTCAAAAGGTGAGCATATGTTTGAGGCTGTCGATTCGAAAGATCACAGATATCCTATAGGTAAAAAAGATAGGCTTTATTGTAAGACGACACGAGAGAAGTACAATGCTGAGTTACGCGACTATAAGGAGAATCCCGGTGCTGTCATAGATGCTTCCGGCTTGGTCAAGATGCCTGATGGTGCTCAGAATGCACCAAAAAGGAGGCAAGTACGTTCCTTCTACAATCCCATCGAGCTTGAGTAGTGATCGAGGATATGGCTGACGGAATATCTATCATTTGAGGAAAGTAAAAACGTCCGAGTGAGACAACGGAACCATAATTCCACGATCATGAACCTACGCGTATTGGCAGTGCCGCTATTATCGATGTCTTATGATTCAAATTTTTAACGGACTGTTGTTATTCAAAATCTAATTAAAGAATTATTATGGCGAGGATATGCATAGGCGCATTTTTATCATCATTTATGATACCTTTGGCGATGATCATTGGATTATCAGTTGATGTTTGTGGCAGAGAATACAGAAAACCTATCGTTGCGCAGGACACGGCGTTCATGGAGATGGTGTATATTCATCTCACTGTTGATCCGAAAGAAGAAATCAACGGGGAGAAAGCGGACTATGAGTTGCTTGCCATAGGTGATGATTACCGCTGGTATGGAGGTTATGGAGATTATCAGCTTGACTCAATACAGTTTACGGATCCGGAATGGACTTCCGTGCCTACACACGAAGATTTCAGTAAGCTTTTCAAGGAACTGAAACCTATTATTGTCAATATGATGACGGGGCTGCAGGATTCCACGGTTTATTATTACGGCAAGATCTTCATCAACCACTACCGATATGAGGAGCCGATACCGAAATTCAATTGGAAGTTTGAGGATGAAACCCGCGAGGTGATGGGGTATGACTGCCGCAAGGCCACGACCCGATGGCGAGGCCGCGACTGGACAGCCTGGTATTCCGACATTCCCGTCAGTGCCGGCCCCTGGAAGTTCAACGGTCTGCCGGGTCTCATACTTCGTCTTGAGGATTCAAAAGGTGAGCACATGTTTGAGGCTGTGGATTTGAAGGATCATGTCTATCCGATTGGAAAGAAAGATCGGTTATACAGTAAGACGACCCGGGAGAAATATAACACAGAACTCCGCGAATACAAAGAGAATGCCGGCGCAATGCTTGTCGAGTCAGGTATGGTCCGGCTCGAGGAGAATGAGAGCCGGAGAATGAAGAAGACACGTCTGTTCTACAATCCCATCGAGCTTGAGTAGATTGCTTCAGATGGCATCTTATTTTTGATTATTCCGGATTGTCAGAATGATGGCTTCGACGGTGTCACCGGGGGCGAGACTTAGGGTGGCGCGGACTTTCAGGAAGCGCGATGAGGGGGCCCAGAGACCATGGATAACTCTTGCTGAACGGGCTATGAGGCGCCAGTGGCGGAGGTCGCCGCTGCCGTGGAGCTCGATGACGGCAGACCCCGGATCGAAATTGCCGCGGAGGCTGACAGCGCCTATGCGTTTAAGGGTCTCGGGGTCGCCGAGTTTCAGGGGACGCGTGGTGAATGTGCCTGTCGCGACGCCGTCGGTGGCACGGATTATCACCTGACTTGTGTCAGCCTTGTTTTTCTTCGAATCCCCGGTCGATATATCTCTGACTGCGGTGCCCTCGATCTCGATGGTTAAGCCACCGGTGGTGAGAAAGGTGACGGCTCTGCCGTCGATATTTACTGAAGCGGGGTCGGCGAGCACGTAGGTGCATATGAGACCGGCGTCGCGCAGGGTGCCGTCGTCCATCTCCTTGAGCAGGAAGACTCCTTCGGAGGTGAAGGCATAGGCCGTCGGGGAGGTGGTGGCTACGAGTCCCGAGCTGCGGAATGCACGGCAGACTCCGACTACCCTCTCCACATCGAGCCTCATCAGCAGCGAGTCGGGAAAGAACAGGGGGGTCCCTTTTGCGGCGCGCCAGATGGCGTGGGGGAGAGCATAGCTGCCGCGGGTCTCGCTTTGCGGCGCGTCGGGGAGCAGGGTGGTGCCGGAAGCGGTGACCCCCATTTCGTCAAAAGAGTTGTTGGCATATGCTCCGCACCACCAGCAGGCTCCGTGGAGCACAGGATGCGGATGCAGTTTTACGGAATAGGTGCCTCCGGTCGTGGCGAGAGTCATACCCACGGCATCGGGATCGGGATAGAACAGCCAGCGGGGGAATGCTCCGGCCCCGATCTCCAGAGTGTCGCCCATCGAACGTGTAGCCCTGAGCACATCCCCTTTTTTCACGACCCTCACTTCCGCGGCCACTGTGGCGGCGTCTGATGGGAGGGCGCTCCCGGTGTGTTGCCTGAGGGTGGGTAGGGGACAGACACGGGGGAGAGCCAGTGTAAGTCCGCAAAGGGTATCACGCCCCGAGAATACGGATGATGTGGCGGCGCTCACTCCGCTGTGGTGGGCATAATCGGGTATGTATGCCTCGCCTTGGAGCGCTGCTGTCAGACCTCCGCAGTTGAAATCCACAGTCCTGAACCCTGAGTCATTGCCGAGGTCGGCTGTGGCGGTCTCGCTTACGAGGAAGAACCGAGAAGTGGAGAGGAGCTGCTTCGTGAAAAGAGCGTTGCCGACGGGCTCCGGACGCCATGATTGCGCTATGGCTTCATCGAGAAGCGTGTGCTCACGTTCCTGACCGTCGGTGCCGGCTGAATGCGAGCGGTTGTCAGAGACGGCGTTATGCAGTCCCGTGATCTTGTCGCCGGAAAAGAGTGATATGGGAGCGCTGACAAGTATGTCGAGATGCGTCGCCACCTCTTTCCATTCTTCGGAGGAGGGGAGCGTGACTTTCGCTCTCAGGCGGCAAATGGCGGCTACAGCTCTCATGGTCATCGTGCTGAGCGACAGGTCTGAGTCTCCTGCCACAAGAGGGGATGAGGTGTTTGGGGTGAGAAGCACCGGAGGGGAGGGCAATATCCTGTTGCCGTCGGGAAGCCGGAGGGCGGCGATGGCGAAAAAGGGCTGCACGAAGAGGTTGCTGTCTGATGCCTCCCTTTTCAAGTCGTCGAGAAGACGGAGAGCCTGACGGCCCCAGTCTGAGCTTTGCTTACCTGCCGACTCCATGGCGCGCGACGGGAAAGTCTCCGGGTGTGAGTGCCATCCGGGGAGCACGCCACGCTCCAGTGAAAATTCCACTGCCGGAGGCTCGGGAAGCGCCACTTCGCGACGACCGGTGAAGGGGCATCTTAGGTCAGACGAGTCTGACAAGTCTGACAAGTCGGACTGGTCGGACGAGTCTGACAAGTCCGACTGGCCAGACACCATCCGCAGCCCCTCGAGGCTTTCGATCTCGCCATCGGCACAAGAATAATCGCCTGCCGCGGAGGGGCGGCGCAACAATACAGAAAAAACTTTGCTCTTCATAACTAATTCCGTTTATGAAGAGCAAAGTTAGGGATAAGGATCGTGGCTGTGTTTTTATTCCGCCACAGACGTTTTCATTCCAATGTGGCCGTGCGTCACTCGGCTATGATGAGGAAATAGTTCTTCTTGCCCCTCTGGGCGAGGATGTATTTCCCGTTGAGGAGTTCGTCGGCGCCTATGGTGGCGTTAGGGTCGCTTACTTTCTTCTTGTTGATGCTCACGCCACCCTGCTGCACCATCTTGCGGGCCTCCCCCTTCGACGGGAACACGGCGGTCTTCGTGGCGAGAAAATCGAGCAGGGGGATCCCGGCCTCTATCTCAGCCTTGGAGATGCTGAACGTAGGCACTCCTTCGAAGACATCAAGCAGAGTCTTCTCGTCGAGATGACGGAGAGCCTCATCTGCCTTGTTGCTGAAGAGGATGCCGCTGGCCTCGACGGCGGCGTTGTAGTCATCCTCGCTGTGCACCATGACGGTGACCTCTTTGGCGAGACGCTTCTGCATGGGGCGAGCCCCGGGATCCTTCTCATGCTCCTCCTTGAGGGCCTCGATCTCCTCTTTGGTAAGGGAAGTGAAGATCTTGAGATATTTCTCGGCGTCGGCGTCGCTTACGTTGACCCAGAATTGATAGAATTTGTAGGGACTGGTGTAGCGCGGGTCGAGCCATACGTTGCCGCTCTCCGTCTTTCCGAATTTGCCGCCGTCGGCCTTGGTGATGAGGGGGCACGTGAGGGCGAATGCCTCGCCGCCTGTCTTACGGCGGATAAGTTCGGTGCCGGTGGTTATGTTGCCCCACTGGTCGCTGCCTCCGAGCTGCAGCTTGCAGTTTTTCTCAGTGTAGAGGTGAAGGAAGTCGTTGCCCTGAAGGAGCTGGTAAGTGAACTCCGTGAAGCTCAAGCCGTCGCGTGCCTCGCCGTTGAGACGCTTCTGCACGCTGTCCTTGGCCATCATGTAGTTGACGGTGATATGTTTTCCGATCTCGCGCGAGAAGTCGAGGAAGGATACATCCTTCATCCAGTCATAATTGTTGACAAGCTCCGCGCGGTTGGGTGCGTCGCTCTCGAAGTCGAGGAACTTGGAGAGCTGTTTCTTGATAGCCTCCTGGTTGTGGCGCAGGGTCGCCTCGTCGAGGAGGTTGCGTTCGGCGCTTTTCCCGGAGGGATCGCCGATCATTCCTGTGGCGCCTCCTATGAGCGCCAGGGGCTTATGGCCGCAGCGCTGGAAATGGCGGAGCATCATCACTCCGCAAAGGTGGCCGATATGCAGGCTGTCGGCGGTGGGATCGATGCCGAGGTATGCTGTGGTCATACCCTTCTTGAGAAGCTCGTCTGTGCCGGGCATCATGGTGTGCACCATTCCGCGCCAGGTAAGTTCTTCAATAAAATCCATTGTCAATTAGTAATTTGAAATTTGCAATTAGCAATTGTGATTAGCTCTCCCGCTATTTTCACTGCGGGTTTCAGTCGGCGTTATCGTATATGTAGTGCATTACGCTTTCGCCGACTGCCTTGAGGGTCTGGGCGGATATGCCGTCCATGTTGTCGGAGGCCGTGTGCCAGCGTGAGTTGAAGCCATTCCGGTTTTCAGGGTGATACTCTATTATGTCGATCGCGGGAATGCCATGGTTTATGAGCTGCACATGGTCGTCGGTTATCGCGCCCCCCATCTTGTTGAGGAAGAGGTCGCCGTGGCCCAGCGAGGCGGCTATGCTCCATATCTTCGCGGCGAGAGCCGGTGCCGACTGCTCGGAGAAATACTCGCGGCAGAACACGGCCTCCTTACCGCCCACCATGTCGAGAAGTATTGCCTCTGAAGGCATGTACCCCTCCACGGGGGGATGCTCCACGAAATGCCTTGTGCCGAGGGCCCAGGAATCCTCGTCGCCCTCCGTTCCCCAGTCTTCGGCATCGACAAGCAGGATGTCGACACCTTTCTCAGGGGCCTTTTGTCCAAGCTGACGCGCAATCTCAAGGAGGACGCCCGTGCCGCTGGCTCCATCGTTGGCACCGTCTACGGGACGGGTGTGGTTGGCCGGATCAGGATCCTGGTCGGCCCAGGGACGGCAGTCCCAGTGGGCAAGGAGGAGCAGGCGGTCTTTGGCCGAGGGGTTGAAGCGGGCGAAGATGTTGGTGGCGTGGAGCATAGTGCCGTCGAATGCCTTCAAGGAGGCATCCTGCCGCGTCACTTCCGCGCCATGGCGGCCAAGCTCAGAGGCGAGCCAGTCGGCACAGAGGGTGTGGGCTTGCGTGTTTGGCACGCGAGGGCCGAATGCCACCTGGCGCGCCACATATGAATAAGCGCTGTCGGCGTCGAAAGGGATGTCGGCCGGAGCGACAGCCTCGGCGGCCGCCGGGGGTGCCGACTCGGCTCCCGCCTTTTTCCCGCCGCAGGCGGCGAGGACGATAGCGGTGAAGAGTATCAGAACAGTGTTTTGCATGGTGCAAAATTACTGATTTTCTGCAACACCGCCAAATCGGAGCTTCTGTTTTTGCCCGGAGCGGGTGAGGCTCCGCGGCGCGCTCCTTTTCTGTCAGTCTTCGGGAAGCACCGAATCTTTGGCGCCGATCTCCTTAGGCATATTATATTTCACCCCGTCTTCATAGATCTTTGCCTGGGAATAGAGGCTGTAGACGGCCTGATGGGAAGCGGCTATGAATCCGGGGATGCCGTATTTGTAGCCCCCTTTCAGAAGATACGCGTTAAGGAACAGCCCCAGAGGCTTGACCGTCAGGGAGACAAGCGACACTTTCGGGCGATGGGCCTTCTTGAGCTCTGCCGTGGTATAGGAGTTGAGACGCCCCACCATGACCTGAAGCGGCAGAGGGATATGGATAAGGGCGAGGGCCATCTTGTTGGCCGGTATTTTCCCTACAGGCCCGGAGACTACGGGCTCCGAGTGCACATAAGGGGGCCAGTCGACACATTCCGCCCTGAAGAAGCGGAGCTGGTAGTCGGGGTATGTGGCGCGGCGGAAGCGGTCCATGATATAGTTGCGGCGCGGTATGTAGAGCCCCGACGCGGGATTGTGTCCGTTGACGTAATGGTAGAGATACCTGCGCAGCGCCGAAGGTACTATTTCGTCGGCATCGACGACGAGCACCCATTCACTGCGGGCCTGGTGGATAGCGAAGTTGCGGGCAGGTTCGTAGCACGTGTGGTTGCCTTTGGGAAAAGTGAGCACGCGGCATCCGCGGGCCTTCGCGATTGCGACGGTCTCGTCGGTCGATTCCATGTCGCAGACCACGATCTCATCGAAGTCCTTTACCGACTCAAGCACCCTGTCGAGATGGGCACTGTCGTTGTGCGTATTGATAATTACCGAGATAGACATTTGATCATGAGTTTTACGCCGGAACTGCGATTGCCCGGCAGGGGATATCAGGTGTTGAAAAGATTACTTAAAGGCAAATTTAACATTTATTTTTCTTGATTGCAACGGAATTTTTCATTTTCTTTGAAAAATTTTTAAAACGACCCCCATCTAAGTTATCCCACATGATACCCGATCTGCAGTTTGTAAAGGAATCCTTCGCCCGTTTCAACCGTCTTATCTTTTCCGATGCCCTGCCGGAGCCGTATTTCTCGCTCACCAGGGCGCGCACTTTCCGTGGCAAGATGGTGTGCAGCTGGAAGACGCTGTTCGGGCGCCCCCACAGTTTCGGGTTTGAGATACGCATAAGCGTCTCGTTTGATCTTCCGCGTGACGAGTGGGAGGATGTGGTGATCCACGAGATGATCCACTACCATATAGCCTGCAACAGGATATCCGACACTTCGGCCCACGGTCCGGTGTTCCGCAGGATGATGCGTGAGATCAACACCCGCCACGGGCGCCATATCACAGTGTCGGCGCGCAGCACCGACGAGCAGCGTGCCGACGGGCCCGTGCGCGCCCATTATCTCTGCCTTGCAAAATTAAGCGACGGACGCCTTGGTGTGGCGCCCGTCGCTAAGACCCGTATTTTCGAACTGTGGGATGTCATGAGGAACTTGCCGGGTGTGGCGGCGGTCAGCTGGGTAGGGGCTGTCGACCCCTGGTTCAACCGTTTTCCCCGCGTGATGACTCCCAAGCTTTACGTCGCTTCGAAAGAAGACCTGCTCCTCCACCTGAAAGGTGGCCTGAGGCTCGAGAGGGACGGGCAGGTGATAAGGCCGGTCAGGAAACGCTGCTTCCCGGACGAACTTCTCCCGTAGGACTGATCACCACGAGGCGTCCGTCGGCATCCTGCGCGCTGAGGATCATGCCTTGCGACTCAACTCCCTTGAGCTTGCGGGGAGCGAAGTTGGCTATGAAGCACACCTCCTTGCCGACGAGGTCGGCGGGGTCGTAGAATTTCGCTATGCCGCTCACTATTGTGCGTCCGCCCATGCCGTCGTCTATGCGGAATCTCAGGAGTTTGTCGGCCTTGGGCACTTTCTCGCATTCCACCACCTTGCCCACGCGGATGTCGAGTTTCTCGAATGTGGGGAAGTCTACGGTTTCCTTCACGGCCTCGGGAGTCCACTGCTCAAGCAGGTTCTTCTCCTTGGCGTCCTGGAGTTTCTTAATCTGTGCCTCCACCACGGAGTCGTCGATCTTCTCGAAGAGGAGCTCCGGTTTGCCGATCTCCACACCGTCGGGCACGAGGTCGAAACGTCCGGCCATATCCCATTTCAGATCCTTGAGGCCGAGCTGGGCGGCGAGTTTCTCAGACATGAACGGGGTGAAGGGCTCGAACACCACGGCGAGGTTGGCGCATATCTGCAGGGCGATGTTGAGGATGGTGGCTGTGCGGTCAGGGTCGGTCTTGATAAGCTTCCAGGGCTCGGCGTCGGCGAGATACTTGTTGCCGATGCGGGCTATGTTCATGGCGTCTTTCAGACCTTCGCGGAACTTGAAGTGGTCGAGGTTGTCGGAGAGGGCCCTAACTGAGGTGCGGATGTCCTCGAGGGTCGCCTTGTCGGCCTCTGTGAGTTCGCCGGCCACGGGCACTGTGCCGCCGTAATATTTGTGGACGAGCACTGTGGCACGGTTTACGAAGTTGCCGAGGATGGCCACAAGCTCGTTGTTGTTGCGGTTCTGGAAATCTTTCCAGGTGAAGTTGTTGTCTTTGGTCTCAGGAGCGTTGGCCGTCAATACGTAGCGGAGGGTGTCCTGCTTGCCGGGGAGCTCGCGGAGATATTCGTGAAGCCACACTGCCCAGTTGCGCGATGTGGATATCTTGTCGTCCTCAAGGTTGAGGAACTCGTTGGCGGGCACGTTGTCGGGGAGGTTGTAGCCGCCGTGGGCCATGAGCATTGCGGGGAAGACGATGCAGTGGAACACGATGTTGTCCTTGCCGATGAAGTGGAGCATGCGTGTCTCAGGATCTTTCCACCATTTCTCCCAGTCGTCGCCGGCAGCGTCGATGGTGTTGGAGATGTAGCCTATGGGGGCGTCAAACCATACGTAGAGCACCTTCCCTTCGGCTCCCTCCACGGGCACCGGGATTCCCCATTTGAGGTCGCGGCTCACGGCGCGGGGCTGAAGCCCCATGTCGAGCCATGACTTGCACTGGCCGTAGACGTTGGGACGCCATTCCTTGTGATCCTCGAGTATCCATTTGCGCAGCGTGGGTTCCCATTTGTCGAGGGGAAGATACCAGTGCGATGTCTCGCGCATCACGGGGGTGCTTCCTGAGAGGGCGGATTTAGGATTGATCAGGTCGGTGGGGCTGAGCGATGTGCCGCAGGCCTCACACTGGTCGCCGTATGCACGTTCGTTGCCGCAGTGAGGGCATGTGCCTGTCACATAGCGGTCGGCCAGGAATTCGCCGGCCTCCTCGTCGTAGAGCTGCATGGAGGTCTTCTCGATGAACTCTCCTTTGTCGTAGAGGGTGCGGAAGAAGTCGGAGGCTGTCTTGCGGTGTGTCTCGGAGGTGGTTCGTCCGTAGACGTCAAACGAGATGCCGAGTTCCTCGAAGGAGTCCTTGATGATGTTGTGGTAGCGGTCTACGATATCCTGCGGGGTGACACCCTCCTTGCGGGCCTTTATGGTGATGGGCACTCCGTGCTCGTCGCTGCCGCCGACAAACATCACTTCCTCACCTTTGAGGCGGAGGTAGCGTGCGTAGATGTCGGCCGGTACGTAGACGCCGGCCAGGTGGCCTATGTGCACCGGTCCGTTGGCGTAGGGCAACGCCGAGGTTATCAATGTGCGTTTGAATTTATTATCCATATATGTAGTCTGATATTTATTTCAAGCTGAAGCTGGATATAGCATTATGCCGTCATTCATTATATTGATTGTAAAAGGAGTCTTTCTCTCAAAGAATATCTTTTTTACAAGAATAAACGGGGAGATATCCACATTGAGTGCGAGCGACAGATCATAAAGCATACCGGAGATAGCAAGTTTCTTCTCTACGAAATGCCGACCGGTGTATGAGTCTGGCAGAAGTATGAGCACGTCGATATCGGAGTCGGGATGGGCCTCTCCTCTGGCTTCCGATCCATATAGGATACCTGTGGAATCGGGAGCGAATCTTTTCAATGCTTCGGCAATTTTTGCCACTATCTCAGGGCGTTTCATCTAAAAGGGTACTCTATAATATTTGCGATGCAAAATTACACAATTATTTCCTGATAATCAAATTTATTATCGCTCGCGCCAGAGGGAGACGGGCATGCATCCTTTTGTCGCGAAGTATTTCCAGAGCGGAGCGGCCATGAGCGACTGGCGCACATTGTCACCGGCCAGCAGCGTGAACACCTCCTCTTCCGTCATCAGGCGCACGTCGAGGTCTTCCGTGGCGTCGAGGTGACGCTTGCCGGAGGGTTTCACTCCACGTGCTATGAAGCAGTGGGTCAGATTGTTGGTGGTGCTCGGGTTGCCTGAGATGGTCATCCATTTCTCCCAGACGCCTCCGGTGTAGCCGGTCTCCTCCTCAAGCTCACGCCGTGCGGCCTGCTCAGGAGTCTCCCCCTCTTCGATGACTCCGGCGCATATCTCCACACAGGTTTCGCCGAGTCCGTAGCGGTATTGCATCTCCATGACCATATGGCCGTCGTCGGTGATGGCGATCACGTTGACCCAGTCGGGGTATTCAAGCACGTAGAACTCCGGGTTCACCCTTCCGTCGGGGAGCTGCACCTCGTCGTGCCTTACGCGAAGCCAGGGTGGCCTCGACACTATGATGTCGCTTTTCAGCGTCTTCCATTTCCTGCTGTCGTCTTCCTTCTCCATATTCCGTAGAGATAATTATGATACGTCGATGAAGTCTATCGCGTAAACTTCATTATGTCATGGCACTCCCACTGACGTATGTTCTGTCCGCGGAGCCGCCATTGACTCCGTAGGCAAAATTACTAAAAAACCATGTAATATCAAATATCCGGGATAGAGTGGCTGCGCCCAAATCCGAAGTCAGAGATCGAGCGTGCCGCCCTTGAGCATCTGCGAGGGGGTGGATGAGGAACGGCTCACTTTGTTGCCGTATGACAGGGTATAGACAAGCTGGAGGGTGAATACATTCGATCCGAATCCGGAATAGGAGGCCTCGCGTTGTGCGACCATATCCGGTCTCTCAGTCCGGTGTTGCCTTTGATCCACAGCAATTCCGACCGGCGTTGTATCACGTTGTTGTAGACATCCATCAGATAGCTGTAGGATGTGAGGTTGGAGGAGATACGCATGCTCGATCTCTTATTCCATTTGTGGGAGAATGAAAGGTTGGCGCGCGGTGTCAGCATGTCGGAAGTTTTTCCTGCCGTCCTGTTGTGCGACCAGTAGAAACCTGCGGCTGCCGAGATGGAGGTGCCGGGATGGAAAATATGGGTGAAAGTGGCTTGAAATTCGGTATTGGCTCCCCTGTAGCGGCTGATCCCGGTGTATGTGCCGGTATATTCTGAGTTGTTCCATTCGAGGCCGGAGGCAAGAAGGAGGTTGAGGGTGTTGTTGTCGTTGAACTCTTTCGAATAGCTTGCCGACATGTAGCCCGATGCCCTGTTGTCGGTATTCCCGTTGAGAATGAGGGTAAGGTTTTCAGGCATACGTCGCGAAGCCGACCGATGATGTGCATACTGACCGCTCATGAATATGGACAGAGACTGCCTCTTGGGCATGCGGAGAAACAAAGAGGCCTTCAGATAGGGGTTTATCCCCGTTGTGGTTCTTAGGCTGTAATACCCTGAGGAGTTGAAAATATCGGGAGAATATGATGTGGCGGCAGTCCCTTTGCGATAGGGAGTACGTTCCCAGTTCCAACCTCCTGTGACGTTGAGCGATACGTTCCTGTGGTTCCAGCCGGCTTTCAGGAAGGCGCTCATCGCAGCATTGCGTGATCGGTTGTCGCGGGCATCCAGAGATTCTGAAAGCGATGCATACTCCCGGCCATTATACATGAAATCGGAATAATTGATGGTGGATTTTGTGCCCAGATGGTTGTCTGCGCGGTAATTGCCTGCGACATAGGCATCGTAGGTCATCTCTTTATATGCAAGTTTTGAGTTGACGGCGTATATCCCACGGTTCAGGTCGAGACCTTGCCTGAGATCTATTTTCGTGAAGCCTCCGCTGAGGTATCTCTTCATCACGAAATTCACAGTATTGCCCTTCCCCATGAAACGTGCGTCTGTGGGGATAGGGAAATACTCTATCCTGTCGACATCTTTAGGATTCAGGGCTTTCAATTCCTTGGACGTCGCCGGCTGGCCGTCGATGAAATAATTCACAGCATTTCCGGCCGCATCGGTCACTGTGCGTTTCCTCACATCATAAGGGAGTTCCGTCAGGGCCATGGCTTCGAGAAGCGACATGGCATCTACTGCGAATTTTTTATCACGTTTTTCCGGATAGAAAGCCACCCCTCCGGGAATCTCTTTCCTGTTGTCGGCTTCGACTACTACCTCCTGCAGTCGGATATCCTTTCTGCCGGAATACGACGGCACGGTGTCGGCGTAGATATCTGCCACTGCATAAAACGATGCAGATAAAACAACTGAGATCTGGAGTAACCCTGATAAATTCATTATGTGTGGAATCTGGTCATGGAATATGTATGGAATCTGATCGCGGGGAGGTTTTGTTGATTTCATCTTTCATGACTATTTTTAACAAATCCCCACTATATGGATAACCGGGAAAATCATAGATTTGTTTTAAACCCCGGTATTTTTCTTCTAATCAGAGGAACGGGATTATTGCCACAAATTTTTCCTCGGTTTTCTTTATGGTTAGTTCCTTTCCGTGCATCGCAAATTGTTTACGTAGGTTGGCAAGGCCCATACCATTTTTCGTAGCTGTATAAGTTCTCAATTGCAGGTTGTTCGTCACAGTAATTCCTTCCTTCTTAATTGTGATCCGGATGATAAGAGGAGATACAGGTGTGGCTATGTTATGTTTTATGGCATTTTCCACAAGCATTTGCAGGCTGGCAGGGATGACTTTCGTCTGTCTTTCCATGTCGGTGTCGCCGCTGATGCAGACTTGAAGGGCTTCGCCGAAACGGATGTCTTCCAAATAAAGGTAGGCTTCGGTGAAGCGCACTTCCTCCGCTAATGATACCGTCTTGCGGTTGTGCGTTGTGAGCAGGTAGCGGTATACATAGTTATTGACTTGCATTAAAATAGATCATTTAAAACTACCTCATTTTGGGCGATTGCCGAGTGGGAATTTTGTTTTAGACCATAAGGTGCTACAAGTGTGATGTGAACAGCCTTTTTGGTTTGAGTTGCATCAATGAAGTTGCCGCGACGGCGGCGAAGTTTCATTTCTTCATCTTCCGTTATAGCGTACTCTTGCGCGGAGAATTTCATCTCGCATAGGTTGATTACTCCGTCATTGCGGTCAATCAACAGGTCAATCTGTGTTTTATCAATGCCTTTATCTTCATCAGCCTCTGTCCTCCAGCTGTATACATTGGACAATACGCCGGATATTCCGAGGGCTTCTTTAATTTGTGATATATGCTGAAGGCAAACACGTTCAAAAGCGAGCCCACTCCATGCTCGATGCAAGGGACTCCCGATGTTGTTTGTCCAGAAATGGGAGTCGTTGTTTTTATTTCCTTTGATGTATTGGAAATAAAACAGTGTAAAGTTGTCGATAAGCTGATACAATGCATCTTTGGAGTGCTTCCCAATACAATTATATTTTCTTATGAAGCCACACCATTCAAGTTCATTAAGATATCGAGTCAAGTCCCCACTCGTTTTAATGCCGCTGTCATGGACAATTTCATCGCGTGTGAGTCCTTTGTTCCTTTTTGCTAACGTTGTAACTACCTGCATATATGGCTCAGGATTATTAAACAGGGATGAGTATAATTGTTCATACTCATGTGACAGACCTTCCGTATCCTCACTGAAGAACAGCGAATCGATATTCTGAGCCATGCTTATTTCTCGTTTAAGCAAACTCCAGTAAAATGGAATCCCACCCATTATCATATAATTCTCCACCATTTGATAACGGCTAAGCCCCAATTTATTCGCCTTAGAATACTGTTCACATTCCGAAAGCGTAAAAGGATGAAGTAAAATTTTATTGGTCAGACGATTATGGAGGCCTCCATGATTGTTAATGAGCTTGTTGACAATCCAAGATGTTGCTGAACCGCAAGCAATAAGAAGTATGTCTTTCCTTGCCGAAGCCCAGCTGTTCCAGAAATGCTCCAAACCGGATATGAAATTAGAACGGGGAGTGTCCATCCACGGTAGTTCGTCGAAGAAAAGGATCTTTTTTCCTTCTGGTAACGAGCCAAGCCATTCCTCCAACGCAAAAAAAGCCTCATACCAATTTTTGAATTGAGAATACTTTCTCCCTGATGCATTTTGGAGAGATGCCCGGAAACTTAGGAGCTGATCCTTCATTTTACCACGAGCCAATCCTGTATGCTGGAAAGTAAATGAGTAGTTGAATGTCTCCCTAATAAGGAAAGTCTTACCTACACGCCTACGTCCATATACCGCCACAAATTTTGAATACTCAGCATTTGCGGCGTCTAATAGTTCTTTTTGCTCTGATTTTCTTCCTATTATCATAAGGATACATCATATTTCCAAATGCAAAGGTAGTAAAATATTTTGAGAAAAACCTCGCTATAATCCCCCAAAAGTGGGTCAAAAGGCATAGATTTGGGGGATTATAAGCACAAATTGGGTGCTCTACCGACCATTCTTTGCGAGTACGAAAGGTAAAAAGGAATTAATCTGTCAAACTTTAGTTATAATCCCCCCCAAAAAAAGTTGGTCAAAAGACATAGATTTTGAAGATTATAAGCACATTTTAGGCTGCTAATTGGGCTATAAGAAATTTACGAATCTGAATAATCGAAACATCAGGACTCCATCCGGAATTTTTTTGTACGCTGGAATTATTATGGGTGCAGAAAGTTCTTACAAGGCGGTGTCAGATATTAATGAACAGGCCAAGGTGGCTGCGTTTATCGGGGATTGATTGATTTTTGGCGGAGTTTTTGTCTGATATACAAATTATTTGTAATTTTGCAGCCGATGGGGTTGTCATTATGGCGGCCGCATCGGCTGATTTACTTTCAGAACAACGCACAACAAGGATAACGCAGAACACAAATAAGTTTCTACATATGAGCGATAGATTATTCATTTTTGACACCACACTGCGCGACGGGGAGCAGGTGCCCGGCTGCCAGCTGAACACGGTCGAGAAGATCGAGGTGGCAAAGGCCCTCGAAGGACTGGGTGTGGACGTGATCGAGGCCGGATTCCCGGTTTCGTCGCCCGGCGACTTCAAGTCGGTCGAGGAGATCTCCAAGGCCGTGACCTGGCCAACGATATGCGCGCTGACCCGCGCCGTGGAAAACGATATCCGCGTGGCCGCCGACGCACTGAAGTATGCCAAACGCAAACGCATACACACCGGTATCGGCACCTCCGACATGCACATAAAATATAAGTTCAACTCCAACCGCGAGGAGATCATCGAGCGTGCCGTGGCCGCCGTGAAATACGCCAAATCGTTTGTGGAGGATGTGCAGTTCTACGCCGAAGACGCCGGCCGTACCGACAACGAATATCTGGCACGTGTGATCCAGGCCGTGGTAAAGGCCGGCGCCACCGTGGTCAATATCCCCGACACCACCGGCTATTGCCTCCCCTGGGAGTTCCGCGACAAGATTGCATATCTTATGGAGCACGTCGACGGCATCCACAACGTGGTGATCGCCACCCACTGCCACAACGACCTTGGAATGGCTACGGCCAATACCATCTCCGGCATCATGGGAGGTGCGCGTCAGGCTGAGGTGACAATCAACGGCATAGGTGAGCGTGCCGGCAACACCTCTCTCGAGGAGGTGGTCATGACCCTGCGCAGCCACCGCGAACTCGGTATCGACTCCAACATCAACGCCACGAAGATCACCCACATCAGCCGCCTCGTGTCGAGCCTGATGAACATGCCGGTGCAGCCCAACAAGGCCATCGTCGGCCGCAATGCCTTCGCCCATTCGAGCGGCATACATCAGGACGGCGTGCTCAAGAACCGCGAGAGCTACGAGATCATCGACCCCAAGGATGTGGGTATCGACGAGAACTCGATCGTACTCACGGCCCGTTCGGGACATGCCGCTCTCAAGCACCGTCTCAGCGTGCTCGGCATAGAGCTTGAGAAAGAGGCCCTCGACAAGGTTTATGAGAACTTCCTGAAACTCGCCGACCGCAAGAAGGAGGTGACCGACGACGACGTGCTAATGCTCGCCGGAGAGCACCGCGAGAACCACCGCATCAAGCTCGACTACCTTCAGGTATCGTCGGGCGTGGGTATCAAGTCCGTGGCATCCATCTGCCTGCTCATAGCAGGGGAGAGGTTCGAGGCCTGCGCCTCGGGCAACGGCCCTGTCGACGCGGCCATCAACGCCATCAAGGTGATAATCCGCCGCCAGATGCTTGTCAAGGAATTCCTTATCCAGGCCATCAACAAGGGAAGCAACGACGTCGGCAAGGTGCACATGACCGTGGAATACGACGGCCAGCACTATTATGGTTTCTCGGCCAATACCGATATCATCGCCGCCTCGGCCGAGGCCTTCATCGACGCCATCAATAAATTCCCGGCGTGATTACAATTAGTAATGAGTAATTAGCAGTTAGTAATTAGTTGATTAGTCGTTAGCTAATCAGTCGTTAGTCTGTCAGACATTTGACGATTAGACATTGGCTGATATCCCATAGAAAGTCGCAGCTGAATTAGCCATCATGGCTATCTCAGCTGCGACTTTTTAATGGTTTGCTTAGTTGTTATCTGCTCTATCCTAACCAACTAACTGCTAAAAACCAACGACTAAATTGCTAATTGCAAATTACAAATTGCTAATTGAAAAGCCATTGCCATCGGTCGGGGACCAGGTAGACGGTCAGGGCAATCGCTGCGAGGGTGCGTATGGAGTCGATGATGATGGCCTTCCGATCTTTTGTCATGATTGAGCCGATGAGGCTTCGGACCACGGTTATGTCGAGGACGATCATCATCATGGTCACGGCCGCGCTCATGAAGGGACGTAGAACCACTTTCATGGGATATAACGCGCTCAGGTAATGATAGGGGAGTCGGCTGTCGATGAAGGCGGCGATGGCCACGATCCCCACTGCGAGTATGACTGTCGCGGAGATGGCTATGGCTATGGCCGATCTGTCGCGGGATATTACTGACAGCCTTATCATTGCGATATTCCGGTATAAACCATAGGCCAGATATAATATCAGCGCCGTGCCGGCTATTATTATAAGTATGTTTTCCATTTGTCAAGTGTCGGGTTCTTCTGTCTTGGTTGTCTGGCCCTCTACCTTACCGGGAAGACGGCCGTGGCGCCGGAGCGATTCGGCTATTATCCACTGTAGCTGGCCATTGACCGACCGGAACTCCTGAGTCGCCCAACGCTCCACGAGCTCCATGGTGGCCGGATCGAGGCGCAAGAGGAATCCTTTGTTTTGTTGTTTGGCCATGGTTTTGATGGTTGATGGTTGAGAGTTTAGGGTTGAAGGTTGAGAGTTGAAGGTTGAGAGTTGAGCTATATCAATCCTAAACTCTCAACCCTAAACTATAAACCCTAAACTATAAACCCTAAACTATAAATCTTAAACTCTAAACTCTCAACTCTAAACTCTCAACTTTAAACTTTTTACTGATAGAGTGAGCCGGTGTTGAGCACGGGCTGGGCCGGTTCGTCGGCGCAGAGCACCACGAGAAGGTTGCTGACCATCGTGGCCTTGCGCTCCTCGTCGAGTTCCACCACCTGTTCCTCTTTGAGCTGGTCGAGGGCCATCTTGACCATTGACACGGCACCCTCCACAATCTTTTCGCGTGCGGAGATGATGGCTGATGCCTGTTGGCGGCGCAGCATCACGGCGGCGATCTCCGGAGCATAGGCGAGGTAGTTGAGACGTGCCTCCACCACTTCGATACCGGCCATGGCCAGACGTTCATTGAGTTTCTCCTCGAGCTGCTCGTTGATCTCGTGGCCAGAACTGCGGAGGGTGATATCGTCGTGGGCGCCGTCCTCCTCGTCGTATGCGTAGCGGCCCGTCACTTCACGCAGCGCGGCGTCGCTTTGTATGCTGACAAAAGCGTCGAGAGCTTTCGCGGTGGCGTTGCCCGACGATTGTGTGGTCACTTTCCCATCAGCGCCGACACTGAATGTGGATGTGTCGCCCGAATCCACGTCGAAGACAGCGCGGTATGTATCCTTCACCTTCCATACGAGCACCATGCCGATCATCACAGGGTTGCCCACCTTGTCATTCACCTTTATCGGGGCGATGTCCATGTTGCGTATGCGCAGGGATATCTTCTTGCGCGACATGAAAGGGTTGACCCAGAAGTAGCCGGTGCCGCGGAACGTGCCGCGATATTTGCCGAA
The DNA here is from genome assembly GCA_910588245.1 of uncultured Muribaculaceae bacterium. GTDB lineage: Bacteria > Bacteroidota > Bacteroidia > Bacteroidales > Muribaculaceae > Lepagella. The sequence continues at coordinate 4,302 of CAJUQP010000032.1, read as the reverse complement.
GAATATCATCACCCTCGACTGATTGGGCTGCTGTATGAACAGACCGTTGATCATGACGGCCATGGCGATCAGGGCGATAGCGGCCACGATGATTCCGATGTAGCGTAAATCTTCGGGGAGTGTGCCCAGGAGGGTTATCACGATAGCCGGAATGAGGATGAAAATCACCGCAAGCATCATGAATCCATTGAGAATCATGCCTGTGTAAGCTGTTTCCTTGTTGTTGTGTGTATCCATATGATATTGTTTTGATATTATTTTGATGCAAAGATACACTTCCTTTCTCAATCCTCCAAATTTTTCTCCGGAAAACTTTACAAAAAATGTGTATACAAAATATGTAAATGTGTGCAATATTTGCAGGAATAAAAAAGACGGAACCTTTCGGTGTCCGTCTTAGTGTGGATATGTATCTCGTTGTCAGTGTTTCCGGTGTATTCAGGCGAGGGCCTGGTCGAGGTCGGCGAGGATATCCTCCACATCCTCGATGCCGACGGACAGGCGCACAAGATCGGCGGGTACGCCGGCCTCGCGGAGCTGCTCGTCGGTGAGCTGGCGGTGTGTATGGCTCGCGGGGTGGAGCACACATGTGCGTGCGTCGGCCACATGGGTGACGATGGCGATGAATTTGAGTTTGTCCATGAATTCAATGGCGTCCTCACGTGTGCCCTTCAGTCCGAAAGAGATCACTCCGCAGGTGCCGTTGGGCATCTGTTTCTTTGCCAGCTCATAATATTTGTTGCCTTCGAGCCCTGCATAGTTCACCCAGCTCACCTTCGGATGCTTCTCGAGCCATTGAGCCACCTTCAGCGCGTTCTCGCAGTGGCGAGGCATGCGGAGATGCAGTGTCTCCAGACCGATGTTGAGCAGGAACGCGTTGTGGGGTGAGGGTATAGAGCCGAGGTCGCGCATGAGCTGTGCCGTGGCCTTGGTGATGAAGGCGTTCTTGCCGAAAGCTTTCGTGTAGGTCAGGCCGTGATATGACTCGTCGGGGGTAGTCAGGCCGGGGAATTTCTCGGCGTGTGCTTCCCAGTCGAAGTTGCCGCTGTCTACGATCACTCCACCGACGCTTGTGGCGTGGCCGTCCATATATTTGGTGGTGGAGTGGGTCACGATGTCGGCGCCCCATTCAAAGGGGCGGCAGTTGACCGGGGTCGCGAACGTGTTGTCAACGATCAGGGGGACGCCGTGAGCGTGGGCCACGCGGGCGAACTTCTCGATGTCGAGCACGTCGTTGCTCGGGTTGGAGATGGTCTCGCCGAATATTAGTTTCGTCTCCGGGCGTATTGCGGCCGAGATCTCCTCCTCAGTGGAGTCGGGGGAGATGAAGGTGCACTCAATCCCCATCTTCTTCATGGTGACGGCGAAGAGATTGAACGTACCACCGTAGATGGCGGAGGAGCACACGAAATGGTCGCCCGCGGAGCAGAGATTGAAGACGGCGTAGAAATTGGCAGCCTGTCCGGAGGAGGTGAGGATCGCGCCGACTCCCCCTTCGAGCTCGGCTATCTTGGCGGCCACGGCATCGTTGGTGGGGTTGGCGAGGCGGGTGTAGAAATACCCGTTCTCCTCAAGGTCGAAGAGCCGGGCCATCTGCTCGGAAGTGGAATATTTGAAAGTAGTGCTCTGATAGATCGGGAGCACACGGGGTTCTCCGTTGCCGGGTTTCCATCCCCCCTGGACGCACACGGTGCCTATGTTCTGTTTCTTGTCCATATGTGATTGTTATGATGTCGAATCGGAAATTGTCTGCAAAATTAATCTTTTTTTATGTGAATCAAACAATAATTATTAATTTTGTCGGCACAAGCGCCTGCATCCGGACATTATGGTTTCCCATCGGCGCTCCCTCGCCCTCACCCCTCTCCTTCACTCCTTCACTCCCACCTCTCACCTCTCAACCCTCAACTTTCACCTCTCACCTCTCAACTCTCAACTTTAACCTTTAACCTTCACACTTTAACCTTTACACACACATATGCGTCTTGTGATCCAGCGCGTATCTCGCGCGTCAGTAGAGATAGGAGGAGAGCTGCACAGCGCCATAGGGCGCGGGCTGCTCGTGCTTGTAGGTGTGGCCGTAGGCGACACGGAAGCCGACGCCGACTGGCTGGCGGCGAAGACCGCGGCCATGCGCATATTCCCCGACGGAGACGGAGTGATGAACCGTAGTCTTGTGGATATATCCGGCGAGGCCTTGGCCGTCAGCCAGTTCACCCTCAACGCCTCCACCAGGAAAGGTAACCGTCCGAGCTACATACATGCCGCGGGACATGATCTGGCTATTCCGCTTTACGACAGATATTGCTGTAAGCTGTCGGAGGCATTGGGGCGTGAGGTCAGGCGGGGAGTGTTTGGTGCCGACATGCAGGTGTCGCTGGTCAACGACGGTCCGGTGACGATTGTCATCGACTCCCGTCTCCGCGAGTGATACCGTCGCTTTCGGCAGCCCAGCGGTCTTCAAGGCGGAATGCGTCGTCGACGAAAGCCTCGAAACTGTCGATGATGTCGCGGAGCGATGTCAGCGAGTTCTCTGTCTGGCGTGTGTAGAGTGTGCCGCTTGTGGCCTGGCTGTCGAGCTTGCCCTGCAGGGCGCCGTTTACTCCGGAGACATCCTCCATCATCTTGAGCTGTATGCCGAGTAGTTCACCTATGCCCAGACCGGAATTTGAGCCGCTCACCTGCTGAGGCATCGGCAGCCCGGCCTTCGGACTGTAAGCTATCACGCCGTTGTAGCGTCCCCACTGGTCGGCGATGGAGTCGAGATCGCTCCATTTCGGTATCGCCTCCTCGGGAAAGAGGAGCACCCCCTTGGCCGACGCGCGCATCACCCAGTCGAAGAGCGTTATCAGGCGGTTGGTGTAGCGCTGCTGGTCGATGATGTCGCTCACGAAAGAATGGATCTCGCCGTCGAGGAAAGGGTAGGCCTTGACTACGTAAGGATGGCCACCCCCGGGATACGGACTGTCGCCCCGCATGAGGATCTCGCCGCAGGATGTGAGGAAGGTATATCTCCATACGTCATCGAGTATCCACCGGGAGGGGTAGGATCTCAACGTCGGATCCACGCGCCATAGTGCGTCGTCAATTTTCAGTATCCTTGCATTGGCCGCGTCGTGCGTAAGGCGCCGCTCCCTGTGTTCCCTTTGCCATATCTCCACTATCTGCACTCTCCGGCTGCCGCCGTAGCGTTGTCGGAGCAGCCGGTGGCTTCTCTCGTCGCGGCCGAATGCCGCGCACAGCACGGAGGGGGAAAGTTCGTGGAACTGCCCGATCACCGACAAGTCGCTGCCTCTCGGATCGCGTGCCATAGGATCGAAAAATACGGATCCGGGCGACACTATGTCTGTCCAGATCCCTTGGGTGCCGTCGCGTCGGGCAACGCGTTTGCGATGTATGGCCATCCCGGAGATCAGAAATTCCTCCATAGTGCGTCCGTAGAGTTCCTGCATGCGGTTGAGCCTGTCGCGCATCTTCCCGGTCTCATCGCGTGCGTCGAGACGCGAGGCTATACGTTCGCGAGCCACGCCTACCACGCTTCTCACTATCCTTCTTATAAGGTTGTTCTTAAGGGGTATGTTGCCTTCGCGGAGAATGTGTTCCTCCTCGGTCATCTCTCTGCCGTCTACGGTGATGCGGTCAGTCCATTGGTCGCCGAAAGTGTATCGCATGTTGCGCCGGCGGTCGCGACGGAAGGCTGCTGTCGCGTTCCAGCATCCGATTGCCGTCTCATAGACTGTGCGCGCCTCCTCCGATTCGAAATTGTGATTGTCTGCCATATCTTTTTTGCGGCGAAGATAGCTCTCCGCTGCTGCCTCGCCGTTTTATTCCGCCACCGATGACGATAATGAGTGTCTGTCGGCGACAGCGCCTTCCCTGTGGAGGAATCAACGTGTGCCACCGAACAGCCAGATATTCTCTGTGAAAAAGTAATTACCGGCTTGGTTTCCTGTTCCGAACGCAGCCGCCAGTGAGAAACGTCCGTCGACATCGGTCACTGTGCCCTGGCCGCCATTTGCGGGAAGGATGGTGGCGCCTATCAGCGGTTCGTTGTCGCCGGCGTAAAGCACCACGCCGGTGATTGTGCGTGTCTGCTGCGCCGAGGCGCCGATGCAGACTGCAACGAGTACGACAAGAAAAAGAAACAGCTTTTTCATATTCATCATTAATTAAACTTGGTAAACATTCTTTAATACCTTAAAAAATCTCTTACATAGTCCATGTTATAAAGTATGCCGTCATTAATGCTCAATAACTTGTGGCCAAGTTATTAATTCGCTCTTTATTCCGGCTGCGGGCAAA
>CAJUQP010000031.1:2171-41270 GCA_910588245.1 uncultured Muribaculaceae bacterium | reverse complement strand
CAATTGGAGGTGCAATACTCGTGCGTAACATATAAGTTTATTTAAACTCTAGTAATTATAATTTGCGCTTTAACACATAAAACATTATTTATTGCATATATAATGCCATTATAAGGATTTACAATATCTTATAAACTTATATAAAGTCTCATAAGGCCTCATAAAGATTTATAAAGGGATTATATGAATTATAAGGCATCGTAAAAGACCGGGATGTGGTTCCGGGAGGCACATCCGAGTCGAATCTAATCATTATTGTCATGCGCGAGACTTTTTTGAAGCGACCGGAAACAGCAAAGCTGCAATTTTGAATTTGGAATGTTGAATTTTGAATTAGTTGCAGGTTAGGCAATTAACTCATATTCTAATTCGCAATTTCTAATTGTTCATTAAAGCTTGGCTGTCTGTCGTGGGGCATCACTGCCAACAAAAGCTTGCGGTTTGTCCGGGTGCGGACAGACTTTTCGCTTTTGCTTCGGTCTCGCCGGATGACTTCCGTCAGGGGGATGCTTTGCCGGTAGCTCCTCCCTTTGGTCGGAGAACAGAACAAACACTCGTGATTGCTGTCCTGTTTGCGCGGGGGGACGGGAGACCGAGGCTTTCAGCCACGGCACGGCGGTGCCATCCGGTGGATTTTTTGGTCGGAATTGGTCTGTCCTTTCCCATTGACTCGGATCGGGACGGTAGCTGCGGCTGGAAAGCCGCAGTCCCAGAGCTACGCAGCTGGGGCGGGAGGAACCGCGGCATCCAGCCTCGGCACACGAGGCCCGGCAACGCCGGGCGATGGGACAGGTAAGGACGGTAAGATCTATGGGAGGGACACATACCGAGACTGCTTTCATTGATGCGGGGATGCAACTACGAGGGAGTCCAGGTATTCGTAGCCGGGTCTTTCACGGTCGAACGGAGTTATTGATATTTTCCCTTCGCTGTCGACATCGAAATAGACAAGGGAGTGGACACTTTCCACTCCCTTGTCGTCAATTATTGTAAGTTTTCTCACGAGATATCTTGCTTTCGTAACGTGCATGATCTGATTACTTTCTTTTGTTGGTCTGTAAAGTCGCTTCAGATGGCTTTAACACAGGTCTTCGACCATTTACTCCCGGCTTCAACGGCTTCAATGGCTTCGCAGGTCCGGCAACCGGCTCGGTATCATGTAATCTTACCGGTGTCTTACCCGCAACCGAGGTCGAAGCTATCGAGTCAGGGCCACCCATACGGGTATCGCCGACGGAATCCTTCTTTTCCTCGATCTTAGGCATCTTCCTTGCCGGTATACCATACTTTTTCTGATTGCGGTATTTCCGGAATTCAAGACTGTCGAAGGGGAGCCGGCGCAGAGAAATGCTATCGGCGAAAAGTGGCAGACGATCCTTATCCTTAAGCCGCAGGGTGCCGTAAAGACGTTTCACATTCTTCGAGGTATCGGTCTGGAGCCTGAGTTCCACCGCGGGTCTGCCGGAGATGACATTTGTCACCGCCTCCGATGTGCCGTCGGTATAATCTACCCCCAGGACGCCCGTGATGCTGACAATCTTGTCGAGATGCATTTTCCATTCCACCATGTCGCCTTTAGTCAGACCCGGCTCATCAACAGAGATGATCCAGCCATCGGAAGTGCCGAGTGAAGAGAGTGTGCCATTCTTTGCATAAGGCCACAGCATGTCGGCCTGTTCAGCCACTTCATCGCGGCTGTCGGTCTTCATGATCTTTTTGCGTCGTGAAGCTATCTCCTGGTCTACCTTCTTGAAAAGCTCGGTGTAGTCGTCAAGATTGCGGCCATACCATGACAGAGTGGAATCAAGCTCCTCCTGAGTGACGTCATGCTCCGCGAGCACAGATTTCGCGAGTTGTTCGCGCCTCTCCTGAGAATCAGAACCCATATACTCCATATCGGAATAAGCCTCGGCAAGTTGCATGTCGGCCATCAGCCTGACCATCTCTTTTTCAGACAGTGTTCCCTTAGGTTTGTCACTACATCCCAAAAGGATGCTAGCGACGGCCATAAGGAAGCATATTCCGGATATCTTAGACACCACTTTCATTTCATCTTCGACTTTCTCGATCTCTCCTTATTTTTCTCCGTCTCATCGCCGATATAGTGGAAAGCCCGCGACGCATCGTTGGAGTAGAATATGATCAGCAACGCCACTCCAATACATATCGAAGAATCGGCAATATTGAAGATAAACTGGAAAAACTCGAAATACGATCCGCCGACAAAGGGGATCCAGTCGGGCCAATAGAAGGAAAAGAGCGGGAAATATAGCATATCCACCACACGCCCCTCAAACCATCCGGCATAACCACCACCTTCTGGAAACATCACGGCTATCTGGGGAGGCATCGGATCATTGAAGATACGACCATAGAACACACAGTCGAAGATATTTCCGGCGGCTCCTGCAATAATCATGGCCACAGCCACGAAGAAACCGGTGCGCAACCCTTCAGCCTTCCTTATCTTCAGCAGGAACCATATGAAGAGCACGACAGCGGCTATACGTCCGGCGGTCAGGAAAATCTTGTTCCACAACTCAAGTCCGAAAGCCATGCCATTGTTTTCTATGAACTTCAGATGCCACCACCCTGTGATGGGGAGATCCTCGCCGAGATAGAAACTTGTCTTGACCCAAATTTTGAAGATCTGGTCGGCAATAATCACAAAAAGGCTTATGGCCACTACAAGCCATAAACGTCTGGCGGCGACATCATGTGCCGACGTCGCCGCCAGATTGTTATTCTCAGTTATCAAAGGACTCAATTTTTAGATACTTTCGCAAAGGCGTCAAGACCTTCGATTTCAAGACTTCTGGCTTCGCTGTCGTCAGAGAGGCAGGATGCGAGTGTAATCGAATCGGCAAGCACCTGAGCGGCGATATAGTCGCCAAAGGCCTCGACAGCATCCCTGATCTCGGGAAGATCCGAGAGAACAACCTTGACCTTATCGGTGATCTCAAAATTGTTGCCCTTACGCATATTCTGTATGCGGTTGATAAGTTCACGCGCCATACCCTCGTTTCTGAGTTCCGGTGTCACGGTGATATCGAGAGCAACGGTGATATTGCCGTCGTTGGCCACGAGCCATCCGGGCACATCCTCAGGAATAACCTCAACATCATCGAGAGTCACGACAGGCTCTCCGGGGAGATCAAAGAAAGTAAAGCTACCCTCTTTCTCAAGAAGGGCAATATCCTTCTGGGCCATCTCGGTTATAGCTTTGCCAAGCTGCTTCATGATCTTGCCATATCGGGGGCCGAGTTTCTTGAAATCAGCCTTCACCCTCTTCACGAGTCCGCTCTCCTCATTGTCGACAATCTTCAGATCCTTGATATTGACCTCAGATTTGATGAGATCCTCAAGAGCCTCCACGGCCTGACGCTGACGAGAGTCGGCCACAGGTATAAGTAGTGTCTGTAGCGGCTGGCGCACTTTAAGGTTAACCTTGCGGCGCAGGGCAAGCACATTGGAAGTGATCTCCTGAGCAAGCTTCATCCTCTCCTCAAGGGCAGAATCTACCAATGCGGGATCGCAGACAGGGAATTCCGCCGTATGCACAGACGCATAGCCATCGCCCTCTTCGGCCGAAGACACAAGATCGCTGTAAAGACGGTCGCTGTAGAATGGTGCGAAAGGAGCCATCAGCAGGGCCACGGTCTTAAGGCAGGTGTAGAGTGTCTGATATGCGGAAAGCTTATCTTCATCCATCTCTCCTGCCCAGAAACGCTTGCGGTTGAGACGCACATACCAGTTGCTGAGATTGTCATTGACAAACTCATCAATTGCGCGAGCCGCTTTCGTCGGCTCATAATCATCAAGAGCCGCCGTGACATCGGCCGTCAACGTATTCAGTAGAGAGAGGATCCACCGGTCGATCTCCGGACGACGCGAGGAATCAACCTGAGGCTCATCGCCCGTAAATCCGTCGACATTGGCATAGAGCGCGAAGAATTTATATGTATTATAGAGAGTGGCGAAAAGCTTGCGGCTCACCTCGGCCACTCCATTCTCGTCATATTTGAGATTATCCCAGGGCGAGGAATTGGAGATCATATACCATCTTACCGGATCGCTTCCAAAACGCTCGATATTGTTGAACGGATCGATCGCATTCCCGAGACGCTTCGACATCTTGTTGCCGTTCTTGTCAAGCACGAGGCCATTGGAGATAACCGCCTTATATGCCACGGAATCAAACACCATACCTGCTATGGCATGGAGAGTGAAGAACCATCCGCGAGTCTGGTCGACACCCTCAGCGATGAAATCAGCGGGATATACTTCACGAGTGTCGAGCAATTCCTTGTTCTCAAACGGATAATGGATCTGAGCATAAGGCATGGAACCGGAGTCAAACCACACGTCGATCAGGTCAAGCTCTCTCTTCATCGGCTTACCAGAAGGTGATACCAGAGTGATCTCATCGACATAAGGACGATGAAGGTCGATGCGGTCGTAATTCTCCTTGGAATAGTCGCCGGGCACGAATCCCTTCTCCTTGAGAGGATTCATATCCATTATTCCGGCGGCAACCGATTTCTCGATCTCATTGAACAATTCCTCATAGCTACCGATGCAGATTTCCTCCCTGCCATCTTCAGAACGCCATATAGGGAGCGGCGTGCCCCAGTAGCGGCTACGCGATAGGTTCCAATCCTGCAGATTCTCAAGCCATTTGCCAAAACGTCCGCTTCCGGTAGATGCAGGTTTCCATTTTATGCTCTCGTTGAGTTTCATCAGGCGCTCCCTTGCGGCAGTCGTGCGGATGAACCAACTGTCGAGAGGATAATAGAGCACCGGTTTGTCTGTTCTCCAGCAATGGGGATAATTGTGCGTGTGCTTCTCAATCCTGAAAGCCTCACCGGCTTTCTTCATCTCCATGGAAAGCACGATATTCAGATCTTCTGCCTGGGCCGCTGCCTTCTCATCATATTTGCCGCCCGGATTGAAACGGGGGTCGTATGCATTCTTTACATAATCGCCGGCATGGCGGCCATAAGCCTCCACATCGACACATTTCTCCACGAAAGCAGGATCGAGTTCGTCGAGGGTATAGTATTTACCGGTGAAGTCAACCATGGGACGCGTCTCCCCTTTCCTGTTGATCATGAAAAGAGGAGGGATACCGGCGGCTTTCGCCACCTTGGCATCATCCGCACCGAAAGTGGGAGCGATATGCACGATACCGGTACCGTCTTCCGTGGTCACATAATCTCCCGGAATAACACGGAAAGCCTCGTCAGCTATTTCCACAAAACGGTCGTTACCACATGAGAAAACATTCTCCGGATGCGTCTCAGCAAATTCCTTCACATATGACGCACTCATTTCGTTGAGTTTCTCCACGGGTTTCACCCATTTCATGAGCTGGGAATACTTCATACCCACAAGGTCGGCACCTTTCCATTTTCCGACAACCCTGTAAGGTACGACCTTATCGCCCTGCCTGTATGCCTCCATATCAGCCTCGGCACCCTCTTTCCTGAAATAGGCGCCTACAAGCACCTCGGCAAGCACAACAGTGATCTTATCGCCGGTGTAGGGATTATACGTGCGGAGAGCCACATAATCAAACGACGGCCCGACACAGAGCGCAGTATTCGAGGGGAGAGTCCATGGAGTCGTGGTCCATGCCATAAAGTAAGGAGTTCCCCACCCTTCCATCTCCGGCTTCGGATCAAGCATGCGGAATAGCGCCGTGGCAGTCGTGTCTTTCACATCACGGTAACATCCGGGCTGATTCAGCTCGTGGGAGCTAAGTCCGGTTCCGGCAGCGGGGGAATAAGGCTGGATAGTATATCCCTTGAAAAGATATCCCTTATCGTAGAGCTGTCGCAGAAGCCACCATATGCTCTCGATATATTTGTTGTCGTAGGTGATATAAGGATTCTCAAGATCGACCCAATAACCCATCCTGTGGGTCAGGTCAGTCCATTCCTTCGTGTATTTCATCACCTCGCGGCGGCAGGCGGCGTTATATTCGTCGACCGATATCTTCTTGCCGATATCCTCTTTAGTAATTCCAAGGCTCTTCTCCACGCCGAGTTCCACAGGAAGTCCGTGTGTGTCCCATCCGGCCTTACGTTTCACATGGAAGCCCTTCATAGTCTTGTAGCGGCACACAATATCCTTAATAGTGCGCGCCATGACATGATGGATGCCGGGCATACCGTTGGCCGATGGCGGCCCTTCGTAAAACACGAACGTTGGACAACCCTCACGCTCCTTCATCGAAGCCTCGAAGAGGGAATGCTCGTCCCATATCCGGAGCATCTCCTTATTGATGTCCGAAAGATTGAGTTGCTTGCTGTATTCCTTGAATTTCTTACCCATTGCAGATAATATTGTTTTCTTTTGATTATGCCTTGAGACCACGTTTGGTGCCACCTTTGACTCCACCTTTCACACCTCCGCCCATTGCGAAAATATTGGCGTCGTAAGTGAAGGTCTTGCGGTCAGTCTCGCGTTTACGCTTAAGGGCGAGAGCCACAAGCCTATCCATAAGCTGTGTGAAAGATATGCCGCTTTCCTCCCAAAGATAGAACGAGAGGCTACCAGGAATCGTATTTATCTCATTGACATAAATACTGTTGTCCTTACGGTCGACCATCACGTCGACACGGCTCACACCATGACATGAAAGCACACGGAACGTCTCACCGGCCATGCGGCGGATCTCCTCACTCATCTCCACGGGAATATCCGCGGGTATCTTCTTCTCACTGGCCTGCATGCCGGCTTTCGCTCCGCCGCCATACTTCTCCTCATATGAAAGGAAATCGCCTTTCGATATAGGTTCTTCGCAGACACTGCTCTGATGGTCGTCGGCATCGCCGAGCACCGAGCAATTGATCTCCATCATGTCTTCGATCATATGCTCCACGATGATGCGCTGCGAGAATTTCTCGGCATTGTCAACCTTCTCTATGAGACTCTGCCTGTCGGCCGCCTTGCCAATGCCCACGCTCGATCCGAGATTGGCCGGCTTCACGATAACCGGATAGCCAAGCTTTCCTTCTATCTTATCCACGATAGCATCGCGGTTGTCGATCCATTCTTTATCTGTGAACCATACATAATCCACGACAGGAATACCTTCGGCACGAAGAATCATCTTCATAGTTATCTTATCCATGCCGTTGGCACTGGAAAGGGTGTCGCAACCGGCGAAAGGGATACCGATTGTCTCAAGAAGCCCCTCAAACATACCGTCTTCCCCGTGTGATCCGTGGAGCACGGGTATCACGACATGAAGCTCCTCGTAGACAGGATTCTTTTTTGAGAAAAGGCCGCCTCCGGGATTTGCACGGTAAAGTTTGTAGTCGCCGTATTCCGGACGCATAAACACTTCCTCGCTCCGTTCGCAGAGGCTCTTCATATCCTTATAGTTACGGATATCGAGCGTCAGCGGGCCGGTATACCACCTTCCCTGCTTGGAAATATAGATTGGAATGATGTTATATTTCGACTGATCGAACGCATTTATAGCCTGCAAGGCTGAAATTACTGAGATTTCGTGTTCAACCGACCTTCCGCCGAAGAACACACCTACATTAGTCTTCATAATCTATTGGAAAACTCTTAGTATTGAACCGCCGCATAACCTCATCATAGTCCGAAACAGGTCATAATGAGCCGCAAACGGCTTTCAGACTGCAAAATTAGCAATACCGCGCGAAAAATACAAATATTTCATCAGTTGCATCTGCGAATTTTGCACGTTTTGAAAGCGTTCCAGCAGCGCAAGGCTGGCGGCATGAACCTCTCGCAAAGGGTGTGGAATCTTTCGGAACAGTACAAAACCGAGTTGGAAATGGCTTTGAGCGCGGCAATCGAGCCGGGAACGTCCGCGATGGAGCTTGCCGCCGACATCAAGACGTATCTAAATGAGCCTGACAAGATGTTCCGGCGGTTTCGCTACAAGGATGAAGAAGGGAATTGGCAGCGCAAGTGGAAGCAAAAGTTCACGGACGCTGACGGCAAGGTTCATTTCATCGATGCCGATCCGAAAGCTTACCATCCGGGGCGTGGTGTCTATCGTTCATCGGCACGCAACGCCCAGCGGTTGGCGCGGACGGAGATAAACATGGCTTACCGGAAGGCGGAGCAGGAGCGGTGGAAGTCGTTTGATTTCGTAGTGGGGTATGAGGTCAAGATAACACAGAACGGCAAGCATGTTGAGGACATCTGCGACTGCCTGAAAGGAAAATACCGCAAGGATTTCAAGTTCATGGGGTGGCATCCTCAATGCATGTGCTACACCATCCCCATACTCAAGACCGAAGACGAGTTCTTTGACGATGACGAGGATGCAAAGAGCGTCAACGAAGTCGAGGACGTGCCGCAGGGGTTCAAGGATTGGGTCAAGGACAATGAGGAGCGCATCGACAAAGCCGCCGAGAGGGGCAAGCTGCCTTATTTCATTGCGGACAATAAGAGGGTTGTTGAAAATATATTGGAGGGAGGAAGCGGTAAAGAGGGAACACTTAACGCCAATCAGGATAATACTCTTGAAACGTCTGCCAAACGGGTTGAGGAAGTTGCAAATATAATAATCAAAAATGGCTATCATTCATCAAGGGAAGCTCAAATGCCTCCTTTGAATATTGGTCGTATCCCATCTGCTATTATTGAATATGCTAACAAAAATAAGGTTGATTTAGATCCTAATGACATCTACATAACAACAAAAGGAATCGAGCATACTTTAAGGGAGAGCAAGGTGTCAAAAGGCATTGCTGTCACAGTAGATGAATTAGTGGATTTTGTCAAAAATAGAAATGATTATGCAATCTATTATGACCCAGCAATGAGTGATTTCATATTTGCCACATCAAAGGCTAAGTTTATTGTCAGATCAAACTATAAAATGAAGGTAAACAAAGAGAAAGTGTCAACACTCAATTATATATCTGCCACAAGGATAATAGGTAGATTGAGCGATAACGTTGGAGGATATATAAAAATAAAGGATGCAAAGCAATGATAGGATTCAAACCTATTCCCCCGCTCTTACGAACGTGCGCCGTTTCGACATCGCGCTTCTATGCTTTACATCTTTATGTCGCAAAGATAACATCTTCTACCGATATAACAAAATAATCAAGAAAATATGATAAAATATATTCGAAAATATCTTGCAATAGACAAGAAAATCAGACATAATTATTACGTCACCTCAAAAGAGGATGCCTTTCTCAAGAGATTTTCTATGGCTGCGTGTTTCTTCACGGCAATCATGAACATCCTGTTTTCAACAATCATAATTATATGCAATGTTAAGATCAGCCACAGAATGGACAGATTGACTGAACGCATAGACAGGATCACTGATGAGGTATATCGTGATTCAATTGCTGAGGAAACTCAACCTGCTCCAGCTTCAACACCCGATCTTCCATCGGAATATAACAAAATAATCAGGCGTTAAATATCACCAATCTTTGTCATATTCAAACACATTCTCCGATGAAATGGCGGTCAGTTCGTCTGTGCTATACCTAAGCGAGACTCCATTCACCTCGATATAAACGCATGTCCCTTCTCCATCGTAAATTTCAGCGTCATACTTCGCCAGCAATTCTTTCAGTTCCGTGAGGAATAATGTCTTTTTGTCTTCCATATCATCCCAATTCTGAAATTATAAAAGCGATTCCGAGAATAGATATATCAAGAATCAATACAATCCACTTCCATTGCTTCAATTTTTTCTCCAGCCCCGTCAAGCGACGCAAAACCGAGTTGAGTGCGTCTTCTTCCAATACTTCTCTCATGCCGCGAATTTAGCAAATTATTTCAATCTTTGTTTGATGTACCCCAGACATTTCTTGTGCAGGGCATCGTTCAGCGTCTCATTATTGACGATTAAATCCTTAAGCTCCGGCCCCATTTCCGCGAGCGCGTTGGCAAACTTCTCGCACTTCTCGAGCAACTCACGGATTTCGGGCATGAGCGCCACGTCCGAGAAGCCATGTTTCTTGCAGATGTCAACGATCATGTAGCTCAAGCCTGTGAGGAAGTCGGCAGCGAGATGGCATTCAATCATCAGCGGGATGATGCCCATCTCGTGAAGTTCCTGCTTGGCGAGTACCGCAAGGATTTCAAGTTCATGGGGTGGCACCCGCAGTGCATGTGCTACCATGGATGCCTCTGCGAAGCTTCGTCTATGTTGTTTTCGCATACCACACAATGCTTTTCTGTTGAAGAAATGACAAAAAACATGCAATCCGTAGAGATGTAATACAAATGAGATAGCCTTTTCTGTCAAAATGAGAGTCATATCGGGCAAAGTTTGATTTTGAATTTTACGGAGACTTGATAATTTCGTTTTTTATGTTAATTTTGCAGAAAAATACTACAACCAACAAAACCTGACAATGAAAAGACTCCTTTTCCCACTTTTCATGGGTCTCACAGTCACGGGCGTCTCGGCCCAGTCGTTCAAGGAATGGCAGGATCCCGAGATAAACGCCGTGAACCGGGCGCCCATGCGTGCAGCCAACTTCGCATATAACAAAGGCGAAGCGGCCTTGTCTGCTCAAGACAGAAAATCCTCCTCCAACTATCTCAGCCTCAACGGCACCTGGAAATTCAACTGGGTGAACGACGCAGACCAGCGCCCAACTGATTTCTGGAAGCCTGGCTTCAACGACAAAAGCTGGAAAAACATCCAGGTTCCGGCCATGTGGGAGCTCAACGGCTACGGCGACCCGATCTATGTCAACAACCAGTATGCATGGCGCAACCAGTTCGAGTCAAATCCTCCAGCAGTGCCCACACAAAACAACCATGTCGGCTCTTATCGCCGGGAAATCAAGGTGCCCGCCAACTGGAAAGGGAAAGAGATATTCGCCCATTTCGGATCAGTGACATCCAACATTTATCTTTGGGTCAACGGGAAATACGTAGGCTACAGCGAAGACAGCAAGCTTGAGGCGGAATTCAACCTTACCCCGTATCTTGTGCCGGGTAAAGAAAACCTCATAGCCTTCCAGGTGTTCCGCTGGTGCGACGGTTCCTATCTCGAGGATCAGGACTTCTTCCGTTTCTCAGGAGTGGCCCGCGACTCTTATCTTTACGCGCGCGATAAGAAACGTATCGCCGATATCCGCGTCACACCCGATCTCGAGAACGGCTACAAAGACGGCATACTCAACATCGACCTTACCCTAACAGCCAACGCCCCCGTAGAACTCAGTCTCAAAGATGCCGAGGGCAATGAGGTTGCGAAAACCACGGCCACCAAGAGCGGACGCACGGTAATGAAACTCGCGAACCCCAAGAAATGGTCGGCCGAGACACCTTATTTATATACACTCACAGCATCGATGAAAGGGAACAATGAGGCAGTGCCGGTCAACGTAGGTTTCCGCAAGATCGAGCTCGTAAAGGATCAGGTGCTCGTCAACGGAAAGGCCGTGCTCTTCAAAGGAGCCGACCGTCATGAACTCGACCCCGACGGAGGATATGTAGTCTCACCCGAGCGCATGCTCCAGGACATCCAGCTCATGAAGAAACTCAACATGAACGCCGTGCGCACCTGTCACTATCCCGACGACAGGCTCTGGTATGACCTCTGCGACAAATACGGCCTCTATGTTGTGGCAGAAGCCAATATTGAAAGCCACGGAATGGGTTACGACGAGAAGACCCTCGCCAAGAACCCCGCATTCGCCAAAGCCCACATGGAGCGCGACCAGCGCAATGTGCAACGCAACTTCAACCATCCCTCAATCATATTCTGGAGTCTGGGCAACGAGGCAGGCTACGGCCCCAACTTCAAGGCGACCTACGACTGGACCAAGAAAGAGGATCCGAGCCGTGCGGTGCAGTATGAACAGGCACATCAGACCGGCAAGACGGATATCTTCTGCCCGATGTATTATGGCTATGAGGGAATGGAGAAATGGGGACAGCGCACCGATGCCAAGATGCCTCTCATCCAGTGTGAATACGCTCATGCCATGGGCAACTCCATGGGTGGATTCAAGGAATACTGGGACTTGATCCGCAAGTATCCCAATCTCCAGGGTGGCTTTATATGGGATTTCGTAGATCAGGCCGTACGCAAGAAAGGTAAAGACGGAGTTGAGATATATGCATATGGCGGCGACTTCAACCGCTTTGATGGCTCAGACGGCAACTTCTGCGCAAACGGCGTCGTAAACCCCGACCGTATCCCCAACCCGCATGCCGACGAAGTGGCCTACTATTATCAGAATATCTGGACAACCCCGGCCGATCTGAAAGCAGGCAAGGTGAAAATCTACAACGAGAACTTCTTCAAAGACCTCTCCGACGTGACGCTCAACTGGGTTCTTCTCAACAACGGTGTGCCCGTGCGCGACGGCAGCATCTCCAGGATTGACGTGAAACCGGGCGAGACCACAGAGGTAACCATCCCCTACGGTGAGATCTCCGATGAAGGAGAATGGATGCTCAACGTAACCTATACCCTCAAGGATGCCGAAGGTGTGCTTCCCGCCGGGCATATGGTAGCACGAGAGCAGTTCGCGCTAAACGAGAACACGTCACGTACACTCGACATCGCCACACCCTCAAAGCCCAACATTGCCACCGCCGTTCCGACCATAGTTGACAACGATGCCAACTATCTGATTGTGGAGGGTGATGATTTTACAATCGAATTCAACCGCTGGTCAGGCTATATGTGCAGATATGACGTGAAAGGCACGGAGATGATCAATGAGGGAGGCAACCTCTCCCCCAATTTCTGGCGCGCACCGACCGACAATGACTACGGTGCCAACCTGCAGAGGAAATACAGGGCCTGGCACAATCCCGAGATCAAGCTTAAGTCGCTCAAGTCGGAAATGAAAGATGGTCTCGCATATGTCTACGCCGACTATGAAATGCCAGGTGTCAGCGGCAAGCTCAACATGACATATGCCGTCAACGGAGAGGGAGCAGTGAAAGTCACAGAGGCTTTCACCGCAGATAAGACCGCCAAGGTGTCAGACATGTTCAGATTCGGCATGCAGATGCAGATGCCCGAATCATTCAGCAGCATAGAGTATTACGGCCGCGGCCCGATAGAGAACTATTCAGACCGCAACCACTCCACGCTTGTCGGGATCTACAATCTGAAAGTGGCAGACCAGTTCTATCCCTACATCCGTCCGCAGGAGACAGGAACCAAGACTGACATCCGCTACTGGAAGCAACTCAACAACGCCGGCAACGGCCTTGAGATCGTGGCTGAGAACCCCTTCTCCGCATCGGCGCTCAACTATTCCATCGACAGCCTTGACGAAGGGGAAAACAAACACAACGGGCACTCTCCCGAAGTTAAAAAAGCTGACTACACAAATCTGATCATCGACAAAGCACAGATGGGACTCGGCTGCGTCAACAGCTGGGGCGCACTCCCGCTTCCGCAATACCGCCTGCCTTACGGAGACTACACATTCACATTCATGATGACCCCCGTGTTTCATCAGCTTCACAACTGATCAAACACATTGAAACACAAAACGCTCCCGCCGTGTCGCATGACGGCGGGAGCGTTACGTTTATCGGCTCCCGAACAATGATGTAGATAACTTTTTGGCATGAAAACTTGCACATTCAAACCTTTTGAATTACCTTTGTGTTGTAAAAACAAAGAGAGAATAAAGCAAGAGAGCTTTATACCTTATACCACATCAAAGTATATTGGGAAACTCATCAAATATTTATGAAATACCGAGACCAGCTGCCGTCTCAATGGCGGGCCCCACTCTCAGGAGTTGCTTTTCAAGCGCAGGCGGATTACAAAGATGCGGTGGCACTCAAATCCTGTCATTCGGAGTTTCATCACAAATTCCTTTGATGTGGCTTTATAGAAGCCGATGATCTGGCAGATGCCTTTTCATCGGCTTTCTTTTCTAAACCATCCAAACATAAACAAAAAACGACAATCATATGGAATCAGTCAGAAATGCCCTTCTCGAGCGCACAAGCGTGCGCCGCTACGAACGCGAGCCAATACCTGAAGAGACAATGCAATTCATCTATGATGCTATCCGGAATACTCCGACAAGCTATAATGGCCAGCAATTCTCCGTGATAGATATCTCCGATCAGAAGCTGAAAGAGGATCTCTACATGCTCACCAACCAGAAGCAGCTAAAGACGTGTAACAGACTCCTGATATTCTGCTCCGATTATAACAAGATCACAAAGCTTGCTGAACGCAAAGGTTTTGAAGTGCCTCCATTCACTGACACCATGGACGGAGTGACGATCGGAATTATCGACGCAGCCCTCGCCATGATGAGTGCCGTGGTAGCAGCTCAGGCGGCAGGCTTAGGCAGCAACTGCGTAGGCTATCTCCGCACTGTTGATCCTGCGAAGGTGGCCGAGATGCTCCATCTGCCCAAGGGAGTCTTCGTGGTTTGCGGGCTGGCTCTCGGCGTGCCACGCGAGCACCCTGACCTCAAGCCAAAACAACCCAACGAAACCGTATTCTTCAAAAACAGATATTGCGAAGATGAGAAAAAACTTGTCGATAATCTCGAGGCATACGACGCCGAGGTGAAGCACTATAACGCCACCCGCTCAGGAGGGACGACAGACAACGACTGGTGTGACCACATCCTCGACTATTACCGCCATGCCATGCAATACCGTATCCTTGACTATCTGAAAGCCCAGGGCTACGACGTGAAGAGATAAACCATACTCACAGCCACGCTGACATCGCAAGCGGCAGACCGGACTGACCCGGTCTGCCGCTTGCCGCAATAACCCATAAGGCTCACTCTCCGAAGATCCGGCTGTATGCCAGATATCCTCCCTTCATGTCATAAACCGAGAACCCGGCCTTCTTCATCATCTCAGCGGCAGCATTACTTCTGCGTCCACTGCGGCAATAGATATAATACGTATGCTTTTTATCAAGATTCCTTATCGCCTCCTCAAATCGCGAAGAATCAAGCCAATCGATATTGACAGCATGTGGCAGATGGCCTTCGGCAAATTCAGAAGGCTTCCGCACATCAAGCACCACAGCAGTCGAATCATTTCTGACAGCCTCCGCAAACTCCTGGGGAGTGAGCACCCTCACCCCATTGTCTTGCGCCCGGCACGCGGGGAAAAGCCCCAGGAAACCGAGCATCATCAAAATAAATTTTTTCATATCCAAATATAAATATACATGCGAAATTAATAATTTTCATTAAATTCGCGGCAAAATAAGGAATTTTTATGTCAGGCGAAAGAGAGAAAAAGATTTATAGAATCACATTCATAGGAAGCATCGTAAATTTCATGCTTCTCGCGTTTAAGTTCGTGGCCGGAGTGCTCGGCCACAGCTCGGCCATGATCGCAGATGCCGTGCATTCATTGTCAGATTTCATCACCGATGTCATAGTCATAGTCTTCGTGAAGATAGCCGGCAAACCGGTGGATGACGACCATGCCTACGGACATGGTAAATACGAGACCCTGGCATCAGTTATCGTAGGCATTATCCTCGGCATCGTGGGAGTCGGACTCGCCTGGAACGGCATAGAGAAAACAATCGGCTTTTTCAAAGGAGAACCCATAGAATCTCCGACATATCTTGCCCTGGCCGCCGCAGTTATCTCCATAGTAGCCAAGGAGTCGCTCTACCGATACACTGTCAGCGCAGGTAAGGACCTCAACTCACCCGCCCTCGTGGCCAACGCGTGGCACCATCGCAGCGATGCCCTGACTTCCGTGGCGACGTTGATCGGCATCGGCGGAGCACTTCTTCTCGGGCCACACTGGAGTGTGCTCGATCCTTTGGCAGCAGTTGTCGTGAGCGGATTCATAGTGAAGGCGGCCTTCTCGCTGATGAAACCCGGCATTGACGAACTGCTTGAAAAATCACTTCCGGAAGACCAGATAGCAGAGATCGCCTCTATAATCGGATCTGTGCCGGGAGTCATAGCCTTCCACAGATTGCGCACACGCCGAATAGGAGCCAATATCGCCATAGACACCCATGTGAAGATGGATGGCGGAATATCTCTCCGCAACGCGCACGAGATTGCCAGTGAGATAGAAAGTCTTCTCAAGAAGAAATACGGGGCAGCCACATATATCGGAATCCATATGGAGCCATTCAAGGGTTGAGACTTCCTTTGGCCTGTAACATATACGCAGACAAAATGTAACCCCATGACAACACATAGGAGAAGTCAATACCTACTCGTATCATTTTGCATGACATATCTCCCATCATCCCATAGGGAGATAATAAGAACCCATTGAGCTTCGTTACAAATATGATAACACGCACAGAACTGCGTGGCTTCCAAATCAAACCTGACAAAAGAACATCAACAACTTACCATAACATATGAATAGATCATGCAGAGCAGCCGTAGCGTTGGCGGCGGCTACATTGTTTTTCCCTGGCATCTCCACTGCAGAGAAAGTCAGGATGTTTCCTCTGAGCGATGTCAAGCTACTCGACAGCCAGTTCAAGAGAGGCGACGACCTCAATGTGGAGGTTCTTCTGAAATATGACGTCGACCGTCTACTCGCACCTTATCTGAAAGAAGCAGGACTTCAACCCAAGGCCCAGTCATATTCCAACTGGGACGGTCTCGACGGACATGTGGGAGGCCACTACCTCAGCGCTCTCGCCCTGGCCTACGCATCGACAGGCAACGAGGAATGCAAACGGAGAGCCGACTATATGGTGGATGAACTCAAAAGATGTCATGACGCCAACGGCAACGGATATGTGGGAGGAGTGCCCGGCAGCAAGGAGATGTGGGAAAAAGTGAAAAACGGAGACGGAGGTGCGGTTGCGTCAAGGTGGGTGCCCTGGTATAACGTCCACAAGATGTATGCCGGACTTCTTGACGCCTGGAAACATACAGGCAATGAAGATGCCCGAAAGCTATTCCTCGATTTCTGCGACTGGGGTATCGACGTGATTTCAGGCCTTGACAACATACAGATGGAGAAGATGCTCGACACAGAATTCGGGGGAATGAATGAAAGCTATGCGGACGCCTACGAACTGACAGGCGACAGCAAATATCTCGAAACCGCCAAACGCTTCTCCCACAAGCGTATCTTCGACAACATGGCTCATCGCACCGACAATCTCGACAACATGCATGCCAATACCCAGGTGCCGAAAGCAGTAGGCTATCAGCGCGTGGCAGAACTCACCGGCGATCCGGCGTACACAACCGCAGGAGAGTTTTTCTGGGAAACCGTAACCGGCAACCGCTCCCTATCTATCGGAGGCAACAGCCGACGCGAACATTTCCCGTCGGCCAAAGGATGCGTGGAATACACGGAAGAGCGGGAAGGCCCGGAATCGTGCAACACCTACAACATGCTTAAACTCACTGAGGGGCTATTCCGGATGCAGCCTCAGGGGAAATACGCCGATTTTTACGAGCGCGCACTCTACAACCATATCCGCTCCACACAACATCCCGGGCATGGCGGCTACGTCTACTTCACATCGGCACGCCCCCGCCACTACCGCGTCTACTCACAACCCAACCAAGCCATGTGGTGTTGCGTAGGCACAGGAATGGAGAACCATGGGAAATACGGGGAATTCATATATGCTCACGGAGAGGATGATCTCTATGTGAATCTCTTCATACCCTCAAAGCTCGACTGGAAAGATAAAGGCATATCCCTGACACAGACCACACAATTTCCGGAACAGGAATCCACCAGGCTTTCGATAACGGTGAAAAAACCAAAGACCTTCACTTTGAAGATCCGTCGCCCGGGATGGCTCGCGGATGCACCTTCCGTTAAAATAAACGGCAAAGCCGTGGCCAATCTTAATGTCGGCGATGATTCATATATTTCCATAACAAGAAAATGGAAAAACGGAGATATAGTGGAGATGGAAATGCCTATGGCGGTACATATCGAGAAGATGCCCAACGTCCCGGACTTCATCTCGGTCATTTACGGTCCGGTCGTGCTTGCCACCCGCCACGGGAGCGAGGATCTCGCAGGGCTTGTGGCTGATGACGGCCGCTGGAGCCATATCGCCCATGGCACCCTACTTCCACTCTCAGGGGCACCCGTCATCACAGGCACTGAAGCGCAGATAGCCGAGAAGCTCTCCCGCATGACGCCCGTGGACGGCAAACCACTTCATTTCACCGTTCCCGGTCTGTTCGCACAGAAAGAATACGCATCGCTTGAACTTGAACCCTTCGCCGGCATACACGACAGCCGCTATTCGTTCTATTGGCAGAGTATGACGGATGAGGACTACACGGCAAATCTAAAGAAGCGCGAGGAAGATGAAAAAGCGCGTCTCGAACTTGACCGCCGCACAGTAGACCTTGTCATACTGGGGGAGCAGCAGCCGGAAGCGGACCACAGAATGAAAGAGAAGAATACTTTTAAAGGGAACGCTCATGATGAAAGTTTCCGTGGTATTAACAAAGATGGCTTCCTGAGTCTTGAGATGGCTCCATCCGGCAACCACAATCTGACAGTCGATCTCCGCGTTTGGGGCGATGAACAAGGAGACTGCGGTCTGACAGTATCAGTGGAAGGGAAAGAAATCGGGAGAGAAAACCTTTCCGGGAAATGGAAAGAGAAAGCATTCAGGAACCTGACATTCGCAATACCGGAAGAACTCGTTGAAGGTAAGGATAACATCACTCTGACAATCGCTCCGATATCAGGGAAACGGATTCCAGGTATCTATGAAGTGAGACTCCTCCATAAATAATCACGAATTCGCATTACCGGTTTTTCACCTTCGACAAACCGGCTTCGCGCTAAAGAATCCATATATACAAAAATCGGCATTCCATGTCTGGAATGCCGATTTTTGTATTATGGATTTATCGCCCGATTTTTAGAGGGTGCCAGGATTTACACGTTCTAAAATCGCAATTCGCATAGTCTTATTTCTTGAACGGAGTCTTGCTGACATAGAGCTTGAAATCCTTGATGGCTCCAGGCACCTCGCTCTCCATGCGGGGAAGATACTGGATAGCGGAAATCTTTTTTTCTCCCCCGAGATCTATCACGACAGCATGAGGGAACTTATCACCATCTTTAGTATTCCAATAAGTGGATTCCTGAAGATCGAACATCTTGTCGGCCGAGCGGTTGACGCCTTTCACATCCTCACTGTCGGCATAATCAACTATCCAGGGCTCGCGGGAGAGGCGTTCGCCATTCTCATCGAGCACATAAAACTCAGCTATCGCAGCATTGTCCTTGCCGTCGATAGAGCTCAGAGCCTCAAGAGCGATATACCTTCCCTCAACGGGTGCCGGGAGTTTACGCTCCTGCCATCCGTTTCCGTCGTTGAAAGCACCAGTCAGCACAGGGGTCATGCCTCCGAGCTGAAGAGTCTCCCCCTCCTGACGGTGAGTAAGCGGTTTCTGCACCTGAAGGTTGTCGAGCAGAGGCGCCGCAAGTCCTTCAGAGACAGCCTGACGCGGACCGACAATATCAAACACCATTATCTCGTTCTCCCCTTTCTTCAGCCAGCATCCCGGCATGTAAAGAGTCTGCTGCGGCCCAATTTCCCAGATTCTCCCGAGTGGGTGACCATTTACATAGACAAGACCTTTGCCCCATGTCTCGAAATTAAGGAAAGTATCAGAAGGTTTGCTGACATTGAAAGTGCCTTTGTATACTCCGATCGGGAGACGACCGTCTTCTCCGGGAGTGAAGGCTCCAATCGGCATATATTCCATGGATTCGTAGAATTCAGGAGTATCCTCAAGATTGAAAACCTCCCAATTCTTGAGGTCGCACACAAAAGGATAGCCGTTCTTGTCTTCCGTGACAGTCACCTTATCGGTGATGCCTTTGAAATCCTTGATGGCACGTCCGAAATTGATGCGACCCATGGCCTCCACAAGTATGTCGAGCTGTGCGCCACGTTCACATGCTGGAAGTTTGAGTTCCTTCTCTCCATTGCGGCGGTCAAGCTTACCTATGTATTTGCCATTGACAAAGATCTGAGCATAATCATGAGGATCGCTGACAGTGAGCAGGCCTCCGTCTTTCAGCTCCGGAAGAGTGGTGCGGTAGAGTATGCTTCCAAAACCCTGGTCGTATTCCTCCATTGTCTTTATATCCTTGTCCTTCTTGCCTTGTGGAAGATTCGGGAAAAGAGGAGCGACCTCAGAGAAATCGAATTTCCTGATAGTTATAGGCTTGATGGTCTTCGGCACAGCAGGGAGTTTCTTACCGTCGTAGTATTTAGCGAGAGTCTTGCGCAGCTCCCAGTATTTGGGTGTTGTCTGTCCGCTCTCGCTGATCGGGGCATCATAGTCATACGAAGTCACATCAGGAGCGAAACCCGGCGAGTTGGCGCCAGCCCAGTGCCCCCAGTTAGTTCCGCCGTGAGTCATGTAGAGGCTGAAGGAGATATCCTTTGAGAGCATCTCCTCTATTCCCTCGATCATGTCTTTCGCAGGACGAGTCTCATGATTGGCCCCCCATTTGTCGAACCACCCGCTCCAGAACTCGGAACACATCAGCGGACTGTCGGGACGCAACTCCTTAAGCCGGGCAAATTGCTGGTCGATATTGGCACCGGTTCCGAAGTTCATAGTCCAGATAAGGTCGTCAAGGCCGTTGTTGGTGAAATTGGATGCCCAGTCGCATTGGAAAAGAGTGACATCATCGCCGAAATTCTTACGGAGCATATCGCGGATATTCGACACATAGGGTTTGTCAATGCCATAGGAACCATATTCGTTCTCAACCTGCACCATGACAATCGGACCCCCTTTGTCGACAGTAAGATCCCCTACCTGTTCGGCGACGGCTTTCTGAAATTTGTCGACTCTTTCGAGGAAATACGGATCATTCTCCCGCAGGCGGATATCCTTCTTCTTGAGCAGCCACCAAGGGAGACCGCCCATCTCCCACTCCGCACATACATACGGACCGGGACGGAGTATCACCTTCATGCCATTCTCCTGACATAGTTTCACGAACTCTCGGAGATCATTCTGACCAGTGAAATCGAACTGATCCTCCTTAGGCTCGTGGGAGTTCCAGAAAGTATAGAGGCATATGGTGTTCATGCCGAGAGCCTTGCATAGTTTGATGCGCTGATCCCAATATTCTTTGGGTATACGCGGGTAGTGTAGTTCGGCGGCTTTGACTACAAAAGGCTCACCGTTGAGCAGGAATGTGCCTTTGCCTGCCTCGAATTTCCCTTTGACGGGCTCGCCGGCAACCGATGCCGGATCCGCAGCCGCATAAGCCTGGGAGCCGAAAGCGAGCGCAGCGAAAAGAGATGCACTGATAAGGAAACGTCTCATATTAGATTGTTAAAGTTTACGATTGTTTCATATTTCTTTAGCCGGGATTACAGGTAAAGGGATGCCTTGATGACCTCTTAAATTCCTGATTCCCGGATTCGAATGCGAATTTACATAAAAATCTGCTGAAATATAATAACAAATAGGTCAAAAATAGTAGCTTAATCTTCCATAACCTAAAAATCCCGTTTCGATAACCGAAACGGGATTTCCTATAAGGTGTGTCATTGGTTGTCAAACGACGACACGTGACATCAGTATCAATCAGGCTTTGCAAGCGTCGAGCGGACAGCGGGGCTTGATCTGTTTGAAGAAGTCGTTGCCTTTGTTGTCGACGAGAATAAAGGCGGGGAAATCCTCAACCTCAATCTTCCAGATGGCTTCCATGCCGAGTTCCGGATATTCAAGGAGCTCAACATTTTTGATGGAATTCTGTGCAAGGATAGCGGCCGGTCCGCCTATGGAACCGAGATAGTAACCGCCATGCTTCTTGCACGCGTCTGTCACCTGCTGGCTGCGGTTGCCCTTGGCGATCATGACCATCGAACCACCTGCAGCCTGGAACTGATCGACATAGGGATCCATACGCCCGGCAGTGGTCGGTCCGAACGATCCCGAAGGCATACCTTCCGGTTTCTTCGCGGGACCGGCGTAATAGATGGGATGATCCTTGAGATACTGCGGCATAGGTTCTCCGGCATCAAGGCGCTCCTTGATCTTGGCGTGCGCGATGTCGCGGCCCACGATGATGGTGCCTTTGAGCGACAGACGTGTCGAGACAGGATATTTGTCGAGCTCAGCGAGAATCTCGGGCATCGGACGGTTGAGGTCGATCTTGACCACCTCTCCCTCGCCGGCCTGACGGAGTTCCTCGGGAATAAGTTCGCCGGGGAATTCATCGAGCTTCTCAACCCAGAGACCATCCTTATTGATCTTGGCCTTGCAATTGCGGTCGGCGGAGCAGCTGACGCCCATGCCTACAGGGCACGACGCGCCATGACGAGGAAGACGGATCACACGCACGTCATGTGCGTAGTATTTTCCACCAAACTGTGCGCCTAATCCAAGACAGTGAGCAGCCTCGAGAAGTTCCTTCTCAAGCTCCACGTCGCGGAAGGCCTGCCCGTATTCATTGCCGTGGGTTGGAAGATTATCGTAATACTTCACAGAAGCTTTCTTGACGGCAGCGAGATTGGCTTCTGCCGAAGTGCCGCCGATGACGAAAGCGATATGGTAAGGGGGACATGCGGCTGTGCCGAGGGTCTTCATCTTCTCGATCAGGAAAGGCACGAGGGTTTTCTTATTGAGGATAGCCTTTGTCTCCTGATACAGATATGTCTTATTGGCCGAGCCACCACCTTTGGCCACGAAGAGGAACTTATATTCGTCGTCTTCCGTGGCGTGGATGTCGATCTGCGCCGGTAGATTGCAGCCGGTATTGACCTCATCATACATCGTAAGAGGAGCGTTCTGCGAGTAGCGGAGATTATTCTCTGTATATGTCTTGTAGACACCGAGCGAAATTTTCTCCTCATCATTGCAACCCGTCCATACATGCTGGCCCTTATAGGCAGCGCAGATGGATGTGCCCGTGTCCTGACAGAAAGGGAGCACTCCCTTGGCAGCGACCTCCGCATTGCGGAGCATGGTGAGGGCAACGAATTTATCATTCTCGGAAGCTTCAGGATCATGGAGGATCTTAGCAACCATCTCATTGTGCTCTCTGCGGAGCATGAAAGAACAGTTGTGGCTGGCCACATTGGCGATGATTGTCAGGGCCTCAGGATCAACCACAAGCATCTCGTGTCCGTTCCAGTTCTCTACTTTCACATAATCTTTTGTGATGAGCTGGTATTCCGTAGTGTCAGGGCCGAGAGGAAACGGCTCCTGATAATGGAAAGGTTTTGTTGGCATATTCGTTTTTGGGTTAGAGATTCTTTGATGCAAAAGTAATAAAAAATATCGAAAGATACATCTTTAACCCATTTTATTTCTTTATCTGCCCTTGGGAAGATAAAAAGATTCCGGCCACGCTATGCGACCGGAATCCGAGAGAAAACTATAATTAATCAGAGTGCTTAAAACAATTCAATAGTTGTTTGTAAGCGAGGGGTTGAATAATCTGCAGTTTTGCGGAAACGGGAAAATCCATAAAGACGACTCGGGAGTAAGATTATGTCTGCCATCCTCTCCAAGATCGTGGACAATAGTCTCCGCGTAGGCCGGCTCACTATTCCAACGCTTGCAATCGAAGAAATTGTAGCATGTTGTGAGCATCTCAATTCTCTTGGCGTCTTTCAGCAATGCCATAGCCTGTGCCTCAGTAGTTATATCCTGACGTTGCGCAAAGGCCTCACAATTCCGTATACGTTTTTCGCGCACACGGTCGATCATTCCCAGGCCATCTTTTATTTTTCCGGTTCTTATAAGCGCCTCAGCGGCAGCATAAATAATATTCTCAGTCCTTATGCCATACACACAGTAATGCACATTGCTGGCGGTGCACATTATGGATCCATCTGTACCGTAAGCTATATCATTATCCCATCCATGCTCCGAATCCAAAGCCATAAGATAATCTCCCTGCTCAATCCTTGATGCGGCATCGGGAGTGAGTACAAGCCCATAATAGTCGCCAAGGTTGGAGTTGTCGCCTCGGATAAGAAGATAATTGTTGGGAGATGTATAATCCAGTTCCCACATACCTTTTACCGTGACTTGCGAACGATCTTCTATATTATCGTTGAACGTCAAAGCTTTCTGTGCGTATGCAAGGGCTTCATCATATCTTTTCATCTGAAGGAGGACAAGGGCTCTGACACCATTCCCGAGTTCCGCGCCTCCACGGAAAGGATTATCCACAGCCTTCTGATACATGTCGGCGATATACTCATCCGAACAATCCATAAGTATATTTTCATAAACCTCAGCTATCGAACGTTTCGTTTTCTGCTCCTGAACGTTGGTAGTAGCCACATAAGGCACACCTCCAAGAGAAGAGGCATTCGAGGCATCATATTGGGCGGCATAAATATTTACGGCAAGGAAATGATACCACGCTCTCAGAATATGCGCTTCCGCAATGATGCGGCGACGCGCGGTGTCGTCGCCCGACGCCTCGGGAGCCTTCGAAATAATCACATTCATATAGTTGATCATCTCATATATGGCGTCATAGCGTGTGTCTTCGGGAGTCAAGTCATCGCGACGCACACTCTCATCACATGCAAGAATAGCGTATGATATAGAGTTTTTCTGTTTGACCATCTGCGAAACAGATTTCCATTTCGAAGGATAGGTATTGTTAGCGAGGGTCTCGAGATCTGTCGCACCGCCATATATCATATACGGCTGGTTAAGCAGACATTCGAGATCATTGACAGTGTTGAGTGTCGATTTCCCGAGAGGCACTATGTCGAGTTTGCTGTCGCAAGCCATCATAATCAGTGCCAGAGATATGATAATTAATGTTTTCTTCATGAGATCCGTTAGTTAGATATTGATGTATAGTCCGAGAGTATAGCTTCTCGGCACTCTCAGGGTGGCAGATCCGCCTGACCAGGCTTCGGGATCAATACCGAGTCCGTTGCGCGACCAAGTGCAGATATTATTAACCTGGAATCTAAGTCTCAGGTTGTGAAGCCTTATCTTGCGGCATATGCTGTTGCTGAAATTATAAGAGAGGGTGAGAGAACGGAATTTCATATAATCGGCATGGACTATATTGTCGTTGCGATAGCCTGAATAGCTCATATTGCCGTAGTATTTATCGTAGTATTCCACTCCGTTTCCAGGGACACTACGGTCTCCCTTCCAGTAATTCAAGGCAGCCTTAGGAACAGCACCGTTGCCGAACGCCACGGTATAACCGGCCTCACCACCTCCGGTGTACCATTCGTTATTGCCTACCCTCATCATATGTCCGCCATAGAAATTCAACATTGCCGAAAGAGAAAAACCCTTCCAGGATATTTCCGGAATAATAGCGCCACTGAATTTCGGAGTCGCAGTGCCGCAATAAACCGCATCTTCTATCGCAAACTTTGAATTGCTTATCGGAGTGGTCTGCACATCGCCGTTATGGTCGCGCCAACCCATGTAATATTGTCCGTCGTCCTCGACAAATCCGGCATAATCGAAAGAGAACAATGAGTTTAAAGGATACCCTTCCTTAAGACTTGTCTGAAGATATTCCGCACCACTGCTGGCATAGTGCGACACTTTGGTGACTTTGTTTTTATTATAAGAGAAATTCACACCGAGGCTTATGCCCAGCTGATCACGAGAAATCGCCTGCAAGATACGTCCGTCGAGCTGAAGTTCAATTCCATTGTTAGTCAGGCTTCCGCTATTGATTGTAAGACTCTCCCAGCCATTGGTATGGTCGAGATCGGTCACTGTCAGGATATCGGTTCCTTTCTTGTGGTAATAATCAATCGAACCGTTTATACGGTAGTTGAGGAATGCGAAATCCGCTCCGATATTCCATGTGGCAGTCTTTTCCCAGCGAAGTTGATCATTGGGAGGCGAAACCAAGGATCCATATTTGTCTCCGGTGATGGAATTGATTTTCATTTTAGCTATGAGATATGAGGATACCGATGAATCTATATTGCCCGTCAGGCCATAGCTGCCCCTTACTTTCAGGGCACTTATCCATTCAAGATTGTTTAAAAAAGGTTCGTTGTGCGCGTTCCAGCTAAGACCGACAGACCATAACGGACGCCCTCTGAATTTAGGATCTGTGCCGAAAAGATCGGTCTTATCCACGCGATAACTTCCGAAAATGGAATAGCGTGTATCGTAAACATAATTACCTGTAAAATATATCGAATAATATCGATGCATGACATCAGAAGTGCTGAAATCGAGTAAAGGCATTCCCATCAAAGGGACCTCATCGCCAAATACTCCGACCGAGGGATTATTAAGGAATGCCCAGTCGGTCATTATGTTGAGGTTCGATTGAGTCTGGTGGTCATATCCGTAGAAGACATTCGACTGATAGTCAGAATGCGTCTGACGATACTCGAATCCTGCAAGAGCCTCGACAGCATGTCGGCCGAAGGTCTGCTTATAGTCTGTCTGAGTCCTGAACGTATAATACTGGCTTTCGGATTTTGTGTCCCTGCGCAGTCCGTTGTCAGGGATGTGATGCTCTGTCGGAAGATCATATTCCACATATTTCTGGCCGAAATGAGTCCAGTCATAGTCCGGATCATTGAATGCATCCTCAATGTTGAAATCAGGATCCTCTTCCCAGACTCCGACATGTCCTCCAGTTGTGAAGGCGCTATAGAGTTTTCTCATCATATATGTGTCGGCATCCCATATGGTTTTCGAACTTCCGTAGATATCCTCATACTGGAACTGAGCGCTTGCGTCCCAACCCGGTAGCAATTTAAAATTGGCATGAATGAAAGCCCTGGTATTGGTATAGCGGTTGTCTCTGAAGTTTTTGTTCATTTCATTGGCAAGATTGAAAGTGCAATCCTTGAGTTCGAGAGCCGCATTATTAAAGGCATCGTATCCGGGATAAATCTCCGCTTCCATGCCGGAGAGAGTACCGTCGTCGGCATACATACTTTCATATGGCATGAAAGAATTAATATCGGCGTAACTTGTGGTTCCGAAATCATGAGTCCTGGTCCTGTTGTTGAGGATATTAACTCCTACCGCGACATCAAGCCAGTTCGCCGCCTTGATGTCACCACGATATTTGAGAGTAAGCGAATTAAGGTGCTCCTTTTTGATTCCCATATTATCATGAGCAAAATTCAGGACAAGGTTAGAGTTCAACACTTTCCCCTGCGACCTTACACCGATATTATATTGCTGCCGCGCCTGCGAACGGTTATAAACGTCCTGCCATTCCTTCCTGTAGTCGTTTTTTCCCCATTTCGCCAGGGTTGCCTCAAGATCGCTGTCGCTAAGCTCACCTTTTTGATTTTTGATAAACAGACGCATCACCTTGGAAATACCGTTGATTCGTCCGCCGTCATATCTCGACATGACGCTCTTAAGGTATGATTGTGTCGGATCGGCAAGCATCGCCGCAAAATTATATCTTTCCAATTCAATCATTTCTGCGGAAGATGCCCATTCAAAATTGGAGTAGTCCTGATTTTCGCTGAAAGTGAAATCGACATTCAAGTCCACGCTAAGCTTCTCACTCTTGGCCTGTTTCGTAGTCACTACAATGACGCCGTTAGATGCCCTTGCCCCATAGATCGATGCTGCCGCGGCATCCTTGAGAACAGTTACATTTTCTATATCATAGGGATTGATTGTCGACATTCCACCCTCTATCGGGAGACCGTCGACTACAACGAGAGGTGCGGTGCGGGCCTGGAACGAACCTCTTCCACGGATTGTGAACGCATCTTCGTCGGAACTTGAGGATTTCCCGTTTTTAACAAGACCGGGCACTCTACCTTCAAGGTTTGAACTAAGGTCTTGCACACTACGTTTATCAAGGTCTTTAGAGGTGATCACCTGGTAAGATCCCGTTGCATTCTCCCGTTTGATGTTCTGATATCCCGTGACTACGACTTCATCCATCAGACTTGGATTTGGTTCCATCTTAATCTGCAGATAGCCCTTTTTCCCATCTATATGGAGTGTCACAGGCTTCATGCCCACGTATGTGATAAGGATAGTCGGGTTCTTTTTCGCGGCAAGTATGGAAAAATTACCTTCAATATCAGTTGCCGCCACCTGATTTGTACCCTCCACTCTGATAGTAGCACCCGGCAGAGGTTCGCCGTTCTCATCAAGCACAGTTCCCATAATGGTCTTGTCATCGATATCGTGCATGATTGACGTCGCCGACCCACGTTCCCTATCTTGTGCATTTGCGAGACAAGGCATGAAAACAGCTGAGCCAAGCAATAATATGTGTATAATCAAATTTTTCATAGAAATATACGGATTGTTCAATATATAATTGACCATTCAGTTGTTTTAAGGTAAGCAAATAAATCACCTCATTACATATCAATGGCCTTGTCGAGTATCTCGATAATATTCTCATCAGAAGGTCGGGCAGCATCAGCAGCTATTAGCCTCCCGTCTTTACCTACAATTAAAAATCTTGGTATTCCATTGATTCCCATGGCATTCATAAATTCATCGCCAGAGCTCTTCTCGAATATATATTGTGCCCATTCAGGTTTATCTTTTGCAAGTTTCCTTTGCCAGGCCTCGGTATTCTCATCTCTCGAGAGACTTAGGAACGATATTTTGTCATTGCCTTTATAATGACTTGCCACCTTTTCCATAAATGGTATTTCCTTACAGCACGGCATGCACCAGGTGGCCCATATGTCGATGTAGACCACATTCTTACCTATAAGATCAGAAAGACGGCATTCTTTACCGTCGGATGATATTACAATTGGGTCGGTAGCGAGTTTATCGCCGTCTTTGATTTTAGGCTTATATGCATCGCGAACCTCAGCAAGATATTCCCTCACTTTGGGAGCTTTGACAAGCTGCGGCTCTACAGCATTGAGGAACTTTGCCACATCTTCATCAGAGGGCTGATACATATAGTACATGCCTCCGAGAGTCTTCCAGAGATTTTTTTTATTTCCTTCATTAGTCAGAAGGCTATCGATGCCGGCATACTGCTGTGCTATATATTCGGTAATATCAACGACATTAGAGTTTTTGTGGAGGTCACTCTTGTTGTACCAATAGTTTATAATTCCTGACAATCTTGATTCATCAGCATTGGGATCAACAGTTGCCACAATAGAATCGATCTCCGAATCATGGACATTTCCATTATAAGACTGATCCATGCCGAGAAGCTGACATAGAGTCTTATCGTAATATGACTTTGTCATACGCTCTCCCCTCTCCCTGACTCCAGACTTCAGGCGCGGCAGCCTCGAAATGAGATCCTCACGACTATTATCAAGATTTTTTTTGTATTCTTTCAACACGAATGCCTGGTCACCGGAAGGCTTATACTTCATAGGGTTGAAAGCCTGTTCATAGGCATTAAAAAACTCGTTCTCCGCCATATTATCTCCGGCAAAAGAAGCATTCTTTCCCTTTATGAATATCTCCGCAGTTTTGCCATTCTGCAGAAATGCACCGTAGATGTCAGATCCGGCATAAATCAAAACATCCGTGCCGTTATCAGGCATGTTTCCTGAATATTCGAAACGTCCGTCGGCCGATGTCTTAAGACTCTTCACATAGGTGTCGCCAACACTGTCATATATGACCGTCACTTCGACAGGTTTTTCAGTTTCGATCTGTCCCTTGAGCAGCAGATAGTCTGTCTGCGCTGTCGAAGCCAAAGGAAGTATCATGGACAAAATGGCCATGACAAGGATTCTTGAATTAGGTTTTAACATTTGGAAAATTTTTATGTAACAGTTTATATGCATACATCCGGAATCCGATACAACAAGACATCAGCAATATCCGGTTATTTTCCGCAAATGTAAAACCTTATGTAATTGTCCGCAAATTAATCATTTCCTGATTTGTAAAATTGAAGAATCCGCAAAATTTTTTAACATACTGAAGTGGGAGGGATTCTCATCGGAGCTTTCCAATAAAGACATACGGGATGCGACTGAGACCCTTGGGATCTCAGTCGCATTTCGGTTATATACCTGTCAGGAAGCGCACAGAATACACTTTTCATGACTCATCCACACCTTGAAAGTCGTACGGAATCTTGAAAAGGAAAATATGAATACAATTGTTGTCTTCAAAGGCTGTTTAATTTAGAGCGGTATACTGCCGGGGTCATTCCAGTCACATTCTGGAATAAAGAATAAAAAGTGGAGATTGAGCTAAACCCGACGTCAAAGCATATCTGCTTCAAAGGAACGTTCGACTGTTTTTCCGACATCATTCTTATGGCCTCGTGAATACGGTAATCATTTATAACTTGCGTAAAGGTCTTTCCGAGTTTTTCGTTTATTGCCTTCGATAAATAAGTACGGTTCGTATTAAGGCATTCAGCCACAGATGCGAGAGAGATGGATGGATCACAAAACAGACGCTTTTCAAGCATTATCGATGTAAAACGTGCTGCCAGGTCGTCAGCTCGTTCGTCAGAAAGAGATACTGACTGTGAGGAACTCTTAAGATCATTCTCCAATCTCTCAACCCTTTCCTTCGCTTTCTTAAGACTATCTTGCAAGGCATTTTCCCGGGTTATTGATTCGGAATTCTGCTTTACAATGGCTTTATATAGTTTCCCTTTCTTACGATAGGATGTGATGAAGACACCGAAAAGGAGTAGTAGCAGAACGAGAACAACACACACCACTCCGAAACGAGTATTGCTTCTTTCAAGCTCCATCTTATGAGCCGATATCTCCTTTTCTTTGGCATATATCTCATGCTTTATGCGTGCTTCCTGAAGCGAACGTTCCCTACTGACATTGTGGATACTGTCGAGACAATCGGAATATTTGAGACTGTACTCAAGGCCAAGTTCCATTTGACCTGTCTCCCTGTAGCAGAGTGCGAGTTCCTTCAAAATATCGCCTACGAAAGAATGAAGGTCGTTTGTCCTTGCATTCTCCAAACCTTTTTGAAGCACTTCAATCGCGGAATTACATTTACCGATCTTTC
Source organism: uncultured Muribaculaceae bacterium (assembly GCA_910588245.1). GTDB lineage: Bacteria > Bacteroidota > Bacteroidia > Bacteroidales > Muribaculaceae > Lepagella. The sequence continues at coordinate 10,395 of CAJUQP010000031.1, read as the reverse complement.
TCAGTATTTCTCCATACGTCAGATAAGCCTGGGTTCTTATTGCGTCGGGAGTCGGTTCAGTATTGTTTATAGCATTCTCACACTCCTTCAGGGCAGAATTCATATCGCCAATTCCATCGAGATATGCGGCTTTAGCCAAAGATATATCGACATGTCCGTTACAACCCGCGATGTCGGCATGCTTCTCGGTCTCACTCAGAAGGGAGGGCACAGACTCGTAATCGCCACACAATATGTGGAACTGAGCCAGATTAAGACATGCAAAGAAGAGAGGCAAGGACTCTCCCCTCCTTTTTGCCAGCTCGTAGGCCTTTTCAGCATATTGCAAACCACTCCGGTCCTTCCCGAGAAGAAAAGCCTCTGAGAGATTTCCCAACACTATGCCATATCTCCGCTCGTTGCCCGAGAGCTGAGCTTCTTCAAGCGAAGTGAAATAGTGATAGATAGCCGAATAATTGTCGGACAAAGAATATTGATAATACATTCCAAGGCCGTTGTGTACAGAACTGAGCGCGTCATGATCTTCATTATCTTCCGCTATCAGCCGGGCTGTCTCAAGACATCTGAACGCGTTCTGATTATCACCCATCATATTTGAAGTCTGCCCTTTCGCAATAAGCCCGTGGAGTTCCGCAAAATCTCTGTCGCCGGTCTTTTTGCCGAGCTGAAGGAGCCTATCACCATATTCAAGTGCTTTGTCATAATCAGCGAGATTTAGATAATAATATGTCACTTCCTTGAGCACACTCTTATCGTCAGGATGCTTTTGCAGGTATTGAAGACCATCTTTAAGCCTGTCGCGGATATCGGCAAAGCTTTCAATTGGCGTAAAAAGCACCATGATAAGCAATAATTTAAATATTATATTATGGTAAAAATTCATTTCTGAGTCGGTTTTAGACAGTTCCATAATGCAAAATTATATGAAAATCTTGAGATTCCCACACCGACAATATAAAGAAATGATTTTTTCTTTAGAGGAAAGAAATAATTTTTCTTTAGAGGTATGTTAGAAAATGTAGGAGCTGAAAGGGATACATGGAGCATAAGGAAATATTTGATCAATACTGTTAACGGGGATTAACACATAACGATTTTGAGAAGATGTTTTTTTTACTTAATTTTGTGGTTCGATGGCAGCAAGGCACGTATGGCCGGATGCCTATCTCCCCTATTATCAAGAAATCATTACATAATGAAATTTAGAAGATTCACATATATAATCCTGGCTTTCATCATTGCATTGACAGGCATCGCGGTCTCGCAGGCATCAGAGGCCCGCAAGAAGACAAAAGCAAAGACAACAGCTGTAAGCAAGAAAAAAAAGACATCAAAAACCAGGAAATCCTCTTCAAAGAATAAGAAAAAACGCTCCAAGAAAAGAACTACAAGAAAGAAACGGACACGCAGAAGCCGGACAATCACCCATAAGCAATATGTCCCGCCGGCAGAGATTATCGCCAACGACTCGCTGACACTCCTTGTCAACGATGAGGTGATAAAGTGGATACCTGAGAACATCAATCCCGGCGGACTCCGTGTGAACAGCGTCACCCCCGACTCGCGCACGAAAACGGCTAAAGTGAAGCTCAACGAAAACTTCACATATCTGCCGGTGACATCGGAGCTTGTATCGTCGATGAAGAAAAAAATCGAATCAGTACTCCCCGACTCCATCGCCGACTATTACGTATCGCTCAACGTGCGCGACAAAAACTATGCATATTTCATAACCACAATCGACAAACTTCCGGAACAATACCGGAAAAACATACCTTTCGTAGTCCCTGCAGAACCCTATGTCAATGCCAAGAAAGGGATGGAAGGAGATATCGTGGCGCTGTGGCACAGCCACGGACGTTATTTCAAGCCATCCGGAGGAAGCTGGCTCTGGCAACGCCCGCAGCTCTTTCAAGTTGTGGAGGACACCCACACGATGAGCTATATACTTCCATACGTAGTACCGATGCTTGAGAATGCGGGAGCTTACGTCCTTCTCCCTAAAGAAAGAGACGTGAACCGCAACGAGGTGATCGTCGACAACGACACCAACGATTCCGGACAACTCTTCTCCCAGCCATATTATAAGGAGATGACAGGACAGACCTCATGGACCACCGGGGAGGAGGAAGGATTCATCTATGACCTTAAGGATTTCCGCGACACAGAAAACCCCTTCGAGAACGGCACGTATCGCCAGACCACTACCGTGACGTCGGGCGCCCCATCGGTTGCGGCATGGTATGCCGATATTCCTGAAGACGGAGAGTATGCCATATATGTCAGCTATAAATCGTTGCCGGAATCGGCCGAGGACGCCCGCTACACCGTCAACTATTCGGGAGGATCGCGCGAATTCCGGGTCAACCAGACTATGGGAGGAAGCACCTGGATTTATCTGGGCACTTTTCCTCTGGAGGCCGGCTACAGCGACACTGAACCAGTGGTGACCCTCTCCAACCTATCCAAAACGGCAGGAAAAGTCATCACCGCCGACGCAGTGAAGATCGGAGGGGGTATGGGCAACATAGCCCGCAGCAGCAGGCGTTCCGACGTATATTACGATCCATCCACACCTGAGGAAGACATCGCGGCCATGACCCCGGGCAACGAGTCGGCAGAAGAAGATGATGAGAGCGAAGAGACAGAAGAGGAGGAGTCTTCCGAAGAGACTGAGGTAGTAGAAGAGACAAAAGATATCACCGAGGCAGCCGACACAGTGGCCGTTCAGACGAAACCGGTGGAAGAACTTCCGAAAGGTTCAGCACCTGTGTTCAAGACTTCAGGTCTCCCCCGCTATCTCGAAGGAGCTCGCTATTGGCTCCAGTGGGCCGGCATGCCGGAGAGCGTCTATTCACCCTATCACGGCACAGACGACTATAAGGATGACTATACGTCGAGAGGACATTGGGTGAACTACCTCGCCGGTGGCTCGCGGGTACTTCCCGGCCAGGATGGTCTCAACATTCCTGTCGACGTGACCGTCGCACTACATTCCGACGCCGGCAAGAGAGCCGACGATTCATTTGTGGGCACACTTGGCATCTATTACACCAACGGAGGCGACATGTATGTCGACGGCACACCCCGATCCAATTCCAGAACACTGACCGACATGCTCATGCGCCAGATCTCCGGAGATATCCGCCAGACCTGGGAACCGAACTGGACGCGTCGCTCAATGTGGGACAAATCATATGTGGAGGCCCGCGTCCCTGAGGTGCCGACCTCGCTGATAGAGTTCATGAGCCATCAGAATTTCGCCGACATGTGGTATGCTCTCGACCCGGCGTTCCGTTTCACTGTAGGCCGCTCTATCTATAAGGCGATCGGGCGCTTCGTATCGGAGAGAAAAGACCGCAAATTTGTCGTGCAACCTCTTCCGGTGAAAGATTTTTCCATTCGCCGTGTCAAGAAGAACCACTACCGGCTGAAATGGGAACCGATGGCCGACAGGCTCGAGCCTACAGCCGTAGCAAAAAAATATCTCGTATTCGAGCGCTCAGGAGACGAACTTGGCTTCCACCTGCTCGGAGAGACAACCCTCACGCATTTCGACGTGGCAGTGGAAGACAACGACATACATTCTTTCAGAATCGTGGCAGCCAACGAAGGCGGACTCGCTTTCCCTTCCGAGACACTGGCTCTGCGCGAAGGAGACGGGCATGACTCGCCAGTGCTTATTGTCAACGGCTTCACAAGAGTCAGCGGCCCGGAGCATTTCTCGGAAGACGGCAACGCCGGATTCCGAGCCAATGAGGATTTCGGCGTGCCTCATATCCGTGACATATCCTTCATGGGTTACCAGACCGAATTCCGGCGCAACGCCGGAGAATCTTTCGGCCGCAGCAACGGAGATCTCGCCTCGCAGATCATCGCCGGCAACACATTCGATTTCCCCTATCTCCATGGTAAGGCGATAGCGGCGGCCGGCAAAGGATTCGTATCGGCGAGCGTAGGTGCGGTAATGGCCGGGGATGTGCGCCTCAGCGATTACAACATAGTAGATCTTATTCTTGGGCGGCAGAAGACAACCATCACCGGCAACGGCAACACCGGCATCAGATACTCCGCATTCCCGGCAAGGCTACAGAAGGAACTTTCCGACTACACTCATCGTGGCGGCGACCTGATGGTGAGCGGGGAATATGTCGTAAGCGACCTTCTCGATTCAAGAGCCTCACACGGGAGCACAGACTTCGCAGAGAAGACCCTCGGAGTCTCAAAAGGCGAGGGCGCTTTCTCCCTTACCGGGAAAGTGCGTCTTAACGGTCGTCTCGGCAAAGCCGATGACATAGCTTTCAGCAACACCCTCAATGAGCGGCAATATATCGTGCAACGACCCGATATACTTGTACCGTCACAGAATATGGACTCTGAAATCTTCCTGATGTTCCCCGATACAGGAGAAGCGGCGGGAGTGATGACCAAGAAGGGTAAAAGCCGCGGAGTGGTTATGAGCATTCCTTTCGAATCGATAACCGAGGAGGCCGACCGCTTCTCACTGATGAGGGAGATTCTCGGCTATCTGGGGAAATGACATTAAGTAAACTACCTAAAAGATGAAACTCATACAATTCACAAATATAGATGCCCTGAGAGATGAAATCTGCAAGAACAGCCTCGAGCAGTTCGTGCTTGTGAAGCTCGATGACAGGAAGGTGACGTTCGACAGCAATTTCATGCAGCGCATGGAGGAGATCTCGGCAGATTCAGATGCCTCGATCACCTACAGCCACTACCGTGAAAAAACCGCCGACGGAAGAATAATACTACATCCGGCCAACGACTATCAGTTTGGCTCAGTGAGAAATGATTTCGACTTCGGGAGCGTAGTGATGCTCAATGCCGCGGACGCCCTCGCCGCCTCTGAAGGCTTCTCGTATGAATCCGACTCTCCCGACGGTGGATGGTATGCCCTGAGACTCAGGATGTCGATCGGTAAGACTGTCGCTTCACTGCCCGAATATCTCTACACTGTGGAGAAAGAGGATTATAGGAAAAGCGGCGAGAAGCAGCATGACTATGTCGATCCTCGCAACAGCTTCTATCAGGCTCATATGGAGAGGGTATTCACCGACTTCCTTATAGATATCGACGCTATGGTCTCTCTCGCGCCCCTTCATCCCGACCTTGGGGAGGGGGAATTCCCTGTAGAGGCCTCCGTGGTAATACCGGTAAGGAATAGAGTGGCCACGATTGGCGATGCCGTGAGATCCGCACTTGCCCAGCAGACAACATTCCCCTATAACGTAATAGTCGTGGATAACGGCAGCTCCGACGGTACCCGTGAACTACTCGAAGCCATCGACGATCCACGCCTGATACTCCTTAAGGCTGAGGAGAACGAGTTTCTGGGCATAGGAGGGTGCTGGAACAAGGCTCTCCTCTCCGATCACTGCGGGCGATTCGCCGTACAACTTGACTCAGATGACATGTATCTCGATGAAACCACGCTCTCGAGGATCGTAGATAAATTCCATGCCGACAGATGCGCCATGGTGATAGGCAGTTATGTGATGACAGATTTCAATCTCAATCCCATACCTCCCGGAGTGATCGACCATAAAGAATGGACGGCACTCAACGGTGCCAACAACGCCCTGCGCATAAACGGATTCGGGGCGCCGAGAGCATTTTTCACTCCAGTGGCGAGAAACATACTTTTCCCGAATGTCAGCTATGGCGAAGACTACGCCATGTGCCTGCGTATAAGCAGGGAATATGCAGTCGGAAGGATTTTCGAGCCGATTTATTGCTGCCGCCGCTGGGAGGGTAACAGCGATGCAGATCTTTCCATAGAGAAGGTGAACGCTAACAACGAATATAAGGATTTCCTGCGGTCGGTGGAGATGATCGCCCGTATACGAGCCAACGTTGACAAGGATGATGAGATTAAGTCATGAGGATGTAGCTTCATTTGTCGAGACCCAGCTTAGCGTATGGGATCTTGCCAAACGCAACTACGACGCGCTAGTCAATGTTGAGCGCCGGCATGTCACCCTGGGTGACCTCGAGATAGGAATCCAGTTCAATCCAGCCAGGATGGTCTCAACCGGAGCTAAGATTGACAAAGAGGCAATAAAAGCGAGAAAGTGTTTCCTTTGCTGTTCCAACCGACCGAAGGAGCAGATGTCAGTCGATATCGTGCCCGGCTGGGAAATGCTCCTCAATCCCTATCCCATACTCCCGATACACCTTACAATCGCATCTGCACAACATCGGCCACAAGATCACGTTCCCTCCGACATTGTCTCCATAGCTGAGACCCTACCCGGGATGGCGGTATTCTTCAACGGCGCGCGCGCCGGGGCCTCGGCTCCCGATCATCTCCATATGCAGGCTGTGCTCAAAGACGAGCTTCCCCTGTTGCGTCTCGCAGAGAGAATTCATCCGTCGGAGAGAAAGGGGATAATGCTCAGCGTGGAATCAGGCCTTGATCTCCCCTGGCTTTTCATCTCGGGAGTTGTTTCGCCCGATAAATCCGGACACGCCACACTTGCGGCCGGACTGCATGCCGGCGGTCCTGACCCGGAGGGCAATCTGCGTGATCCGGAGTCTGTCAACAGCTTTTTCTGGATAGCTGACGACGGATTGCTAAGATTTGTTGTCGTGCCACGCATCGCCCACCGTCCCGGTTGCTATTTCAGGACAGACATTATGCAGCGAATAATAAGTCCCGGTTGCATCGACATGGCGGGACTCCTCATAGTGCCCAGAGAATCAGATTACCGCAACATCACGAAAGAGGAGATCGCGGCCATATATTCTGAAGTGGCACTCCCTTCCCGATAAAAACGTAAACAACCTTTCATCATGAATTCAGAAGTGCGCAAGTCGCCCTGGTGGTGGATTCCAACCTTATATATAGCTGAGGGACTGCCCTATTTCGCAGTCAATACCTTGACAGTTCTCATGTATGTGCGGCTTGGTATAGGCCTTAAGGAGATGGCGTTTTATACTGGCTGGCTTTATCTCCCCTGGGTGATCAAGCCATTCTGGAGTCCTTTTGTTGATCTTTTCCGCACAAAGCGCTGGTGGGCCATCGCCATGCAACTGCTAATCGGCATCTGTATGGCCTGTGTAGCCTTCTTTCTGCCTACCGGATTCTTTTTCTCCACCACACTTGCCGTCTTCTGGCTTATGGCATTCTTTTCGGCAACCCACGACATAGCAGCCGACGGCTACTACATGCTTGAGCTTCCTCCTCATGATCAGGCAGCATTCGTAGGTGTACGTTCCACTTTCTATCGCATCGCCAGTGTCATAGGCCAGGGGGGACTTGTGATCCTTGCCGGATGGCTCGAGACCACAACAGGCAATATCCCCCTTTCATGGGCCCTCGTTTTCGCGCTACTTTCCATATTCTTCATAGCCGTGGCCTTGTATCACATGAGAGTCATGCCATCGCCGCCGGATGATGTGGCGCAGAAAGGGGTGACACCCAAAACCATACTCGGAGATTTCTGCCGCACTTTCGTCACATTTTTCAAAAAAAGATATGTCGGCACCGCCCTGGCGTTCATGCTCCTCTACCGTCTGCCGGAAGCATTATGTATAAAACTTGTGCAACCTTTCCTTGTGGCTCCTCGCGATGCCGGTGGATTGGCACTGACAACATCGCAGGTAGGATTTGTCAACGGCACCGTAGGCGTCATAGCCCTGCTTCTCGGAGGCATCATCGGAGGCTTAGCCATATCGAGAGGAGGATTAAGACGCTGGCTATGGCCTATGGCTTTGAGCCTGACGCTGCCATGCGTGTTCTATTGCCTGCTCGCGATGCTACAGCCCGATAATTTCTTCTGGATATCATCTGCGATTTTCGTTGAGCAATTCGGCTATGGATTCGGATTCTCCGCCTATATGCTCTATCTCATCTATTTCAGCCGTGGTGAGAGTCAGACATCACACTATGCATTTTGCACGGCTTTCATGGCTCTTGGAATGATGATACCCGGGATGGCCGCAGGATGGTTGCATGAGATTTGTGGAGAATATAATCTGCTCGGAGCCGACGGGCCACAGGGATATGTCAACTTTTTCTGGATCGTGATGGCCACATGTGCAGCCACCCTTCTCGTTTGCCTCAAAGTGCACATCGATCCGGCATTCGGACGGAAAGAGAAGGGCAAGAGTCAAGAGTGAAGAGTCAAGAGTCAAGAGTGAAGGGTCAAGAGTCAAGAGTGAAGGGTCAAGAGTCAAGAGTGAAGGGTCAAGAGTCAAG
>CAJUQP010000031.1:0-2071 GCA_910588245.1 uncultured Muribaculaceae bacterium | reverse complement strand
ATTCAGGGGTCAAAAGGGAAGAAAGCCGCAGAGGTAAAGAAAGAATTCACCTTTCACGTGACGCGCCATACTTTGCAACCCTGATGCTTACTCTCGATGTTGACCTATACACGACAAGCAAACTGCCGGGACACAAGAATATTGCCACAACGCAGATATATGCAAAAATCATCGACCAAAAGAAAGCGATGCCGTCAACCGTGTCGATGAAATCTTCAAGTGACAAATGAAAATAGACAACCCCGACATCACTGCCGGGGTTGCTTGTATTTATATTGGGGAATATGTTTTTTACCTATAATCCGTTTCAAGGAAATCGAGTGTTTTATCAACTTTTACTTCTCCGCGAACCTTGATGCTCACACCCATTGAGGCACTTAATCCGGCTACAGGATTATCTTCAAACTTTCGGAGTGTTTTCAGCATTGAAATTCGGTCGGTCTTTTCATAATGGTCGGCTCCGAGATTGGGCGTTATCGGTTTTGCCGTGGCATTAATTCCAGTAGCTGTAAATTGATGTTGCCCGGATTCTTCTTGTGCTTCAAGAATCAAGCCGGGGAGACCCGACAGTTTCCAAGGGCCATCCTGTATGGGGATTTCCGGGGTGAACCATGCGGTCCAGTGCCTGCCGTGGTAGTCAGAACTTGCCATAAGACACTCATATCCAAGAATATTCTTTGTCGAGTCTCTTATTTCCCATGTCTGAGCTTCGTAAGGTTCAGTATATCGGAACATTGAAGTGATATTCCCATCAAATACATCTGTATTGCCGTCTTTGTTTTTGAATATATACATGGGGACGCTGCGTTTCGGAACATTTTTCATATTGCCGGAAGTGAATGCTGCCATTTTCATCTGATTATACGTATCCCTTCCCTCAGGAGTTGACTCCAATGAATCAAGATACTCAGTGATAGGATTGTAGAATTTTGATGATGTGGAATTGGCGAGTAAGATCATCTGGTGATTCTGTTCACTCCCTCGACGGTGGAAATGCTTATAGTTGTAGCTGACCTCGATGTCGGCTTCATTCTGCGCGTTTGCAGCTACCGCCGCAAGGCACAATAAAAGTAAGGTGAGTATATTCTTCATTTTAGAATTTCCTTCTCTGCGTTTGTAGTTCTTATGAATACGAGCGCCGATTATAGTTCCGATAATAGTTCCGAGTAGCGGAATGAAAATCAAAGGATTCATAATTTCTATTTTCTTAGCGTTATCGAGAATAGAAACTGACGGCCGCTGAGCTGTCGCTGCGACTCGAATGATGAATGAAGTATGACTCGCCGCGAAGCAGCACGTCATCTCCACAAGCATAATCCACGACATAGACAGCATGGAGAGAGGGGAAAGCCAATGAGAGGAAGCATCCACTCAGAAAGGATCGGACAGGAAATCGAGGATCTCAGATGGTGAGCTGACTATATGATCAGCGTGAGCATCGCGAAGTTCTGTAGCGGGACGGAACCCCCATGTCACTCCAATAGATTCGACACAGGCACGACGAGCGGTCTCCATATCCACTCCGGAATCGCCAACGTAAAGCACCTGCGATTTTGGAGTGGGATGATCGGCAAGCACAGAAAAAACTATCGAGGGATCCGGTTTCGTGGGCCTCCCTTCCATCTGCCCCTGGATAGTCACGAACTCAATATCGGGGAAGAAATGTCTGACTATACGTGTGGCGGCAGCCTGATATTTGTTGGAGGCGACAGCCACTGCCACTCCACTCTCGTTGAGAGTGGAGAGAAGTTCCGGAATTCCCTTGTAAGGCTTGGTGTCTACCATGCAGTTCTTATCGTAATACTCCTTGAAAAGGGCGAGCAGTTTGTCTACAGTATCACAGTCGGCATCAGGTTGTGCGCGCTCTATGAGTTTTCTCACTCCATTTCCCACCATATAATTATAAGCGGGAATAGGATGCTGTGCAAATCCCATCTTGCGTAAAGCATAGTTACAGGCCTCTCCAAGGTCGTAGATAGTGTTTAGGAGGGTACCGTCAAGGTCAAAAATAACAAGTAGAGTTTAAATAAACTTATATGTTACGCACGAGTATTGCACCTCCAATTGTGAA
>CAJUQP010000030.1 GCA_910588245.1 uncultured Muribaculaceae bacterium | reverse complement strand
TTATATATGCTTGATAAACACCATAATAGCAGCGTTCATGGGCGGCATGATGTAATCAAAAATCCGGCTCGACATATAAAAATCACCTCCATCTTCGTGGGGGTGATTTTTTGTTTTGCCTTTTGGCATTTTTTCATTAATTTTGGGGAAAATCCCTTTGTTATGAAAAAAATACTCCAGAATATAGCGGGAATCTGCATGCTGGCTCTCCTAACATGTTGCACTTCAGGTTTCGACCAGAAAAAAGCCGACGAGATTCTCGGGAAAGACAATCTCTCGTCTGAAGACTACACTGAGCTCATCGACATATATGAGACCGGGATGGACGATGCCATAGGATTCTCTAAGAAAAAGCCTGAGGAGCTGACTGCCGACGAGCAGAAAGAGGTGCTCACCGTCTTCGCTATCGGCATGCGACTGAGCAAAGAAGAGAGCAACCTTGACGAGCAACAGACAAAACAGTTTGAACGAATCAACAAAAAAGGCACCGAAGAACTTAAGAAATGATATCGATAAACAATCTCTCGGTGGAATTTTCCTCCCGTCCTCTCTTCACCGACATATCCTTCGTGGTCAACCCGACCGACAAGATAGCGCTTGTCGGCAAGAACGGAGCCGGGAAATCAACTCTTTTGAAAATTCTTGCCGGAGAGCAGGAACCGACATCCGGCAGTATCGGGCGTCCCTCCGGACTGACCATAGGTTATCTGCCGCAACAGATGAAGATAGCCGACGACACCACTATCCTTGAGGAGACCAAAAAAGCCTTCAAAGAGAGGCTTGACATGGAGGCCGAGCTGGAAAAGCTCAACGTCTCGCTCGCTGAGCGCGAGGATTATGAAAGCGAGGATTATGCCCGTCTTCTTGAGAAAATTGAATTCCTCAGCCACAGGATAGCAGTCGATGACACGACCAATGTCGAGGCCGAGATCGAGCGCACTCTCGTGGGTCTCGGATTTCTGCGCACTGATTTCGACCGTCCCACGAGCGAGTTTTCCGGAGGATGGCGCATGCGTGTGGAACTTGCGAAGATACTTCTGCGCCGCCCTGATGTGCTTCTCCTCGACGAGCCAACCAATCACCTCGACATTGAGTCCATACAATGGCTTGAGCAGTTTATCGCCACGAAGGCCAAAGCAGTCGTTCTTGTGAGTCACGACCGCGCTTTCCTTGACAACGTGACGAAACGCACCATCGAGATATCATGCGGGAAAATATATGATTACAAGGTGAGCTACACCCCTTTCGTGAAACTGCGAGAAGAAAGGGTAGCACAACAGATGCGCGCCTACGAGAACCAGCAGAAACTCATAGCCGACACCAAGGATTTCATAGAGAGGTTCCGCTACAAGGCTACGAAAGCCGTGCAGGTGCAGAGCCGTATCAAGCAACTTGAGAAAATAGTTCCTATCGAAGTTGACGAGGTCGACACATCGCGCCTGCGCCTGAAATTCCCTCCGGCGCCGAGAAGCGGCGATTTTCCGCTTATCGTGGTGAATCTCGGGAAAACCTACGGTGATCATGTGGTGTTTTCCGGAGCCGAGTTCACTTTGCGACGAGGAGAGAAGGTAGCCTTCGTGGGTAAGAACGGTGAAGGCAAGTCAACGCTTGTGAAATGCATAATGGGCCAGATACCTTTTGACGGCCACCTGAAGCTCGGGCATAATGTCAAGATCGGATATTTCGCTCAGAATCAGGCTCAACTTCTTGATGAGTCGATAAGTGTGTTCGACACTATCGACAATGTTGCCGTAGGCGACATCCGCACCCGTATCCGCGACATTCTCGGGGCATTCATGTTCGGAGGAGAAGCCTCCGACAAAAAGGTGAAGGTTCTTTCCGGAGGAGAGAAGACAAGGCTCGCCATGATAAAGCTGCTGCTTGAGCCGGTCAACTTCCTTATTCTCGATGAGCCTACCAATCATCTCGACATGAAGACCAAGGATATCCTCAAGGATGCCATAAAGGATTTCGACGGCACAGTGATAGTAGTAAGCCACGACCGCGAATTTCTCGATGGTCTTGTCGAGAAGGTTTATGAATTCGGTGGGGGCAAAGTGAAGGAGAATCTTGGAGGCATATATGAGTTCCTTAATAAAAAAAGACTCGAGAATCTTTCCGATCTGGAAAGGAAGGATATATCCCTCTCATCCGGGGCGGCATCTATCACCACCTCAGGCACTGTAGATGAAGCGACATGCGACGAAGGACTCCAGCCCCGCCAGCTGTCGTATGCCGAACAGAAAGAACGTGAGAAGACACTCCGAAAAGCGGAGAAAGCGCTCAAAGCCTCTGAAGAAGCTATCGCTGATCTTGAGAATAGGCAGGCTGAACTTGAACGACGTCTTGCATCGGGCGATGCGTCGGATGAGGTGCTCAGGGAATACTCCGAGGTAAGCTCATGCCTTGATAAGGAGATGGAGGTGTGGGAAGAGGCGCAGAGTCATCTCGACGAACTTAAGGTGAAGCCAGACATATGAGCCAACGACTCATATGAAATAATCAACGATCACTGAAAATGAAAAGAATCGATCATATATATATAGATGGTATGTCCGCTCCCGGAAAATACCATGCTCAGGAAGAAGGAACACATGAATCCGATTCACGCCACGGAATCGATATGGAAAATCTCGATCCGACGGTCTCCCCTAAAGATGACTTCTATCTTTATGCCTGTGGAGGATGGATGAAAAGGAATCCGCTCACCCCGGAATTTTCCCGTTTCGGCACATTCGACAGACTCCGCGAGAACGCACGCGTGCAGCTGAAACAACTGATCACCGGATTGGCCGATGATCCTGAATCAAAAGTCAGAGGCTCTAACGCACAGAAAGTGTCTGACCTATACGCCATGGGTATGGACAGCGAACGCCTGAACCGCGAGGGAGCGGCACCTGTGATGCCGTTTGTCGACCGGATCGAGACATCGCCCCGCGAGGAGCTGTTCCGTCTGCTCGGATGGATGCACAACGGACTTACAGGTTCATTCTTTTCAACCGGCGTAGGTCCGGATCCAAAAGACTCCGACACCAACATCATGCACATAGGTGAGGTCGGGTTAGGGCTCGGTGACCGCGACTATTATCTTGAGAAGAACGAAAGCAATGACCGCATCCTTCACGCCTACGAGAAATATGTGAAGCGGCTGATGGAACTTATCGGCTATGACCCTGAGACTCAGGAAAGAGTATGGGGAAACGTGATCAGCCTCGAGACAGAATTCGCACGCCACAAAATGACCCGGGAGGAACGCAGAGATCCGCTCGCCCGCTACAACATGCGAGACTTCGACCGACTTCTCAACGATTATCCACACATAGACTGGAAGACATACTTCTCGACGCTCGGCGTCGAGAAATTCGCGCAAGCCAATGTCGGGTCGCCCCGCTTCATGGAATTCATTGATTCCTATTTGCCCTCCCTTACAGACCGACAGATAAAAGACTACCTCATATATGACGTGGTGTCTGATTCGTCAGGGGTGCTCAGTGAAGATTTTCAGGACGCTAATTTCGAGATGTTCGGAAAAGTGATGAGCGGCAAAGAGGAGCCTGAACCACGTTGGAAACGAGCCATGACAATTCCCAACTCAATGCTTGGGGAGGCCGTGGGAGAGCTGTATGTGAAAAAGTATTTTCCAGACAGCAACAAAACCTATATGCTCAAACTCGTGGAGAATCTTCGGAAAGCTCTCGGCAAACATATAGATGCCCTTCCATGGATGTCTGACGCAACCAAAATGCACGCTCACGAAAAACTGGCGGCACTGACTGTCAAGATAGGATATCCCGACAAATGGAAAGATTACTCGGGCATAGAGATAGATCCTGCGAAAAGTTATCTCGAGAATGTCTATCAGGCATCAATATGGTATACGCAGGACAACTACAAAAAGCTTGGCAAGCCTGTCGACAAACAGGAATGGCACATGACCCCGCAGACTGTCAATGCATATTACAGTCCTTCGGTCAACGAGATATGTTTCCCGGCCGGAATCCTGCAACCTCCATATTTCGATCTCACCGCAAGCGACGCGCAAAACTATGGTGCGATTGGTGTCGTGATCGGGCATGAGATGACTCACGGATTCGATGATCAGGGAAGACATTTCGACATGCATGGAAATCTTGTGGACTGGTGGCTGCCGGAAGATTCGGAACGGTTCACAAAACTCGCCGACAGACTCGAGACGCAGTTTAATGAGGTTGAGGTCGCTCCAGGAGTATTCGCCAACGGCAAATTCACGCTCGGAGAGAACATAGCCGACCAGGGTGGTCTTAGAATAGCTCTGACAGCATTTCTCGATTCGCGCGACAGCGTTCAGACTGATGAGATAGGTGGATTTTCAGCGTTGCAGCGTTTCTATCTCGCTTATGCTGGGGTCTGGGCCGGTAATATACGCCCGGAAGAGATTCTCGTACGCACAAAGACCGATCCCCATTCACTTGGCAGAAACAGAGTAAATGTCACGCTTAGAAACATAACGCCATTCATGGACGCATTCGGCATATCGGAGGGCGACAGGATGTATCGTCCTGCCGATCAACGCGTCGTGATCTGGTAAAATATCTCCAACTAATCCAAACAAACATGTACGGACTGATAGGCAACCCCATAAAGCATTCTTTCTCCGCTGACTTTTTCAACTCCAAATTCAAGCGCGAGGGGATCGACGAGGAATACAGACTTTTCCAGCTCGAGAAGATCGACGACCTCAAGGAGCTCTTCACCGAACATAAAGATTTGAAGGGTCTAAATGTGACTATACCCTACAAACAGCAAGTGATTCCCTATCTCGACGGGCTCTCTGACGAGGCACGCGAGATAGGGGCCGTCAACGTAATAAAGATCTCCGAGGGAGGCCATCGCCTTGAAGGGTTCAATTCCGACGCTGTCGGGTTCCGTGATTCCATAAAACCTCTGCTTCGACCTCACATGAGGAAAGCTCTTATACTCGGCACGGGAGGCGCGTCGCGCGCTGTGGAATATGTGCTCCGCAAAGAGGGGCTCGAAGTCATGAAAGTCTCCAGAAAAGGGAAAGACGGACTCCTCTCCTACTCTGACATGACTCAGGAGGTAATGTCGGAGTTCCATATAATTGTCAATACCACTCCGCTCGGCATGTGGCCGAAAACAGACACATGCCCTGATATACCGTATTCTCTTCTCACTCCCGGCCACCTCTGTTTCGATCTTGTCTATAATCCTGAGACAACACTATTCATGCAGAAGGCTTCGGAAATGGGCGCTACGGTCAAAAACGGGCTCGAAATGCTTCATGGCCAGGCCATAGCAGCCTGGAAAATCTGGAATAGCTGAAGTGTATGATCTTCCTTTTCTGATTCCACTTGCAGCGCTCGTGACCGGAATTGTGACCGGTTCATCGCTCGAAGGTCCGGCATGGGGACTTATCCCGGTGGCGGCAGGGCTCGTGTATTACCTGATACTACTGCGCAAATCGGCTATCCCCGCAAAAGCGTTGAAACTGAATTCCCGACACGCTGTTTGGATCTTCCTGCTTTTTGCCGGCATAGGTATGTTCGACGCCTGGTGGCACCGCCCCGAAACACTCTCCCCCATAGAGCTTTCACGCTATGTTGCTGCGGAAGGTGAGGTGAGGGAAACAATATCACGGGCAAACGGCGACAGATTAGTCGTAGATATCTCACACCTGTCAGACTCCGCCGGCAACCTAAGAGGGTGCGACAATCTCAGAATCGTGCTTCAGACAGATGGTGTCACACTCGATGTCGGGGATATTATTCTTTTTCCGGCGCGTCTGCAAGAGGTGGAGGATAATCCGAACTTCCGTCCATCCGGGTATGCCGACCGGATGAAAAGACAAGGTATATTCTACCGTGCTTATTCAGAGGGCGTCAAGATAAGCAAAATAAGCCATCACACAAGTTTGACAAGCGCTTCGGCGGAATGGCGCGACCGCATAGCCGCCACCATAGAGAATTCAGCGCTTGAACGACCAACCGTCAATTTCCTTGTGGCTCTTCTTCTCGGCGACAGATCGCTTCTGTCAGACGACGTCAGGGAGACCTTCAGCAACGCCGGGGTGGCGCATGTGCTTGCATTAAGCGGGCTTCATGTGGCTATTGTGATGGGGATTATCCTCTTCCTTCTCTTTCCGATGAAACTGCTCGGCATGCATCGTCTCCGTTTCTGGATAGCCCTCATCGTTCTCTGGGGATATGCCTATCTCAGCGGACTGGCACCATCGACTGTCAGGGCATGTGTCATGACCTCGTTCGTTATCCTCGCCATGTCGCTGCAGAGAAGAAATGCATCTGGCAACGCCCTGCTCGCCTCCGCGTTCGCAATCCTTCTTTTCGATCCGGCAGCCCTCTTCGACGCCGGAATGCAACTGAGCTTTATCTGCGTGGCGGGAATACTGACCTTTGCCGGGCAGCTCAACAATGTCAACAGGCACTTTCATCCCTGGCTTCATTCAATTGTGTCGGCAATACTTGTCTCGCTTGTCGCCACAGGATGCAGCTGGGTGCTTGTGTCATATTATTTCAGTAAGATCCCTCTTCTCTTCCTGCCAGTCAACCTCGTGTTGCTCCCACTTCTCCCCCCCTATGTCGGAACCGCACTACTCTACCTTGCATTTCTCATGGCTGGGATAAACCTGCATCCGGTTGCCAGCGTTCTCGACAGAGGATATAGTTTTTTCACTGTCGTCGCCGAACGACTTTCGGCTTTCGGAGAGTCTGCCATATCCTGTCAGGTGCAGCTTCCGGTGGTGATATTATGGCTTCTTGGAGTGTTGCTCATAGGCTTTGCCATGAAGAGAGGGAAAAAGAAAGTGGCTCTCAGCGTAGGGGCCGTCATGCTTGCCGGCTCACTTCTGATGATCCCTCTGCTTAGGAACAGTGTCCCTGATGGCTTCATCATTCAGAAAAACTCTTCCGACATATCACTGGCCCTGTATGACCACGAGTCTGAAAATGTGGCGCGACTCCCCCGCAATGCAGTGAGCCGGATCGTGCATAAAGGATGCGAGATTATTTCAATAGACTGTCTGGCCAATCTTGATTCTCTTTCAAATATAATAATGTCAAAGAAACGGATGAAGAGAAGATATATGATACTTGGATCAGGTTTCAGCCCGGATTCGCTGAGCCGTCTGCCAGCCCTCGACAGATTCGACAGGATAGTGGTGCATCCGTCGGTAAGGCGTAAGATCGAGGCCGACCTCATGGAGAAAGCTTCCGCTTATGGTCTGGAGAAACTCCATAGTCTCCGCGAGGACGGCCCCTTTAAAGTCGACATTTCCGACTGACAGCATCAGCACGGCGAAAGCGAAATATAGGGAATCAGACAGCAAATCCGATACGGCGCCGGAATGCGTATCCCCTTTCTATCGCACGAGGTATATCACTTTCCCTGATTACGGTCAGCGAATCAGGACCGGAGACTCCTGCCGTAATTACTCTCACCGCCATAGCCGGAAGTATTTCAGTCTGGATAAGATTTATTATATGCCGGGCGTTCCCGAAGTTTCGTCCCCTGTGGGAACAATCGAATCTCAGCCGCGAGACAAGAGCCTCACGAGCCTCAGGAGAAAGTTCATAACAGAGACGCGAAATATAGTTGTCCGCTATCTCCATGAGCTCATCTTCAGAAAAGTCATCAAACATATATACATTGGAGTCAGGTATGCGCGACTTGAATCCAGGATTCATATCTGCCATCTTTCTCATCTCATCAGGATAGCCTGCGAGCACAAGCATCCAGTCTCGTCGGGATTCATCGGAAAGCGCCGTCAGAAGTGTCTCAATCACGAATTTGCCCGGATCTCGCGCGTCTTCAGGCTGATACAGCTGATATGCCTCATCGATCAGAAGAATCCCTCCTTGCGCCTCCTCTATGGCTGCAAGCGTCTTTTCCGCTTCAGAATTATAATTCTGCCCAAGAAGGGTGGCACGCTCACGCACCACTACATGACCCTTCGAAAGAATTCCAGCCTTGTGGAGCATCACCCCCATCATCTTTGCCACAGTTGTCTTGCCGGTGCCCGGAGAACCGAGAAACATCGCATGAAGCGGCATGGGCGTTGTCGGCAGATTGTTGTCTGAGCGCAACTTGTTGAAACGCACAATCCGTTCATAGACCATAAGCTTATCTTTCACCGAGCGCAGACCTGTGAGATGATCAAGAGATGGAAGAAGAGATGTTGAACTTATGCCAGACTCAGCCTCGCAATACTTCTCTTGTACTGAAGATCCGGAATCATCCGGCATGTCTCCGGCTTCCCCGCCGGATTCAGGCACCTCGGAATCTTGATGCCCCGACATCTCATCTTTGATGAATCTATCAAGCGCGGCGTCGAAATCAAAAGATTCCTCATCATCATTCTTTTCACCTCCCAGAAGTGAATCATACCTGGTATCTGCTGCCTCAGGAGAATATTCCTCCAGAGGCATGATATCATCTCCACGCCAGTCACCATTCAATTCAGGACCTGACGTGCCGAACACAAAACCTGCCAATGGATACTTCATGCAGAGGATCTCTGCGTAATAGGCGCCTCTACATTTACTCTCGGACATGAAAGAGGACTCGACCATATATCGGTTACCGGCGAAATCAACGCAACTTGGCTCCATGAAGTGCGTCTCTATCCTTTCACATTCAGGATAATAAATACGCATTTCAATTTCGGGGAGCACAGCAGGAAGATTGCCTGACAGATTCCTACGCATCTTGAAACGCACCACGAAAATCTCACTGTCTGTCGAATCCACAGACTTGCAAATATGATATTCCCCCTCTCGCCGTATCCCCGCAGAATACACATCATACCAATCGGCAGGATCCCCTAAAGTATCCTGACTGAAAATATGGAAGGAATATTCTCCGAGATTCTCGGAAGCAGTCTCGTCGCAGACAACAAGCTTATAGTTGTGGCCAGCTCTGAATGCTATCTGAGAAAGAGAGAATACGGCATATGAAGATTTCAAATATTCGGTGCGCGACATCCTTACCGTGACTTTCCGCGACGTTATTTCAGAACGAGCTGTCGTATCGACAAGAGTCAGTGACACCTTACGACGCACTCCTCGCCCTTTATTACGCACATACCTTTCGTTGCAAAAATCAATTCTCACCGCTATGCCGCCAAATGATGCGTCAAACAGGAAGTCGCTCTGACGGTCAAAAACGAATTCCGAGCTTTCACCACACGAGTTTTTACTCTCCTCGACAGTAAAGGAGCGGAAAAGCACCTTATCAATGTAAATACATGATTCTTTTTTCATATTTCAACAGTTTTAATAGATGCCCCTAAGGACATCCGGGTTATACTTTTTGTTTATCCATGATCGAATCCGGAATGATACCTGCCAACCGACATATCCCTCCGGATTTCCTGAAGTTTCACCGGAGCCTTTTCTCCGGGACGGACCCATATGTCAATGTACTCGTAGCACCCGACTTCCGTAGATGGCGGTAAAAAGCCCACCTACGGCTGTAAGTGCAGTCACGCGGTCAAAAAAAAGCTGGTGGAACTATGCGCACCACACCAAAACACGCTCAGGGGGAGCGGCATCACGATAATTGTTGTTGTCCTGATGTGGAAGCTTCATAGATAAATGAAGTATAAAAACTGTTAAAATAAATCGCCGCTTGCCGACGAATCATTCACACCGCAAAGCTACAAAAAATAATCAATACGTACAAAGAATTTGACGATAAAAATTCAAGAATATCATATACCCCACTATATCAAGCACATAAAAGCACATCTGCTCCATTTGTCATTTTGAGATACAGTAAAACATCTCTTTTGGATATTACGGGCCATGCACGTTGGATTATAAACTTTTTGTAATTATTGAAAACAAGCCATAGTTTTTAAGTTTCTTTTAAACCATATTCGTCGGAATGCGTTTTAATGATAAAACAAACAAATTTCTCTAAATCTTAAATCTTATCGAGTTATGAAAAGAACATTTTTACTTTTGGCTGCCCTCGCCACTATGACATGCGGATGGAGCCAGAATCTCTCAAAAAACGAAGCAAAAGCCCTTCAGGCTTTCGTAAGCCAGCCAGCCGCCAAAGGTGGTGATAACGCACAGGCTCTCGGTTTCGCCGGTGGAAATGTAGCTTCCCTCCCCGGAATCACGGTTGAAAACGGACACGTCACCGAAATCAAATGGAATAACAAAGATCTTGGAGGCACGCTCAACCTCTCCAACTTCCCGTCTCTTCAGAAAGTCGATGTCAGCGGCAACAAGCTCACCGGGCTTATCGTCGTTTCTCCTACAGTTACTGAAATCAACGCTTCGAAAAACCGTCTTACTTCAATCGGTATCGAATGCCAGCAGCTCCAGGTTCTGAAACTTAACCGCAACCGTCTTCCTGAAATCAACATCACGGGAGCTCCTCTTCTGAAGAAGCTCAACATCGCTTCCAACCAGATTGTCGACCTTGATGTGGCAAACGCCGTCAACCTGACTTACCTCAACTGCATGAGCAACAATCTTGAAGAGCTTACAGTCTCCAACTGCCAGGCACTCAAGACACTCTATGCAGGCTACAATGACCTCACGGGAATGACTCTCGCAGGGCTCGCCAAACTGGAGAACCTCAACATACAGGGCAACAGAATCCAGAAGCTCTATATCCAGGAACTCCCCTCGCTTGTAACCCTGGCCTGCAACGACAACCATATGACCGAGCTCGCCATCAACAACTGCAAAGCCCTCAACGATATCTTCGCTCCCTACAACGATCTTACTTCTTTCACGGTCAGCGATGTGCCTACCCTGGCTTTCGTAAACCTCGAATGGAATGACCTCACCTACCTTGATCTCAGCAACCTTTCGTTCCTTCAGAGAGTGAACGTAAGCAACAACCAGCTCCAGACTCTCGATGTAAGCTTCGACCCGATGCTGACTCACCTCAACGTAAGCTACAATGTCAACCTCACCGATCTCCGTACGATAGGCGACTCCCAGCTCCGTCAGATTGTAGGCGAATGGTCGAACTTCAACGATCCTGAGGCATTCTGACAGGAAGCAGACTGACAAGTTCATCGATTCCACTCAAAGCTTTATTGATAGAATTGCTAAAAGACATTCCACCGAGCCGGAAAGGTGGGACAGATTAGAGAAAAGTAAGGTGCTCCAGTTGGAGCACCTTTTTTTATGTCGATTGTTCTCTTGCATACTTATAAAAAAAATATTACTTTTGTAGATTGAATCACTTATCCGCATATTCCTCACCCCGACATCCTGCGGCAGGAGGCGACAAATAAGAATGATTGAATGAAATATAAACTTTTAGCAGATGCAGGTTCCACGAAAGTGGAATGGTCATTGATCAGGCCCGACGGCAGTGTCGCGGCTTCCGTACACACCGGAGGTATCAACGCGGCACTTTCCTCACCCGATTCGCTCACGCTTGCGCTTGAGCGTGTCGGGGAATTACTGCGTCCGCATGGCGCCCCTGCGGAAGTCTATTATTATGGTGCCGGATGTGCCACACCCTCAATATGCGCCAAAATGGCCCGATCACTGCAGGATATCTGGAAAGACTCCGTAATTCACGTAGATTCCGACATGCTCGCGGCAGCCCGCTCTATCTTCAGCCACACTGCCGGCATAGCCTGCATTCTTGGCACTGGATCCAACTCATGTCTTTACGACGGAACGGGAATCATAAGCCAGATACCTTCTCTCGGATATGTGCTCGGAGACGAAGGGAGCGGCGCCGTGCTGGGACGCCGTCTCATAAGCGATATCTTTAAGCTAAGACTACCCAAGGAGATCATATCCCGTTTTAACGAAGCCTACAACGTTACCATATCCGACATAATTGAGAATGTGTACCGCGGCACGTCGCCAAGCGGATATCTTGCATCTTTCGTCCCATTTCTCAAGGATAATATCGATTGCGAAGAGATCCATGATATCGTATATGATGAGTTCCTGAGATTCATCGACAGGAATCTGGCCCACTACCTTTCCTTCGGAACATACTCAGTGGGCTTCATAGGATCCGTCGCCTCACATTTCGAGACAGTGTTGCGACAGGCGACCTCAGCCCGTGAGATTGAGATTTCACATATATACAAGTCTCCAATGGGAGGATTGATAAAACACCATACCACACTTTCATGAGAACCATGTCTATATTTAATATGATAAGACCTGCAGGCATATTCACGGCATCCATGCTCCTGCTCGCCGCCACCCTACCATCGGCAGTCTCGGCGTCACCCCGCAGCGAATACTGGGAACAGAAAGTGACCCTGTTCAACATCATCCCCGTAGAACCGGGTGATATTGTCTTCCTCGGCAACTCCATAACCGATGGTGGAGAATTCTCCGAGCTCTTCGACGATATCACAATCAAGAACAGAGGCATCTCCTCTGATGTGATATCCGGAGTCATAGAACGCTTGTATCAGATCGTTGACCATTCACCGTCAAAGATTTTCCTTCTTATAGGCATAAATGACGTCTCACACAATCTCTCTGTCGACAGACTCGCAGAGGAATACGGCAAACTCGTGAGAGAAATAAGAGAAAAAGCTCCTGACACAAGGCTTTACATACAGTCAGTAATGCCAATAAACAATGACTTCGGACGTTACCGCAACCTCAAAGGGAAAGAAAGCACGGTGGTAAGGTTTAACGAAAGAATCAAGGAGATAGCTTCAGTCAACGGAGCCGTGTACGTGGATCTCTGGCCTGCCCTTGCGGATCCCTCCACCGGGAAACTTAAAAAGGAATTCACCAACGACGGGCTGCATCTTCTCGGGAAAGGCTATAAAGCCTGGGCAGATGCCATCAGACCTCTCGTCAAGGAATGACACATGGCTTCACGTCATTGTGACACATAAAGTAAGACCATTACAACCAAAAACATTTCCAACAACCTCCGGACTTAATTAACAACATTAATCAGAAATGATCAGAAAACTCAGAAATATAATCGGGATATCGGCTATTCTCCTCGCTTCCGTATCTCCCCTCCAACTGTCGGCACAAGATCCCATAGAGATAGAACCTCTTTTCGAATATCCCATGGCTCCTGAAGAACTCACATCCATACAAGACAAATCAAACTATCTTGTAGACCATTTCTGGGATCCCATGGACTTCAAGTCAAAAGCCACAGTCGACCAGAACGCCCTGAATCATGCATTCAAGATTTACGCAGTGCCGATGCGCTGGGCTGAGAAAACCCGTTCGCTGGCCTCAGCTGACAAGCTCATAGAGAAGATTTCTAAAAATCCCGTACTCCTCATACAGTTCACAAAAGCCGCTGAGGAGAACATCTACAGTCCACGCGCGGATGTCTGGATCGATGAGGTATATGTCCGCTTCCTTCAGGCGATAGTAAAAAACAAGAAAGTGCCCGAATCAAAGAAAAAGCATTACTCGCGTCAGCTGAAAGTGCTGGGGAACTCGATGCTCGGAGAGAAAGTTCCCGAATTCAAATTCACTGGCAAAGACGGCAAGGAAGCCACTTATTTTCCCATGACGACTCCCACGATGCTTATTTTCGGCGATCCAGCCATGACAGAATGGCGTCTCGCACGTCTGTCAATGGAGACCAATATACAGCTCACGCAGGCACTTGAGAGAGGGAAAGTAAATATACTCTATATTGTCCCCGACGCCGACAACAAGACCTGGAAAGATGACACATCCAACTATCCGTCAACCTGGACGGTAGGCTGCTCCCCGGAGGTGAGAGACATATTTGACTTCCGTGTGAGGCCTTCGATCTACGTGGTCAACGGCGAAGGCAAGATAGTAATGAAAAACGTCGATCCTGACACAGCTACCGCCGAGCTTCTCATGCTCGTAAGCGCAGCAGACAATAAATGATGCGCCACTGACATTTACAACGACATAAATTCAGCGGACAAGATCATACAATATGAGAAACTATAGCTTATCAAGATTCCTTAAGAGCCTGTATTTCCGCACCACAGGCTACTCCTACACAAATCTCGGGCGCCTGTTCCTACGGCTTTTCGTGGGAATAATGCTCATGCAGTTTGGAGTCAGGCAGATCGCCCGATTCTACGACATGCGCTACGTATTTCCATCAGTGCTCGGCATGGACTCTGAGACATCGCTTATCGTGATGATATGTATTGAGATGATCAGCTCACTGTTCATAATGTGCGGGTTCCTTACAAGACTCATGATACTTCCACCGTTCTTGGCAATGGTTATCGCCGAATATCATCTGCTTCACGACTACGTTGCCGAGGCGCCATACCTCCTCGACTGGCAACAGCAGGGCTATCTCCCTGTAATGTTCCTTGGCATATACTTCTTCCTGATGCTTGTCGGGCCAGGCAAGATATCTGTAGACTATTTCCTCTCGCTCCACATCATTCATTCGGAAAACAAGAGCGAGGCAGAACTTGAAGAGGTATGAGAATAGCAGTGCTTGTATCCGGAGGTGTTGACAGCGCGGTCGTGGTCCATAAGCTTCATGAAGAGGGACATGACCTGCACCTGTTCTATATACGAATAGGCATGGACAATGGCGAAGGCGGCTGTTCCGCTGAAGAAGACATAGAGATGTGCCGCCTGATAGCAAGGAAATACTCCCTGCCGCTCAATATCGTGTCGCTCCACGAGGAATATTGGGAACATGTAATGGCCTATACGCTCGAGACTGTGAGCAAAGGCCTTACACCTCATCCTGACATGATGTGCAATAAACTCATAAAATTTGGTTTTTTCGAAAAAAGATGGGGCAAAGATTTCGATAAGACTGCCACCGGTCATTACGCCTCCGTAAAGGAGAGAGACGGCATGCTCTATCTCGCCACCGCCAAAGATCCCGTGAAAGACCAGACCGATTTCCTGGCCCAGATCGACTACGGACAGCTCTCGCACATAATGTTCCCCCTCGGCGAGCTCGATAAGTCAGAAGTAAGGGAAATCGCGCGGAAAGCAGGTCTCCCCAACGCCGCACGTAAAGATTCCCAGGGAATATGTTTCCTTGGGAAAATCAACTATTCTGATTTTCTGGCCCGTCATCTGGGCGAGAAAGAGGGCCCGATAATCGATATTGCCACAGGGAAGAAGATCGGTGTCCACAAGGGTTACTGGTTCTACACGATCGGGCAGCGCAAGGGTCTCGGCATGAGCGGGGGTCCCTGGTTTGTAGTTAGAAAAAATATCCGCGACAATGTAGTGTATGTATCCAACGGCATTGACACTAAGCTGCAATACGGACGCGTGATCCCTCTTGAGGAAATGAACTGGATCACCCGATCGCCCCTTCCGGCTACCCTTGACACAGAGATTGCAATCTCCTTCAAGACACGTCATACGCCGCAGTTCACAGACGGTATTCTTCGCAGAGACAATGCCGGATTAAGAATCATTTCAGAGGAAGACGTCCAAGGGATCGCTCCCGGACAATTCGCTGTGATATACACTCCTGATCATGAACTTTGTCTCGGCTCAGGCATGATCTCTACGCCGGCGCAAGTCTCACACAGACACGCACGCCATCATAAGAAGGCAGCCCCACAGGCCGCAGATCCGACAATAAATGAAAACTCCGTCATCATCTGACAATAGGTATTCGAGATGGAAAAGAAACACAGACTTGAATTGGTTGGCATAACTTACAACCAGATCGAATCGGGCGTCTACGCGCTGATTCTGCAACAGGCGGGAGGCACCCGGAGAATCCCTATAATAATAGGATTCCCCGAAGCTCAGGCCATTGAATGCAAGCTTCAGGAAGTGGCCACCCCGCGGCCTCTGACCCACGACACCATGGTCACCACACTTGCGGCTTTCGGCATCTCGCTCATAGAGGTGAATATCCGCAAACTCCCCAACGGAGTTTTTGCGGCAGACCTTGTATTTTCGAACGGACAGACAGAGAAAATCGTCGATTCAAGATCGTCGGATGCCGTCGCTCTCGCCATACGTGTCGGAGCCCCGATATTCACATCCGACTCTGTGATGAGGGAAGCCGGGTTCGACGCCGACAACGGCCCCTCGGAAAACGACGAGGCAGCCACCACCGGAGAAGAGAGGCATGCTCCTGAAGCCGACAAGTCGGATCTCGCCAGAATGTCTGACGCCCAACTTTCAGCTGCGATGATGAAAGCTGCTGAAAACGAAAACTATGAAGAAGCCGGCCGCATAAAGGCTGAACTCGATCGTAGAAAATCCAAAAGCGACCACGCATGAAAAACAGGAAAAAAAGAATCGATCTTATCATCGATCTGATACGAAACCATTGTATAGGAAGCCAGGAGGAGCTTGCCGGAATTCTCGCGCGTCAAGGCCATCACGTCACTCAGGCCACTCTCTCACGCGACCTTAAAATGTTGCGCACCACCAAAGTGCCTACTGACAGAGGAACATACATGTATACTCTCCCTGACAGCGACTCGTTGAAAGACAAGATTCTCGCATCAGGCACCGCGCCTGCACGCGCAAACTATCAAAGTGGCTTCATTTCCCTCAGTTTCTCAGGCAACATCGCCGTCATAAAGACAAGAAACGGATATGCCTCCGGTCTCGCCTACGACATCGACGTAAGCGGCGAAAGCGAGATCCTCGGCACAATTCCCGGTAGTGACACGATTTTCGCCGTGCTCAGGGAAGATGTGTCGAGAGAAAGGGCCCGTCAGCTCTTCGCCTCTATCCTGTCAATAGATCCCGACAATTTCTGAAACCTCTATATATAACCCGACATGATTAAAGTAGGAATCATCGGAGCCCGGCAGGAAGACGCCGGGGAATTACTCCGCATACTGATTCATCATCCAGAAACCGACATAATCTCTCTCCACGCTCCCGCCTTCGCGGGGCGCAGCGTGGCGGCATGCCATCACGGATTCATTGGAGAGGAGATCGTAAGTTTTTCCGATTCCATCGATCCTTCGGCTCTCGATGTGCTTTTTATCGCCGAGGATTCAGAGGCAGCCGACGATATCGTGCAGAGAGCCGAGGAATGGCCCGGGCTCCATATCATCGACATGTCGGCCCGGAGAATGCACCGCCTCGCAGCCGGAGGATTTGAATATGGCCTTTCCGAAATCAACAGAAAGCCGCTCGTCAGAGGAGCACGCCTTGCTGTCGTTCCGACTCCGGCGGCTGCGCTCGCCATGATCGCGCTACATCCTCTTGCGTTAAACCAGCTCATCGATTCCGATCTCGAGATCTCAGTAGCCGCGCCTGCAGATATGGCGGCATCACTCGATCCCGGAGCTATAGCCACGGAAATCGCCACCATGATCGCCAAGTCGCAGACGGGATACTCAGGCAAAGTGCATGTGAGGATCATACCCTCCGACATGACCAGGACCATGAGAGTCCTGACAATGATGAAGTCGCCACTCTCCATAGAGGAAGTCGACAATCTTTTCGAAACTATATATGATGATCATAATTTTGTGTTCACAAGCCTCTCACAGATTGACAACAGCGAGGTGGAGGGAACTCAGAAGTGTATCGTCTGTTTCGACAAGCCGGGCGCCGGCCTCCTCGCACTTGAGACAGTAGGCGATTCACATATGAGGGGTGGAGCGGGCGACGCTACCCACGTGATGAATCTTTTCTTCGCCCTCGATGAAAAGGTAGGCCTCACGCTTAAACCTTCCGTATTCGGCAGACGTTCTGATTCAGAACAGCATACATCCTGGTTCGCATAACACCCTGAGGTCATGTCTGTGAACAAAGTCATACTTCTCGGGCATGTCGGGGCCGATCCCGATATGAGATATCCGGAGAAAGACCGTCCTGTGGCCTATGTGTCACTCGCCACCAATGAAGCCAGGGGAGCCTCGCGTGTGGAGATAACCGAATGGCATAATCTTGTGTTCGGAGGGCAGAACGCCTCTATCGTGGAAAGATATGTCAGGAAAGGATCGCAATTATATGTCGAGGGTTATCTCCGCACCAGGGAATATGAAGACAGGATGAAGATTGTGAGACGCCGGACGGAAATAATCGTGGAACGCTTTGAACTGCTCGGGCGTAGACAGCCATGATTGCCGTAGGCAAATAAGTATTGAATAAGAAACCAGAATTATATAAGACCCATAGTTTAATGAGAAAATGGCGTATCGAGGATTCAGCCGAGATATATAATGTCAGCGGCTGGGGATTGAAATATTTTTCAATCAACGACAAGGGGCATGTGCAGGTCACTCCCCGCGAAAACTGTGCGTCGGTCGATCTCAAGGAGGTTGTCGACGAATTGAAAATACGTGATGTGTCTGCACCGATGCTGCTTCGCTTTCCGGATATCCTCGACAACAGGATACAGAAGATATCCTCTTGCTTCAAGAAAGCCGCCGACGAATATTCCTACGAAGGACAGAATTTCGTCGTCTACCCTATCAAGGTAAACCAGATGCGGCAGGTCGTGGAGGAGATTGTCAGTCATGGAAACAAATACAACATCGGACTTGAGGCCGGATCAAAACCCGAGCTCCATGCAGTTCTCGCCGTCAATCCACATTCTAACTCGCTTATAATATGCAATGGGTATAAAGATGAGGATTATGTGGAGCTTGCTCTTCTCGCCCAGAAAATGGGACGACGCATTTATCTGGTGGTGGAGAAACTAAACGAGCTGAAGCTTATCGCCGATGTTGCGAAAAGACTTGGCATAAGCCCCAACATCGGAATCCGCATAAAGCTCTCATCATCAGGCAGCGGCAAATGGGAGCAGTCAGGAGGTGATGTAAGCAAATTCGGCCTTAATTCGTCTGAACTCCTCGATGCCCTCTCGTTTCTTGAAAAAAACAACCTTATTGACTGCCTGAAACTTATACATTTCCATATCGGAAGTCAGATCACAAAGATCAGGCGTATTAAAAACGCGCTTAGAGAAGCCATGCAGTTCTATGTGCAGCTCTTTAAGATGGGGTTCAAGATAGAGTTTGTTGATATAGGTGGAGGACTCGGCGTGGACTACGACGGCACTCGCTCATCTATGGGAGAGAACTCGATGAACTATTCAATCCAGGAATATGTCAACGACTCTGTGTCGGCACTTGTAGATGTCTGCACCAAGAACAATATTCCACACCCCAATATCATTACGGAGAGCGGACGCTCACTCACGGCACACCACTCGGTGCTGATCATAGAGGTGCTCGAGACCACTCAGCTCCCTATCTGGAACGACAACGAAGAGATTCAGGACGATGCCCACGAACTCACCAAAGAGCTGTACATGATATGGGACCGTATCAATGCCACAACCCTTTTCGAAGACTGGCACGACGCACTCCAGATCCGAGAGGAGGCGCTTGAGCTTTTCAGTCTCGGACTACTCGACCTGCGCACCCGCGCTCAGATAGAGAAACTGTTCTGGTCAGTGGCACGCGATGTAAACGACCTCACCGATAATATGAAGCACCCGCCGGAAGAGTTGCGCAAGGTCGACAGGATGCTTCCTGAAAAGTATTTCTGCAATTTCTCCCTCTTCCAGAGTCTTCCCGACTCATGGGCTATCGACCAGCTTTTCCCGATAATGCCCATACAGAGACTTGACGAAAAACCTACACGCCGTTGCACTATCCAGGACATAACCTGCGATTCCGACGGCAAGATCGGGCGATTCGTATCCCCTCAGGGAATGTCATATTCGCTGCCAGTGCATACATTCCGGCAGAATGAGAAATACTATATTGGAGTGTTCCTCGTCGGGGCATACCAGGAGATACTCGGAGATCTTCACAATCTCTTCGGCGACACAAGCGCCGTACACATCTCTGTCGATGAAAACGGCTACAAGATTGAGCAGGTGATCGACGGCGAACCCGTGGCTGATGTGCTCGACTATGTTGAATACAGTCCTAAGAAGCTCGTTCGCAATCTTGAGGCATGGGTATCGGCTTCGATGAAACAGGGAGTCATTACGGCTGAGGAAGGACGCCAGTTCCTCAACAACTACAAATCCGGGCTCTACGGCATAACTTATCTGGAGAGGGACTGACCGTCATGAGATATTTCCTACGTCTGGCCTACAACGGGGAAAGATTCCACGGTTGGCAGTCGCAGCCCAACGCCGTAAGCGTACAGCAGACAATAGAGGAGGCGCTCACAACAGTGATGCGCCTCCCCATATCCATTGTCGGGGCGGGACGCACAGACACCGGGGTGCACGCACGACGCATGTATGCCCATTTCGACACTCCGGAGCCGGTGGCGGATAAAAGGAGACTTCTTCTCGCCCTCAACCGACTTGCAGGAAAAGATATCGCCTTCTACGACCTTATCGAGGTAGCCGACAACGCCCATGCCCGCTTTGATGCCGTGGAGCGAACCTATAAGTATTTCGTGACCTTTGAGAAATCTCCGTTTCTCTATCCGTTCGCATGGCATTCCCCCTCCCCTCTCGATGCAGTCCGTATGAACGAAGCCGCCTCTCTCCTTCTTCAGACCAAGGATTTCACATCGTTCGCGAAACTACATTCCGATGTGAAGACCAATAACTGCGATGTAACAGAAGCTGTATGGACTCCCTTAAGCGAATGTTCCGGCAACGGTTGCGGACTGTCTGTTCCCAAAGAGGGGCTCGTCTTCACAATTACCGCCGACAGATTCCTGCGCAATATGGTCAGGGCCGTAGTTGGCACTCTCGTAGACGTAGGAAGAGAGAAAATAAGCATTGAAGGTTTCCAAGATATCATCCGGGAAAAAGACCGTTGCTCCGCAGGCACATCCATGCCTGCGGCCGGACTGTTTCTATGGAATGTGACATATCCCTACATCGACGACGTGACATGATTCTCAATAATCCGTAAGTCGCCGAGCAGGAGAACTGATTAACAGACACGAAAAACAACCTCTGAATATGGATCCATCGCAAGCCAAAGAAAGAATCGAGACTCTTAGAGCCGACCTTCACAGGCACAACCACAATTATTATGTTTTGAACTCCCCGGAGATTTCTGACAAGGATTTCGACATGCTCATGAAAGAGCTGGAGAAGCTCGAGAAGGAGTTTCCGCAATTTGACGATCCGCTGTCCCCTACGAAAAGGGTAGGCTCAGATCTAACCAAAGGATTCGAGCATGTGATCCATGCACGCCCTATGATGTCGCTCTCCAACTCCTATTCGATCGAGGAAGTCGACGACTGGTTCATACGTGTACGTAAAGCACTCGAGGGGGAGGATTTCGACATCGTGGGAGAAATGAAATTCGACGGCACTTCAATATCGCTCACCTATAGCCACGGACGTCTCGTCAGGGCCGTGACACGTGGCGACGGCACCCAGGGCGATGACGTGACAGCAAACGTAAAGACAATCAGAAGTATCCCCCTGCAGCTACAGCCTGGCGACTGGCCCGAGGAGTTTGAAATACGTGGAGAGATCCTTATGCCGTGGGAGGTATTCGAGCGCCTCAACGCCGAGAGGGCCTACAACGAGGAGCCTCTGTTTGCCAACCCGCGCAACGCCGCCTCCGGCACCCTCAAGATGCAGGACTCGCGCGAAGTGGCACGACGACATCTCGACGCTCGGTTTTATTATCTTCTGAGTGACGACCTCCCTGCCGACAACCATTACGCCAACATGGAGGCTGCCGCGAGATGGGGGTTCAAAGTGTCGAAAGCCATGCGCCTGCTCCATTCGCTCGAGGAGGTAAACGATTACGTAGATTACTGGGACGTGCACCGCAAGGAACTGCCCGTCGCGACCGACGGACTTGTCTTCAAGGTCAATTCACTGCGTCAGCAGCTCAATCTCGGCTTCACTGCCAAATCTCCGCGATGGGCTATCGCATTCAAATTCAATCCCGAGAACGCATGCACGCGACTGCGCTTTGTCTCGTTCGAGACCGGACGCATGGGAATAGTCACTCCTGTTGCGAACCTTGAACCCGTCCTACTCTCCGGCACGATAGTGAAGCGCGCCTCGCTTCACAACGATGACATAATCCGCGAACTCGACATCCATGAAGGCGACTGGCTGTATGTGGAGAAAGGAGGGGAGATAATTCCTAAGATCACCGGCGTAGAAGTATCACGACGTGACCCTGAGGCCACTCCCATCAGATTCGTCGACAGATGTCCCGTATGCGGCACTCCGCTCGTAAGGATTTTCGGCGAGGCGGCATGGTGCTGTCCCAATCATTACGGATGCCGCCCACAGATCACAGGGAAGATCGAGCATTTCTGTGCCCGGCGCATGATGGACATTGACGGAATCGGCGAAGAGACCGCTGAGCTTCTTTTTGACTGCGGCCTTGTGGAACGCATTGCCGACCTCTATGACCTCACCCCGGAACAGCTACAGAAACTCGACCGTCTGGGAGAGAAATCGGCCAAGAGGATAATCGACGGAATAGAGCAATCGAAAAAAGTGCCTTTCGAAAGGGTCGTATATGCCCTTTCCATACCCAATGTAGGTGAGACTACAGCAAAAAGGCTCGCGTCTTCCGTCAAGAATATGGATACTATGCAGGCCATGTCGGTGGAGGAACTGACCTCTATTCCTGATGTCGGCCCCGTGATAGCACAGTGCATCTATGATTTCCTCCGTGATCCGGTAAATATCGACAATATATCCCGACTCCGGGCAGCCGGCGTACAGATGAGCCTTTCCGAGGAAAAACTCGCCCCGAAGGGCACGTCGCTCGAAGGGAAATCCATCGTAATCTCCGGAGTTTTCGCCCATCATTCGCGTGATGAATATAAAGACTTGATCGAACGCGAGGGGGGCAAGAATGTTGGAAGCATTTCGAAAAAGACCAGCTTTGTGCTCGCCGGAGAGAACATGGGGCCCTCCAAACGTGAAAAATGTGAGAAACTCGGTATTCCAATGATTTCTGAAGATGAATTCCTTGGCATGATTGCCGAAACAAGCAATTAATTCCGAAGTATGTGATTAATTAAGAGACTGTCTAACAAGTTTGGGCAGTCTCTTTTTATAGTTTAAACAGTCTAAAAAAATAAGGCTTTCATGCTGAAATTCAGCGCGAAAGCCTTTGTCATGTCATAGATTTTCAGTATATTTGTGTTGCGAATAAATCACTAATAATCATGGCATAACATGGCAAAATTAGCAATAAAATCTGACAATAGAAAACAAAATCTACTTCTTCCACCATCGCTGAATGAACTCGTGCCCGAAAACCACATGGTAAGGGTTGTCGATGCGGTCATAGAGCGTCTTGACATCAGCGATATCCTCTCGACCTACCGGGGCGGAGGCAACAGTGCCTTTAATCCTAAGATGATGCTCAAGGTGCTGGTCTTCGCATATCTGAGCAATGTATACTCCTCGCGGCGCATCGAGGACCTTCTCAGGAGGGATATCTATTTCATGTGGCTTGCAGGCATGAAGCGTCCGGACTTCCGCACTATCAATTATTATCGTGGCAAACGGTTGAAGGAGGGCTTCGACGCAGTGTTTACCCAAGTGGTCAAGCTGCTCCATGAAGAAGGCTTTGTGTCGTTAAAAGTACAGTATATCGACGGGACAAAGATAGAATCGGTAGCCAACAAGTACACGTTTGTATGGCGCGGTTCGGTAGAGAAATACGATGCCCGACTCAAGGCGAAAACCGAGACTCTGCTCAGACAGATAGAACAGAGTCACGCTGTTGAGAATCAGGAGAATCCCATGTCTGAGGAACTTACGGCCGAAGAAGTTGCCAAAAGGGTTGAACGCATCAGGGAAAAGGTTGATGCGGATAACCTGAGCAAGGAAGAACGCAAGGCCCTCAAACAGATAGAGACGGACGCTGTGCCGAGGATGAACCGATATAAGGAGCAGCTCGAAACCATGGGTTCCCGCAACTCATACTCCAAGACCGACCCCGACGCCACGTTCATGCGCATGAAAGAGGACGCCATGCTCAACGGTCAGCTTAAACCAGGCTATAATGTGCAGATCTCCACTGAGAACCAGTTCATAACCAACTTCGGTATCTATCAGCGTCCTACGGATACCCTCACGATGATCAGCTATCTGGAATCGTTCAAAACCCGATACGGTATGCAAAGTGAGGAAATCGTTGCCGACAGCGGTTACGGCTCGGAGGAGAACTACGAGTACATGTTCTGCAACGGCATGACTCCGTATGTCAAATACAACATGTTCCATGTCGAGCAGCGGCGCAGCTACCGCGACAATCCGTTCAGGGTGTCAAACCTTTTCTACAATCCCGACGATGACTTCTATGTCTGCCCGATGGGACAGAAAATGAAATTTGTCCGTCAGGAAAGACGCTATACCGCAAGTGGTTACCAACAGATAGTCAGTGTATACAGGGCGAGCCGATGTCAGGGTTGCCCCCTAAGGGGACAATGTCACAAATCAAAGCTAGACCGGCAAATAGAAGTAAATCATACCCTTGACGATTATAAAGCCAGAGCAAGAGAGCTTCTTACAAGTGAGCAAGGGTTGAAGCACAGGAGCAGGCGTCCTGTCGAACCGGAGGCTGTGTTCGGGCAGATAAAGGAATGCGGCAGGTTCAGACGACTCAGGCTAAAGGGGCTTACCGGAGCGAAAATCGACTTCGGTCTGAAAGCGCTTGCTCATAATCTGAGGAAACTTGCCCAAGAATGGGCAAAATCCTCTTTTTTTGACAAATTTTTGTCTTCAGGAACTGCGAAACAGCTTTATATGAACCCTCATTTAAACTTTTACCCAAAGCTTATATCTGGAGTTGCAAATGCAGCATAAATCTTCAGACTTTGTCTATAAAATAGAGGCTGCCTAACTGTGGTTGTTAGACAGCCCCTTAAAGGTTTTGTCCCCTCGAATATATCCCGGAGCGAAAGCAAAATCGGGAATATTATTAACAAGGGAATATCTGTCACTTCAGTGTAACGCCATGTTCGGAAAGCGCATCGGAGAGTGAATGAAAATGAAAATGTTCAATCAGGATTTTACCATCGCGACCGATGAGAACATAGTGGGGAATGCCGCTGATCTTGAAAAGGCCCCGCAGTCGGTTTAAATCGGAATCTGAAAGACGATGTGTGGCCTCACCCACAAGATTTTCAGCGACGTATTTGTTGTATGCCCCTTCGGGGGAATCACTTTCTCCCGTGATGAATATCATTTTGAAATCAGGATGGTCTAAGTTACGTTGGCGCAACTCCGAAGAACTCTCTATCGCCGCACGGCAAGGGCCACAGGAAGTACCCCAGAAATCGAGCAAGATAAATTTGCCCGCATAGGGAGCCACAATCTCGCGGAGCACGCGGCCACGATCATCATCGGGGATGTCGTAAGGTTTGAATGCATAAGCATCCTCGAAAAAACCATTTATGACCTTGACGAAATAAGGGTGGGAGATTATATTGTTTTCTATGGCCCGGTTGACGGTCGAGAAGGTTTCTTCGCGCGGCGCGGAGGTGTTGGTCTTTCCATAGGAACATAGACTGGCGGAATAGGCGCTCTGCCATAATAAAGGGATACGGTCGAGTCCGGCCCATTTGGCAACAGCCTCCGCACGGCGGAGAGCATTATAAGCTTCAAAGTCAAACTCACCTTCGGCAGTCATGTTTTTCTCGTTTCCCTTTTTTACGAACTCTTCAAAAAGGCCCTCCATTCCGTTTCTCTTGGCAATCTCTTCGGCTATGTTCAAGCGATTGACGACATTAATGAATTCGTTCACTTCCAAGTACTCGGTTGTGCCAAGACGTCCGGTAAGCCATGCCGCGGTTTCTTCCTCCTCGGGTGTGAGTTTGGCACCATGTTCTTTCAGGTAAAGGATACCGGAGTCAGTATATGTAAACCGCTGCAAGCACTTTGCACCGAGAAGGTCGGGAATACAACAGAAAGCGATGCGGTTGGGAAGCATATCCATCCCTTTACCGGCAAAAAGCCACTGATTGTCGACGGCGAACGCCTCTTTCAACGGCTTGAAGAATCCTATATCGAGAGGTTCCTTCAATGACGGTGCAACAGTATCATATCGAGACATGTCGTCACGGTACATCGCATATTCGAGCAGATTAAATATAAGGTCGGTATTCACATTCGCATCCATCACTTTCTTTGTGACAGAATGGATATCAGAAGACACTTTATAATTGTCGATCTCTGTCTTGTATCGCTCGTTATCCGCGAGAATAACCTTTAAAGCAACCGAAGGGACACTGTCATGTGCCATCTGATACACAGCCGTGGCCGGTGCGGATGGAGCGGCTGCAAGCTCGCAGTTGATGCGGCCGATATCGCCTCCGAAACGTGTGTTTGGCATATGGCTGTCACGCTCCATAATCCGATCGAGAGATGCCTTCAAAACATCATCCCAGTCGAGAAGGATATCAAGTGTACGGCCCGGCTCCGCGTAATAGCTTAGCCAGGCATATGAAGAAAATGAAATGGAGAAATATCCCGGAGAAGCCATCGGAATCGAACCGTAGAAAGAACCGTCAGCCATGACCGGTAACGCGATCGGATCTCGTTTGCCGGTGAATGGATTCTGATAATAAAGAAGAATATTATCAAATCCAAGTCGAGGGTCGTAGCCACGGATTCGTCCTGAGATTTTTGTATCAGCTGTGTTGAAAAACTGCGAGGGTTCACCGGGATAAGCACGTTGATGCTCTTTTGCCCATTCATCGGGATCGACTTCAGAAGCTTTCGGCGCCTTCTTGCCGTCGAGACGCAATCCATATATTCGCCAAGTCCCGTCGATAAAGTCGATAGCATTGACTTCTTCAGGCATGGGAGGGAATATGACGGAGAAGTCGGCCTCTCCGCTGTCCGGCATCCAAAATTCCTCACCGAATACCAGTCCCTCAGTCGATACAGGGAAATAGCGTGTGTCAGTCTTAGCATCCGCTATATAAGCTGTGGAATCAACCATTATCCAGAAATGAGGACGGTAGACTGCGTGGAAAGTAATTTTTGTAGCCTTTTTGCTTCGTTCCACGGCGGTAGGAGTGATCACGCCCGTTGTGATGCATTCATAATCCGGGTTAACATGACGGTCGGCATACGCTGCCAGGGAAATCAGGCTTCCAAGTAATGAAATTAAAAATGCTTTCATGTGCATAAAATTTATTAGGTCAGTTCAAACGGCTATTATTCAAAGAGGAAGCGAAGGAGTTCCTCTACCTTACCAACTTCAACGATACGGATCGAGAACTTGTCTTTCACCCCTTTGAGGTTGCCTTTAGGTATGACAACACATTCAAATCCGAGTTTCTCAGCCTCTGCGACGCGCTGTTCGATACGTGTGACTGTCCTTATCTCTCCGGAAAGACCCACTTCCCCGATGAACACTGTCTTTCTCGACACCGCCACATCGAAATTCGATGACATAATGGAGGCCACAACCGCCATGTCGATGGCAGGATCAGCTACCTTAAGACCACCTGCCATGTTGAGAAACACATCTTTCTGTCCGAGCTTGAACCTCGCCCTCTTCTCAAGCACGGCAAGAAGCATGTTAAGACGCCGCTGGTCAAAACCGGTCACCGCGCGTTGAGGTGTTCCGTAAGCAGCACTCGACACCAGAGCCTGAACCTCAACCATGAAAGGTCTGACACCCTCTATGGTTACTCCTATCGCTATTCCGCTCATCTCCTCCTCACGGTTCTCCGAAAGAAGCATTTCCGAGGGATTCTTAACCTCCTTCAATCCCTTTTGCACCATCTCATAGATTCCGATCTCGTTAGTGGATCCGAAACGGTTCTTTATAGCCCGGAGCAGTCTGTAGAGATACTGTCTGTCACCTTCGAACTGAAGCACTGTGTCTACAATATGCTCGAGCACTTTCGGACCCGCGATCGCGCCGTCTTTGTTGATATGGCCAACAAGTATTACGGGCACATTGCTCTCTTTTGCATAGCGCAGCAATGCAGCCGCGCATTCCCTTACCTGACTCACGCTCCCCGCCGCAGAGTCGATATCGTCAGAAGCTATGGTCTGTATGGAGTCGATGATCACCAGCTGCGGTTCGACATTCTCTATCTGCGTGAAGATATTGTCGAGATGAGTCTCACACAGGATCAACGTGTTGTCAGAGACCTTCCCGAGACGGTCGGCACGCAGTTTCAGCTGGCTGGCACTCTCCTCTCCCGACACATATAGAATCCGTTTGTTGCGTATAGAGAGGATATTCTGCAGCAGAAGCGTCGATTTCCCTATGCCGGGCTCTCCACCTATCAAAGTCAGACTCCCCGCCACAAGTCCGCCGCCGAGCACCCTGTTGAGCTCTTCCGAAGGCATATGTATCCGTGACTCATCAAGAGGCTGAATCTCGGAAAGCCTCACAGGTGCCTGACTTCTCGACTTGCTCTTTGCCGACGATTTCTTAGCCACGGTCACCTTCTCCTCGGCGAATGTGTTCCATTCGCCGCAGCCTGGACATTTGCCGAGCCATTTCGGCGATTCATATCCGCACGACTGGCAGAAAAACACACTTTTGATCTTTGCCATTGTTTCAACCCTTTATATTTCTGAAAGCAGCTAACACAATCCCTGTGGCAACCGCCACATTCAACGATTCGGCATGACTGCCGGAGTCATACGGGGGGATAAGCAGAGGCCGGCTGACCAGTCTCCTGATCTCCTCCGACAATCCGTTCCCTTCGTTTCCCATCACTATCACTCCAGTATGCCCGAGCTTTGCCTCAAACATATCATGACCCTCAAGCATTGTGCCATAGACATCAGTCACACCGCTCCTCATTATAAGTCCTGAAAGATCGGTATATACAACCTTGACATGACGGAGTGAGCCCATAGTTGCCTGCACGGTCTTGGGATTGAAGACATCGGCCGTATCGCGCGAGGCATAAACACGGTTGAATCCGAACCAGTCGGCTGTGCGGATTATGGTGCCGAGGTTTCCGGGGTCTTGAATGCCGTCGAGAAGCAGATGAAGACCATCCTTATCAAGAACAGGCTCACCATCCTCATCATCCTTCGGTAGACGGTAGACCGCAAGCACCTCCGGAGGAGTCGAAAGGGAGGATATCTTTCTAATGGCTCCATCAGAAGCTGTCAGTATCCTGTCGGAAGAAACGCCGGGGAAACCGTCCGCTGTCTCTATCCATCTTCCGGTGGCCACAATGTCGGCAAGCTCAAAGGCTCCGAGTGTGTCTCTCACACTTTTCTCACCCTCCACGATGAAAAGTCCGTGGCGCAATCGCATTTTTTTTGACTGCAGCGAGGCGAGAAGTGATGTTTTAGTCTTGGATATATCCATCTCATGTCTTTTTCTGCCTCAAAGTTAATCTTTATTTTTGACTAATGAAAAATTTTGCCTAAATTTGTAGACGTTTACCGTTTCAACGGTTTGGTCCGGAAATAATTCCGAAATTATATTTTTGCAATACTAAATTTACCATCTTACATGAAATATATTGGTGCACATGTCAGTGTCGCGGGAGGGGTCTCCAACGCGCCGCTCGAAGCCCACAGAATCGGAGCCAAGGCTTTCGCCCTTTTCACCGGGA
The DNA here is from genome assembly GCA_910588245.1 of uncultured Muribaculaceae bacterium. Classification (GTDB taxonomy): domain Bacteria; phylum Bacteroidota; class Bacteroidia; order Bacteroidales; family Muribaculaceae; genus Lepagella. The sequence goes on along the minus strand of CAJUQP010000030.1, from coordinate 13,142 downwards.
GCAGTTCCCGATGGGTCTCGAAAGCGATTTCCGACGATGAAGCCGCGAGATTCAAGGAAAACTGCGCGCTCTATGGCTTCACCCCCGACATCATCCTGCCTCATGACAATTTTCTTATAAATCTCGGATCGCCCGATCCTGAAAAACTCGAAAAATCGAGGAAATCGTTTCTTGACGAAATGAAACGGTGTATGGCACTCGGCCTGACAATGCTGAACTTCCATCCCGGCAGCCACCTCAACGCCATGACAGAAGATGAATGCCTCGACAGGATAGCCGAGTCGGTCAACATTATCCTCGATAAGACCGAAGGGGTGACGGCGGTGCTTGAGAATGTGGCAGGCCAGGGATCGAACATTGGGCACTCGTTTGAACAGCTCGCGCACATAATCGACCGTATTGAAGACAAGACTCGCATCGGCGTATGCATCGACACATGCCACGCTTATTCTGCCGGATTCGATCTTGCCGATCCTGAAGGCTATGAAAAAACATGGGAAGATTTCGACAGGGTTATCGGTATGGGATATCTCCGCGGCATGCACCTCAACGACGACAAGAAACCACTTGGTTCGAGAATAGACAGGCATGAGAGCATCGGACTTGGCACTCTCGGCAACGATTTCTTCACACGGCTTGTCAATGATCCGAGACTTGACGGTATCCCTATGATTCTTGAGACCCCCGACGACTCCATATGGGCTCAGGAAATCGCATGGCTTTACTCGCAGATAAAGACTGAATACTGACCCGCAGGCGCGCGCCATGACACGCCACGGCCATATCAACAATTATCAATCATAGAATAAAATATCACATATATACAGATGAAAACCAAACCGGACTTAGGTTTCTGGAAACTGTGGAATCTTAGCTTTGGATTCTTCGGCGTACAGATAGCCTACGCGCTCCAGAGCGCCAACGTGTCGCGAATCTTCACCACCATCGGCGCTGATCCGCATGAACTGAGTTATTTCTGGATACTGCCACCTCTGATGGGGCTTCTTGTCCAGCCTATTGTCGGAATGATGAGCGACCGCACATGGAACCGTTTCGGGCGCCGCCTCCCCTATCTTATTCTCGGAGCCACAATCGCGGTTGTGGTGATGTGTCTCCTCCCGAACGCAGGAAGCTTCCACTTCACCGTGGCGAGCGCGATCCTCTTCGGACTTGTGGCCTTGATGCTTCTCGACACGTCGATCAATATGGCCATGCAGCCATTCAAGATGCTTGTCGGCGATATGGTCAATGAGAAACAGAAAGGACTCGCATACTCCATCCAGAGCTTCCTCTGCAACGCGGGATCTATCGTGGGATACATCTTCCCGATCCTCCTCGGATGGATCGGCCTGCAAAACACCGCCCCTCACGGCGTTGTGCCCTCCACAGTGATATGGTCTTTCTATATAGGAGCCGCCATCCTACTGATTTGTGTGGTCTATTCGCTTGTGAAAATCAAGGAATGGCCTCCGCATGTCTACAATGAATACAACGGCGGAGGGGATGCGGGAAAGGAGAAATCTCCCGGTGTGATATCCCTTCTTAGAAACGCCCCATCAACTTTCTGGACAGTAGGCGTGGTGCAGTTCTTCTGCTGGTTCGCCTTCCTTTTCCTCTGGACCTATGCCACAAACACCGTTGCCTACAAGGCCTTCGACACCCCTTCGATGGAGAGTGTTGTCGGGATAACCGATGGGGAGAATACTTTTGAATCGAAAAACATACTCCTCGGTGACTCCGTGCTCATCCTCAGCCATGGCAAAGCCCTCGCCCAGGGGGTCGAGGCCGGAGGTGTGTTCTATCCGGCATCACTTGTGGTGGTCAACGGCAACGATACCATAGTGGCCGACCATCAGATACTCAACAATCCCGACGGAGTAGCCAAGGCCCGTTTCGACACTCCCCTCTCAGGAATTTCCTCCCTTTCTGTCGACGGTAAGCAGGTGGCAGACTATTCTGATGTCGTGATCAAGGATTACCTTTCCCGTCTCCAGGGTTCCGTCACTCTCACAGAGGCTGCTATCGTGGTGAAAGGCGACAATGGCAAGCTCACCGTTGAGGAAGCCACAAGCCATAAGGTAGACGATGCCGCCCGATGCAGCTACATCACCAATACTGTGCTCAACGCCGCCACCCCGCAATATAATGATGCCGGGAACTGGGTAGGACTCCTGTATGCCATCCAGGCGCTGGGATCTGTTGTATGGGCAGTGCTGCTTCCCAAATTCCGCAGCCGCAAGTTCTCTTATTCACTCAGCCTTGTGCTTGCCGGAATAGGATTCATCATGATGTCGTTCATCACCAATCAGTGGCTGCTCTTCGTTGCATTCCTGCTGATCGGATGCGGCTGGGCCGCCATGCTCGCATGGCCTTTCACGATTCTTACGAACTCTCTCCACGGAGGCAACATCGGAGCATATCTCGGACTCTTCAACTGCACCATATGCGTGCCCCAGATCATCGCCGCCCTCGCCGGAGGGTGGATACTTACTCTCCTGAGCACACCTGGCCAGGTAGCACCCGAATATCTGATGATGACCGTTGCCGGCATATCAATCATCGTTGGTGCTTTCTGTGTCTTCTTCATCAAGGAAGGAAAAGCAGGGGCATCTCCCCAGGAGACTCCCGCTGTCAGCGACAACATCTGACCTTCTCCTCGATTCACAATGCATGATCAGTCATGTATCGTGAAATATGATTTTTGAATTCAGCCTTAACATTGTTCAGCCGCCCGCGGGCGGCTGAATTTTTTTAAGGACTTCTTAGAAGTTGTTTAAAAAGCAACGTTAAATTATGGGTCGCAGTCTCGGAGCAGATTTTTTCTTGCAGGTGAAGGAGCATAGCGGGCTATGTGACTGAACCAAAAGGAAAAATATGCCCGGGAATGCGAGTCCGGAACTATCTTTAAACCAGTGTAATGTTAAACATATTAACATATGAAGCTGACCGGAAATGAAAGTTACCTTAAGTCCGGCACTTTTTTGTTAAAATCCAATCGCGGCGCAGTCACATAGCCCGCTATGCTCCTTTGCCTTAATCGGATTTTAACTAAAAAATTGCCGCCCATAATTTAACGTTCATTTTTAAACAAACTTCTTATATTGACGTTTTATTCGGAAGTTCAGAAAATTTTGCTTAACTTTGCGCCGATGTATCCCTTTAGCCGTCATATCCTAACGATTGCCGGCTGAGGATCATCAATCTTTATTCGACTTATCAATCTCCATTCCATGAGAAGATTTTCTTTCCCAAGTCATCCCATACTGAAATCGGCACCCTCCACCCATATGGTATCGCTCTTCATTGCGGCGTCGGCACTCCTGTCGTCGTGCAACGACGACATATTTATCAAAGAGACATTCTTCGACGAACGAGAGCTGAAGATTGAAGGCGACGGAGGCTTCTGTTCTGTTAAATACCAGCCGAAAAATCTGACGCGGGTAGGCATAGAGGTAAACAACATCGACGAATTCACCATTGCCACATATGACAGAAACGGAGACAGAATTGACAACGGAAGCCCTGTCACAGAGATCGGAGGGATCGTCTATATATCTCCCGACATCACCCTCTCGCTCATGTTTGAAGGGAAACGTCTACTGATATCAAGTGTGGAGCATTCAGTGCTCGAGTATACTGAAATACCTGTCGTTTTCGAATACGGAAGTCTGAAAGAGTATGTCTATGTCACTTTAGCTCCAGGACGGCAGAAGGAATTCGTCAGCTCCTCACTCGACCTCTCCCAGGCGACAGTGAAAGATGAGGGCACTTACAGCATCTCGGAAGTCTTCAAAAACAACGGGCCCGCAAAATGCACTTTCGAGGTCAAGCCCTACGAGCATGCAAGCGGATATATTAATCTCGCCACCGACGACAACTGGGCGAAGAATCTCGATTATTTCGGGGAGGTGCCATACTATAACGATGGGAAGGTGACAGCCGTGGATATGCCTCACGGCACATTCTCGATCATCGGGGAGTATTGCGGTCACCCAATGGATGAGAGCAGGCGCAACACCGTGCTAATATTCGATGTTCCACCTTATAGCAAAGCCGAGGTACGAGTCAGATATGTCAGCGGTATACTACCCTTCTCCGCCACCTACAGAAATCCGATATCGGAACGTACAATGATCACCACCGGTCAGTGTGAATTCCAACAACCCTACACCTATGAAGTCATTATCGAAGATCTTCCCTCAGATAAATAGGCTCGCGACAATATGCGCGGCAGCGGCCATAAGTCTCGCCGCATATGCCGACTCAATACCTGTGTCACCATGGAAAAACCTCACATGGAAGGTCGGTGCAGAGTTGAGCGGAGGATATGTGCCCGGCACAAACGCCTACCTTAAAGGTATGAATTCCCTTGAAAAAAAGATTGACACTTCCTTCTCCGGAGGAATCAGGGGAGCATTCTCACTCAATCCCTATTCCGCGGAGGGAATGGCATACCGGGGGCTCTACCAGGGCATCGGAATAGATGCGAGAAGTTTCCTTTCAGAATCACTGCTCGGCACACCATGGTCGGTCTATGCATTCCAGGGAGCACCGATAGTCAACATCACACCGCGCCTCTCGCTCGACTATGAATGGAAATTCGGCGCGGCATTCGGATGGAAACATTACTACGGCGAATATGATTTCGGTTATGACAATTCCGACAACACGGCTGTCAGCACTCCCGTCACGGCCCATATGGCCCTCGGCCTTAAATTCCGTTACGCACTCAGCACTGTAGTGAAACTCTCTGCCGGAATCGAAGCCACGCATTTCTCCAACGGCAACACATCATATCCCAACGGAGGTGTCAATACTCTCGGGCTCGCCGTCGGAATAGAATACCGCCTTACCGGGCCGACAGAAACTCCGACACCAGATACCGCCATATCGGAGTTGGCCGACAGAAAGAGAATGATGTATGACATAACGCTTTTCGGAGGATGGAGAAAGAGGGGCATGGACCTCGACGGCGCTCCTTTCCTATGCTCCGGGAAATTTGGAGTGGCCGGTGTGCAGCTGGCGGCTTTTAGAAAATTTCAGCGTTGGTTCGCCGCAGGTGCGTCGCTCGACATGATGTATGACGAAAGTGCCGGACTCGCACGCTATAGGGCCGAAGACACTTATGGCGACAATACGAAATTCTACCGACCTCCATTTGGGAAGCAACTTAGTGTCGGTCTTTCCGCGCATGCACAGCTAACTGCGCCGATCTTCACCATTGATGCCGGCATCGGCTTCGACATGCTGAAACCAGATGGAGACAAACGTTTCTACCAGTCGCTGACATTGAAGACATTTCTCACCGACTGGCTATATCTAAACGTAGGCTACCGACTCGGAGACTTCAAGGACCCGCAGAACCTTATGCTCGGATTCGGTGTGAGACTCTGATCATATCATCACACTGTTATTACTATAAAACAAAACCGCCGATCAAATCTATGACCGGCGATTTTGCTTATAAATATCTTACGGCAACGAATGCCGGTGATTACCGACTTGTATCCGTGAATCAGAGAAGCGATACCGAACGCTTGATAAACTCGTTGAGGCTCTCACCGCTCAGCAGATGGCTCTGGAGCAACGCAAGGTCGATGATCTGTTTCACTTTCGGCTGCTCACCCGCATATTTTCCAATGATATCCTCCTCATTCTTCCTGAGGTCGGCTACCTTGTTCTCCTTCTCCGAGAGGTCGGGAGCTGTCTCTTTCTTATCGGAAGCGGCTTTTCGTGCCTCCTCGATCTCCTTGTTTATCGTCTCAATCTCAGCTCTGATCGGAGTAACCTCATTTTCAAGAGAACTCGTGGCGAGATTGATTATCTCTTTCATCACAGGCTGCTCGGTGTTGACAATTATCTCATAGTTGTCAGGCATCTGACCGTAGAATCCACCGCCCGGCTGCATGGCCGCCATCTCTTTCATACGACGCATGAACTCGTTTTGAGTGACTGTGGCAGGTGCATCATCGGGACGTAGCGCGGCGAAAGTCACGATAAACTGAGCTTTCTCAACCTGAGGGATCTGGCTCTTAACCACCGTGCTCATGATATCCGTCTGCAGAGGCGAAAGACCGGCATCCTTGCTGTCGCTCTTCTCGATAAGGCGCTCAGGTATGTCGGAGTCTACGCGCACGAATCTCGTCTTGTCGATCTTCTGCTCCAGCATACCGACGATATGGGGATCAAGCTGTCCGTCCATGTCGAGCACATTATATCCCTTCTCTTCCGCAGCCTTCACATATGTGAACTGGGCCGTAGGATCGGTGGAGTAAAGATAGATCACAGTGTCGTTCTTGTCGGTCTGCGAAGCCTCAATAAGCTTGCGGTAATCCTCAAGGGTATAGTAGGAGCCTCCCACATCCTTCAGAAGGAAGAACTTCTTGGCCGACTCATAAAATTTCTCGTCGGTCAGCATACCGTATTCGATGAAGACCTTGATATCGTCCCATTTCTCCTCAAAGCTCTTACGGTCGTCCTTATACATCTTGTCGAGCTTCTCAGCCACCTTCTTTGATATGTAGCTTGAGATCTTCTTAACCTGCTGGTCGGCCTGGAGATAGCTTCGGCTCACGTTAAGCGGGATGTCGGGAGAATCGATCACACCCTGCATGAGGGTCATGAACTCCGGTACGACACCCTCTACCTGATCCGTCACATAGACCTGATTGCAGTAAAGCTGTATACGGTTTTTCTGTATGTCGAAGTTGTTGCGGATCTTGGGGAAATAAAGTATTCCGGTGAGAGTGAAAGGATAATCCACATTCAGATGGATCCAGAACATCGGATCCTCGTTGCCGGGCATGAGCTCATGGTAAAACTTGAGATAGTCTTCATCGGTGAGCTCAGTGGGTTTCTTAGTCCAGAGAGGCTCGGAGGCATTGACAACCTTGTCTTTGTCAGTGTCGACATATTTGCCGTCTTTCCATTCCTGCTCCTTGCCAGAGATGACAGGCACGGGAAGAAAACGGCAATATTTCTTGAGAAGGGTGTCGATACGCTCCTGCTCAAGAAATTCCTTGTTGTCGTCGTCGATGTAAAGTATCACGTCAGTGCCTCGTGTCTCCTTGTCGATCTCTTTCATCTCATATTCAGGGCTGCCGTCGCATATCCACTGCACGCCCTTCGCACCCTCCTTATAGGAAAGGCTGCGTATCTCAACCTTCTTCGACACCATGAAAGCGGAGTAGAAGCCGAGTCCGAAATGTCCGATGATTGAGTTTGCCGTATCCTTATATTTGGCGAGGAATTCCTCGGCACCGGAAAACGCGATCTGGTTGATGTATTTCTCAACGTCCTCCTGATCCATGCCAATACCATGGTCGGAGATGATGAGAGTCCCGGCACTCTTGTCGACAGTCACCTTGACATTCATTTCGCCAAGCTCACCCTTGAACTCGCCGAATGAGGAAAGTGTCTTGAGTTTCTGAGTAGCGTCTATAGCGTTCGACACAAGCTCGCGTAGGAATATCTCATGGTCGCTATATAGGAATTTTTTGATGATGGGGAAAATGTTTTCAGTTGTAACCCCAATTTTGCCTGTTGACATAATCAAGTATATATTATTTATATTCTTTCATAGTTAAAGGTTAAAGTGTTAAAGATTAAAGTGTTAAAGGTTAAAGGTTAAAGTATTAATGGTTAAAGATTAAATAGGCAAATGGTGCGCAAAACCCTAAACTTTAAACTCTAAGCTTTAGACACTAAACTATAACTATATTCTTAACTCGCAAATACCGTGCCACAAATTAAAACAAATCACCGTACTGTATTGTTGAGAATATTTCTCTTCCCCAATTTCATTACTCTCAGGAGATAAATACAGGCATTCCTTCCTCCTCTTCCGTATGATATGGTGCGAACGCATCGCATTCTATTCTCCTGACTTCGTCAAGATTATCAACTCCATTGGATAATATCTCTCTCAGGAGCAACCCTCTCAGTTCCTTAAGTCTGCCCGAATGGGGAGTCTTCATCTCTCCCCTTCCGGTTATTGTTTTGAACTCCACTTTCTTCACACGGGCATGTCGGCTAAGCTCATTCATGTCAATGCAACGGGCGGCGTCGCCGGGAAGCAGGTCAAGCACTTCCCTGTCATTCTTATCCTTGACAAGAGAAAGAAGAAAATCTGTCAGCTTCTTTTTCCAGAAAGAGAATATTTTCGATCCGTCAGGCGCACATGAGGATGTGTAATCAAGTCTGTAAGGTTTGATTATGTCGTCAGCGCGGAGCATACCATATAATGAAGAGACAATAAAAAGCTTCCCCCTATATTTATCAACAGCCCTTTGAGGCAACGACACCACATCAAGGGCCTTGAATACTTCTCCTGTGAATCCTCTGAGCGCCACAAGTCCCATACTCTTGTTGGGGAAATCATATATAGTTGACAATGCCTTTGAAGCAAGAGCAGTGCTTACACCCACCCTTTCTGAGAATTCCGCCACATCGAGTCCAGACATGAAACCGGCAATCTCAGCCGCCCCGTTCTCAAATACCGGCATATGGCCGCGATATATATCGTCGTCGATTGCTTCCTGCACTCCCGACATTGTTTTCGATTCAGCTATAAGTATTATCATGAATAATTGGTAAGAGGTTGCAAAACAGATTTCTTCTCGTCACAGCCACCGGGAAGCCCTGACAGCTCAAGGAGAAAAAGAAAAACGGAGCAAAGGCCTCGACCCTCACTCCGTTTTGTCGCAATAGCATTGTTTTATTATTTTATGGCAATGTCGGCGACAATTACCTTGTATCTATACGACAAAATGATAGTGGAAAAGTTTAAGTCAGCACCGTATTTTAACAACTTTTTAGCTTTCCGTCCCTAAACCCATCAGTCTAATGCCAAATCGAGCCAGATAGCATGACACATAGCGAGGCCAATGTCATTTCTTCCGGTTTCTTCTGAAAATTGAAAATACCTTACGCACCGCTCCGAATACGGAGAAACCGAGCATGGCATAATCCAGATAGTTCAGTCCGGAGAACACTTTGCTTGCGATAAACCCTACCTTCCCGGGGAGAGAAGACGCAGCGGCCGAAGGCGAAAGTGGGTTTGACTTCTGAAGATTGCCGATGTTGCGCATCAGGCGGCTTCTGCAGAATTCCTTCTGGAGAGTGACAAGAGCGCGCTGATATTTGAGTTCCTCGAGAGTATAACCCCTGAATCCGGTTTCCCCCTGTGCCACATTTTCTGCGGCTTTAGCCGATGTCTGGATCTCGTTCATAGATTCTTTATATAATTTCAGTGGATTAATATAGATATGAGACTCAGTCTTTTCCCTTTTCAAGGATCACTTTTGTGATAAATCTCGACACAGGGTTGACCACAAGTGGTTTTCGGAAAAGGAAAAGAAGCAGGAGCAGGAGAATCACTATCCCTCCCACAGAGAGATAGGCCAAGGGTGCGGCCATGAATAGCTTGAATGTATCAACGAGGGCGAAGAGAAGCAATATTAGCACTGGCACAAGAAACAGCATGATCACCCCTCCGATTATCATGGCGCTTATCAGTATAATAAGTTTCTCGGCAGCCGTAAGTTTGAGATATTCCACCTCAAGCCGGGCCCAGTTCACACTCTGCGAAAAGATATCTTTGATCTCATCAGTGATTTTCGACTTCATTGTCAGGATTTTTTCCGGTCATTGTTTGGCCGCCGTGTTGCAATAGTCCTGCCAGGGAATACCTGTCTGATTGCCGGATTGCCGACACTTGGGCGCATCAGATGATTGTCATTATAGCACATACCCGGGAATGAGGCGGCGTCTGAGGCGTCTCATTCCCGGATATGACAGTCTGTTTTTCAGGATGACGATGCTTCATTCACCCTCCTTGGCGAGTTCGGCCACGAGAGCGTCGACTTCGCTGTCGCTGATCTTGATACCCTTCTTTTTGAGGATATCGCAGATTCTCTGACGCACTTCCGAACCTTTCTCAGGAGCGAAAAGAAGAGCTGCGCCGCAGCCAACGATGGCACCGCCGAGGAATGCATATAGTATATTAAGTGATTTCATAACCGTGTTGATATTGCTTTATTGGGTTTATTGTTTCAGATTGTATTCTCGATCTGGTCCTCGATCTCGTCTACGAGTTCCTCCATCTTGTCTTTCTTAAGGCAGATACCCTTCTCTTTGAGGGCCTTGAGGATTTTCTTACGGGTGTCGTTGCCCTTCTCGGGGGCCACGAGAAGTCCTACTGCCGCACCGGCGATCGCTCCGCCGATAACTGCGCTGATCACGTGGATTGCTTTCATTTCTTCAGTTTTTTATTTTGTTTGGGATTTATTTTAATCGATTCACAGGCATCCGCGCCAGAATGCGGAACGCATGGCAGGAAAGCCCTTTTATAGTGTTAACAAATATCGCGCCATTTTGATTTTAACAATGTAAAAATTTTTCCGGCGGCGGTAATCGTTACAGTGCCGCGGTCATGCTCTGCTGCGCTGTGGCACGATAGGCCTGGAGGCCGCTCTCCGAAAGCTCCACAAGCTGGAACTGTCCCGCAGGATCGATCATCTTCACGTGAGAATCGTCTACCATTGTCATGAAGGGGAAAGCCTCCCCTTCCGGAGTCACCACCGACCATGTCTGGTCTTCCGCCTCGAAATCGAGACGCATCTCGTCGCCGTTAGGGGCAGTGATGGAATATCCTTTGCCGTCGCATGCTATATAATATCTTCCCTGGTCGGTGTCGATCACCTTTGTGGATGCCTCCACCGGGTTGTTTCCGCTCCAGAATTCGATGGAGTTGAGCACCAGGAGGTCGGCAAGCGCCGTCACTTCATATACAGGCAGGATCCAGAAGGCGAAAAACACAAGCTCGTTGACAAATTTCGACCCTACCTGGTTGTTCCAGCTCAATACTTTGTTGGTAAGTCCGAAGCTGCCGATGCACGACTGAAGTGGAAGAGTCGCTGCCACGGCTATCAGCAGCCCTACGGTGATGGAATTCTTTTTCATTAGTTAGTATTTATGTCTTGGTGTGTTTTTTTAACGTTTATTCACTTCGAATGGTTCACTGACTTGAATGCCGAATATGTCCGCATGACCTTGTCGACGAAGTCAACAGTCTCTCGACCACGAAAATACCCGTTTTTGACGACAGGATCATTATAATACTGCGGTCGTGATTTCATCAGCGCCGCCTCGCTCACATTTCCCTGCCACACAGTATCGTCGAGACCGTATTTCCCTGCGAGGGCGATTGCGTCGAGTATGTGGCCGAGCCCGCTGTTGTAGGCCGCAAGCACGAATTTGAGGCGCTCGTTCTTGTCGGTCACTTTCTTACTGAGGGCTTCGTCGAGACGTTTCACAAGTTTCGCGGCACCCATGATATTGACGTCGGGGTTGTCGATCTGAGAGATGTCTATGCCAACGGCGCGGGCCGTCACAGGCATTAGCTGCATCACCCCCCTCGCGCCGGCCCACGACACGATTCGGTTGTCGAATCTCGACTCGTTGTAGCCTATAGCAGCGAGAAGTTCCCAGTCATAACCTGCAGTGGAAGAATGCCGCTTGAAAATGTCGTCATATGGCGAAAGTCGTCCACCCTTGCGTAGCCTGAGGCCACGCAAAGCCTTTTCATCCTCGACAAGGGGGATTGTCTTGCTCTGTTCGAAATATTTCTTGTAGATCGCCTTCTGCATCGGAGATGAGTCGCGCCGCTTCTCCCAGCGGTCAAGACGAGCTGCCAGGCTGTCGCAGTCATTACCCACAGCCCACGAAGAATACTGTTCGAGGCTTACCTTCATCCCGATGTCGAGACGCGGGAAATAAGACTTGTTGAGCTCCGCGATATCAGAATCGACAATTGTAAGGGGTATCTCCCCCCGGTCAACCATCTCAATGAGATCTTCAGTTATCAGGGTGTCGCGGCTTATAGGCACGATGTCTATGCCACCTCCCAGTTCATCGTTGAGATTCTTGATGCGGTAATGATATTTCGAGTCTTTCTCAACATATATTGTCTTCCCCACAAGTTCCGTCACGTCGGAGATTCTATGCTTTCCGGCGGGCTGCACGAGCACCTGCCAGGTTATTTCCTTAGGACCGCAATGCTTGACAAGCTTGCTGTATTCCTCGATCTTAGGCACCGGATAGGCTGCCAGCTGTGCCTCACCGCTACTGACTTGCTTGAGGAGCGCCTGCATCGACGGCGCTACCTTCAGATCGAGCACCATCCCCTCCTCATCGGCAAACTGACGGAGGTTCTCGTAGTCGAAACCCATCTCCTCTCCCCGGTAGTTGAAATAAGAGGTCGGGCCGTAGAGTGTCACGGCATGCAGAGTGTCGGGCACAGTCTCTTCCATGGCAGCCTCCTTTTCCTCGCTTCTTTTGGAAGAGCCACCGCAAGCCGACAGCATGACAGTGGCGACAAACGCCGCCGACACAAAAGCCACCGGTAAGGCTGCAACGCACTTAGCCGACAACCTCACCATACTGCTTGCCATATATGCAAAACTTCTCTTCATATCCGACGGCAAATATAGCCAAAATAATCCACGACACCAACCAATCCGCAAAAAACTACCCAAAAACCTCATACAATCCTCCATCCAGACCAATCCTGACCGCGCCATGTATCCCATCATCCAAAGCATTGTTACAATGTATTTCAATCTAATGAATGAGATCTCACAATCGACTGACACACAAAATTATCCAAAAGATGATAAGGAAGAATCAGGATGGTGATAAAACAAAAAAGGGTCATGAACCCGGTGTGCATATGAATGACAGAGCGGATTTCATGACCCTTATGTTTGTTTCTTTATCAGTGACGGCCTACCGACACTGAGAGCCATCCGCGGAAGTGCCGCCTGATCGTTATGACAGCGAACGACAATCTAAATTAGAAATTAGTGAGTTGCAATTAGTAATTGTGATTTGCTTTTTTAATGCACTTATTTATATATTTCACAATCGGCTACGCAGTTATAATGCTATTTTTAGCTACCTTAGCTCTTTCGGCTTCAGTTGGTTCTTCACCTCTTTTCATTAGAGATTATAGCATTGTGGCGACCGGTGAGTGGGCTTCCGGGGGCCCAGTACAGTCGGAGTGATCCTAATCTTATTGTGCGAGACTTTGATGAAGCGACCGGAAGCAGCGAAGCTTGCTGCAATTTTGAATTTGGAATGTT
>CAJUQP010000029.1 GCA_910588245.1 uncultured Muribaculaceae bacterium | reverse complement strand
GGCGATGGGTTGAGGTGACGCCGGTGGGGACAAACGGACGCGGCCAACTTGGTAGGATGTTCTGTGCGCCGGGGTACAGTGGTCGCGAGCGGCCTTAGGCTGCGGGAGCGGGATGCTTCCGGAGGTGCCATATGCTTCCGGGCCATGAGGATCCTTCCGGAGGGGGATCCAGGCTGTACAACAATTTAATACCTCAACCCATCGTGTCCTGTCTTATCGGCGGTCCATCGGTGATGTTTCCTTCAGACGCCGGACTGTGGATGCCGACCCTTTTGGGGAGGGCGTCCGGACCGTGGGCGGTGAAGCCGGTGAGGGCTTCGATGCCGGGGAAAGACTCTTCTTTCCTGTTTCCGGGGGCAAAGTTAATACGGGATTTGACGAGGGGATTTTTATTCTGCAACTTTTGGTTATTGGTTGTTGGTTTTCAGTTTTCAGTTGGGGTGGTTGTCGGTTGTCAGTCTCACGCTGAGGCGCAGAGGGTGACTTGTAAGTGTCACTTAGTGGAATGTTATGTTTTAATTTTGGATATAAATATCATCATGGTGATACTTACTAATAAATCTTTGGGCACGCCTGATGTAATCCGGAATCTCGATCTGAGGTTTCGTGATTACCGGTTGCGCATGCGGATGACCCGTAAGGTGGTTTCTGAAATGGCGTCGATTGGCATGACTACTCTATACAAATTTGAGTCGGGGAATATGACTGATATTTCGTTCAGCACCCTGCTGCGTCTGTTGAAGGCAGTCGGTCTTGGCGAGAACTGGGATAGTTTGCTTCCAGAGTTGCCGGAATCTCCTTATATGTATGATGACAATAAGAAGAAAATGCAGCGAGTAAGAAAAAGTAAGAAGTCTGAGTCATGAAGTATCAGAACTTTGCAGAACGGGATATTTACAATCTTACTGCCGATGAGAAAACCAGATTAGTCGAGACATTATGGCCACTGGAATAGAACCTATTGGCGCGAAAAGTTAAAGTCGGGGGGAATTTTTTTGCATAATTTTGGAAAAATTTTGTGATTTTTATTGGTGGTTGGGTATTTTTTGTTAATTTAGCGGCTGAAAACGTGTGCGGGCTGTCAGGTTGCGGCATATGTTTGGGATGGGGCGATATTTTACTATCTGAAAGGATAGAATCGTCTTGGATTGATAAGCTGTCTCGAGTGGAGAGGCCGGAACTTTTATTATTAACCTTTAATCTTTATGACCATGAAAATTGGGATTCCAAAAGAGATTAAGAATAACGAGAACCGTGTAGGCGCTACCCCTGCGGGAGTGAGAGAACTTGTGAAACACGGTCATGAGGTCTTTGTGCAGCACACTGCCGGCGAGGGTAGTGGTTTCCCTGATGAAGATTATGCTGGTGCGGGCGCGAGGATACTTCCGACGATAGAGGATGTGTATGCCACGGCCGATATGATAATAAAAGTGAAGGAGCCGATAGCGCCCGAATATCCTCTGATAAGGAAAGATCAGGTGGTCTTCACCTACTTCCATTTCGCATGCGACAGGGAACTGACCGAGGCGATGATCGCCAGCCGCTCTGTATGTATAGCCTATGAGACAGTGCGCGACCGTCAGGGCACGCTTCCTCTTCTGATACCTATGAGTGAGGTGGCCGGCAGGATGTCGGTGCAGGAGGGGGCCCGTTTCCTTGAAAAACCGCAAGGTGGCCGCGGTGTACTTCTCGGCGGTGTGCCGGGAGTGCGTCCGGCAAAGGTGCTTGTGCTCGGAGCGGGTGTAGTAGGACGCAACGCGGCGCTGATGGCTGCCGGACTCGGCGCTGAGGTGACGATATGCGATATTTCCCTTCCGGTGCTCCGTCATTGTGCCGAGGTCATGCCGAAGAATGTAAAGACACTCTTCAGTTCACACCATAATATTATGCTTGAGCTTCCTACCACTGATCTGGTGATCGGTTCGGTGCTTATCCCCGGTGCGGTGACTCCTCATCTTGTGACACGCGACATGCTGGCCGTGATGAAGAAAGGTTCGGTGATGGTGGATGTGGCCATCGATCAGGGAGGATGTTTTGAGACAAGCCATGCCACTACGCATAGTGATCCGGTCTATGAAGTGGACGGAATCGTGCATTATGCAGTGGCAAATATTCCGGGGGCCGTGCCTTTCACGTCGACGATGGCGCTTACTAACGCCACTCTGCCGTATGCAGTGCGACTGGCAGATCTCGGCTGGAAAGAGGCTTGCCGCCGCGACGCTGGGCTGGCTGACGGTGTGAACGTGGTTGACGGAAAGGTGACGTTCAACGCTGTGGCAGAGGCTTTCGATATGCCCTATACTCCGCTTGAGCTTTGACAGCCATGTCGGCAAAGATTTAATTAACCTACATCTTGATTTTTTTACAGGCCGGCTTCCGCGAAGGAATCCGGCTTTTTTTTTATGTATTATGTGTTAAGTATTAAGTATTAAGTTGAGAGTTGAGAGGTTAGGGAACCGCGGCATTCGGCCGCGGCACGGGTTGCCCGGCAACGCCGGGCGTGTGGTTTTTGAGGGTCGCTTAGGGGTTGGGGTTTAGGGTGGTGATCCGGGTGTCGGGGTAGTAGTGGGAGAGGATGCGGCGGTAGGTGTGGCCTTGGGAGGCCATGACGGCGGCGCCGATCTGGCAGAGCCCAACTCCGTGACCCCAGCCGGCGCCATGGAGAATGAAGCGCTCGGGGACGCCTCGGCTGTCGAGGCCAGATCGCTCCACGACGAATGCCGAGCTGTAGAGATGCGAACGGCTGAGGGTGCGGCGTATCTCGAGTTCCTTGCCGATGGTCATTGTGTGGCGCGTGCCTATGACGTGCAGGAGAATGATACGTCCGGAAGCGCCCCGCGCCACTGGCTGAAGATCGATGATCTCTCCGAAATCCACTCCTGACCTACGACGGATTATATCAGAAAGTTCGATTCCGGTATACTCCACTTTCCAGCGGTAGAAATCACGGGTGGACCGGTCATAGTCTTTCAGCACTTTCCGGAGGATATCTCCTGATGGAGCGGCGCAGAAAGCTTCGGGGCGCGACATTATCCACGTCCGTGCGTTCTCCTCGACAGAGAGATCGGGCAATTGAGCGGAAGGAAGGATATCGGGACCGGGACGTAGATAGCTCTTGGGGACGGGTTGCCAGCAATTCTCGAAAGTCTCGAAGGCACCGCCACAGCATTTAGAGAAGCGGGCGTCGCAGATCTCATCGCCGAAGGTAAGTATCTCTCCACGAGTGGCAATGACCGCTTCACGGGCCGATTCGTTTATGCCGGTTATCCCCTGATAGCGCTGACAGTGGTCGTCGGCACAGACATCAAACCCGGTGTGGCCGGAGTGGTCATACCATCTGACGCGAGTCTCGGGTGTGTCTGTCATCCCTTCCTCCTCATCATCTTGGGGGCAGGTTCCTTTTATCTGAGCCATAAGCCAACTGCGAGATATGACTGCATGCGCCTTTAGAAACTCGGAAGGGGCATCGGCGTTCATCTCGCTTGAGATCACGCTCTCAAGATACCATTCCACCGGCAGGATATTGATGACTGTCAGTATACTACCGTGGCGGCGAAGCAGTAGCGAACCGCGAAAAGTCTGATCAAGACTCCGCTGCCAGTGGAAATCCTTGCCTATTGTCACATCCCTGACAGTGAAAGTAGCCTCCTGAGAGCATGGGGAGAAGAGGGAGTCGCCTTCGGGCAGGTAAGACGCATCGAAGGAGGCTGCTCCCGAGAAGACTTTCGAATCCATACGGTATTCCCCGTTGAAGATTATGTCGGCATGCGGAATCTCCGCTATGCCTACTCTTACCAAAGGAGTCGCATCGTGGTTTTGCAGTGATCGATCTGAAGTCATGAGAATGTATCCGCTATTTCCTGCAAAAATAGCGAAAAAAGTTGAAATGGGAACATGTGGCGCCTCTTTCAGTATTCCGAGATCTCAACTTCCATATCCTGGGAAGGTTAGCTTCGGGTCAGAGGAGACCTGCCGGATAGATCGGGCATGTTGAGGGTCAGCCGGTAAGAGTAGTTCAGCCCCGGGAGCCACCGGGTTTCGGGGGTGGCCTCAGCGAGAGGGAATGGGGCTACGGCCCAGTCGCGCTTGCCCTCTTTGTGATAGATGAGTTCTACGGGTGTGTTCTCCGTGGGCCATACCACATCGCCGTCCGACCGGCGATATATCCTGTAGACTATTATTATGTTTCCTCCGAGCCAGTTGTAGTCGTCGAACCGTGAGGGTTCTATGTTATGCGGAATCATGAACTGGATATGATTGCCGTCGAGAGGGATATATTGGGCATCGGCCGGGCTGAGAGTCATACCGTCGGGATCAGAAGCCTGCTGAAGCACGAAATTTTCCTGTCCGTGGGTAGACCATCCCGCGGGCGACCAGATTCCGGAGTCGTCGGGTGATCCTATTGAGAAGCCGTCGGTGAGGTCGGTGGAGCTTGTCGGCCATACATAATGGCCAACAAGCGGAACGCCCGTGACATATGCCAGGCGCATCCTCACATCGTATTCATCAGGAATCGAGGTGCGGAGCGAGACGGCCACACGCGACAGCGCATGCCGGAAATTCACCTTCACGGGGCCGGGATGCTGCATCTCGTCGTAGTCTGCCGCTACAATCAGATCCGTTTTACCGTCGTTGCGGTATTGGTTGATCCATGCTCCACGATCCCATGTGAGTACAGTCCATGCTATGTCGGCCGGACTCACCATATAGAAATTGACCGGTGTCTCAGGCCATTCTATTTTCGGGGAATACGTCCAGTCGTTGAGTCCGGTGCGCTTTACGATGGCATCCTGCAGGAGGATGATGGTGTTGTATTGTCCGGGCGTGGTAGCCGTCACCTTGAAATCCCGTATGTTGAGAGTAGTCGTCACCCCCTCGGGAGCATCGTAAGAGGTGCGGTCGGCAACGGGGTAGAAACCGACCGCATGGGACCCGTCGGACGAGCCGGACAGACTGTCGGCCGAGCAGCCTGTCAAAGCGGCAGGCGGCACGGCCGACAAAAGGATATATATGAAAGCCTTGCTTGTCATCATTACAGGAGCATTCCTCCAAAGGGATATGTTGTCAGTCTTCCATCTCAGCGCCCGTGTAAAGGTTTATCTCGTCGACCGTCACGGTAAAGTCGATCATATCGAGCCCGGGCACTTTGTTTATGTCGAGATTATATATGTAGCCGATGCCGGGTTGCCAGCTTTGCGGAGCAGTGGCATTGCGCAGGGAGAACCGTATGATTCCATAGTCGCCCTCCTTGTTCTCAGCCGGAGTCTGGCTGTTCGGCCAAAGCCGGATGCCGGCGCCGTTGTCGATGACGCATTTCACCTTTATATACGATCCGGTGACGGCCCTGCCTGCCGAGGAGGCCTCGGAGAGAGGCTGAGGAAGCGCGAAGTTATATCCTGTGTTGGAGAATTCTGTGGCGCTCGCAGTCAGATAGTCACTTCCGGCAGGATTGTCGTAGATCGATGTGTTGGCGGGGACAGACCAGTCAGACCATTTTCCCATAGCCGAGGTATTCCCGTTTCCATCAAGGGACGGTGCTCCGGAGACAGATGTCGTCTCGTCGGGGAAGGTGAAAATTCCTTGGGTCATTACGTTTTCCAGCTCAACACTGTAGACCTTGACGCGGATATCGCTGTTGGACGACTTCATGCTTATAGCCAGACGCGAGAGGGCGTGCCGGAAATTAAGCTGCACCGCTTTCGGAGTGGTGGAGCTTGTCGGAGTCTGATCTTTTGCCACGGAATATAGCAGGTCGATGGAGCCGGTGTTGGTATATCCGGCACGGAATGAGTCGGCATCGGCGCCTCCGGGGCGGCTCATCTTGCTTTCAGTCGGGGAGACGGCATAGAAATTGACGGGAGTAGCAGGCCAGTAATATGCCGGCGCATAAGTCCAGCTATTGTTTTCACGCGTCACTCTGAGATCGGAGATAAAAGTCTTTTTGTCTGTGAATGCGTTGAGGAGAAAATTGTCGATGGTGGCGGTGGTGATCTCCGGCTGTGAGATGAAGCGCGGAGTGGGAGGGGCCACCACAGAGAACTGTATTGCAGGAGATGATGGTTGCTGTGAGTGATGGCTGTCGCTTGAGCAGCCTGTCGCCAAGAGAATCAGGAGCAGGGGGGCGGCAGATAATCCAATAGTGTTTTTCATAACGATAACAGATAATGCGATAGAACGATAACTGATAAACTATCTTTTATAGAAAACAACCGTGGGCGCTAAAAGATTAAGACCCCATCCCACAAAATTTGTAAATTTTGTGGGATGGGGTCTTATAGGCTGTATAAAAATAAAAGTTAAATCAGAAGTCAGGATTCCATGTCGATTATGATGAAATCCCAGTCGTCGACGCCAACGTCCATGCCTCCGTCGCCGGAGCCTGAGCCGGAAAGGGGAGGTATGGTGATGGGGCCGAGGCGCAGGTGGATGTCGAGAGGGTCGGGAGCGTTGAGTATGCTTTCGGTCACGTCAAACTTGAAGTAATAGTTATGGCCGTCGGAAAGCCACACATACAGCAGGAGATAGGAGAGAGGGGTCAGATTGTCTTTCCCGAAAGAAAGCAGTTGACCGGACAAGGAGTCGGAATTTGCCGACGGTCTGTTGATCGGGAAGGGGATGGCTGTCGGGAAGCCTGATGGAGTGAGGCCGGAGCAGAGGTAGCTTCCCGACATGCCGGTGATCACGGCGGCCAGACGGTTTATGTTGCCGATATTCACGACTCCGGCTATGTCGACGGAGATTCTCGCCACCGCTTGACGGAGGGGAACTGATACGACGGAGTCGGTTGAGGTGTCGATATCGGTTACGATCCCGCACCACATCATCTGCGGCATCTTTCTAACATCCTCCTCCCCTTCGGGTGGAATGCCGGGCACCGGAGTGCGTGTAAGTGTCTCGGCTCCGTCAAAGACTCCGGCCGGAGGAGTGGTGAAGGAGCACAGCCGGAAATCGTCTGACTTCTCTACCACAGTGCGGTAGGTGTCATTGTTGTAGGCGATCACGCGGTATGTATCGGGGGGAAGCGATACGGTGCCTCCTTCAAGTCCTCTCAGGTCGAACCTCCAGGGCTCGGAGCCGTCGGAGGGATAGAACAGCAGGGCCATGCCCTCGGGCGACGCATCAGGGCATAGTGACGTGTCGAACCGGACTTTGAGGTGCTTCCACGGATCGTCGGGACAATTCGGATATTCGAATATACAACTCTGCAAAAACGTGGAAGCAATGACTAGGAGTGATATTTTCATCATTGTTCGCATCGTCTTTATAACAAATGAGTGCGAGTGAGGGGTTCATAACAACATGTCCGGTTTATCAACGTTTTTAGCGTTCAGCGGAAGTCGAAAGAGCCGTCGGGGAGTATGGCATTGAGGCGTCTGAGCCATCCGTGAAGATATTTCCATGCTCCGCGGCATTGGCGGTAGTGAATCTCGCGCATACGGCGGATATTCGTGAAGAGAGTGCCGGCATCAGCTTCGTTTATTGCCTGCAACGTGAGAGGCCCGACAATTCCGTCGGCTTTCACTCCCACGGCGGTCTGGATCCTGCGGATGGCGGATGGTCCGGAGGCCCATATCCAATCGACTATGATATTGGCGATTGCCTGCGACCGGACATTGTCTGCTTTCATCCTGTCCCAGAACATTGTCTTGAGAATATCCTCCCATTCTCCGAAAGTAATGCCCTGGAGATCCGTTTTTGTCGGGGATGGCATGGATCTGCTTCTTCGGTAAGCCGCGAAAGTGGCGAGGGTCACGTCGATCATCGTCGCTCCTCCGGGATCGTCAGGGTCATCGCTCCAGCCTTTTCGGGACGCTAACTCAAACTGTTTTTCCAACGGAAGGAGCAGGTCGCGGCCGCCTTTCCCGTAGACTCCGGCCGCAAAATGAAAAATGAATGGAATAAGAATCCGATGGTCTGCCATATCTTTTTTACCGCAAAGTTAAGAGCGCAGATCCTCCGCATCTTTTTATTCCACCATTTCATTCAATAAAATAGGATATTGTTAGTGGCATAGTGATAATCATTTGAAAAATACGACCCTGCGAGAGGGACGAAAATCGGGATTTGGTCACTGAGGCAGGGATTTTTCGTTATAAAAGTAATTGCCGAGTATCTTTAGATGCTCCTGTCCGGCCTATATGTTGGGATGGAAGGAAGGAGGGTGGTGGGTCATTCGAACATGGGGGCTTTGGTGACATTTGTGTCAACGTTGGTCTTGCCGAGGAGAAACTTGTCGACGAAGGCCTCCACCTCCGGATACTGGCTCAGGGGAAGCTGGCAGTGGGGATGGCCGCCTGTGATGGAATAGCCCATGCGGTCGGCGATTCCGAATGTCTTCCACACCTCGCGGGCCGCTTTCGACGACTCGTAGTTTGATCTCTCGGCGAGCCATTCATAGTCGGTGTTGCCGAGTACGAGAAGCGCGCGGGGTGCTATGAGTGCAGCCACCTCATGGTGATCGATCGGCAGCCGGTCGACGCAATCGGAGAAACGCCTCATGCTCTCCTTGAACCACGCATAGTTAGTGCGTGCGAGGGTCTCCACATTGCCGAGTGTCTCCGACACTCTCCATGAATTGACGCCACCACCCCCCGGTTCCTGGGCAATGGTCAGGGCAATGCGTTCGTCGAGCGCGCCGGCGAATAGCGCCATCTTTCCCGCGAAGGAGCATCCGGACACTGCTATGTGGCTCAGGTCAATCCTTGATGATTCACCCAGAATCTCCAGCGCATCGATGATACGGCTTATTCCCCATGGCCATGCACAATAGGCTCCCATATCAGTCTGATCGGGATACAGCCTGTTGATGGGCTCCTCTCCACGCTTCTGGGTGTGCGACATGACTTGAGTGAAATTGAACGCGATACCGGCAATACCCCTTTTTTCGAAAATCTCGTCGGGGAGCGAACCGGTAGGAAATCCTATTCCGATAATAGCCGGGAAAGGCCCATCGCCTTCAGGATATTTTATCGGTGCTTCGAGAGTCAGTTTCCCATCGGCGGTGCTGACATCGACTGTGAGAGTATCATTGATGATTCTTGCGGAAATCTGTTTTTTGTCGACTTCCTGTTTCTTGCCGATCTCATAATGGAAGAGCATTTGTATTATCTCAGAGCGGTGGCGTTGCCAGTCGTCGAATTGAGTGGAACGTCCGCTTCCATCAGCCCATGCGAAAGGGTCGGGGAGGTCAGGAATCGAGGGCAATTCCTCGAAGTCCTTCATTTTTAATTCCGGATATCCCGCCGCGGTGTTCTCCCTGTCGTAGACTAACGGGATATGCTTCTCCGGAGCAGGGTTTTGTGAAGACTCAATTTTCAGTTGTTCGCCGGATTTTGCGGAAACAATTGCCTGTGAGGTCAACGCCATCAGGATGTAGATAAGTATTCGTGCCATATTGATGCGGGTTTGCTGTGGAGGATTTCAAGATTCATGCCGGAACCAATCGGCATTGGAATCGTAAAACCGGTGAATATGTTGATGATCACGTATTCGGTAGTACCGGAATTTGTTTGCGAATATAGCAAATGCACTTGAAATATGCAACTGCCAAAGAATCAATCTTGCATACTTTTACGAGCGATAATTTAAGTCGTGATTGGCTCTTTGATCCCTGTGTGAGGGACGAGAATCGAGATTTGGTCACTGAGGCAGGGATTTTTCGTTATAAAAATGACGGAATGTTGAAGGAAAAATCGTATGTTTGCAGAAAAGAAGAATTTTATGATATCGGAATCGTTGTTGAGATATATGAATGAGATGCTCCGGCATACTCCCATGAGTTTCATTTTTAACAACTTCTTAATTTGAATCATATGAAATTGATCGGGATGATTTTGTTATGTGCGCTGCTTCCGCTGGGATCAGCGGCACAGAAACCGGAAGTGAGTGTCGACAGTGATCTGCTTGCATCGTTGTTGGGAGAGATGCCTGAGAAAAGGTCTCTTCAGATAGATACTTTGGAAAGTCTCCCTCTTGATGGAGGGGTGCGTTATAAGATATGCTATTTCATCGAGGCCGGGAATCCGGTTCTCGGGACTCCCGATGACTGGGGAAGCGCTTATGTCTTTGTCCCGTCGCTTCCAGAAGGGGAAAAAGGCACCTGCGATTGTGGCCCTGCATCTTGTGGAACAGCTAAACGCGTTCAGTGAGGCTTATCTGAGCAATGGAGGCAAGGATATCGAGACGCTTTTGTTTGAAGAGAACGGCGGGCGTCATTGTTTCCCTCCTAAGGTAAAGGAAAAGGCCTACTCGTGGCTTGACCGTCATCTTAAACGATATTGAAGAAGAGAGAGGGTGTACCAAAACTAAGGTTTTGATACACCCTTGCTATTTCAGCTATATAGCTTAAATTGAGAGATCTGTATCTGTTGGGCAAAAGTATTGGTTCTCTGGAAAACTATTCCCTGTTTCGACAAACCGGCTTCGCACGGTTAACGCATATTGTCATCTTTTCATAGATTGTCATCTTTTTTCATTTGGGGCGTGCTCGCGGACGGCGTTGAGGAATTCAACCATTTTGCTGAGGTTGGTGTCGGAATACATGTTGAAACCGTGCCCTCCTTCGGGTTCGAGGGTCAGGGTGGCCTTCACTCCGGCTTCATTCAATGCATCATAGAGACGCTGTCCCTGCGAACAGGGCACGACGTTGTCTTTCTCTCCATGGAAGATGATGAAAGGAGGGTTGCTGCTGTCGATGAAGGTGGTGGTGCTGAGCGTGCGGTATTTGTCCATCGCCTCATCGCGGCTCTGGCCAATCAGCACCTCCTCAGGCGCTACTCCCGGTGTGAATGCGGTCATGAACTCTATGGGGCCTGACCATACACAGGCGGCGCTGACTTCGCTGCTCTCGGAGGTATGGGCGCCGAGATCTCCCTCGAGATCGATCGTCTCCCGGCCTACAGTCGCTGATTTCGTGCCGCTTGTCGCAGCCGTGATAGATGAGAGATGTCCCCCTGATGAGAATCCTGAGACGGCTACGAATGATGGATCGAATTTATACTTCGGAGCCTCCCCGCGAATGAACCGTATGACGGCCTTTATATCCTGGATCTGCGCCGGCCACTTGGCATCGCCGCTCGAACGATGGTTGGGACAGACCACGGCGTATCCGGCATCGAGGAGCGCTTTCACTATCGTCCCGATATCGGCCATGCCCTTACTGCTGTTGCTGAACCATGCGCTGCCATAGATGTGGACTACCACAGGATAGGAATCCCTCTTCTCCTTCGGAAGATATATGTCGCATGTGTGGTAGGCCTTGTCATCGTCCGCATAGTTGATGTCTTTCCATTGCTGTGATGTCTCGACAGAGTTTTTGATCTGCACTCCGCCGAAGCCTCCGGGAGAGGTTTCGGGTACCTGCGCCCTGACTGCGGAGCCGGTGGCCAAGATGGCCGCGGCAACAGCAAGATGTCTGAAGATTGTTCTCATATGTATTGATTATTAGAAGTTGCTGAAAACAATATCCGGAGATGCTCCATATTTGTCAGGCATCTCCGGATATCATGATATCTATCTGCACCTGGGCTGATTAGCTGAGGGCTTTGATGGCGGCCTTGATGGCAGCGATCTTCTCAAGGGTGTCGCTTTCTTTCTTGCGTTCGATGGCCACAACTTTCTCAGGGGCGTTCGCCACGAATCGCTCATTGGATAGTTTCTTGCGCACGGAGGCAAGGAAACTTTCATTATACTCAAGATCGGCCGAGAGTTTCTTGAGCTCCTCCTCCACATTGATGTTGTCGGCGAGGGGTATGCTGTATTCAGTAGCAGCGACTATGAATGAGGATGCGGCGGCAGGTTTCTCACTGACCTCCTTTATGGCCGAGAGGTTGCCCATCTTCTCAAGAATGCTGTCGAGATA
Source organism: uncultured Muribaculaceae bacterium (assembly GCA_910588245.1). GTDB lineage: Bacteria > Bacteroidota > Bacteroidia > Bacteroidales > Muribaculaceae > Lepagella. The sequence goes on along the minus strand of CAJUQP010000029.1, from coordinate 32,310 downwards.
CTCATTGTGCGGTCCTTTCACGAGAAGCTCGAGCGCGTCGCGCTGCGGTATCTGTTTCTGCTTACGCACCGTGCGGATGCCGGCGATGACCTCCTTCAGATGGTCGAAAGCGTCGATCACTTTCCCGTCGAACCCATCTGCCACGGGGAGTCGGGCAGTCATGATGCTCTCGCCATCCTTGCGGTCGTAGAGATGTTGCCAGAGTTCCTCGGTGATGAACGGCATGAAGGGGTGGAGCAGACGCAGGAGCGTGTCGAAGAATGCGAGGGTCGACTCATAGGTGGCCTTATCCATGGGAGTGCCGTAAGCCGGCTTCACAACCTCAAGATACCATGAGGAGAACTCATCCCAGAAAAGCTTGTAGACAGCCATGAGGGCTTCTGAGATACGGAACTTGCCCATCAGGTCGTCAACTTCGATGAGAGTGCGTCTCATCTCGGCCTCAAACCACTCGATGCCTCTCTTCGAAGCCTCGGGCTGCGGTTTTTCAGCATCCACTTCCCAACCTTTCACGAGGCGGGATGCATTCCAGATCTTGTTGCAGAAATTGCGTCCCTGTTCGCAGAGGGAGTCGTCATACATTATGTCGTGGCCTGCGGGGGCGGCGAGCATGATGCCCATGCGCACTCCGTCGGCTCCGAACTTGTCGATAAGCTCGAGAGGGTCGGGGGAGTTGCCGAGCGACTTCGACATCTTGCGTCCGATCTTGTCGCGCACGATGCCGGTAAAGTAGACGTTGCTGAAGGGTTTGTCGCCAGCGAAAGCATATCCGGCAATGATCATGCGGGCCACCCAGAAGAATATGATGTCGGGCCCGGTGACAAGATCGGTTGTGGGATAATAATATTTGAATTCTTTGTTGTCGGGATCAAGGATGCCGTTGAAGAGGGAGATAGGCCAGAGCCATGATGAGAACCAGGTGTCGAGGCAATCAGGGTCGCGGGAGAGGTCGGAGAGAGTCAGTTCAGGATTCCCGGTCTTCTCGATCGCCTTGACAAGCGCCTTCTCCTCATCTTCGGCCACCACGTAGCCACCCTCCGGAAGATACCATGCCGGTATCTGGTGTCCCCACCAGAGCTGGCGCGAGATACACCAGTCCTTGATATTGGTCATCCAGTAGCGGTAGGTATTCTTGTATTTCGCGGGTACGAACTTGATATAGTCTGTCTCAACCGCCTCAAGCGCGGGGAGTGCGAGGTCTTTCATCTTCACGAACCACTGCATTGAGAGCTTGGGCTCAATTACTGCGTCTGTGCGCTCCGAGTGGCCTACCTTGTTGACGTAATCCTCCACCTTCTCCACGAGGCCGGCGTCGGCGAGATCCTTCATTATCTGCTTGCGCACATCGAAGCGGTCCATGCCGACATACATTCCCCCTTTCTCGGAGATGGTGCCGTTGTCGTTGAAGATGTCGATGGTCTCGAGGCCGTATTTGTCGCCGAGCATATAGTCGTTGACGTCGTGGGCCGGAGTGACTTTCAGACATCCGGTGCCGAAGTCCATCTCCACATATTCATCCATGATGATGGGAACGGAGCGGCCTACGAGCGGGACGATGACCCGTTTCCCCTTGAGCCAGGTATAGCGTTCGTCGTTAGGATTGACGCAGACGGCGGTGTCTCCGAGAATTGTCTCCGGGCGAGTCGTGGCCACCACGATATATTTCCCTTCCTCACCCTCAACCATATATTTCAGATGGAACAGGTGGCTCTGTTCCTCCTTGTAGATCACCTCCTCATCGGAGAGGGCTGTGAGGGCCTTGGGATCCCAGTTGACCATTCGCACACCGCGATAGATGAGGCCACGTTCGTAAAGGTCGCAGAACACGTGCATCACGCTCTTAGAGCGGATCTCGTCCATCGTGAACGCGGTGCGTTCCCAGTCGCACGACGCTCCGAGCTTGCGGAGCTGCTGGAGGATAATGCCTCCGTACTTGTGTGTCCAGTCCCAGGCGTGGCTGAGGAATTCCTCGCGAGAGAGATCGGTCTTCTTTATGCCGTCCTGAGCGAGTTTAGCCACGACTTTCGCCTCGGTCGAGATGGCGGCGTGGTCTGTGCCCGGCACCCATAGGGCGTTCTTACCCATCATTCTGGCGCGGCGCACGAGAATGTCCTGGATGGTGTTGTTGAGCATGTGTCCCATATGTAGCACTCCGGTGACGTTGGGCGGGGGGATCACGATGCAGAAAGGTTCGCGGTTGTCGGGTTCGGAATGGAACAGTCCGTGCTCCATCCAGTATGCATACCATTTGTCTTCAACCTCCGAGGGGTTGTATTTGGTGGCTAATTCGCTCATGGGCTATAAATATGCTGAATTATATTATGGTGCAAAATTACAAAATAAAGATGAAACGGGCAAGAAAGAGCATATGAACAATATTGGGGTAATAGTTGTGTTATGATAGAGGAAGTAGAATTTTATTGAATCAAATCTTGTAGTCGTGAAGATAATGATAGCCGGGAATGGCGACACAGCCATTCATCTCGCGAAGATGCTCAGCCGGGAAGACCAGGAGGTAGTGGTGATGGGCACGGATGCCGGGATACTTTCCGAACTGGATGCCAACTACAATGTCTTTACCACCATCGGTAAGGCCATATCGGTATCTGATCAGAAGCGTGCCGGAAGTCAGGAGTGCGACCTGTTCATAGCCGTCACTCCATTTGAAAACCACAACATAGTTTCCGCCGAGATCGCCAAGTGGCTGGGAGCCGCCACGACTCTTGCCAGGATCGACAATCCTGATCTTCTTGAACCAGCAGCGGAGGCTCATTTCCGCACCCTCGGCATCGACAAGATGGTATATCCGGAGTATCTGGCAGCTAAGGAGACGGTGTCGGCGATCGACAATAAATGGACAGATTCGCACTATACCCTCTCCGGAGGGCAGCTTGAGATATGTGTGCTGCGTGTGCGTGAAGGTGCGCCTATAGAGGGTATGACTCTCGCACGCTTCGGAGGGATGACGAAAAAATATCATGCATCGCTTATAAAGCGTAACGGCGAAGCTATAATACCGAGAGGTAGTCATAGTTTCGAACGTAATGACATGGTGTGTTTCACGTCGCTGCCCGGGGAGGAGGCGGAGCTGGCGCGATTATGCGGCAAGGAGACTCACAAGGTGAAGACTGTGATGATAGCTGGGTCGGGAAAGATCACCGACACCTTGTGTCCGCTCCTCATGGACAAATACTCTGTGAAGGTCATCGATACAGACCGGGAGCGTTGCCGGCGCATACTTGAGCGCAATCCCGGAATAACGGTTGTCAATGCCGATCCACGCGATATCGACGTGCTGCGCGAGGAGGGGATACGCGACAGCTGCGCCTTTGTGGCCGTCATGGACCTCTCTGAGGCGAATATCGTCAGCGCGATGGTGGCGAAACATCTCGGAGCAGTCAAGACTGTGGCCCAGATAGAGGATATACAGTATTTCGATGAGGCTCGCTCGCTCGACATCGACACCGTCATCAACAAGAAGCTACTGACGTCGAGCCGCATCTACCAGCTGCTTCTTGACAGCTATCTCGACTCTCCGCGTTGCCTTGCTTTTGAAGATTCGGAAGTGGCAGAGATCGTGGCATGCGATTCGGCTCACATCACTCGCAGTGCGGTGCGCGACCTTAAACTGTCGTCAGACATGACCATTGCCGGCCTGATCCGCGACGGACGCGGGATGCTTGTAGACGGCGACACACATATCTTGCCGGGCGACAATGTAGTGGTGTTCTGCATGAGGGGGAGCCTTAAGAAAGTGGAGAAGCTCTTCAGGTCGTGAACAAATCACGGGTCTTTATAACGAAAACATCATGTCATGAAGGATCAATACAACATACGCTACCGTAGCCTTCTGAAGATAGCCGGCTGGCTGATATTGCTTGAGAGCGGCCTTATGGTTGTGCCTTTGGCTGTGTCGCTCTTCGGGGGCGAGCCTGACTGGAAGGCATTTGCCATCGCGGCGCTTGTGGCGGGGGCTACAGGGGGCGTCGCCGTGGCGGGTAACCGTGGTGAACATGTACGCCTCAACCGTCGGGAAGGCTATCTTCTCATATCTTTCATATGGATCGTGTTCTCTCTTTTCGGCATGTTGCCCTTCATGCTTTGCACGCATCCCGTCGGTCTGACCGATGCCTTTTTCGAGACGATGTCCGGATTCACCACAACGGGAGCCTCCATATTCAGCGATGTCGAGGCTCTCGGGCGCGGTATCCTGCTATGGCGCGCCATGATACAATGGCTGGGGGGATTGGGTATCGTGCTGTTTCTCATAGCGCTTCTCCCGGCGTTGAACGACAGCGGCGGTATCGCCCTATTCAATGCTGAGATGACAGGCATATCCCATGACAAACTTCATCCGCAGATACGGCGCACCGCGGCTTCGCTATGGCTTGTATACAGCGTCCTGACAGCGGTGATGGTGATTTTCCTGCTTGCCGGCGGCATGAACCTCTTCGACAGTCTGTGCCAGGCCATGACTACATTGTCGACCGGAGGTTTCTCCACCCGCAATGCAAGCATCGCGGCATGGGGAAGCCCGTATATAGCTTCAGTCGTGACGGTTTTCATGCTACTCGGAGGCATCAATTTCCTTTTGCTCTATAATCTGTCGCAACGGCATTTCCGGGAAGTATGGAAAAACGATGTGCTCCGGTCTTATCTGGCGATTGTCTTCATAGCCTGGGCCGTGACCGCAGGCATTCTTGCCGCCAAGGGGGAGAGAGGCTTTGACTCGCTTGTTGTCGCGCCACTTTTTCATGTGGCATCGTCCATAACCTCGACAGGATTCGCCTATTCCGACTACGGTGCATGGGGGAGCACCGCGGTGTGTGTCACTATCCTGCTGATGCTATGCGGCGCCTGTGCCGGATCGACCACCGGAGGAATAAAGATAGACCGCATATCCGCGCTTTTCAAGAATCTGCGCAATGAGGTGGTGTATACGCTTTTCCCACGGCATATGAAAAGCGTGGAGGTGGGCGGAAAAGTAGTGGGGGAGAGGGGTCTCATACGGGTGATGGCGTTTATCTCCATATATTTACTTCTGACCGGAGCCGGGACATTGCTGATGTCGTTCTACGGTTACAGCGTGACAGATTCGTTTTTCGCCTCAGCTTCCGGTATGGGTAACAACGGACTCGGACTCGGCGCCACCGGCTCGGGATTCGGAGGCCTTCCATCACCGTTGAAATGGTTCATGTCGGCGGAGATGCTTATCGGACGTCTGGAGATATTCACCGTCATGGTGCTCTTCTACAAAGCCTTCTGGCGCCGCTGATCTTCCAAAAGATTCGCGATGGCTTCTTCTCCCCGCAAGTCGTCATAATCATAAGCCTTTCTGAAATAATCTATGGCTTTGTCAGTATTCTTAACGCAACCGATGCCTTCGGCATAGATACACCCCATGCGATAGGAATACTCCTCCGGTTTAAGTTCCGCGGCTACAGAAGTCCATTTGAATAGCTTTTCCGCCCATTCCTTGTCTTCGATGTATCCGGGCATTATCAGATCCCAGAAGTAGTCGCTCAGGCGCCCGGCGGCATCAGAGTTTTCCTCAGCGATAGACTCATAGTATTCCACTCCAATTTCCGGATCACCACCTCTGGCCATATTCATATAATACTCTCCAAGCCATAGAATGGCAGGATCTTTCCAGCGGCTATCTATTTTTGAGCATTTCTCATAAAATCGCTCGGCATCATAGTGATCGTATTTTTGACGAGGCCCACCCTCAGCCTGATCGGGAGTCTCAGCATTCTCGCACATAAAGCCGAGAAGAAAATACCCGAGTGCGTCTCCCCCCTTGGCCGCTTTTTCGGCATGGTCAAAACTCTTGTCAAGGTCAACAGGCACGCCGATCCCTTCATGCAACAGCAAACCCAAAAGCCCGTCACGTTCGGGGCCTTCCGGGGCGGCTGACACAAGATCGGCGGCTGCCTTCCGGACGCCTGCGTCTTCTTCATTGCCGGCTATTATTTCATAAAATTTATCAGACAGATTCATTCCTAATCAAAAATTACATGTGGATTCATCAACGACGGCGAACGCCATAAAATGCCGTACTCTTTCTCAAGCACTTCCTGTTTCGCACGCCAGAACAGGAAGCAGAACCCCATCTGCCGAGGTGCATTTGCAAACCGCTCATTGAGCTTGTCTTCGACATCGTAATATATGTTTTCCCATTCCCAAGTGTATTCAACGGGGTCCTTCCTCAAATGCCCGATCTGAGGATTGAGTATTATTTTCAACAATTCCCCGGATGTCAGCAACTTTGAAATCGCATCCTGCAAGTCTTTATTGAAAAGAGAATATGGCCATTCACCTTCATTAAGCAGCACACGAAGTTTCAGCAATCTCCTTATTCTTCCTGTAGATACTGTATCCAATCTGCCGCTCACAAACGCAGCACGTACATATCGGAGAAGCAGTTCATATAGCGCATGGTTGAAAACAGATTCTCCTACAGCACCAATAATCCTCGGCATCGTGTCTTCCATCGCCTCCCAGGGTGTGACCTCATGGCGAATCAGGCCCAACACGCCATGGGCAATTTCCTTGAGTCTCCGGTAATCTTCCAGTTCAACATATGTCTCGGCAAGCAATACATACAACTTTAGAAGTATGTGATCATGAATATGCGGCTCATTGTCATCTTCCACAATCTTTATAAGAGTGGAAAACACGTCGGCATCTTTTACAAGACGGGCATGTTCCTCTTCCCCGGCATATTGTCCTCTCAGAGATAACATCAAGTTGATTTTTTCATCCATATCCTTGCTTTCCTCAGAATTAATCTTCCCAAGGAGTGTTTTAAGTTCAATAGATGTCATAGGTTTATGATTATGGCGGTTATGTTATCCCGGCCCCCGGCAGCCTTTGCGAGGTCAACAAGTGTCTGAATATCATCAGAATTTGATTCAATGATATCGTCAGGCACAAGATCGCTGAGACCATCTGAACAGAGCAGGTAAGAATCACCCTCCAGGCAATACAGCTCAGATACGTCAGAGGTGAATTCTGAAGGTGTATTACCCATATAATTATATATCAGATTTGAAGGGATAGCGGAATTTTTCGTCCTTTCCCTCTCTGAGTGGTCGACTGATAACTGTTTCAATATCCCTCCGCGTATACGGTAGCATCTGCTGTCGCCAATATTTATAAGCCACAAATGACCATGAGCGAAAAGCAGTCCTGTGAAAGTCGTTGCCATTTCGGCAAGATCCGGGCGTAGTCCGGCAGTGTCGAGTATGAGTCTGTTTGCAGCTATGGCCCATTCTTTCAAGGCGGTTATAGCGTCTGTGTCTTTTCCCGGGAGGCCTGTCTTGACAAACGATGCGAACGACCGGCATACGATCTCAGATGCGACCTCTCCACCTTCGCAGCCACCCATGCCGTCGGCGACCGCGAACGCAATTGTATCTGTCGAATCATACTTTAAATCTCCGGAGCATCCGGAATCGCGGATAAGACGCCCTGCGACGTAGGCCATGTCTTCATTGTCAGATCGAACACAGCCTACGTCGGACAAAGCTGAGTATTTGAGGTTGATTATTTTCATCGTTCGATGACATCAAAAAGATATGTGCCTAAGTCTATCACATCTCCGGCCTTGAACTTCATAGGCACGTTGGCCGCAAGCATTACATCATTGATCAGCGAGCCATTGGTGCTTCCTAAATCCACTAAGGCCCAATCCCTCCCCTGACGCAAGAACTTGCCGTGGAGGCGCGAGATATTCACAAGCTCTTTCAAGTCGTCAGCATAGGGGCTATCCTTCCGCCCTATTATGGCACCGTCTTGAGGCGTCAGCATAAAACCGCCGTCGCGGGCCTTGAGACAGATTTTTTTCTGACGGGGGCTCCCGACAGTCGTGCCACCGTCATCCCCGCCCACATCTCCTTTCGATGTTTTGGCAGAATAATCCTTGCGTGCCACCATCGGTTTCCCACACTTCTCGCAGAAGTCATCCGAACCCAAGGCCCCGCAGTTGACGCATACCAGAATTTCAGCGCCACACTGGTCACAGAAATGGCTGTCATCGGGTATCAAATCTCCACAATCGGGGCATTCTATCATTTTCATAGCTGTTATTTCTTTGGGATGTCCTCAGCCTCGATAATGGTGAGCGCATCCGGGTTTGTGTCAAAAACGCTGATATCGGAAGCAATTCTGTTGCCCTGCAGTTCCATGGCCTCATTAAGCAAATTCACAACTTCGCGAGCATTGCCGAAATGAAGACCTTTATTGTCGACCATGTGCTTCACGGTCTTCCGCAATTCTGCCTCCGCTTCGCCGGTAATCTTGAAATTCCGTTTTTCAAGATTGAACTTAAAAATGCGAATGAGCTCTTCCGCCGAATAATCATCGATATGAAAACGCTTGTTGAAGCGGCTTATCAAACCGGGATTTCCACGACGCGTCAGTTCTTCCATTCTATCTTTGTATCCTGCGATTACAACCACAAACTTACCTTTGTCGTTCTCCATACGGGTCATAAGCGCGTCGAGAGCCTCATTCCCTGTATTATTCATCGAGCCAGGCACTGGCAAAAGATTATATGCCTCATCAATGAAGAGAACGCCGCCCATGGCTTCATCAACAGCCTTCTCCATATTGCGTCCTGATTCATTGATATATCCGGATAGGATTGTCTTGGCCTCACGTTCGACCACTTTGTCTGAGGGGAGGACACCTGCGGCGTGCAGAACCTCTCCCAGGCGTTTGGCAATGGTTGTCTTGCCAGTGCCGGGATTTCCGGTAAGTATGATATTCACAGGCTGGAGGGCGGCGCTTCCAAGTCCGCGCTCCATGCGCATGCGATTGACCATAGCGACGTTGGCGAGCTTTCTGATTTCCTGTTTGATATCATCCATCCCGATAAGGTCATCGAGCTGAGCCAGGACTTCGTCAACACTCAAGGGCGGTTTTTCGGAAGAGCCGGAGATGTCGTTCATTGTGAGAACAAACTCTTTTGAAGCATCAAATCCCGGCTTGGAAGATTCCTTCTGAATGCGTGTGTTCTGGGTCTTTATCGCTTTGTCGACGGCATTGCGTACATCTCGTGCGTTGGCAAAATCCTTCTGCTTGGCAAGCTCCATCTTATCAAAGAATTTACCGATGCCGAGTTCTGCCGAATTATCAAGGGTGTATCCCTGGGCCTTTATCATCCGTCTGGCTATCTCTGTAAGCTCAGGCCCTTTGTAGTCGCGGAATTTTATATTCACATTGAACCTGGAAGCAATGCCTGGATTGGCTGTTGAGAAAACCCCCATCTCTTTTTCATAACCTGCAAGAATGGCTATCATTTTTCCCCTACGGTCTTCAGCATTTTTTATAAGGGCCGTGACTGCTTCCGTGCCGAAGTCATCGTTCTCTCCGTTCCACACACCGTATGCTTCGTCGATGAAGAGCACTCCGCCCATGGCACGGTCGAACGCGGCATCCACTTTTGGCGCGGTATGACCCTGATACTGCCCTTTGAGATCGCCGGGTGAGACCTCGACAAGTTGTCCTGATGGTAAAACACCCATCGCGCTGAGAGCATCCGCAAAGACCCGGGCTATGGTGGTCTTGCCTGTTCCGGGATTTCCGATGAAGATATAATGGTCTTTAAGTATATAAGTCTCGCCGGGATGAAGTCTCTCAAACGATCTGATGGAATTTACAATGGAGAGCATTGTCTTCTTAATCTCGTCGATACCTACATATTTGTCGAATTCTGCCATCACCTCCTCTATGGTCTTAGGCACAAACTCTTTTCCTGTCACATCGTCTTCAGTTACCAGTGTGACTTTCTTACCTTTGTTGCGTCTGGTGGCAGCCATCATCAATTCAGAAGCCTTGGAGTCTGCAAGATGGGCATTCCCGAAACACTCCGAGTTGCGCCGTTCGTAGTTGAAGACGCGGCATAGTTTATCGCGGGCTTCCCGGGTGATTGACAAGCTATATTTTTCCTTGAGGATCTGACCACATATTGCAGCCACTTCAGTAGGGGTATAATCTGGAAGAGATATCTTCAGAGCGAACAGAGAATTCAGTTCCGGACGTTTTTCTATATATTCTCTCAACTCTTGATTGCCGTTGACAATCAGTATGAGAGGATTCTTGCCGACAGCCAGCTGCAATCTTGACCTGACAGTGAGATATTCCAACGGAGTGCCTGTCAGATCAGCATCTTTCCTTTCCGGAAGAAATTTATGAGCATCTTCCAGATCAATGGCTTTGAGCGGTTCTTTGTCAAGATCAAGATTGTCGATCGATAAAGAATCATAGGGCTCCCAGTCTTCGTCGTCAAATAGTCCGGAGGCTACCATCAGCTCCATGATCTGACCTGTGAGCACGGTCTTGCCGGATCCCGAATTTCCGGTGATGAGTATATTCGAATTGATCGAACCCAAAGCAGAGATGCCCCTTTGGTCTACGATCTCCTTCAGGGTCACGACATGCTCACGGAGCAGTTTTTTCTGTTGCTCAAGGCCTACCAATATGGAGAGCTCATCATCCTCATCATCGAAAACATCAGGACATCCGGCATTTCCCTGCTCAATCTTGAACTCTTCCCCGCAATAACGGCAATATCTTGCTATCTCGCGGTTTTCTTTTCCACATTCAGTGCATTTCATAGGCAAATATCAGTGCATTGTATCCTCCCCGAGAATGTTTCCCGAAGAATTCGATTCTACTTTCTCCACACTACTGTCAGGAATATCATTGTCGTCGGAAGCTTGCTTTTTGTCAACCTTTTCAGATGATTTTCTTCCGGCCGCCCTTGAAGAAGGCTTTGTCGATGGAGGATTTGTTACAAATCCCTTGGCTGAGTCAGGCATTCGTGTGACAGTTATTTCATGCCGTATACCTTTCCTGTCGGTATAATAACCCTTGAAAATCTTGATATGGGAACCGGCGCCGTTTTCATATATATACTCATTCGGAGAATATTCAACCTCCACAACTTGCTTCCTGCCTTCAGACTCGGCAGGATAGAATATGAAACTTTCAGGAATCGTGTCATTTTTCGTGTATACGCGTCCCCGGGCCTCCACCGGTTTCCCGCCAGCGATTATCATAGTGCCATAAATATTTTTACCGTGCTCGACGCTATCGATATTGCATACAATCCGTGTTGTCCCTGAAGCATACCTGACTTCCCAGGATCCGACTGCCCATTTGCCCTTCTGTGCCTGACGGGCCTCTACAGTCGCGGCATCAGGAGCCCAACAGTTTCTTCCGCTTAATCCAGGCGTAGCGAAAAACCAGATGATGAAGAACATCCATGCGAGCGACATCCAGATTCCCCCTGCAAAAGAAATGTTTTCTCTGGTCTCGTCATCTTCGTTTGTCTGCATCTCTGAAAGCATTGTGACTGCGTTGGAAAGATTATCCTCTGTCTGATGATATGCGTAATAGAGGGCATCGAGTTGTCTGTATTCAAATTCAGAGCCTGTGATGTTCTTGCCACCGGTATCTACTTCCTTACGTTCCCAAAGGGCTCCTATGGCCGTAACCGCTCCTACAATCAAGATTGCTCCGGCAATGAAATAAAGCACCCCCGGAAACCATTGGAATCCGGCCCATATGAATCCTGTGGAGATAAGGCCACAGATAAGTGATGGTATGATGGCAGCCCCGAAATCAGTAAGGATGGAAAGCCCGATCAAAAGTGCTATCGTACAGATTCCGTATGTCGCGAATAAATGACCGGATATCGGATTGGCAGCCGGGGCGTCCATGAACCATGAAAGAATCAGCATTATCAGCGTAGGAACGCCGCCGGCTATCAGATAAAACTTACGGCGCCGCTTTATTGAGGCCTCACTTTTTTTCAGCTTCCTGGCTGCTTTGTCGACTTTGCCTATAGCTTTCCTGTATCTCTTACAGTAGAAGTTTTCCGGATCTATTTTGGCTATGAATTCTACGTATTCCGCTGTTTTTTTCTCGTAGGTGAACTTCCTGGACAGATCGAGTCTCGGGTTTTCCTGAAAGAAGACCGTAAGCCATGCGTCGAGCCAGGGGGAGGGCCGGCCGTTTGAACCAAGCACACGTTCGCGCATGTTATGGTTCATTTCATGAGCTATCGTCTCCTTATCAAATGCCTCAAGGTCGTCAGGTGAAGAGATCGATTTCCCTGCCAGGGGATATGTCGGGGCATGCCCGAGAAAGCCCGTTACTGATTTGTAAGCACCGATGACCTCATCATAGGGGCCCGCTTTCTGATTGTTCTCGTCGTCTTCCGTGTCCATGCAGTAGCGGTTCCACTGGAGGAATTTGGCATACTCCGGACCGCGTGCCCGCAGATAGTCGCCCATGCGTCCTTCATCCATTTGTTCGAAGAGAGGTAAGACATCAAGTCCCTGTCGTTTGCCAAGAACCATGTCATTGAGCTGGATATTGAGGAGAGTGCCCATTTGCGGGACGGTGTAGTATCTGTCATCGGAGGAGGAATCGGTATTGAAAGTGAAATCCGCTTCAGGATCAAGTTCGTAAGCTATGCGGTAGGGGGAAGTGGAATTATAATAGATTGATTCCACATCGTCTGATAAGTTGTCGTGAAGCATGCGGATTTTACCGGCGAGAGCCGGATTGCGTGATGAGAGCCAGACAACGAGGGCCTGACTTTGCAGCAACGCCATGTTGACAAAGCCGAGGTCATCGAGCTTATGATATTCGTCTATAAGGTCGCGCACTGTCTCCACGCTCGTCAACTCGTCTTTTGTCATGACAGGGAAGCCCAGGTCCGGATTAAGCATCACGGCAAGATAGAAACATGCTACGAAACCGTTGACAAGTTCTTCGCCGGTATCGAAAGCTTCGGAGTCGACATATTCTCTGACAGCCTTGACAGTCTTATCCATCTTAAGGGCGTGGAGATATATCATAAGATTGGAATCCGGGTCAATCACCTCCTGCGACATTTCGGAATGATATTCCAGAATCTTCAGACTGATTTCCTTCGGATCGGTATGATGGTCGCCCATCGGATCAACATAGTCGAGAGAAGGATCGAGCATATAGGCAACGGTCATCAGGCCCGCTTCCTGATTTGACGGGTAGATCTTTTCGGCTATTTCCTCGACATTCACGGCAATTTCATTGCGTCCGGTCTCCTCAAGCCATCGTGTCACTCGGCCTGAATAGATATATTTCTTACCCAGAACCTTATCTTCCAAAAGATAATGGGCCAGTTCCGCAGGAGAGGCGGCAATCTGCTTCTTTGAAGAATTGTAGACAACATGAAAATCAGAATTTGCGGATGCAGCGTTAACGGCTCCGAGATTCTCACCCTGTGCCCAGCGTTTGATATCGTTGAAATTGGCCCGGTCGGAAACTTTCAGTCGGGTAAGGGCCCTCACAAGCGACTGCAGATGTTCCGACATGTCGCCTGGAATTGTGAGAGTCTCATTGAGTTTTGCCTTACGCAGGGCATTCTCGTTGGCAGAAAGCTTTGCTTTCCCCATCCACAGGCAGAGCAATGACATGCCTAAAGAGAAATAGTCACTCTCCACGCCAACCTCGGCCGGTTCGCCAGGGACATTGGAATAGAATTCGGGAGAGGCGTAGACCGGGGAGCGCATCTCGTCAATAGGCGTAGTCGATCCCTGAGCGCATTCTGCCGATATGCCAAAGTCGGCGAGTACAATCTGTGTCCTGGCCTTGTCCGCATAGAAGAAGTTCGCAGGCTTGATGTCTCGGTGGATGATGCCGTGTTTTGAGAGGAAATCTATGGCCGCCCCCATCTTTACAGCGACTTCGGCCATCTTCTTCTCGTCGTGGGCAAGATTTACGTTTTCCAAAGACCCTCCCTCACAGAAATCCATGAGTTCGTAGTCGTTTTTTTCGCCATTGGGATTGCTCCATTCACCATGGTCTATGATATTGACGAGCAGACCGCTTCCACTGAGTTTCTTTATCTTGTCAAGGATAGCGTGGTTCGGTCGATGTCCGGGGTCGTAGTAGTATAGTTTCAGGGCAAATTTTTTGTTTGCCCGACTGACGGTGAAGACAATGGCTTCTCCACTGGAATCAGAAAGGATTCCATCGTTTTTATATTTTACGCCTCCCAGCTCAAACTCTTCAGGCCATTCATAATGACCGGAGGCCCGGGCACTGTCATTGATTGAAACGTGTCCGCGTTGTTCGTATGGTTGTAGTCGGGCATTGCCTCTGTCGGCTTTGCCAGTGGCATGGACATTATTATCGCGGAGAGCTTTGCCTGTCGCATGTGCATCGCCACCGCGAACGGCTTTGCCTGTCGTGTGGACGTCTGTTCCGGTAGAGCCTCGCGGAATCCGACGGACTCCTGTGGTCTTGTTGTTATCAGCCATATGATGTTTTTTTAATCAATATTTAAAGATTGAGATTTAATGATGGCGTTCCCGCTCTGGATGTATTGCTCCGGAGATGTATATACCCATTTCCCGCCCAATTGCGGTTCGGCACATTCCGCCGGGCTGTTGTGGGTGGCCCCGCAATAATTGCATATCCATGAGGTGGGTGAATACCCCGACATATCATATTCGGTCTTAATCCTCGCGATTTTGCGGGCGCAATAATAATCGCGCTGTTGCTCGGGAGTGTATTCCGGTGGGGGAGCCAATGAGGAGAGGACCATATCCATCTCGGCGGCTTTTTCACGGTAGGCTTTCATAATTTCATCCAGCGACATAACCCTGTCTTCGTAACTCTGACGATCCGGTATCTTTTCCCACTGATCCGGTGTCTCTTCCATCTTGTGTGCGGATGGGGTGAGAGGAGCCCCGAGTGAACCAAGAATAGCGTTGTATTCATCCAAAAGAGCCTTGTCTGAATCAGATAACTCATAATTGTCTGTATTTCCCGTAGATTCTTTGCTGAGCTCACTGATCCTCGCATGGAGATCAGCAAGTTCCTGAGCTTTTGTCTGCAGTGCGATGAACGCAGGGTCGGATTTCGCCTCAGCGTAAGCCTGCAAAGCGCGGGGTGTCAGAGGTGAATTGCATTTCCTGCAAAAGTTACGTGAGTTAAGGGTGTGGCATTGCGGACAGATAATGCCTTCGCGAGACTGGCCGCATTTGGAACAGAATCTGGCATTTTCTTTCATTATCGCGCCGCAAAATGAACATTTGCCGGGAGTAAGCGATCGTCCGCAATGAGGACAAATGACATAAGTCGATTCTATATATCCATTGCAATAAGGACATTCTTGAACGATATCGTCGGTATATGCAGACCGTGGTTTCCATATCCGCCGGTTGCGATATGGAGCTTTCTGAATGTTAGATTTATTCTGTATCCTTGTCATGGTCTTATTTTATGGTATAAGTATTTCCGTCATCTCCTTTGAAATTGCCATACATATCTTTTGTCCCTGTCACTTTACGTCCGTCATCAGTGTAACCCGTCACACGTTCGCGACCGAACAATGCACCCGCGGCTGCCGACAGTGCCATGAGAGCTATGGCCAGGAATATGGCTCCCACGATAATGACGAGCACCATCAACATGCCTAATATCATTACTCCGCAGGCCAATCCTATACCGGAGGTGATGTAAAGAACCGGATAAACGAGCCCTTGAAGAAACCGTTTCTTTGATAATTGATAACCCATGCCGCAAAGGGCGCATAATGCCAGAGTGGCGAAAGCCCAGATATAAACGTCGGCAGACATAGTCCCTTCCCGAAAATAATCCACCCAGATAAGTATCATCAATACAAGGCCGAGGCCAAATGGCCAGAAAGCAAGTTTCCCCAACCACGAAGGTGTCTTATCATCATCATCATCTTCTTCTTCTTCTTCTTCTTCGTGGTCTTTCCTGACTTTCCCCTCTATGTCAAGGAAGCTGTTGAAACTTTGTTTCCACATAAAATAGAAAAGTCCACCCTGGGCGGCGAACACCATTGACAGAAGGATAAAGTTTAAAATCACATGGCCCCACCCGCCAACAACCGACGGCTGTACAAACCATAGTACATGGTCATGGAAACAGAGAAGATACATTATCTCTGCGCCGGATGTGAGTGTAAGGAAAATCCCTGTAAGCGCCAGCCCGGGATAGAACATAGTTTTTTTAGTAGTCGTGCACGCAGACAATCCTGCACAGACCAAAGAGGCTAACACGACATAAATCCATCCCATATGGCTTACGGGTAGATTCATTGCCCATTCCATTTCGGGCACAAGAAATTTTTCCTGCGCCACCCGTTCTTTTACATACTTTGTCTGCATGTAGGTAAGGGTATCTTCGGCATTGGCTTTTACGGGGTATATTTGAGATTTAGATACGAAACCTTTTTTCCCTTTATATTCTACCGGGAAATAATGAATCTGGCCTCCTTCATTTTCTTGAAAGAACCTTTCAGTTTCCGCTGTGATATAGACCGAATCCCCCTTCTCGATGATTGCGATTTCTCGCTTGCCACCTTCATTCTTGTCCCAAAGTGTGGTCTCGCTCAAGGCTTTATAGACTTTATTGACAGTTGATGCCGGGAATGTGACTATTGTCACCAGGATTAACAGTAAAAAGATTCTTTTTAACATGATGATGATTTTGTTGAGTAAGCAGATGGAAGAATTAGCAAATGCAAATGCGTAGTCGCAAGAATTCCTTGACAGATTTGCAGGAATGGGCTTAGTCAGCTAAGTGTTTGAATGAAAATTTGAAAATTCATCGGGGAGGACAAGTGAGGATCTGTTTGCCAAGATGTATGAATAGATCACTTGTCTTCAGCGACTTTATAGCCGGCCTCATCCCATACAAATATAGAGGATGGAAAGCGAATCAACGGGCGATACCGTTGTTCTTAAGATAGCCTTTGCTTATGGCCTTGACAATGAGGTCGGCGACATTTACTGCCCCGAGCTTTGAGAAAAGAGCCTTGCGGTGTGCTTCAATGGTATTGTCGGAAACAAACATTGAGGCGGCAATCTCGCGCGAAGTCTTTCCTTGTGCAATCTGATAAAGCACCTCAAGTTCGCGTTCGGAGGGATGCCTTGAGTTGTCAACAGCCGATTCGAGTGCTTTGTGCACAGCGTCGCAATAATAATAGTTCCCTTTTATGATTTCATCGATTGCAGTGATGATTTCATCTCCGCCCCCTGATTTATATATGATGGCGTTGACGTCGCGGGCAAGAAGTTTTCGAAGAGTCCATATCTCATCGTGGACAGTGCTGACAATTATACGGGCCGCGGAATCCCGGGCACGAATCATTTCCATGAGGACGAATCCATCGAGATCTGTCAGTTCCAGATCAATGATATATATATCATAAGACTGTCCTGTGTCAAGTTTGGAAACCAGACCGGACGCCTCACTATATTGATCAACTAATGCAAAACCGTTGTTCAGGAGAACCATATTCAGTCCTTCCCTTACTAAAGCATGGTCATCGACAACGGCGATTCTCATTTTATGCTTGTCTGGTTTCTCGTTCATATCACAGCGTAATTCTATGCAGTTTATTAGCAATGCAAAATTACGTTGAAATCCAATGTGGGTCAATTACGGAATTCCGTAATTTTGAGATTAAAATAGCCGGATGTTTCAGAGGCGAATAATGAGATGGATATTTGTCCCTTTGTTTTCGGTAGTGTTAAGTTCAATCTTGCCATTAATGGATTTTGCTCGTCGTTGTATTGAGTCCATGCCAAGCCCTTTTTTGTCTGAAGCTTTATAAATGCCGTTGTCATGCACATTCGCTTCGATGCAATCACCCCTCAATTCAAGTGAGACATTTATCACCGACGCTCCGGAATGTTTTATGGCATTGCCCACGGCTTCCTGAATTATACGGTATATTTCCAGTGATACGGAATCAGGCACATTGCCCCAGGTTGTCTCATAACAAAACGAGTTGTATGTAATCTCAATATTACCGGCATTTGCGTCGGCTTGTTTGTTTACGAAGAATCTGACGACTTCATCAATTGATGCGTAAGCAAATTCCGGCGGCATGAGTTCGTGAGATATTCGGCGTACGGATTCCTGACAGTTATCTATAAGTCTGGTCGTCTCTTCAAGTGGTTTGCCATTACGGATGTTCATCCGGATAGCGAGAAGGTCATTGCAAACACCGTCGTGAAGCTCTCTTGACATTCGCTGGCGTTCATTCTCAAGCCCTTCGACATATTGTCTGGTTAGCTGGCGTCCGATATCGTCGCGCAAGTTCGCAAATTCGATCTCGCGCTGCATATTCCTTCGTCTCTGACGATTGGCATAAAGCACAAACAGGACTAAGCTGAGTAGCAGCAGTCCGATCGCCGCGAAGAGCCACATCAAGGTGTTTGCTCTCTTAGCCTCGCTATGGGTCAGAGCCAGCTCGGTTTCTTGTGTGCGATATTTGATTTCGATATCCTTGATTACGTCGCGGTGTTCGTTGTTCATGCGATGGTTGTTGAGCGATGTTATACTGTCGGCATAAACAAGAGCTTCTTTGTAGTGACCGCTTTTCTCAGAAATCTCGCGCAGGGTCTCATACATGTCGATGTGTGTCACGATAAGATCTGTGGTCGTGACGTCATGCAGTTTAATCTCATCTATTGTTTTGATAAGAATGTCCTGAGCCTTGGAATACTGGCCTAACTTAGACCACATCGCGGCTCTGAGCTGTTGCATTGAGGCATATGTCTCGAAGTCGAGTTCCTCGGGTGTATAATGTTCGAATTTTGTCATTTTATGTAAATAAAACTCTACGCTGTCGACGTCAGGATGATCATAATAATCAATTAGCTGCTGGGCGCGATTATAGTAAATCCAAACCGGGTTGGTATAGTTGCGAAGCATTTCGTCTGATGATGTCTCATAGAGTCTTATTGTGGCCGAACTGTAAGTATTTATGGAATCCAGCAGCTTCCCATCGGCATTTTGGTCGAAAACACTGCTGAAATATACAGTCTTAATATTATAAAGCGTATATAGCAAAAAATCTCTGTGTTTATCGTCGGTGTGCGAGATAAAATCCTCAAGTTCGACAAGGATTTGTTTTATCCCATCCAGATCTTTTATGCGCAAGTATCTGTTTGCCAGATTATGATAGTCGCTCGCTACCAGATTATTTGTGTTTTCAGGAGCTTTCTTGTAGTTGACAATCGCCTCTTTGATATACTCGAAAGATTTCAGGGAACTACCGTATCTTTCTTCAAAAATAGCCATGCGGTCAAGCACGAATCCTATCATATAATAATCTTTCGCACGACGTGCGAAGTCAAGAGCTTGCGAATTTAATGCCTGTGCATCTTCAAAACGTTCCTTGCCTTGTTGGCCGCAGAGCATTGCGTATTGGCAGAAAATCTCACTTTGTTTGAACAATGAGAGTTCTGCGGAATGAGCTTTTGCATATGGAATGATTTTTTCCGCCATCGCGATTTCGCCTTCGAGAAAGCCTTCGTTGCTATCCGCGCACTCGCTCATGATTATGAACAGGGCTGAGTCGATGACCATTTCCGGTTTTTTATCCAATTTAAGTATCTTGTCAATTCTGTCGGACACGGCTGACGGCGCCTTGCCCCAAATAAATGTAGTAAGGAATAAAGATGATAAAAATATGAGTGTGCGGTAAGTCATAATTGTGGAAAGATTCTTTAGTGGTATTGATTCATGAGTTGAGGATGCAACAAAGTTACGTATTTTTTTCAAATAATTCTTTATTTTTAGAAATAAGAGTGCTTGTCAGGACAAAAAGATGGGAACGGATGGGGTAAATCTCGGGTTTTACCATTAATTTTGCAGTTGAAAAGCAGATATAATGCAATGGAAATAAAGAATCTGATATTTGATTTCGGGAAAGTGCTGGTCGACTATGATTTCATGCCGGTGCTTCATAGATATTTCAAGGAAAACCGGGAGGAAGAGGCTGAGTTTTGCAAATTCTTCATCAATCAGGATTTTATCGACGCTTGCGACAGGGAGGAGATACCTTTCAGGGATATAATAGAGAATGCCAAGCGCGACAATCCTCGGTTCGCCGGGGCTCTGCAGTTTTTCTACGACAATTACGCGGACTTTGTCATAGGCGAGATGCCGGGCATGAGGGATATGCTCATATGGCTCAAGAATCAGGGCTACAAGCTTTACGGACTCACCAACTGGTGTAGCGCCGTGCATGAGGTGATGGAGAGATACGGCATATTCGGTCTTCTCGACGGAACCGTGATTTCATCGGAAGAGCATCTGCTGAAACCGGAGCCGGAGATCTACCGTTGCGTTTGTGAGCGCTTTGGCCTGAAACCGGAGGAATGTCTGTTTACTGATGATAAGCCTGTGAATGTGGAGGGAGCGAAGGCCATCGGCATGAATGCCGTGGTCTTCACAGACGCTGTGACCTATGCTTCGGATCTCAGGCGGTTTATCAGGGAAAGTCAGGATAAAAAGGGGGAGGATCGTGGATAAGGGCCAGTTGCGGGGGCATCTGGCTATGCTTGGTGCCAATATGATGTGGGGACTGATGTCGCCGGTGGCGAAGATCGTTATGGCGGGAGCCGTGATTTCCCCGATATTGATGACCGATTTCCGTATCTGTGGAGCCGCTGTGCTTTTTTGGCTGCTTTCGCTGTTCATGCCTAAGGAGCATGTGCCGGGAGGAGATCTGCTGAGGCTTGCAGGCGCTGCATTCCTCGGAATCCTCTTCAACCAGGGATGCTTCATCTCCGGGGTGGGGCTTACCTCGCCCGGCGAGGCCTCGATCATCACTACCACGATGCCTATGTGGGTCATGATCCTCGCGGCTATAATTCTGAAAGAACCTATCACTCTAAAAAAGGCTGGAGGTATCGTTGTCGGTGCTTCAGGAGCGATTCTGCTTGTTTACGGAGCCGGGAATGCCGGGAGCCGTGGCGGCGACAATCCGCTGCTGGGAGATATCCTTGTGTTTTGCGCGCAGTTCAGCTATGCCTTGTATCTGACGCTCTACAAGAATTTTATCAAGAAATACTCCCTGGTGACCTTAATGAAATGGATGTTTCTTTTTGCCGCTTTGGCAATCACGCCGATATCGGCAAAAACCATCCTGAATACAGACTGGGCGGCAGTGACCGCGCCGGAGGCCTGGGGCACGGCGTATGTGGTGGTATTTGCCACTTTCGTAGCCTATATCCTCATAATGATCGGACAGAAAGCATTGCGCCCAACACTTGTTGGAATCTACAACTATGTGCAGCCGATAGTGGCCACGACCGTTGGAATTTGTCTCGGCCTTGACAGCATGTCGCCGCTGAAGATTTTCGCTGTTCTGCTTATCTTCACCGGGGTATGGCTTGTGACAATAAGCAAAGCCCGGCAGCCGGAAGAGAAAGCTCCGCAGTCCGGACCATCCGCTGACGGGGAAATATAAAAAATAACATCCGATATGGGAATAAATAAAACTACAGTTTGCGGGATTGCATTGACGGCGTTCCTGCTCGGAGCTCCGATGTGGGCCAGCCTTCCGGCTCTTGCGGCGGGTAAGTCGCGTGTCGCCATGCAGAATCCCAAGCGGGAATTCCGTGGGGCGTGGCTCCATGTGATCGGCCAGACGCAATGGCAGAACAAGACTACGCAGGAGGCCAAGAAATATATAGAGGAACAGTTTCAGAAGCTTCAGGATGCAGGCTGCAACGCGGTCATCTTCCAGGTACGCCCTACGGCAGACGCCATGTATGTATCCGATCTGGAACCATGGACCGCCTGGCTTACCGGAAAACGGGGAAAAGCCCCTTCCCCGGCATGGGATCCGATGGAATACGCCATTGAGGAGGCCCACAAAAGAGGTATGGAGTTTCATGCCTGGCTGAATCCATACAGAGTGACATCGAGTGCGAAAGATGTGCTCCCGGCAGGCCATCTGGCAAGAAGGGAGCCCCATCGCTTTGTGAAATTCAACGGGCAGACATTCTTCGATCCTGCCTATAAGGAGAACCGCGATTTCATCTGCGAGGTGGTGCGCGACATCGTTCGCCGCTACGATGTCGATGCCATACATATCGACGACTATTTCTATCCTTATCCTGCCAACGGGAAACGTTTCAATTCTGACGACGCGAGCTACCGTAAGTTTGGTGAGGGCATGGAACGCAATGAATGGAGGCGTCACAATGTGGATATGCTCATACAGCAGCTTCACACCACGATCAAGGGGGAGAAGAGCTGGGTGAGGTTCGGCGTCAGTCCTTTCGGCATATGGCGCAACCGGAGCAATGACCCCAGAGGCAGCGAGAGCTCAGGACTTCAGAACTACGACGATCTTTATGCCGACGTGCTGCTGTGGGCTAAAAACGGCTGGATAGATTATCTTGCGCCACAGTTGTACTGGACTCTCGACATGAAGGCTGCTCCGAGCCGCCATCTCGCGAAATGGTGGAACGATAATGCTTCTGACGTTGACATCTACATAGGTCAGGACGTCAACCGGACAATGAATACTGCAGATCCACGCAACCATGACAGCAATGAGCTCGACACCAAGGTACGCCTGTCGCGGGAGCTTCCCAACGTGCAGGGTAATGTGTGGTGGCACGGGTATTGGGTCACATCGAACATGAATGGGGTTGCCGATTCGCTTGCCATGAAATATCAGTCGACGATAGCGCTTCCTCCGGCTTACGGCGACAGAAGCAGATGTCCGGAACCGGTGAGAGACCTCCGGATTGAGAAGGAAGACGGCGAGCTGTTTCTCACCTGGTCAGCTCCCCGTCAGGGAGGAGGTTCAGGTAAGGATACCGATGCCGTGAAATATATGGTCTATCAGTTCTTCCCGGGAGAGAGGCAGGATCTCAATGATCCGCAGGCGATCATAGCGATGACTCCTTTCACAAAAGTGCTTGTCGGAGAGGCCGGCGACGACTCTCTCAACGGCTCCACTTTTGTAGTTACTTCCGTAGACAGGATGAACCGTGAGGGGAAACCGGAAAAAATAAAGAGATGATTATGGATGCAGAAAAAATGACTGTGCCGCGTGATGTGGCGGAACTTCTCGACTATGAGGCGGCGAGAATAAACAATATCGGGTTTGTCGACAGCGATCCGGTGCAGTTTCCGCGGAGATTCTCCAGGCTGCAGGACATCGAGATTTCAGGATTGCTGGCAGCCATGATAGCATGGGGCAACCGCAAGATGATCTGCCGCGACGCTGAGCGGATGCTCGCGCTGATGGATCACGAGCCTTACAGATATGTGATGGATGAGGGATATGAGGACCTTGACGGCGAAATGAACCTTCACCGCACTTTCTTCGGGCGCCATTTCAAGTATTTCCTCCGGGGAATGAACCGGATATACCGCGACTATGGAAGCCTCGACGCCTTTTCAGCAGCTGTTGGTGCCGGCGACGATGCCGCCCCTTCATGGAAACTCGTGGCTGAGATGCAGAAAGTGATGAGCGATGTCAATGGCGGGGAAACGTGCAGTCAGTGCCTGCCGGTCAATCTCGACCAGACGGCACTCAAGCGCATCAACATGGCGCTTCGCTGGTTTGTGAGGAATGACGGCATAGTCGATATGGGCTGCTGGAAGTCGATACCCAAAAGCAAGCTGTTCATACCGCTCGACGTGCATGTCGGCAACGTCTCGCGAGAGCTCGGACTGCTTACTCGTAAGGCCAACGACAGAAAGAGCGTGGAGCAGCTGACGTCGGGGCTACGCACTCTCAGGCCTGAGGATCCGGCGGTCTATGATTTCGCTCTGTTTGGAATAGGAGTGAGCGGCCGTACGCGTGAGGTGACGGGAGAGGGGCTTCCGCAGCTATGACGGCCTGATACTGTCAATCGTGCACGAGCCTCTCAAGGCCAGGTCTTACAGCCCGGATTGTGCCGATAAAAGCGGAGTCGAAGGCCGCGGCGCATTCGGGATGGCCGGTACTGTCGAACCTACATTTTGCCGCGCGGGCTGATCTCATGGCTTTCATGAGTTCCGTCGTGTCGCTCCAGTGCCGGTTGATAATGTCGCGTGCGGAGTTGCGTCCCTGCATCTGGGCGGCCGTGATGTCGGCTGTGACAGCTTCAGTCCTTTCGGTGCCGGAGCATGACTGCAGTGCCAGAGCCGAATAGAGCGTAAGGGAGGCGAGGGGGATAAAAAGACTGTGGAATGTTATTTTCATAATGGCTTGCAAATTTTTACAAACTATCTGGCAGGAAACTGTCAGGGTTTTATTACAGACAACGCGCCATGTCGCCGCTTTGATGCGGAGCATGGCGCGTTGTCTGTCTATATCAGTGTTCAGGGACGCCAGGGTAGGGTCTCGAGAGCCACGATGCTGTCGAGTTTAATCTGGAAGATCAGAGTGGAATAGGGGAGCACAGCTCCGCTGCCAAGCACTCCATAGCCCGACGAATAGGGAATCACAGCTGTGACGCTGTCGCCTACATGCATGTTGGTCGTGGCGATCCAGAATCCGGTTATCATCTCACACGGACGGCAATGATAGGTGCTGTCGCCGTAGGCTGTCATCTTGTATGACGAGTCGATGGTGTCACCCTCTATGTTTGTGAGGAGATACTTCACGGCGATAGTGGAGTTGTCGAGAGGCGACATGTTGCCGGCGGTGGCACTGCGGTCGTTGTGCCATTTCATGAGGGTGAAGGAGGCCTGGTCCCAGGCGGGGATGATCTTCTCATACTCTTTCTGCCCTCCGACCATGGAGTTCTCAGCCGACAGGATGTAGTCGATGTTCTGCTGTCGCCACTCCTTGTAGTCGTTGTCTTCATCATCGTCGCCAAGACATGACGACATGCCGAGAAGCACTGCGGGGAGTGCGAGGAATCCGAAATTTTTAATTCTCATATACACATTAGGATGTTAGGTGACCGGAGATTTCAGAAAGAGACCTCAGGTGCTTTGGAGGCACCGGCATCGGCCTTGAACTGGGGTTTCTCCTTGAATCCGAACCACCCGGCATAGATCGTGGTGGGGAATTTCTTTATGCTTGTGTTGTAGTCTTTCACAGCCTCCGTATATCTCATCCGCTCTGTGGCGATACGGTTCTCCGTCCCCTCGAGCTGGGTCTGAAGATTCATGAAGTTCTCGTTTGCTTTCAAATCGGGGTAAGCCTCGGTGACTGCGAGAAGCGATTTGAGGGCCTGGGAAAGTTCTCCCTGGGCCTCCTGGAATTTCGCGAGGGTCTCTTCGTTGAGATTATCGGCGTCGATAGTTATGGAGGTGGCTTTTGCGCGGGCCTCTGTCACTTTCGTGAGCGTCTCGCTCTCATGGGTGGAGTAACCCTTCACGGTGTTCACCAGGTTGGGAATGAGATCGGCACGGCGCTGATACTGGTTCTCGACCTGGGCCCATGCCTGGTCGACAGTCTGCTGCTTCTCAACGAGCGAGTTGTAGTTGCACGATGAGAGCGACGATGTCATGACCAGGGCCACGACTGCCATGAGGATCTTTTTGAACATCTTTTTCATACGCTTTAATTCTTTTTTTTGACTTACTTCCGTATGTCAATAGGAACGTAAAATGCTCGACTGCGGTTCAGCGACGCGACGGAGAGTGCCGTCGCATCGCCTTTGTCCGGGTCAGAGCAGTTTGCGGAGAAGGCTGTTGAGACTCACTTTCTCAGCAAGAATCTTCTCCAGATCATCGACATTCACGCGCTCCTGCTCCATGCTGTCGCGGTGGCGCAGAGTCACGGTGTTGTCTTCGAGGGTCTGATGATCCACGGTTATACAGTAGGGTGTGCCGATGGCATCCTGACGGCGGTAGCGTTTACCGATGGAGTCCTTTTCATCCACCTGACAGGTGAAGTCGAAACGGAGGCGGTGCTGGATCTCGCGTGCCTTTTCAGGAAGGCCGTCTTTCTTCACGAGTGGAAGCACAGCGCATTTCACCGGAGCGAGTGGGGCGGGGAAGTGGAGCACCACGCGGTGGTCGCCCCCTTCGAGCTGCTGGTCTTCATAGCAGCTGCAGAGCACGCTGAGGAACATGCGGTCTACGCCGATCGATGTCTCAATTACGTAGGGGGTGTAGCTTTCGTTGAGTTCGGGATCGAAGTACTGGATCTTCTTGCCGGAGAACTTTTCGTGCTGCGAGAGGTCGAAGTTGGTGCGGGAGTGTATGCCCTCCACCTCCTTGAATCCGAAAGGCATCTGGAATTCGATGTCGGTGGCGGCGTTGGCATAGTGGGCAAGTTTCTCGTGGTCGTGGAAACGGTATTTCTCATCGCCGAGACCGAGAGCCTTGTGCCATTTGAGGCGAGTCTGGCGCCATGTGTCGAACCATTTGAGCTCCTCGCCCGGACGCACGAAGAACTGCATCTCCATCTGTTCGAACTCGCGCATGCGGAAAATGAACTGACGTGCCACAATCTCGTTGCGGAATGCTTTTCCGATCTGCGCTATGCCGAAAGGAATGCGCATGCGTCCTGTCTTCTGCACGTTGAGATAGTTTACGAATATGCCCTGGGCCGTCTCCGGACGGAGATATACCTCCATTGCTCCGTCGGCAGTGGAACCCATCTCGGTCTTGAACATCAGGTTGAACTGGCGCACGTCAGTCCAGTTGCGTGTGCCGGAGATTGGATCGACGATCTCATAGTCTATTATGATCTGGCGCAGGTCGGCGAGATCGTTGGCGTTCATGGCCGTGGAGAAGCGCTCATGAAGTTCGTCGCGTTTTTTCTGGTGCTCAAGCACGCGGGGATTGGTCTGACGGAACATTGCCTCGTCGAAGCTGTCGCCGAAACGTTTGCGGGCCTTTGCCACCTCTTTGTCGATCTTATCATCGAATTTGGCAATCTCCTCCTCGATGAGCACATCTGCGCGGTAGCGTTTCTTGGAGTCTTTGTTGTCGATGAGCGGATCGTTGAAGGCGTCGACGTGGCCAGAGGCCTTCCAGATGGTCGGGTGCATGAAGATGGCCGAGTCGATGCCCACGATGTTGTCGTGGAGCATGGTCATGGCCTCCCACCAATAGCGTTTGATATTGTTTTTGAGCTCGACGCCGTTCTGTCCGTAGTCGTAGACAGCCGACAGTCCGTCGTAGATCTCACTTGATTGGAACACAAACCCATATTCTTTGGCATGGGCCACGATGGTCTTGAAGACGTCTTCCTGTTTTGCCATTATTTTCCTGATAGTTACATCCCTTTGTGGCTTCCTGCGGAAATGCGGGGAGCGGAAGGATTATTGTTAGAAGTCTTAAAAAAGGAGTGAATGATTCACTACAATTTGCAAATTTACAAAAAAATCGCGAAATAGCGGGAGCCGCGCATCCAAAAAGGGCCGACAAAGCCTGATTTAAGGAATTTTAAAGGTTTTGCAGGTAATGTGAATTATCCGGAAGTATAATTCAGTGTAATCTGTAAGGTGTCTTCCTCCCTGGTCAATATCATTGCCGTTCCTGCTTCTCCATAGCCTGATACACTGCGGATGAGATGCGTGAGATGGCAGACGCAGCCTCTGCCTCGGAACCGTTGAAATCCTTCACGAGCACTGCGAGCGAGTAAGAGCGCCGGGAGGGGAGGATGATATGGGCCACATCGTTGTGGGCCGAAAGAATGCCGGCTTCATTCCTGAATCCGGATCCGGTCTTGTGGCCGATTGCAACATTCTCTCTGCCGGCGAACGGAGCGGCTATCCTGTCGGTTGCGGTCTTGCACTCCTGCAGGGTAGTGCGGATGAAATCTGCGTTTTCTTTACCTGTTATGCTGTCGTTGAAAAGCCGGTTGATCAGTATGGTGGCACCGAGGGGTGAAGAGTGGTTGTCGTAAGATAGCTCGTGGTTATCCCACATTTCAGCCTCGGTGACTGAAAGACGGAAACTCTCACGTGGAATTATCGTGGCGATGAGGCTGTCGGTCTGTTGCACTCCTTCCACATTCTCAAAAAGCCAGTTGCTCGCGTTATTGTCGCTCTGCGCAAGAGTATACCGCAGCAGATCCTTTATGGATATCTTTATCGGATCGCCCGGTATCTCTTTCAGCATCGGTGACCATGTATGTGGGTTGAGCGAGGTTCTGTCGATGCTGACGACAGTGTCGAGCGACCGGCCTTCTTTCTCGAAAAGACGGCAGATGGATATGGCTTGGTGAAGTTTGAAGACGCTCATCAGCGGATATTTGTCTTCGTTGTTGACAGTCAGTGTGTCGCCACGGTCAGTGATAAGGGCCACTCCGATTTCTCCCGGATAGGCACCGGCGATGTTTCGCAGTGAGTCTTCGAGTCCTTGCAAAGCCTTATCCTGTTGAGCGGATATGATCTGTTGATTGTCAGTCTTTTTAGATGAACATGCGGGCAGCATAGCTGCCGCGCAAAGTATGACAAGGGATAAGCCTGTTCTCATAAATTTCGGATTCGATTTGAATTATGCTGCAAATTTCGGAAGAATTCATGGATCATGCAAATCTTTGTTGAAATGGATTTAGAGGCCCGGGGAAACCGAGGCTTGCGGCCTCGGCACGGTAATGCCATACGGAGGCCTTTATTGATTGGGAAAGATTTGAGGGTGAGGGCGCCAGCTATATTATATAGGGGAGGTATGGTCGCTAATGCTGTCTTAAGACAACAAAAGGCGGAATAACCGCCTTTTGTCGCAATTGAGGTTTATTTCCAAGAATCTATTTGTCGAGATATTCTCTGAAGAAATTTTCGATCTGGGCAAACGGTATGATATCTTTCTGATCGTAGAGGTCGGTGTGGCTTGCCCCGGGAATCACCATGAAAAGCTTGTTGTTTTCCTTGCCAGGAGTGACGGTGAGTTTCTTGTAAGCGTCGTTGCCGAAATAGAAGGAATGGGCTTTCTCTCCATGAAGAATCATCACGGCGTTCTCAATCTCTCCGGCACGGCTCATAAGCGGGAAGTTGATCCATGGAATCGGAGATGTGGCATTGCGGCCGCCGTTGGAGTTAAGCGAGCGGGGATGCAACCGCTGATGTCATCATAGAAAAAACTGTAGAATATATTGTTATAGTTGAATATCAACTTCATCGGGCCAAGATTCTCTTCCTTATCCATTGTATTGTTGTTGAAAAGTATCAAGAGCCTCCGAGTATTCTGCGATTCCTGATCCCTTTTTTACATTCACCATTTTACCGGTTCATTGAGAATGTTTCCATCGGCGGCGTCCTCGGCGGTGAATATGTTGCCGCGATACTGCACGCAGAGCATCACAAGTGGGGCTGTGCCGTTGTTGCGCACGCTGCGGCGACCGTCCGGAGCCACGCGCACTACGGAGCCTTCCTCAACAGGAAAGACTTCGCCGTCAACCTGAAACTCTCCATTTCCTTTTATGAAGAAGTAGAGCTCCTCATGATTCTTGTGGGTGTGGAGGAAGCCTGTTTCCTGACCGGGTGCGAATACCTGAAATGAGAACTCGGCGCCCGTTGCGCCGACAGCCTGACCGCCGAATACTTTTCCGGGTATCTTGACTTCCGGATCGAGTTCGAGAACGTAATCCTTGATGTCGGCGAGTTTGCCGAAGTTTGCCGCGCTGAAGTTAGCGCCTTTTTCGATTGTCTGAATCTGTTTCATAACATTGAGTTTTTGTTTACGCACTGCAAAGTTACAACAATAATGCCTGCTTGTCAAGAAGTTACATTTTTAGCCCATAGTAACCTTTTTATCGGTTTTGCTGATAATCAGAGAGAAAAAAATTCAGGGGC
Organism: uncultured Muribaculaceae bacterium; assembly: GCA_910588245.1. Taxonomy (GTDB): domain Bacteria; phylum Bacteroidota; class Bacteroidia; order Bacteroidales; family Muribaculaceae; genus Lepagella. Next base: position 2,767 of record CAJUQP010000029.1, on the reverse strand, counting down.
AACAGTTTTTTATCCAAGATGCAAAAGGATGGTTGTTTTTTGTATGATATATTAAAGTTGTTTACTAACTTTGCAATTAAAAGTAAGTATCAGGAGATATGAGAAAGAAAGAGGAAAAGGGTTCCATAATAGAGATGTGCCCTGTCAGAAACGTCATAGCCCGTTTTGGCAACAAGTGGGCACTTCTTACAGTGCTTATCATCGGCGAACAGGGAGTTGTCCGGTTCAATGAGCTAAGCCGCCTGATCCCCGATGTGTCATCAAGGGTGCTTTCGTCGACACTGAGAACTTTGGAAGCTGACGGATTTATCGATAGGAAAGTGTATGCCGTCGTTCCGCCTAAAGTCGAATACCGCCTTACAGAGGTCGGGAAATCACTTCTTCCGCTGATCCAGCAGCTGACGGAGTGGGCGCAGACCAACATGAAGCGGGTGATGAATCACCGCAAGGAGTTTGAGGAAGTAATCGGTCAAACGGTGTAATGTTCAACCTATTAACCTATGAAGTTGACCGGAAATGAAAATTGCCGCCCATAATTTAATGTTCATTTTAGGCAACTTCTTAGCCGGGCATTTGGAAGACTGTTCCCCTGTTCACAATATCCCCCGGTTCGTTGGACCCGATATTTTCAAAAAGAAAGTTGCAAATAACTATGATGAATCCGAATATAAGAAAAGCTACCCTCCAAGATGTGGCTGCGGTGGCAGTCATTTACAATAAGCTCCATGCCCTGGAAGAAGCCGGATTGGTTTCGATCGGATGGGATTCGAGAGTCTATCCGATACGGTCGACGGCAATAAAGGCGCTTGAAGACGACACGCTCTATGTCATGACAATGGATGATGAGGTTGTCGCATCAGCCATCATCAATCAAGAGCAACCATCGGCATATTCGTCAGTAGAGTGGTCTTTCCCTGCGGATGATTCCAAAGTTGGGATTCTTCATACACTCGTGGTAGATCCTGATTCCGGGGGCCGAGGATTCGGAAAAATCTTCGTGTCCTTTTTTGAAAAGTATTGTAAGGAGATGGGATATGAAGTGGTGAGACTTGATACGCAAGTCAAGAACACTCGCCCTTTCAATATGTATCCCATGTTGGGATACAGGCTGGCAGGAATATGCGAAACAAAGTTTCAAAATTTACCGGATACTGTTGACCTTGCCATGTTTGAAAAGAAATTATGAGAAGTTGGGGAAAGTCATATCAAGGAATTGCTAATTTGTATTGAAAATCAGCGTTTTTCTCGATTCAAGAACCAATAGCGGTACAATTGACATAAATCAACTAATGGGATTGCCATAAAAATAAGTCATAAAATTATTTGGTCATGTCAACTATTGTTTTAATTTTGCGAACATCAAACAAAGAATGATATGGCAAAATTAGAGATAACGCCTGAACAGGAGCGTCTTGCGAGGTTCGCAAAAGCGATGGGGCATCCCACCCGTATAGCAATCCTGCATTTTCTCGCTCAGAGAAACGAATGTTTCTTCGGTGATATACACGAGGTGCTTCCGATTGCGAAAGCCACTGTGTCGCAACATCTGAGCGAGTTGAAAGAGGCGGGGCTGATACAAGGTACCATCGAGCCACCAAAAGTTAAATACTGCATAAATGTGGAAAGTTGGCGAGACGCTCAGGAAATGTTTGCCAAACTTTTCAAGGACTGCTACCCTAATAGAAAACTTTGCTGCAACAAAGATTAAAGGATATGAGATATGCATATAAGATAATGAAAATGGATTGTCCGTGCGAGGAACGGCTGATCAGGATGAAACTCGAAGACACACCAGGCATTAACGGTCTTGAATTTGATCTGAAGAATCGGGTTCTGACAGTCATCGGCAACTGCGACCTTGAGAATCTGACCTCTACACTTGACAGTCTTAATTTAGGGAGCAAGTTTGTCAAACTGGAGAACGACGAAACCGCAATTACAGACAGTCCAGCCACTGACAAAAGACAGCGTAAAGCACTTTGGTGGGTACTTGCCATCAACTTCAGCTTCTTCATCATCGAAATGACGACAGGATTGATTTCCCGCTCAATGGGACTTGTAGCTGACAGTCTTGATATGCTTGCGGATGCCTTGGTATATGGAATGAGCCTTATTGTGGTCGGAGCTACTGCCTTCAAGAAAAAACGCGTCGCAATGGCGAGCGGTTATTTCCAGATTTTTCTGGCTGTAATCGGATTGTATGAGGTCGTCAAGCGGTTCATCGGACTTGATGAAGTACCGAATCATGCACTAATGATAACAGTATCGGCATTGGCCTTGATTGCGAACGCAATCAGTCTCGTTATTCTTCAACACACACGCAGTAAGGAAGCCCACATTCAGGCAAGTATCATATTTTCCTCCAATGATGTTATAATCAACCTCGGAGTAATAGCCGCCGGACTACTTGTGATGTGGCTTGGCACTCAAATTCCAGACCTTGTTATCGGATCGATTGTGTTCTGCATAGTAATTATGGGAGCCATCAGAATTCTGTCGCTTGCAAAGAAGTAAGATTGATATATGCGGATAACTCCGCATATATTTTGAACATAATAGTTCGTGATTCGGCAAACAACAACTCAATTAAATACATTTAAGCATATGAAAAAGTTATTGATGTTTTTCGCCCTTATGATAGGGCTGATGTCGTGCGGAAGCGGAGATAACACCGCCACTGCAAAATCTCCTGAAAAGGATAGAGTGGAAGTGATATATTTCCACGGCAAACAACGCTGTGCCACCTGCATGGCTATCGAGAAAAACG
>CAJUQP010000028.1 GCA_910588245.1 uncultured Muribaculaceae bacterium | reverse complement strand
GCTGGTATCTCGACAACCAGGAATGGATGGACAACATCACCTCCGGCGACTACGAACGCTACTACGACGACATGTACAAGAACCGCTGACCATAGACAACGGCAACCGGAAAATCATCCGCATGGCATTACCTTGTCGCTACAGCAAGTCGCGAAGACTATCCAGTCAGAACCGACACCGCCGGCGCATCCGCAAAGGATACGCCGGCGGCGTTTTTAATAGTGAGAATTAACCTTTCATAAGATCATTTCCTGAAAAGTTTGGGAGCGAACTCCGAAAGATAGATGCGCCAGTTCTTCCATATATGGCCGTCGCCTGTCTCAAGGTATTCGTAGGGATATCCCTTGGCATCGAGCGTTTTGCGGAACTGACTGTTGGCATCGTAAAGGAAATCCTTGTCGCCTATGGCTATCCAGTAGAGCGCCGGCTTCCTGTCGAATTGCCTCTTCAGCTTGGCGTCGAAATCGGCATAGATTGGCGACTGCACACTCTGATTGGGAAGTATGGCCGCCGAGAACAGACCGACATAGTCAAACATGTCGGGATATTCCTTCGAGATATGCAAGGAATGGAAGCCTCCCATCGAAAGGCCGGCTATTGCCCTCGACGCTTTCTGCGGAATAGTGCGGTAGTTGGAATCAATGAAGTTGACTATCTCCGGGAAAGAGGCTTCAAACGACCCATCCATCGTCTTGGGGAGCTGCGTAGTGGGAGCCTTGAGACCTTCGGAAGTCTCTCCCGGGGCGGCCTGCTGCGAGGCATTACCATTGGGCATGACCACGATCATAGGCTGAGCCTTCCCCCGGGCTATGAGATTGTCGAGAATCTGCGCCGCACGTCCGAGTTCCGACCAGGCATTCTCGTCGCCACCCATACCGTGGAGAAGGTATAGCACCGGATAGCGATCCTTTCCACCCTCGTAGCCTGCGGGAGTATAGACCGTGAGGCGACGATCCATACCCAGCGACGGACTCTTGTACCACACCTTCGACACATTGCCGTGAGGCACGTCGTTCACGCTATAGAGGTCACCCCTTCCTCCCGGGATGATGAAGACATTGGTCACCGACCCCACATCCCTGATCTGATAGACATTCGACGGATCAGTCATCTTCAGCGAGTCAACCACGAAGGTATAACTGTAGAGTTCCGGTTCCAGAGGCGCAGTGGTAGTGAATTCCCATACCCCCTTCTCGTTTTTCTTCAGATCGGCGTAGCCGGGCCCGTCAAACTCTCCGAAGGGGGTCTTTATCTTTTCGGTGGGCAGGAAATCACCGGTCACCTGCACACGTCCCGCCGCGGGAGCGTTGAGACGGAATGTCACTGTCTTGTCGTCACGCACTTCAGGCGATATTATCGTCGGGACTCCCCACAGCGCCTGCTGTGCGGCGGCCGAAACTGCGGCGAGCATGAACGCCGCGATTGTCAATGTCTTTCTCATGATCTGTCGTAAAATATCTGTCGTCTAAGATCTCCCTCAGGCCCTCAGCAGCCCTAAGCGGGATACAAATTTAACGATTTTATCCATAGCGGCAATGATTTATGTTGCGAAACATATGCGCACGGCCTTACAAAGAGTGCCGTCGGATTGCGGTGATGGTGCAGGGAGATTGCGGGAAAGGGTGAAAGGAGGGTAAATTTTCCTATCTGGGGGTCGGTTTATTCCAATACGCGGTGAGGATGTATGAAATGCGGGCACTTCGCGTTAATAAGGAAAAACATATCTTGACTACATGGAGAATTGTATAAACGAGATCGATGAAGGCTACACACTGCCGGAAGCTGTGCGCGAGGCGCAGCGATGTCTGAAATGCAAGGTGCCGTCGTGCACCAAGGGCTGCCCTATAGGCAACCAGATGCCACTCTGGATCGGAGAGCTCGCCAAGGGCAATTTCGGCAACGCCATGCACATCATCAACGAGAAAAGCAACCTTCCCGCCGTATGCGGGCGTGTCTGCGCCCACGAGCGGCAGTGCGAGGGCCACTGTGTGCTCGCTAAGAAAGGGGAAAGCATACATATAGGGAAACTGGAGCGTTTTGTGGCCGATTTTGACTCAAACGCAGGCCTTACCCATGAGACCATACCGGAAAAATCGCGCGGACGTGTGGCCGTGATCGGATCCGGCCCCGCGGGACTGACCATAGCGGGCGACCTTTCGCGCCGCGGCTTCTCCGTAGAGATCTTCGAGATGGAGCCGGAGCCGGGAGGAGTGCTGATGTTCGGCATCCCTGAATATCGTCTGCCGAAGGAGGTGGTGCGCCGCGAGATCAAGAAGATCGAGAATCTGGGAGTGCCCATACATCTCAACTCCACCGTCGGGGAGACCCTTAATATCGACGACCTCTTCGGGCAGGGATTCGATGCCATCTTCATGGGCACGGGCACCGGCGTGCCCAAACGTCTTCCCATTCCCGGCATCGAGCACCACGGTGTGCGTCAGGCCATCCGGTTCCTTCGCCGCGTGAGTCTCTATGAGAACGGACTGATGAATCAGGACGAGGTTATCATAGGCCAGGGAGACCGGGTATACGTGATCGGATGCGGCAACACCGCGATGGACGCCGCACGCACTGCCCTGCGTATGGGAGCCGCCGAGGTGACCGTGGTCTACCACAAGACCATCAACGAGATGAGCGCGCTGAGGGCCGAATATGACGATGCGGTGTGCGAGGGAGTGAAGTTCCTATGGAAGTCGTCGGTGGTGAAAATCAATCCGAAAGACGACTGGCGCCTCAGCGACATCGACATCGAAACTCCGGATGGTGTCATCAACGTTCCGGCGGATTTCGTGGTGCAGGCTGTGGGGAGCGTACCGGCCTCACGGATAGTCTCCACCACCGAAGGGATCGAGGTCGACGGCAAAGGCTACGTGCTGACACGCGAGAATCCCTACGGCATGACCACCCGCAAAGGAGTGTTCGCCGGCGGCGACGTGACTAACCGTCCCGCCACAGTGGTCCACGCCATGCGCGATGCCAAGCTCGTGGCCGACGGCATAGCCGCATATGTCGACGCCATCAGGCTTATCGCGGCCATCGAGCGAGACTGACCTCACTGCCGGATCTGACCGTCACCCTCTATCAGATATTTATAGGTGGTCAGCTCACGCAGCGCCATAGGCCCGCGGGCATGGAGCTTCTGGGTGGAGATCCCTATCTCGGCGCCGAAACCGAACTGCGCGCCGTCGGTAAAAGCCGTCGAGACGTTGGCGTAGACACACGCCGCGTCGACACTCCGCTGGAATCTGCCGACGGCGCCGCTGTCTTCGCTCATGATACATTCACTGTGGCGAGAGCCGTGGCGGGCGATATGGCTGAGAGCCTCATCGATGGAGCCTACGGTCTTCACAGCCATCTTATAGTCGCGGAATTCCGTGCCGAACGATTCAGGTCCAGCATGCAGCAGCAGATGCGCCGGATAACTTCCGGCGAGCACGTCGTATGACTCATCATCGGCATAGACCATAACATCCCTCTCAGCCAACGGAGCACATATGCGGGGAAGATCGCCGAGCCGGTCGCGGTGGATGATAACGCAGTCGAGAGCATTGCAGACGCTCACCCTCCTCGTCTTGGCATTGAGCACCACAGCCGTCGATTTCTCCACATCGGCGGCTGCGTCTATATACGTATGGCAGACTCCCGCACCTGTCTCTATCACAGGCACCAGCGAGTTGTGGCGCACGAAATCGATCAACGCGCGGCCGCCGCGTGGTATTATAACATCGATCAGACCCTGGGCCCGCATCATCGCCGCGGCGCTCTCGCGGCTGTCGGGCATGAGCACACAGAGGTCGTCGGGCAATCCCTCAGCGCGAAGCACCGAGCGGATCACCTCCACAATCGCGCGGCTCGACCGATCAGCCTCATGGCCACCTTTCAGCACACATGCGCTTCCGCTCCGGAAACAGAGTCCGAAGACATCGGCCGTGACATTGGGCCGTGCCTCATAGATCACGCCTATAACTCCGAACGGCACCGACACTTTCGTGATGACCATACCGTTCGGGCGCACTGTCTCGCTTATCTTATGTCCGTATGGTTGAGGCAGCCGGGCCACGGCAAGCATGTCGGCGGCGATGGCTTCCACGCGCTCCGGAGTGAGACGAAGCCGGTCATAGTCTGGATCAGCAGGATCCATCCGGTCGAGGTCAAGACGGTTCTCCGCCACTATCTGCTCCGCATTCTCCGCAAGACGCCTTGAGATGGCAGCCAGGATTTCAGAAATACGCGCGGGCTCTATGTCCATCAGCACGGGAGCTGCCTTGCGCGCCCCGGCCATCAGCGCCTCCAGGCGCTCCATATCAGTATGTTCCATCAGCTTTTACGGTTTGTAGAGAGAAAAAGAGAGATTTATGACTTTTATAATCCTTATAAGAATCACAAAAATTATAAGCTATTATTAGTTACTGTCTTATAAATCATTCGATAAAAAGATAATCATAATGCACTGCCGGACGCTGTTCCTTCATTCCGGCCACAGCCGCAAGTGCCTCAGAGGAATATTCACTACATCCCACTCCGACCGGCATTCCGGACTCATCGGCTATTGCCACGAGATCACCTTTCTCGAAGATACCTTCCACAGCCGTCACCCCTACGGGGAGCAGGCTCGACGCCACCGACTGGTCAAGAAGCCTACGTGCCGCGCCTTCGTTGACCACGATCCGTCCTTTCACGAAATCATGCGAATGAGCTATCCATTTCTTAACGCCGTTCACCCTCGCGCCGGGAAGGATGCGGGTGCATATGATATCTTTTCCGGAGAAGAGATCGGTCAGTATCCCCTCACGTTTTCCGTTTGCGATCACCACTTCTATACCCTCCGATGCGGCTTGCAAGGCGATGCGGCTCTTCGTTAGCATGCCGCCGCGGCCGAACGTTGATTTCCCCGCCACCACAACTCCTGAAAGGTCGGCCACGGAGGGATCGACCGTGCGGATCACCTTCGAGGTGCTGTCGGCCGGATCTCCGTCGAAGATACCGTCGATATTGCTGAGTATCACGAGTGTGTCGGCATCCATCATCGCCGCCACAAGACCGGAAAGCTCATCGTTGTCGGTAAACATCAGCTCCGTCACCGAGACAGCGTCATTCTCGTTGACTACCGGCACCACATCCTGGGCGAGCATCACCTCCATGCAATGTTTCTGGTTGAGATAATGTGTGCGCGATCCGAAACCCTCTTTAGTAGTGAGGATCTGGCCGCACACCATGCCGTGGTCGTGGAAGAATCCGTAATATCTGTTGATAAGCTTGGCCTGCCCTACGGCCGAATAAAGCTGCCGCTGGGAAACCGTGTCAAGCCGCCGTGACGGAGTCACCTCATTGCGCCCCGCCGCAACGGCCCCCGAGGAGATCATGATTACCTGATAGCCGCAACGCCGCAATGCCACCACCTGATCGACAAGAGCCGACATCCTGGTGACGTCGAGAGTTCCGTCGGGACGCGTTATCACATTGCTCCCGATCTTCACCACAATCCGCGCCATCACTTCATCGATGCTTTCAAGGCCGCGATTACGGCTCCGGTGAATCCGCGGCTCTCCATCTCGTTGAGTCCTTTGATCGTCAGTCCGCCGGGGGTGGTCACCTTGTCGATCTCCGCCTCCGGGTGTCCTCCGGCCTCAAGGAGCGCGCCGGCTCCCTCTGCGGTATAAGCCGCAACCTCCGTGGCGAAAGCCGGACGGAGTCCCAGTTCTACGGCTCCCTCCACGGCAGCGCGGATAAACCGCATGAAAAAGGCTATGCCGCACGATGACAGTGAGCATGCCGCTCCCATATCCTTCTCAGGGATCACGAAAGCCTTGCCGGAGCGGCTGAATATGTCGGTGACCTCAGCGAGTGCCTCGTCGCCGACGCCTTGCGCGGCCGATATGAACGTTACGCTCTTGCCCAGACGTATGGCCGTGTTTGGTATGACGCGGAAAGCCTGCACGCCTGTGTCGGAAGCTTTGAAAAGACACGCCACCTCGTCGACCGGGAGCGCGGCCACTACCGACGCCACCACGGCCCCCGGCTTAATCACGGGTAGAATCTCGGATATCACCCCCGGCGCCACATATGGCTTCACGCAAAGGATCACGATGTCGGCATCGGCCACAGCCTCCCTATTGGAAGTGGTGCAAAACGCCTCCGGACACGTCTCCGCCACTCTCCGGAGGGTCTTGTCAGTGGCGGCGGTAACCGTAAGGGCGTAGCCGGAGCCGCGGAGAGACTCCGCGATAGCACCCCCCATATTGCCGGCCCCTATGACAGCTATCTTCTTCATATACTCTATATCTTTATATCCTGTAGATCAGTCGCCGAAAACCTCTATATCGCCAAGCGCATCCTTGAACTGGGAAGGGGTAAGCTTGCGGAACGTCTGGTATTTCGCAGGATCAACCACATAGTTCTTGTCGAAGAACACCTTGAAGATCTCCACAATATTCTCCCCGTCGATATTGCTGACATCCTGCTCCGCCACCCAGCACATGGTCATGCTTTCAGGCGTGATCTCAACGATCTTGTAGACATGCATCTGAGAATTCTGATCTTCAGCATCCAGATCGGGTATGAGTTCCTTGAGCATAAGCTCCGTGCGGGGCTCATAGAAATACATGGGTTTGGTCTTCCACCAGTATTGCACTCCATCGACTTCCGTCAGCGTATATTCATACATCCGCTCGGAGTCAGCCATCTCGAAGATATGGCCCGGCTTATCCTGCCATATACCAACGATTTCGTCTTCCGACACCTCGGGCGGGATATCGTCGGAACATGAAGGAAGAACCACGAGCATCGCGAGAAGCAAAGTCAGGATTGAAGAGAAAAACGTCTTTTTCATTCTATTTTTATCGAAAAGCAATTATATGCCGCAAAATTAGGAAAATTCAGCGAGACTGCCTATTCCGTGCGCCGGAATTTACATACAGCGATATATTTGACTCTATTTTTTTACATTTGTTTGCAATTTTTCCGCAGAATTGACTATTTTTGCGCATGAAATAATCATAACCGGACACTCATGAATAAACTTATCGCAACCTCCCTGCTCGTGCTCTCAGCCTCTGTGGCCACTGCCAGCGCACCTTTCGGGGAAAATTTCAACGACAGCACCCTGCGCATCGACTATGTTTTCGGCGGAGGGCCTGACGGAGTCAGCATTTTCGTAGACAATATCTCCAAATCAGCCGGATGGGCCGGGCGCCGCGCACGCCTCGACCATACTCTCTATCCGGGCAACGGCTCTATCGAAGTGAAAGATCCCTCCACGGGAAAGACATTGTATAAAAATACATTCTCGTCGCTCTTTCAGGAGTGGGTGCTTACTCCGGAGGCCAAGACCACTCCCCGAAGCTTCGAGAATACTTTCCTCGTGCCTCTGCCTAAAGGCGAGGCCGACATCTGCATAACACTCCTCGACAACCGCCATCAGACGGTGAAGTCGGTCACCCACCGTTACGACCCGAAAGATGAGCTCACAGAGGTGAAACGAGAGTCGCCCTACTATAAGGAATACATCCACAAAGGCGGCGACCCTAAGGAGGCCATCGATTTCGCGATCGTAGCCGAGGGCTATACCGCAGCCGACAAAGATCTATTCCTTGAAGACGCACGCAGGCTCGCCAACGAGATCCTGAGCTATGAGCCTTTTGCCTCGCGCAAAGACCGCTTCAATGTGGTGGCTGTGCTCAGTGAGTCAAATGAGAGCGGAGTCAGCATTCCTCTGGAAAATAAATGGGTCGACACAGCTTTCAGTTCCCATTACAGCACCTTCCACTCCTCACGCTATCTCACGGCCCCCGACGTGAAGAAGATGCACGACGCACTAACCGGCGTTCCCTACGAGCATCTTATAGTGCTTGTCAACTCTGACAGGTATGGCGGAGGAGGCATTTTCAACAGCTATCTGCTCTCCACCACTCGCAACGAACATTCCCTGCCGGTAGTGGTACATGAGTTCGGCCACAGTTTCGGAGGCCTCGCCGACGAGTATTACTATGTCGATGAGCAGGACGATACCTTCCCTCTCGACGTGGAGCCATGGGAACCCAATATCACGACCAGAGTGGATTTCGCTTCCAAATGGCAGGACATGGTGAAACCCGGCACACCACTGCCGACTCCGACCACCGACAAGGGGGGCAACCGTGCCCAGAAGATGTCGGCCGACAAGAAGCGCAATCAGAAAGACCCTGTGATCGGGCTTTACGAAGGTGGCGGCTACAAGGCTAAGGGAGTGTTCCGGCCTGTGGAGACCTGCCGCATGCGCGACAATTACTACCCCGCCTTCTGTCCCGTCTGCGAGCGTGCCCTCACGCGCCTCATCGATTTCTACACTCTGCCTGAGTGAAGGGAGTTGTTATAGACTAACTAAGTATTAAGTATGAAGGATGAAGGATGAAGGGCGACGGGGAAGAGTCAAGAGTGAGGAACTTTATTCTTTACGCCTTGCGTACGACCCGTCATCCGCCAGCCTCACCCCTCAACTCTCAACCCTAAACCCTCAACCCTCAACCCTCAACCCTCAACCCTCAACTCTAAACCTTTTTAAATATTATGAAGCATATGATCAGATTTGTAGTCTCAGCAATACTGTCAGTGTTCATACTGGCATCAGCCTATGCCCAGGATTCCCCCAACATCTGCCGCGGCGTAGTCGTGGACCAGAAAGGGGAACCCATGGTCGGTGCCATAGTCACCGCCAAAGGCACGACCGTGTCAGTGCCTACCGACATCGACGGGAAATTCTCTCTCGAGGTGCCCACAAATGTCAAAAAACTGGAAATTTCCTATATGGGCTATAACGTCAAGACCGTGAAGGCCCTCCCCGAAATCGGTCGCATAAAAATGAGCCGCAAAGGGCTGCATGCCGGAATGCTCGGCGTAGGGGCATCAATCGGAATCTCGTCACTGAGCGATGATGATGGTGACATCTTTGATTACGATATCGACTACCTGAAAAACTGCGTAATAGGAGTTCACTATCAGTTCTCCACATCCAAACGCATCCGCTTTGTCCTTGCAGTAAAATACGGAATCCCGTCAGATGATATATCTCTCTTAGATGCCGGTCTTGACTTCAATCTTACGGTAAGCCTCGGGAAACGTTTCTACTTCTATCCTATCGTGGGGATCGGATACAATCAAGTGCACCTCGGAGACTCATGGCCTCGCAACATCCCCACATATATTCCCGGTGGAAGCACCGAAGATGTAGGGAATCTATTTGGTGAGGTAAAGACAAACTACCAAAGTTTCCGAATCAGTCTCGGCATAGGTTTTGAGAAACTTCTTTCCGACCGTATATCAGTCGGCATAGAAGGTCGTTCTTACACGACAAACAACTTCTCCGGCTTCAACGGGTCAGCCAAACTAACCTTTTACCTCGGGAATTAACCATAACGGAAACCCAATATAACCCGACAATCAATGATCGACGAAATCCTTAGATTCAACCGGCAGTTTGTGGAGGATAAGGGCTACGAGCGTTTCGCCACCGACAAATATCCTGACAAGAAGATAGCCATAGTGACGTGTATGGACACCCGGCTTGTGGAACTCCTTCCCGTGGCACTCGGCATACGCAACGGCGACGTAAAGATTATCAAGAACGCCGGAGCCACCATCACCAATCCCTTCGATTCCACAATGCGCTCTCTGCTTATAGCAGTCTATGAACTCGGCGTGGAGGAGATAATGGTGATCGGCCATACCAACTGCGGAGTGCAGGGTATGGATGCCGATGAAATGCTTCATCTCATGCGGGAAAGAGGAATATCCGAAGAGCATATATCGCTCATGGAGCACTGCGGAATCGACCTGCGCGGCTGGCTTCACGGATTTGAAGACACCGACGAAGCCGTGGCCGAGACCGTCGAGCTCATCCACCACCACCCCCTCATGCCGGACGGCATCACTGTCTCCGGCTACGTGATGGATACCGACACCGGCTTCCTGCGGCCGATCCCGGAGGCTGTCCGCCGCATCACCCGATAATCCGGGAAATAACCACATACGGGACAGGGGCGTCAGTTGTTCTGACGCCCCTGTCCCGTATGTGTGAAAAATCCCCCGGGGTTGCCGGGGGACTTGATTGTAGCGTGCGGCCGGCTTTTACCAGTCGGGATTCTGCTTAAGATTCGGGTTCTTGGTTATTTCTGTCTGGGGAATAGGGAAGAAATTCATCTTCTCGTTCCACTGGCGCGATACCTTCTGACGCTCATAGGAGAGAGTGCCGTCGGCGGCTTTCGTGATATGCATGCGCGTTATGGAGGAGAAATACTTCGCACCCTCCTTCCAGCGACGCACGTCCCAGAAACGGTGTCCCTCGAAAGCGAGCTCCACGAAACGTTCCTTCTGGTATTTCTCCCAGAACTCAGAGCCGGAAGCCGTGATGTCGGGCATCCCGGCACGCTGGCGGATCTTGTTGACGGCATCGCGTGCGGTCATCGTATGTCCAGGCATCGCCACGTCGGCACTTCCCGTATACTGGAATACGGCTTCCGCATAGTCAAGCAGGGCACCTCCGTAGCGGAAGTTCAGGTAAGTGTGGAACGACTCCTTGAATTTACTTGTGCTGCCGAGGTCGATGGCGCCGTTGCAGAGTTTCTTCAGATAATAACCTGTAGTAGTGGCGCCGCTGAGAGGCTGGGCATTGCGGCCTCCATAAAAGAGTTCGAGTGAATTCTTCTGATATGTGGGCCATGTATCGCCGTTCACGGCTATTGTAGCCGCCAGACGGGGATCGCGGTTGGCATAAGGATTGTTCTCGTCGTAGCCGGAACCCTCCTCGTCGATGGCCATGCCATTGATCATGTCGTAGGCATCCACGAGATTCTGCGTCGGGCAATTGCCGCCTGTGCCCCCCTCGATGCCCACAGGATAATTCTCGGTTTCCACATAGTTGTCGCCACTGAAGCTCTTGAAATAGCGGTAGCCGAAAAGAATCTCCTTGGCGATCTCCGGCGCCTCGTATGCATTGGCAGTCCACAGGTTGGCATACTTGTCTGTCAGACCCATATGCTGGTATTCACACTCGTCGAAGAGATCCTTATAGTAGTCGGCGGCCTTCTTGTAGCGCTCCTTGTCACCGGCCGGATTGAAAAGCGGGCTGGCATAATATAGAGCTGCGCGTGCACGGAGAGCGAGCACGGCGATCTTGCCGGCGCGCCCCGACTCGGTCGAGGAGTAAGCATACTGGCCGAGGTCGGAGTAATCGCGGATAATCTTATCCTTGATGTCGTCACACTCGTTGAATATGAACTCGAATACCTCGTCGGAGGTGTTGCGCGCCATCATGTTCACCTCGTCGGCACTCATCTCGTGGTCGATCAGAGGCACTCCGCCATACTGGCGGTTGAGTATGAAATAATAATACGCACGGAGGAAGCGCGCCTCATAAGGATAGTTGTTATACTGATGCATCATGGCCACATAATTGGGGTCGAGTGCCTCCTCATCGAAGGTGAGCCCCTGGAAATTGGCCAGATAATGGTTGACAGCCTGGATCACGGTATACATCGAGCTCCAGTTGCTCGACTTCGCATTGGTCGGAGTCCAGCCGCCGTTGTAGAAGTCTTCGATGGCGTTGCCGATCTTGCTGTATTCGCTCTCGTCGGTGGCCGACGCCGCCATGGCGCCCCCGCTGAAGTTGCCGAAATCATACTCCACAGCCTTGTAAAGCTGGGTCATGAATCCGCCAACACGGCCGAACTCGATCTCGATAAACTCTTTGTCGCTTACCACATACTCGTGATAGTCCATCTCCTCCTTGCAGGAAGTCATGGCCATTCCCGACAGCGCGAGTGAAAGAATGAGATATTTGGTTTTCATGTCTGTTCTTTGTAAGGATTAATGTCAGAAAGTGACCTTGATGCCGAACTGGAAGCTTCTGTTCACAGGATATATTCCGTAGCATTCGGGATCGTTCTCAGGCACATCGCCGGTGGCGAAAAGGTCGGTGGCGCGCACGAAGAGACGGGCGTCGCTGACCACTCTGAGAGTATTCTGCAGGAAGCTCTTCGGAAGGTTGTAGTACACCTCGAGGTCGCGGAGCTTCAGGAAGGAGCGGTCGCGGAGCCAGAGGGTCGACGTGCGGTAGTTGTTGGCGTTGCTCTGGCTGCTGAGGGCCGGGAACAGTGCGTCCTGATGATCGGGAGTCCAGCGATTGTCGTAAACATACCGCGAGATGGTCGTGTTGTTGATCAACGGCCAGTACATGCTCTTGGTCTTGAGCACTGCCGTGTAGTTGCCTGTGCCCTGGAACATTCCATAGATTCCCAGACCCTTCCACTCCGCGCCCAGGCGGAAGTTGTAGAAGATCTCCGGGCACTGGTCGCTGCGGCCGATGGCTATCTCGTCGTTGGAGTCGATGATATTGTCGCCGTTGATGTCACGGTATTTGATGTCGCCGGGACGCACCGTGGAGAATGCCTGCGTAGGACTGGAAGCGATGTCGGCCTCATCCTTGAAGAAACCGATGGCCTCCAGACCGTAGATCTGGCCTACGGAATGTCCCGTCTGCACGAGGTTGGGATAGAGCCTCGGCTCCTCAAGCATATCGACGATCTTGTTGGTGTTCCAGTTGAAGTCGCCACCCAGGCTGAAAGTCCAGTCGCCTACGGTGCGTGCATAGTCGAGGCTTATCTCGAGACCCTTGCTGTCTACCACTCCCGCGCTCAGATAGGGAGCCTCCAGACCGATCATCGAGGTATACTTACCTGCCGACGATACCCAGATGCCATTCCTGCGCTCTTTGTAGAAATCAAGGCTCAGATTGAGACCCTCAAATGGAGAGGCATCGATGCCGATGTTGTATTTATACGCTTTCTCACGTCCAAGATCGGTGGTGGCCATCTGGCCGAGGGCAGTCTGACCGAAATTGGAAGTCCATCCGGAGTTGAAGGGATATGTCAGGCCGCTCTGCACATATGCCTGGGTGTAGTAAGACCATACCCAGTTACCGTCCTTGTCCTTCGGAATGAAGTCGGAGTTGATGAGGCCCGCTGTGGCGCGCAGCTTCAGATACCTGTTCTCAAACGGCCAGAAATCCTCGTTTGAGATCACCCAGCCCAGACCTACGGTAGGGCCGAACGCCCATTTGCTGTGGGGAGCCAGACGGTTGCTTCCTGTCTCGGCCAGCGTGAGGTCGAGCAGATAGCGGTCGGCGTAGCTCAGATGCGAGTACCAGGAGATCATCTGCCGGTAGAGCGTATTGTTGATGCCGTTGGGATCGGAATAGTCATAATCCCATTTAAGCTGCGAATAGAGGGAGAGATCACCGAAACGGTTCTCGTAGTTCACACCCGCGTCCACATGCAGGTAGCGGTTCCAGGCTGAAGCCTTGGCGTCGCTCCCCATCGCGGAGTCCTTGCCCTGGGTGGAGATGGAGAAGGTTGGCTCGGAGGCTCCCTCCGGCCATGACGGAGTGATCACGGCATACTGATACTCTTTAGAGTGATTCTCGTAAATATTTGCCGTGTTGTCATACGACACTCTCACCTGCGCGCTCAGTCCCTTCACGAGCGGACTCAGGTCCTGGATCAGTGTAAGGTCTGTGAAGAGCGAGCGGTCATGATTCTTGTAATATGCGGCCGCTGTCGACTGTGCCACGGGGTTGAGGGTTCCGGCCCATGTGGATGAGCCTCCCCACATTCCATTCTCGGCCTTGATGGGAAAAGCCGCTGAGGGCACGGTGTAGACCATGTCCCACAGGTCGGCCTTGTTGCCGGGACGCGACTGTTCGGAGAGGGTTCCGAAAACGTTGACACGGGCCTTGGTGGTGGGGGTGATCTCTATGTCGAGGTTCATGCGCACATTGCCGCGCGAGAACTTATCCTGAGTGGAATAGCCGTCGTTGGTATTGGGATTCTTGATAAATCCGTTTGCCGTAAGAAGGTTGATCATGGCATAATACTGCACCTTATCACCACCTCCGCGGAACTGTACCGTGTATTTGTTGGTGGGAGCCGACTTGCGGAAAGTCTCGTCTACCCAGTTCACGTCAGGATAGAGGAACGGATATTTCCCGCTCTTCAGAGCGTCGAGCTCCCACGACTGATAGCGCGGCGAAAGGCCGTCGTTAGCGCGGCCTTCATTGATAGCCAGGCCATAGGTGTAGCCGTCTACGAAGTCTGGACGGTGGGTATTGCTACGTATGCCATGCTCATAGGATACGGTGATCTCACGTGCGTTCTTCTTGCCACGCTTGGTGTTGATGGCTATCACGCCGTTGATGCCGCGCACTCCATAGAGCACCGTGGCCTGCGCGTCCTTGAGGATATAGACGCTCTCCACCTCCTCCGGCGAGATGGCATTGATGTCGCGTTCGATGCCGTCTACCACGATAAGCGGCGAGTTGTTGTCGTTGAGAGTCTGCAAGCCACGCACGTAGAACGTCGGGTTCTCCACCGCGTACAGGCCTGCGCCCTGCAGCGACTGCAGACCGTTGCCCTGACCGAGGATATCGTTGCCTATGTTCTTGGCGCCGCGGCGGTTGATCTGATCGCCGGCGATCACCGATACGGCTCCTGTGGTCTCGCGGAGAGTGAAATCCCTGTCACCTCCGATAGAGACAACCCTGTCGGGCGACAGATTGCTCTTGATTGAATCGGACTGCGCCATGGCGTTCAGGGAAAACGCTGTGATGACCGTCAGTCCGGCTATATATTTCGTTTGCATAAACTTCTAATTGTTAGGTTAACAGGAATCACCATCCGGGATTCTGGTCAAGACCGTATTTCTTGTTGACCTCCGAAGCGGGGAACGGCTGGAAATACCATTTGGGATCGAAACCGTCAGTCCACCATATGCGGGCACCGGTCTTGAGTTGGAATTTCTCATATTCGAAGTGATGTGGCTCATAGAAACGCGGACTGTTCTCATCTACCTTGTTGCGCTCCTTTGAATACCAAGGAGTGATGTCACGCTTCCCGTCGACTATTCTGTAGGCGAGCATTCCATGCAGAGGCTTCTCGAATACATCGGCGCGTTTGTAGCGGATAAGGTCAAAATAGCGCACGAGCTGGAATGCCAGGTCGCAGGCGCGTTCGCGAAGTATCTCCTCAAGCAACGCGTCCTTGTCAGATGTAAGGTTCTTGTCGGGATTACACTCGGCAAGACCCTTCAGTCCCACACGGGCACGCACTGCGTCGACATATTGGAGTGCCTCCGTACAAGAGCCGCCCGACTGTATTATCGCCTCCGCATAGGTCAGATACATATCGCTGAGCATAAGCGGGTTCCACTGCGGTTTCTTGCGGAGGAACTCCTTGCCGGCTATATAGCGGAGATTGCGGTAACCGGTGCCCCAGACATTGGCATTGTTCAAGGCATCGTTCTTAGCCACGGTGCCACCCACATATCCCTCATAGGGTTCGCCGCTGCGAGTGCCGTTGTTCCAGTTGATCACGCAACGCTGCATGTTGACAGCGGCTGTCTCATAGAGACGCGGGTCTCGGGTATATTTCACATTCTGCAAGTCCGGGTTCCCCTCAACAATGTCACCGGAAATGAACATCTCATCAAGTTTCCCTTCGGCTTCGGTCTTATCCCAATCGAACGGTGTGCCGTCGGCCCATGGGAACATTTCTATATATTCCTGGGTCGGACAATAGGATATACGGTTGTTGGTGCCGGTGCCGTTGGCGGCGGAGTTCTTGTTGCCCCAGCCAAGGTTGACCCAGCCATAGTCGTTGTCAAGGGCATTGCTCGACACACGCACGCTGTGCAGGATCTCAGGGCTGTCCTGAAGCATATAGGAGGAACGGAAAGCGTAGGTATAATCTTCCTGCGTATTGCCGGCAGGGACAACGAGATGATAATGACCCTTGGACTGCACTGCCTGGAAGAATTGGTCGCAGGCCTGTTTAAGCCTGGTCCAGCGTGAGGCATCGTATCCACCCAACCATACGAATTCCGGATGCTCCATATTATACTTGCCGGCATAGTATGGTTCCGCTGAATTGAGAAGCGGCGAAGCGGCGAACTGAAGGATCTGCACCTTAAGGGCCATGGCGCCGGCGAGGGTCCAGTGGCCAGTCTCGGAAAGAGCGTCATCGCCTGTATAGGCCCATGGCAGATTATTGCCATTTATCACCTCATCGAGCAGTCCGACCATGAAGTCTATGGTCTCCTCCGCGGAATTGCGTCCGGCGTATTCCGTTTCCGACCCGGAGAAGGAACCTTTCAGCACAGGCAGACCTCCATAAAAACGGAAAGCATAGAAATAGGCGTATGCCATGAGGCAGCGGGCCTCATCCTTATACATGGCCTTCGTCTTGGCGTCCATTCCCGGCACACCGTCCACCCTCTCCATCATCAGATAGCAGCTGCGCACCGTCTCCCATATGTGCATATTGTTGTAGGGATAGACATTGTAGTTGCCGTTGCTGTCAGCGTTGGGCTGCAGCATGCCGTTGTAATACCAGCTGAAGATGCCCGGCGAAGATGTGCAGGCCTGGTGAGTGTCAGCGAGAAGGTCGGGTATGCCCTTCCAGTAATTGAGGAACTGGGGAATGGTATTGCTGGAATTTGTCGGCAGGTTATAATACTGGTAAGAATATACCTGTGCCAGGAAATACCGGGTGTATTCAGCGTTACTGAACACCGAGTCTGCCGTCATCGTGCCGCCGGGCGCCTTCTCGAGGAAAGCGTTGCCGAAAGCGATCTTGTCGGTGCATGAGCTGCCCATGATCGCTGCGGCAGCGAAGATGCCGAGCAGTGAGAGATGTTTCTTATAGAGTTTCATTATTGTCAGAAATTAAGTTTGAGGCTTATCGTGTAGGTCTTCTGGAGCGGATAGGAGGGGGAAGCGCTCGCCGTGGCCTCGGGGTCACCGAAGATGTAAGGAGTGAAGGTCAGCAGGTTGTAGCCGCTGAACGCAACCTGCATGTTGCGCATACCTATCTTCTTCACCCAGGGGAAGTCCATGGTATAGGCAAGCTGTATGGTCTTCAGACGCAAATATTTTGAATCCTTCTCATACAGGGTCGAGGTAGCGTAGTTGTTGTCCCATGCGTTCCACGACGGACGAGGATAGTCGTAATCCTGTCCGGGGTTCTCGGCATTCCAAGAATGATAGAGATGGTAGGAGAGCAGACCGCCGTCTTCACGCCCTGTGCGCGAGAGGAACGGATTGCGGAACACATCGGAGATCATGCGGCTGACGCCCCAGGCACCCGTCCACATCATGGAAAGCTCGAGGTTCTTGAACTGCACACCCATGTTGAGTCCGGCAACCCACTGTGGGTCGTCGGTATATCCGAGATCGCGAGTCATGTCATCAGCGTCGATCTTGCCGTTGCCGTCAAGGTCCACATAGACGGCGTCGCCGGGTTTCATCTCGGTCATCTGCTTGGGGAAAGGCTGCCCGAAAGTCTTCTCATAAAGAGCGGGGGTCTCCTCATCGTAGAAGCGGAAGAACTTATACATGGAGCGGGCCCCGATACGGTGGCCGGCGGCATACTGATAGACGTTGGTCTGGGGCGACTCCTTCATCTCGATCACCTTGTTGCTGTTGGTGGAGAGGTTGAGGGTTGCCCAATAGCGCCAGTTCTCGTTGAGACGCTGGTTCCAGGCGAGGCTGAACTCGAAGCCGTGGCTGTCGACGATACCGAGGTTGGCATAAGGCACCTCGAAACCGATGTAGCTCGGGGCTGTCATGTCACGCAGAAGGATGCCTGTGCGATGCTCCTTATAATAGTCGAACGTGAATTTGAGCTGCTGGTTGAGGAAATAGGCGTCGAAACCATAGTCCTGCTTGAAGGCCTTTTCCCAGGTCACCTCAGGATTGTTCTTGCCGCTCTCCTGATAACCGGGCGTGAGCAGACCGTTGTTGATACCGAAGTTGTAGGCATAGCCGCCGCGGGCCGCCATCTTCTCGTTATAGCTGAAAGGATCGGCGAGATACATGAAGCGGTCACCACCTACCTTGTCGTTACCTACGAGACCCCACGAGGCGCGGAGCTTGAAGAAGTCGACGATCGGTGTGATGGGCTCCCAGAATTTCTCGTTGCTGACCACCCAGCCTATTGAACCGGCGGGGAAGGTACCGAAACGGCGGTCAGGATGGAAGTTCTCAGAACCGTTGTAGCCGATGTTGAACTCGGCCATATACTTATTGTCGTAGTTATAGGTCACACGTCCCACGAGGCCAATATAGCCGCTGGGGATGTCAGAATAGGCCTTCGGATAGTAGATCTTGCTCTGGTTGTAGAGCAGGAGGGCTCCCACGTTGTGGAGACCGAACTCGCGGTTGTAGTTGAACGCGGCCTCGAAATACCAGTCACGCCCCTTGCCGCTATCCTCGGAATAGGCACGCTGCCCCTTGCTGCCTGTCTTGCGGTAGAGCATGCTCCCGTCAGGCTGGATCACCGGAGTATAGGTGGCGCGGCTGATCGTGATACCTTTCTGCACGGAGAACTGGCTGTTGTATGATCCCTTCAGACGGAAAGAGAGACCCTTGGTGAGGAAGTCAAGTTTCTGCACCAGACTCAGGTCGGCCTGCAGCTTGTTGAGGTTGTTGTTGTATGATCCTCCAGTGCCTGCGCTATTGATATACGTAAGGCCGCTGCCCCCGATGAAGGGAAGCACGAGGCCGTCGGTATAGTCGGTGGCGGCATATACGAGGCGTCCGTCGACGATGCCGGGTGATGAGAACGGGGTGGCCTGATACATCTCGCGGATCATGCCCGAGGCTCCCTGGCTCGTGCGGGGCTTGTGGTCGCTCGAGACGATGCCCGACACATCGAACGATACTTTGGTGGTCGGCGTCACGTCAATGTCGAGGTTGGAGCGGTAATTGAAGCGGTTGTAGCTGTAGCTGAAGTTCTCATCGTAGTCAAACTCCTTGAAGAGTCCCCCCTGCGTCATGAGACCGAGCGACACGAAATAACGCACGTCTTTCGTTCCGCCGCTGATATTGACATTGCTCTTTGTCTGGAGAGTGGTCTTCTTCATGATGTAGTCCGACCAGCGGGTGCTCGGGAATCGGATCGGATCATCACCTGTGCGGAATTTCTCGACAATCTCATCGGAGAAGGTGTGGGGCGCGCCGTCGTTGTCCTTCATCATATTGTGGAAGGTGGCATACTCCCAGCTGTTGGCCTGCTCGATCATCTTGGTGGGATTCACAGCCGAGAACGACGTGCTGATGTCGATCTTCGGTTTCCCCTCCTTGCCTCGCTTGGTGGTGATGAGCACGACGCCATTGGCACCACGCACACCGAACACGGCTGTGGCCGAAGCATCCTTGAGCACCGTGATGCTCTCGATCTCCTCGGGGTCGATATCGTTCATCGAGCGCTCCACACCGTCAACCTGTATAAGAGGAGCAGAGTTATTCCATGTGCCCTGGCCGCGCACATAGACGGTGGCGGCGTCATCGCCGGGCTCGCCTGATGTCTGCACGGTGGTCACGCCGGTCAGCGTACCTGCCAGCACGTTGTTGACCGAGCTCACGGGGGTCTTGACGAGCTCATCGCCCTTGACGCTGGAGATAGCGCCCGTCACTGTCACTTTCTTCTGTACGCCGTAGGCCACGACCTCCACAGCATTGAGGGTAGTGGCGGAATTCTTCAGGACGATCCTCATACCGTCCTGGGCAGTGACAGTCTGCGGCTCATAGCCGACATACGTTACTCTGAGTTTTGTGCCGGGTTTCACTTTTAGCGTGAAGTTTCCGTCGATGTCAGTGACGGTACCCACGCCGGTTTTACCCTCGGCCATGATAGTGGCTCCAATCAGAGCTTCACCGGTGTCGTCGAATACCGATCCCTTTATCATGTCCGCTTGCGCTTGCGCGCCCAGCGAAGTGAGCAAGGCGACCAGTATCGCCAACATCATCCTGCTGCCATAGGTCAACTTTTGCCATATGGCTCTTTTTCTGACTAAACTGTCTTTCATGATTATTGGATAATGTATGTGAAAAATTATTAATGAGGCAAAATTATAACCTCAAATCTTAAATGATGTGAAAATTTAAACCATCTAAGACGGATATTTAATATTTAGAAACATATGAATCTATTTTCATCCTATTTTGAACCAATCAGACTCCATCAGCTGTCACAGTCAACGCAGTCATGATGCCGATGCTCCCCCACTGCCACAAAAGGGTGATTTTATCGCCATGGAGTGTTGCTTTTATATCAGTATGCGGCTTTTATCGATTATTAACCCTTATTAATGCAAATTTTACGAATGAATATCGGATATTATTGGCAACTTTGCATAGGCAGAAGCTGGGAAGCCCACTGTCCTCCCGATGGCGCCCACGCATTTCTCTCAAAGCCCCCGGCTCGTGAGAGCCACAGTGACCCGAGATAATAAGCGGTTAGTTCTCAAGCTTATTTTGAAGATCACCACATAGTGGATTTTGGAATGCAGGTAGAATATCATGGGTAAAAAAGACCGGGCGTGGCGCCGCAACCTATCCGGACCGGAAGCGGACCTCCCTCCGGGAGAGCCGCTTCCCCCTCCGGAATTTTCCACCCCTCCCCTCAACCCTCAACCCTCAACCATAAACCCTCAACCATAAACCCTCAACCATAAAAAACCATATGACTCGAAAAGCCCGATACATCATGACAGTCCTGGCAGCGGCCTCCGCACTCGGAGCCTCAGCACAGTCAGCCTACGACTTCTCGCGCCTTCAGCGGGAGAAACTCGGACGCGGAGTGGTAGCTGTCAGGGAGAATCCCACAGAAGTGACCGTGAGCTGGCGATATCTGTCGTCAGATCCCGACAACCAGTCGTTCGACATATACCGCGACGGGAAGAAGATCAACAACGCCCCGGTCTCCGACGTGACATTCTACAAAGACAATTATACCGGCACCGCGCCGGCGACCTATGAAGTCAAGGCGCGACGCAAAGGCGGACCCGCTATCGGCAGCTATACCCTCCCGGCCGACGCACCGGAAGGCTACGTCGACATCCCGCTGCAGCGCCCTGCGCACGGAGTAGACCCTTTCGGCAAGGAATACTTCTATAATGCCAACGATGCCTCCGTAGGCGACGTTGACGGCGACGGCGAATATGAGATCATACTGAAATGGGACCCCACCAACTCCCACGACAATTCCCATAACGGGTTCACCGGCCCGACCTACTTCGACTGCTATGAACTCGACGGCACTCTGCTCTGGCGCATAGACTTGGGCGACAACATCCGCTCGGGGGCCCACTACACCCAGTTTCTCGTGGCTGACTTCGACGGCGACGGATGCGCCGAACTGATATGCAAGACAGCCGACGGCACACGCGACGGCGTGGGAAAAGTGATCGGCGACTACCGCGCAGACTGGCGAAACATGAACGGGCGCCCCGTGGCAGGGCCGGAATACCTGACCGTCTTCAACGGCCGCACCGGAGAAGCCATGGCTACAGTCGACTACATACCTCCCCGTGGCAACATAGCCGACTGGGGCGACGGCTACGCCAACCGCGCCGACCGTTTCCTGGCCGCCGTGGCATGGCTCGACGGAGTCCGCCCATCGGCCGTGATGGCACGCGGCTACTACACCCGCAGCGTGCTCGCCGCCTACGACTGGGATGGCAAGGATCTCAAAGTGAAGTGGATATTCGATTCCGACACTCCCGGCAACGGAGCCTATGCCGGCCAGGGAAACCACAACCTGCGTGTGGCTGACGTGGACGCCGACGGATGCGATGAGATAATCTACGGCCAGATGGCTGTGGACCACGACGGCAAAGGCCTGTACACCACCGGCATGGGACATGGCGACGCCATACACCTTCTCAGCGACCCCGACAACACGAAATACTACGTATGGGGCTGCCATGAAAACAAGAAAGACGGCACCTCGCTGCGTGAGGGCGCCACAGGCAAGGTCATACTCCAGTATCCCAGCAACAAGGATATAGGACGCTGCATGGCTGCTGACATCGACCCCAATCATCCCGGAGTGGAGCTATGGTCGCCCAATACAGGAGGGGTGCTCTCTTTCGACGGGAAAGTGATCTCTCCGCAAAAGGATTTCAAGAGCGAGATCTCTGCCAATGTGCCCGTCAACATGGCTGTGTGGTGGGACGGAGACATGCTTCGAGAGATGCTCGACAAGAATGTGGTGAGCAAGTATGATCCGTCGACCGGAGGCTGTGTTCCGCTGACTGTGTTCGAGGGCACCATGTGGAACAACGGCACAAAAGCCAATCCGGCACTCCAGGCAGACATACTCGGCGACTGGCGCGAGGAGGTGCTCATGCGCACGGAAGACAACAACAGTCTGCGCCTCTATGTGACACCCATACCGACCGCCTACCGGTTTCACACCTTCATGGAAGACCCGGCCTACCGCGCCTCCGTCGCCAACCAGAACATAGCCTACAACCAACCTGCGGAACCGGGATTCTATTTCGGTCCCGACCTTAAAGGGAAAAAGTTCAGGGGCACCCTGATAAAATAATACTGTATCGCACGCTGCAGACGCCGATGCAGGATACCAGTCATGTAATTGCGAATCGATTTTAACCGGATACGCCCCGCGACGAGACCGTCGCGGGGCGTATTTCCTGTATCGGTATCCGCATGTTGATCACGGACTTTACGCTTGCCATCCGCAGATCGTCACATCAGTGGCGAGGTGCGAATTCCGGAGGGAGAATGGTCGAGGCATCGACACTGTCAACCGCCGTGACCACGGTCTTGCTCGATCCCCGCCAGGGCACCGTTGCATGGTAACGGCGGTATTCCACCCTCACCGGATATCCTCCGAGCTGAGCCTGCTTCAGACGCTTGGCCACTTCAAAATCGGAGGCCGTGAATATGAAGTCGCGGCTGTAGATGCGGGTGGTGTCGCGCAGCTCCTTATACGGGAGAAGCACCCCCTCGTAAGTTTTGAAGACCGTGCCCCGTTTCTCGATGTGCTCCACATAGCCGTATTGCGTGGCATCCTCCACATACGGTGAGAAATAACGCAGCCAGCATGCCACGCCGAGAAGGATCACGACAAGCACGCATCCCGCCCAGAGCCACACTTTCCAGCGTTTCCTGGGTCTCAGGTGCTCCCACTCCGACTCGTCTTCCTCCCAATAGGCCGGGTCTTCAGGCTTATAAGCGGGTTTCTTCGGAGCCTTGGGTTGCTCCGGTATGTCGGGACCGTCGAAAAAGTCCTCTTTCTCCTGTGAATTGTCTTTGGGTTCGAACAGCATATACGCGCGTTTTTTTAGGATAACGTCTCTGCCTCCTCTATGGTTTTATCAGCAAGCGAAGCCGCACGTCTGCCCCCCTTACGGCTCACCGAGATATAGATCATGGTGAAGATGCCGAGGATTATGAGCATCACTGTCTGTCCGCTCCACTGGAGCATTGAGAAGGCGGTGCCCTGGGCGTCGGAGACGCCGTAGATGGCGAGCCCGAACATTACGGCGAGGTTCCAGGGGCCGAGGCCGCCGTTGGAGGGGATAGCCATCCCTATCGAGCTGAGCACGAAGGCCACGAGGCATGGTATCAGGCCGCCGGCCAGTCCCGGCGTATGGCAGAGCTCGCGGGTGAAGTCGAAGGCGTAGAAGGCCACATATAGCTGGAAATAATAGCAGCACCATATGCAGAGTGTGAGCCAGAGGAACATCCAGCGTCCTTTCATGCTTGCCACCACGCTGAAACCTTTCCACATGTTGAGAGCCATCTCCTTGAGCTTACCTACAGCCGACGTGTGGCGGAACATGCGCAGCAGCCACCAGCAAAGGAGCGCCGCGCCAATGATGGCCGCCCAGAACCACCACTGCGCGACAAGACCTACAAGGTCGCGACCCACAGGATATTTCGTCAGGAAGGCCTCGATGGCCGGATAAGCCACCACAAGACTGAAAAGAAGCAGGAGAAAGACCATGAGTGTGTCGGCCAGGCGGTCGCCGATCATCGATCCGAGCACGGAAGTGAACGATGCCTTCTCCGAAGAGGCGATATACGTGCAGCGCCACACCTCTCCGAGGCGCGGGAACACCAGGTTGAGGGCATAACATCCGAATATGGAGCAGCAAAGCGCCAGAAAGGGGGGCTTGATGCCTAATGCCTTCAGCTGCAAGCGCCAGCGGGCAGCCCTGAATACGTGGGAGAAGATGCTTATGAACATGGCAAGCAGAATCCACCAGTAGTCCACACCATGTCTTATGAGGTCGAGCATCTCGGTGAAATTCACCTTCTTGAACATATAGATCACCAGCAGGACGGTAAGGACCACAGGCAAACCATAGCGCAGACCCAGACCGAGCGCCTTTTTCCATGCGGGTTCCGCAATATTGGAAGTCTCCTCTTTTTTATCAGTCTTGTTATCCATATCTTTCATTTTTCATCAAGTAAAAACTCCACCTCCTTGAAGGCGTAGACGCGCATTTCCCCCCGGTGGGTCGCAAGTGTCAGCATCCCGTCGGGAGCTACGCCGGCGATACGCGCTGAAATTAGCTCTCCATTTTTTTTGTCGAGAAAAGGGTGGAAACCCCGGCCTCGCCACAGGCGCGACATGAACGCGCTATGGAGGCTTTCCCTGCCCGAACCGTCGGGCCGGCAAGCCTCGCCCACTCTTTTCTCCAGACAGGAGGCGAGACGCGAGGCCACCGCGGGAATATCATATTCCTTTCCGGTCAGCTGCCAGAGGGATACCGGATTAGGAGCATCGCTGAGGAACTCCCTTTGGTTTATGTTGATCCCGATGCCGGCCATAGTGCGCGACAGATGCTGCCCCACGATTGAATGCTCTATCAGGATACCGCATATCTTGCGGTCGCCGACATAGATGTCGTTGGGCCATTTCACGGCAGCCTCCACGCCATATTCATCCAGGAGGTCGGCCACGGCGAGCGCCACGGCCTCCGATATGGAGAACTGAGACGCGGGATGTATGTTCCCGGGCACGAAGAGTGCGGATGCGGTCAGATTTTTTCCCGGCTCCGACTCCCAGGAGTTGCCGCGCTGTCCGCGTCCCGCTGTCTGCCAGAGGGCATACACGAGCAGCGGAGCATCAGCCTCGGAGGTGTTTTCCGCGATCCAGGTATTGGTGGAGCCGGTCTCGGCGATCTCCTTTATCCTCATCTTAACGGATCTTTCAGGTTGATTCATCTGTCGGGCATACGCAGCGTGCGGCTGCCATCGGCGTTGACCACGATCTCGACATCGACGGCATCCTCCGGCAGGAGGGTGCCAATCCGGTCAGGCCATTCGAGCAGGCAGAGATGACCGGAGTAGAGATAGTCTTCGGCGCCGAGGTCGAGTGCTTCCTGAGGCGACTCGAGACGGTAGAAGTCGAAATGATAGATCGGCGAACCGTCGGCCGCGAGATATTCGTTGAGTATGCTGAACGTGGGACTTCCCGAATCGTCGGCCGCGCCAAGCTGCCGGCATACCTCGGCGATGAATGTGGTCTTTCCGGCCCCCATGCTTCCGTGGAAGGCAAAGACGGTTCTTCCGCCGATGGCACCCAGGAATTCGGCGGCTGCCCCGGGGAGGGCGTCAAGGCTTTTTATCGTGATTTCCATATTCCGATATTATATGGCGCAAAATTAGTAAAAAATGATCAGATTCACAGAATGAAAAACGACAAACTCTATTGTATTGTCATGACACATTGCTTTCCGACAAGATCATCAACACGTAAAACATGCTTGTCGCTTTTAGAAGTTTGTTTAAAGAACAGCGCCAACTAACTTCTTGGCATTTATCGTGTACGCACAAATTTTCTTTGTACTCTAAGAGCACAATTACATCATCGTCGCTTCATTCAAGCGAGCCTTAAAGATTGTTTAAAAAGCAACTTCCTACTCACTTTTTCTAAGCGATGCAATAACCTCGACAGACAATCCCGTGGCTCTCATTATTACGTCATCCGGCATGCCAAGGGAAATCAGGTTTGCCGCCACATTCGTCACTCCTTTCTCCATCCCCTTTGACAATCCCTCCGCCATGCCTTCCGCTCTCCCTTCCGCTCTGCCTTCCGCTCTGCCTTCCGCTCTGCCTTCCGCTCTGCCTTCCGCTCTGCCTTCTGCCAATCCTTGTGCCAACCCTTGTGCTCTGCCTTCCGCCATACCTTTCTCAAGGCCCTCTGTCCATCCCTCTTCGCGAGCCGTGTCAAGCACGTCATTCTGCACCATGATTGTGTCCATATGAGCATCATATTCACGTCTCTCCTTCGCTGACATCGACAGATACCGGAGCTTCTTCTTTACCTGCTGAAGCCCCGGGGTGCGCGTATCCTCCTTCACCTTACCACTCTTAAGATACGTCATCCACTCATCAAGAGGGGAATCCGGAACCTTGTTGTATGCGTTGACCCGCACGATATAGTACTCAGGGAATACCTTGCCCGGCAGATGCTGCACGATCACACCCTCCTCCTTCATGCTTACCACAAGATCACTGCCGGTATGGAGGCCTTTGAACTGTGTCTGCCCGTGATACACATAGTCATCACCCTGCCCGTAATCGCAGTAAAGGATGCTTATGGAATACACCTTCTTGACCTGATCGTATTTATCCCCGACGTTTATGTGTTCGGTTATGGCTTTGCAGGTGCCATACAAGATGCGCTGCAGATAATACAGCTGACGTGTCAGCTGCACCTCCACCAATATAAGATGCCCCCGGCTGTTCTTTGCCTTGATGTCCACGCGGTTGAACTTATCCTCGGCCGAATCCTGGTTGCTCTCACTCTCCAGTATCTCCTCAATATGCACTGTTTCTCCGGTAAGGACTGTGATAAATCCCTCAAGAATATCGAAATTTGCCTTGTCGCGAAGCATATGCTTCATAGCCCAGTCAAAACGTATGTATGTATTTTCCTGTCCCATAACCTTTCATTTTTGAGAGTACCACTATTTTTCACAAAGATAATGGATTTTTCCTGTTATCACAAATTACAACAAATAAAATTTTAGAAGTTGTTTAAACTTCTTAGAAATACGCCTGCCTTTGCCTACGGGAAAACCTCTGATACGATGCCGGAGTATTTTATTTGAACGGCCTGCGGCGGATTTTGCTTCAATAATCCGATTTTTAAGAACTTTCTTTAGATAAATAACCATTTCTTTATTCTACAGGTATGGAAATCTCATGTTTTTTATCTATATTTGTATTCAGATACCGTATCCATGCCTCCAATGTAAGAGAGTCCTACATAAAATCAGTTAAGTTATGAACACCGATATTCTTGAATTTGTCTCCATTGTCATTGGGGCCATAGCCGAAAAGCTTGGGCTGCAGGTGACTGATGTATTCCGCAGGCTTAAATCGAGTGGAATTCTCTATTCATATATTATTCCATCATATGATGTGTTGCATACATTCAGCTTGCCCTATGTTGTGGATGATGTTGTCGAATTCATGAATAAGAAAGGAGTGTTGTGATGATACTGTACCATGCATCAAATGTGCCTGTCGAGAATCCTGATACAACCCACTCCCGCAAAAACATCGACTTCGGTCAAGGATTTTATCTGACCTCCATGAGAGATCAGGCTGTAAAATATGCCAATCGCTTCAAACGCCGTGAGGAAGATGCTTTCCTCAGCACTTTTGAGCTTCCTGAAGAGCTTCTGGAATGGAAAGTAAAAGTTTTTGAATCGTATAATGATGAATGGCTTGATTTCATACTGGCTAACCGAAATGGCGATGAAACTGAGTATTTCGATCTGATCATTGGAGGTATTGCAAACGATAAGGTAATTGACACTCTCGATCTTTATGTGCAAGGCATATACAGCCGTGAGAAAACACTCGGGATGCTGATTTATGAAAAGCCCAATATCCAATACTGCATCCGCTCAGACAAGATGCTGAAAGAATGTCTCAAATTCATAAAATATGAGAAGATATGACCGATAAAGAGAAAATGTCGAACGCACGCCGTATACTCCGGGACATGAAGATTTCTCGGATTATCAGCGAGATGAGTCAGATGTATAATTTATCACTCGAAGAAGCGATGGAAATATTCTACAATACTGACACCGCTGATATGATTAAGGAAGGAGTGGCCGAGATTCACTGTAGAAGCGAGAAATATCTCGCGCAATGTGTGTGGGAGGAACATATGAAAGATAAGCCGGAGTATTTTATTTGAACGGCCTGCGGCGGATTTTGCTTCTATAATCCGATTTTTTATGTATATTTGCAGATTGAAGGCATTCCGATTGCTTTTAAATAATTAGCGGTTGATAATTAGTGGGATGATAGATAAGCCTTTTTCACTCCCCCGCCACTGATTTTCACCGGCGCTGCTTGTTTAAACCGTCAATTCGGGATGCACGGTAATCTGGAAACTACAAAAACAGAATAAGAAAAATGGGAAAAGTATTGATTATCGGAGCCGGCGGCGTCGGCACCGTCGTGGCCGCGAAATGCGCCCAGAATCCGGATGTGTTCTCTGAGATCGTGATCGCCTCTCGCACAAAAGAGAAATGCGACCGTCTGGCCGCACGCATCGGAGCCCCCAACATTACCACCGACCGCGTCGACGCGAACTCGGTGGAGGAGCTCTGCCAGCTCTTCAACCGCCACAAGCCCGACATCTGCATCAACGTGGCCCTCCCCTATCAGGACCTCACCATCATGGAGGCTTGCCTGAAGTGCGGAGTGAACTATCTTGACACCGCCAACTACGAGCCGGAAGACGAGGCCCATTTTGAATACAGCTGGCAGTGGGCCTACCGCGAACGTTTCGAGAAAGCGGGTCTTACGGCCATCCTCGGATGCGGCTTCGACCCGGGAGTGTCGGCTGTGTTCGTGGCATATGCCGCAAAGCATCACTTCTCGGAGATGCGCTATCTCGACATAGTCGACTGCAACGCCGGCAACCATGGAAAGGCTTTCGCCACCAATTTCAATCCCGAGATCAATATCCGTGAGATCACACAGAAAGGGAAATACTGGGAAGACGGCAAATGGGTGGAGACCGAGAATCTTGAGGTGCACCGCCCCCTCACATACCCCAACATCGGCGAGCGCGAATCATATCTCCTCTATCACGAGGAGCTCGAGAGCCTCGTGCAGAACTTCCCCACCATCCGCCGCGCCCGCTTCTGGATGACCTTCGGCCAGGAATACCTCACCCATCTGCGCGTGATCCAGGACATAGGCATGGCACGCATCGACCCCGTCATGTATGAGGGGCGCGAGATCGTGCCCATCCAGTTCCTGAAGGCAGTGCTTCCCGACCCGGGATCGCTCGGAGAGAACTACACCGGCGAGACCTCGATCGGCTGCCGCATCTCAGGCCTCGACAAGGAGGGGAAGGAATCGACCTACTACATCTACAACAACTGCTCGCACGAGGCCGCATACAAGGAGACCGGAGCGCAGGCAGTCAGCTATACCACCGGCGTTCCGGCCATGGTCGGCGCCTACATGTTCCTCACGGGGAAATGGGTGATGCCGGGTGTGCATAATGTAGAGGAGTTCGATCCCGATCCGTTCCTGGAGAAACTGGCCGCTTCCGGCCTCCCCTGGCATGTGATCGAGAACGGCGACCTCGAGCTCTAAGAACGTTCTGTTCAAACCGCTTCTAAGCTATCGGGCTTGTGCGTCGCGGCAGGACACGGCATGACCGTCGCGCCGCGAGAAGCACGCTTCCCGCCCCGGAGGCTTTCTCCCGCCAGGCGGATGCCGCCTCGGGGAGCGTCACGGCAAGCCAGTCGGCAAGCGCGGAGGCCACGAGATATTCCCTGCCGGCCTCACGTATCAGGCCGACAGCCGGGAGTGGCACCTCCCCCTTGAGCTCCAGCAGGAAATCCCCATGCCGGGAAGCGTGGATGCGACCGCCGGCAGCGATCGCGCCGAGCATCACGAGCACTTCCGCGAAGGCCAGATCAAGGACACTGTCCACACGGTCTGCGTTCCCTTCGCCACATATATCGAACGTCTGATGGAGGGCATGCGCGTCGCGCGTGCCCTCCTTTATGTCTGCCGCCACATACGCCATGTTTGATATGTCGTAGTGCAGCGAGCTGCGTGTGAACACTATCATGTTTCTCTCCATATCCACGCAGTTTTTTCATTCCATACCTTCCGCCCCTGCCGAAGGTGCGGAGGGACGCCGCGGACGACGCCGCTTGTTGACAGCCTCGGAGATGATGCGCAGGCTCGTCTCCGCAAGCGCCGTGTATTCCTTGGCATCGCTCTTGTTGGTGATGGTAAACCACTCGGCCACGGCCATGCTCACGATATACTGATGGGCTGACGCCACGATGGTGTCGAGGGTCGAGAGATTGTAGTTGGATGGCATCCTCAGGGAGAGGGTGAAACCCGAGTCCATGCCGATCAGGCCGTTGTCGGCAGTCGTGGCGTTGAGCTCGAGATATTCTCCCAGACGCGTCTTCAGGGTGGAGAACGCGGCCGACACGCTGCGGAGCACCTGGTTGGCGTTCTCCTCGTCGTCGTTGGCCTGCATGTTGGCCACGAATTCATGGTTGGCGCCCTCTTTCCGGCTCTTGCCGGTCAGATAGGTCTTGTTCTGGACATCATAGACTATCTCGGCCAGATCGAGATTGAGGATTATGGTCTGCATTTTTCTTCTCTTAAACATTTGTATAAATATCATTTTACCGCCACTCATTCCGCGTCAGCCACACCGGCGCACGCGGAACGCCGGCGCGGACGGCGCCTGTGGTAGAGATTGCGCTCAAGCGCGGCGAGCTGCCTGACGGCCTCCTGCTCCCATTCAGCCGCTTTCTCCGCATATGCGAGCCGCATCCAGCGGTCTGTGGCCGAAGCCGCGAGGAAGGAGCGGAAGCTGCTGCGGGCGGCCGGAAGCATGCTCTCATCGTAAGCGTCGCTGAGAGAAAGCTCCAGACGGACGACCGGCCCGGCATAGTTGACGGAGACCACGAATTCCTTCAGCCGCTCAGCCACTACGGCGCAGGCATCCCTGACAAAACGCTCCACCACGCAGCTGTCGCCGTCGACCGTAGCCACACGGCCGAATATCTCAGCCGCTCCGGCGCCCGACGCGCTCTTCGCCCCCGTGTAGGCCGTAGCCTGGGCCACGTCGCTCTCCACCTCCGATTTCTCAAGCTCAAGAATCAGTTTTTTCATAATTTTATTTTGGTTTCTTATAGATAATCATTAACTTTGCTATCACAAAACAATAAAAACATTATGGAAGACAACAACGAGACAGTAAAAGACCGGCTTTTGCAGTTTCTGAAAGCCGAGAGAATCAGCAAATCCGAATTCGCGCGCCGCATGGGGTTATCCGTGGCCTACGTCGGGGCAATGCGGAAGTCGCTGCCGGAGGAGAAGGTGGCGAGGATGACGGAGCTTTTCCCTGCTCTCAACCGCGATTGGCTCCTCTACGGCGAGGGGGAGATGTATCGCCCCGCCACCGAGACCGCCACGGCCGACGCGAGGGAGAAGGGTTTTCTCGTGCCCCTCCTCCCGGTGGAGGCATATGCCGGAAATCTCCAGGAATACTCGCGCAGCGTGGCCCTGCAGGACTGCGCCATAATAGGCTGTCCCGTGAGAGGGGCCGATTTCGCCATCCCCATCTCCGGCGACAGCATGGAGCCGGAGATACACAACGGCACGATAGCCGCCGTGTGCCGCATCAACGACAGGGCTTTCATACCCTGGGGCAACCCCATGATCATCGACACCGAGAACGGAGTGCTCATCAAGGCCGTCTATCCCTCGCGGGAGAGCCGCGACAACATCGAGGCGCGCAGCTACAATTCCCTGTATCCCAGTCTCCAGATACCCAAATCGAGCATCTACGGCCTCTACCGCATCGTGGCCTACATGCGCAAGGTCTCCACTATGTAGCCGAGACAGCGACGGTAGGCCGCGGGTGGAATCTCTATCACCCCGTCTGCCGGAACGGGAGCGGGCATATACCACCCTTCCGCCAGCGTGTCTTCCGCCGGACAGCTGAAAAGCTCGAGAGCCGGGGAGCCATCGTCGGTCACGGTCGCGAACACCAACGGACGCTGCGGCGAACCGCGCAGGCCGTGCCATCTGTTTCCCTGAAGGCGCCGCAGCCAGCTGTCGGCGCCGAGCACCTCAGCCACAGGATGGCTCCACGACGTCATCCTCAGGCTGAAGAGCGACAGGAAATCGGCGGGGAGCGGCAGGAGAGCCCGTCCGTCGGCATCGACAGACAATCCGTCGGAGCCGAGGCGCCGCCAGCCCGTGAGCTGCATCCGCGGAGTGTCGGCCACCGCCCGCGACGCGCACGGAGCGAGCTCACGCCCTATCCTCTCACGCAAAGTGAGGCCACAGGCCCCGCTCCCGGAGCTGTGCAGGCACAGCTCCGGGTCCTCTCCAAGCAGCAGGAGGACATCGTCTATGACAGAGTCCGTAGTCATGGCTCCCTGACGATTATCCTGCCGGAGCGGAATTCCGGCGAGTTCTCTATCAGACGCTGCGCCACGGGGTCGTCAGTGGAATGGCGCGCGCAACAGGCGCCGTAGCCGGAACTGCGTCCGCCGGTGAAGTCAATGGTGGTCCAGGCATCGCCGGCGCGCACGATCAGGCGCAGGTCGAGCAGACCGGGCACAAGATATGTTTTCATTTCCTGTTATCTTTTATCATGATTTTTCCAATTATTGCTTACAGCATTCCCGAGACCTGCTGCCATGTCACGCCGTCAGAGCCGGCATGTGCGGTCCACATCTGGCCGGCCATAGCCGACGGCGATATCCCGGGACAGTCTCTGACGAGATAGAATCTCTGGCCATCGGCCACGCTTTCCTCCCCGGGAGCCTCCTCGCTGTCCCAGAGGCTCCAGCGGTTGGCGCCTCCGCGGGGCGCGCCCCCTTCGCCGTCGATCCATATGTGGCACGATCCTTTCAGCGCGAGCGCGTCCCAGATCAGCACTCCGTTGCGGGTGGCCTCCTCCCCCTCCACACGGTCGGCGAAGGTATGCTCGGCCGAGTAGACATAGTGCACGAGGCGGTTCTCACCAAGAAGCGCTCCGGAATTGCTCCACCCGAGGCGGTCGAGCGTGGGCTCGCGCTTTATCTCTATGTCGCCGAAGACGGTGTGGAAGTTGGTCACAGTCCATCCCACGGAGTTCACTTTCGTGGTGATCTGTATTTCGGGATGCTTCGAATAGTCAACCTTCTGTATGGCCTCGAGCAGGTTCTTTCCGGCAAGGAGGATGGCGCTGCGGGGCACGTCCTCTCCCGTGAAGAACATCTTGGCCAGGGCTATCACCTGGTCGACAGTCCATTCCTTCGGCGCCTGCATCTCCCTGCGGATCTGCCAGCGTATCCCCTCGGTGGTGTAGACGTTCTGCACCCCCATCTTATCGACCGATACCCGGAATTTTCCTCCGCGTCCGGCCCAGAGTGTGCGGTTGCCGCGCACCTTGAAATTGGCGATGGCCTGCTCTGCGATGATCGATTTCGAGAAGGGTATCCTCTTTTTCTGACTCTCGAAATAGTCGCTCACCACCTGGTTCATCCCCCTCTTCTGGAGATATATGCGTGTGGGGGTGGGCACGATCATGTCGGGGTCTACCTCCTTCTGCGTCTCATAGAGGGAATTGGCGAGGATGATCACGGTGCTCCCCTTGGGAATCTCGGGCACGCAGCATCCCTCGTCGATGTCGCTCTGCTGCGAACCGTTGACAGCGCGCACGATAGGGTTGCCCGACATGGCGTCGCGTCCCGTGACGAAGAGCATGAGGTCGCGCCCGGGTGTGGGGCGTCCTTTAGAGTCGTAGCCGTCGACACCCTTGACCAGGAGAGTGCAGTTGGCGCGGGGCACAAGCTGGTCGGCCGAAGAGAGGGGAAGGATTGTCTGGCTGAGGGTTCCTCCTCCGCAGGCGCCCGTGGTCACTACCGAGGCGCCGGGTTCGTCGAGCATGTAATGGTCCACTTCCGGGCTGTTCACCTTCACGCGCTTGGCGCAGAGCATAAGGTTCATCAGTGGCGCGTCTTCGCTGTTGAAGCGCAGGAGTTCGCCGTCGACGTCGGCGTCGATGAAATTGCCGGCGTCGATGCCGCCGGTGGCGTCGGCCACGGCTCCCACGGTAGCGGGCATGCCGGGCATCAGGGTGTTGGCGCCGGAGGTTCCGGCCACTGCCTCCGCGTTTCCGGAGGTTACTACGGCGATGGTCTCGCCGGCGATAGGATTTGTCTTTATCATGTTGGCTTATGGGAATTTTAGAATGTTGAATGTTGAATGTTGAGGGTTGAGGGTTGAGAGATGGGGGACTGCGGCTTGCGGCCGCAGCACGGTGATGCCATCCGGAGCCGTTTTCATTGTGCATAAAGCCTCAGTTGCTAATTCCAATTTCTGATCGCTGATTTCTAATTGCTAATTGTCATTCGCCGCGGGCGATGTCGAAGATCGAGGCGGGGGCCGGAGGAGTGTGGATAGGGCCGTTGATGTCGGGGAGTTCCCTCTCCTGGGCCGGGAAGATCTCCATGCGTATCCGGGCGTTGCGCCCCGCGGTCTCCCCCTCGGCATAGGCTTCCATGCGGGCCCTGTCGTAGCGTATGGCCTTCAGCAGCAGGTCGAGCACTTTTCCACTCACCCTCCCTTTGAGGGCGCCAACCGCCATCTCCGCGAGCAGACTCAGAAGAGCCCTGACCACTGTCGCGGCAAGCTGATGCTCCTCCGCGAATCTGCGTATCTCCGCCAGTGATTCCACGATGGCCCTTTTCGTGGCATAAGGACAGCTTTCAGGTTTTTCGGATTTCTCGGTTTTCCAGTTTCCTGCCTCCCCGGCCTCTTCCGGGTCGGCACCGCAGGCCTTGTCGATCAGTTTCTTCACCGTAGTTTCCGGAAGTTCACGGGGAAACTCCTCCGGGTTCACCTCCTCCTTTCCGAGAAGGCCCTTCACCAGGTCGAGCAGCCATCTCCCCCCTGAATTTTTTTCTTTCTCCATTGAATGTTGATTCATAATGCTTTATTTTGGCGTGGTTTTTATTTACGATGCAAAGTTAGAATATTTTAAAGCAAAACTATTTTTATTCCGCAACTTTTCTATTAACTTTGCAAAGATTTCTTTCAAACAACGCTATACTCGAAACTAAACGCATTTACTTATGAGAAAGAAAAACTCTATCTCCGACTTCACGTCGGAACGCGACACCCATCTGCTCCTCAATTTCCGCAAGGCTCTTGCCGTCCAGTCGCGGATATCATTGGAAAAGGCATTCCGCACCGCATCGGAAGCGCCGGCGCCCCGGTTCTGGGTCAGCGAGCAACGTGCCGCCATCGTCATCGGACGCATCCTCGCGGGCGACGACCCCACCCTCTCCATGACCCCGCGGAAAAGGGAGATGTATCGCGAGCTCTACGCGCGGGTGCTGACCCTTCGCGGCCTGCATCCGGAGGCGTCGATACAGCAGCTTGCCTTTGAGGCCGTCAACCAGCCCGCGCCCTGCGCCTATCTGTCGTGGCCGCGTGTGCGCACGTTGATCTACAACGAAAGGCGACGCCTTCGCCTGGAAAGGAGGGAGGCATGAACGGCGAACGCATACCGGCCTCCCGGGAGACTACCGTCGAGGAAATACTGCTGGAGAACTCCCGCCGTCAGAAGGCCCTGAACCTACCTTATGACCCCGTGACGGGCGACCCCTCCGATCCCGACCGGCGCGAACTCCACATACCGGGGCTCGACACTCCCCGCGTATGGATTCCCCGCGCCATGCGCTCCGATCCCCTCGTGGCCTCCCTGCTCCGGGCGGGAAGCGTCGACGGGTATATCGACGCCGAGATGCACGCCACCCCCTGCGCCCTGCTGCGCGAAGAGGTGAACCGTCGCTTCACGCGCCTGCGCATCCTTCACGACTTCCCTTTCTGGGCCGCAAGTTTCGCATATATAAAAAGAAAAGGGGGCGGGAGCGACACGCTGATGGTGCTCAACCGTCCGCAACGGCGCCTCGTCGGCGCCCTGGAGACCATGCGGATGGACGGAAAACCGATACGCCTCATCCTCCTGAAAGCACGGCAATGGGGAGGGAGCACATGCGTGCAGCTCTACATGGCCTGGCTGCAGCTCGTGCACCGCGAGGGTCTCAACTCTCTGATAATCGCCCACCAGGGGCTGGCAACCGATGAGATAAAGGATATGCTCGACCGCATGTTGCGCGGCTACCCGGCATGGCTCTTCACGGACGGCGACGGAGAACCCGTGAAGGGGCGCCGCATGGAGAACGCCGGCAACTCCCGCGGGTCGTTCAGGATCAACGGGCGCAACTGCAAGGTGAAACTGGGCACCGCAGAGCGCCCCGACTCCTGCCGCGGCGGCGACTACAATCTCGTGCACTGCTCGGAAGTGGGGATATGGCGCGCCTCCGATATGAAAACCCCCGAACAGATAATACGCGCCGCATGCTCCGGCATACTCCTGGAGCCGATGACGATGATCGTGCTCGAATCCACGGCCAACGGCACCGGCAATTACTTCCACCGCGAATATGAGGCCGCGAGAAACGGCGAGAGCCAGTTCCATCCCCTCTTCGTGGCCTGGTATGAGATCGACCGCTATTCCCTGCCGCTTGCCGACCCGCGGGCTTTCGCCGCCTCCCTCCTCGAGGGGCGCCACTCATCACTCTCCCTTTCCGACCGCCGCCAGCCGGGCAGCTATCTCTGGTGGCTCTGGGAGAAGGGGGCCACGCTCGAGGCGATAAACTGGTATGTGGCGGAAAGGATGAAATATTCCGACCACGGACTTATGGCCGCGGAATATCCCTCAGACGATATCGAGGCGTTTGTCCACTCGGGCGCCCGCGTGTTCGACCGCTATCTCGTGGAGGAGCTGCGCAAGGGGTGCCGTCCGGCTCCCCTGCGCGGGGAGATCGACGGACGGAAGGCCACAGGCCCGGAGTCGCTTGATGATGTGCGCTTCTCCCCCGACGCCCGCGGCGCCCTCTCGGTGTGGGAAGACCGCGTGCTCCCCGATGCGGGCTACATATGTCTCGACCGCTACCTTGTGGTGGTCGATGTCGGAGGACGCGCCGCCAGGGCCGATTGGTCGGTGGTGGCGGTGTTCGACCGTCTGCCTATGCGCACGGGAGGGCGTCCGAAGATCGTGGCGCAATGGCGGGGTCACACCGATATCGATCTCCTGGCGTGGAATGCCGCCCGCATCGCGCGCTACTACAACGATGCTCTTCTCGTGATCGAGAGTAATTCCATCGAGACGCGCGACCCCGACCGGTTTGTGGACGGCGACCAGTCGCTCTTCATCTTCAGCCAGCTCCGCGAAGCCTGCCGCAATCTTTACGCGCGCCGCCAGAGCGAGGAGGAGGTGATGCGCGGGGCTCCGCGAAGATACGGATTCCATACCAATGTGGCCACGAAACCGATGGTGATCTCGGGGCTGGTGAAGGCGGTGAGGGAGGGGCTGTATGAGGAGCGCGACGAGGCTTGCCTCGACGAGATGCTGACCTATGAGCAGCGTCAGAACGGCAGTTATGGCGCTCTCCCGGGGCGACACGACGACCTGCTGATGACGCGCGCAATAGGGCTGCACATCTGCTTCAACGAGATGCCTATCCCCACGGTCAGGCTCCGCCACACCGCGCCACGTCGACACGGCCCCGGAATCACCCGCTTCTAAAAAAGCGTATAAATATACGACTTCCATAAAAGTTCAGATGGCGGTCACACTCCGGACAACGGCTCGGAGTGTGGCCACCATCTTCACACCACTATAAAATACAATGTAAGTATTTTGAATATAAAACGGGGAAAAACATCACTGCCTTTCCCCGCCCCCTAAAGCTTACATGCGAGCGGTCATGATGACCACGCGGTTAAGCGCATTTTCTTCGTAAGGCTGCTGTGTGTTCTGGTTGGTCATGGATGACTTAGTCAGACGTGACGCAGCGATGCCATAACGGTTCACAAGTTCATTATAAACGGTAGTGGCCCTTTTCTCAGCCAGTTCCAGATTGATAGCCGCAGTGCCCGTGCCCTTGTCGGCATAGCCCATCACCGTTGCCTTGGCATCGGGATATTGCTTCATGTAGTCGGCCACCTCGGCGATGTTCTTCTGCATGTCGGGCTCAACGGTCACCACATTGATCGGGAAAAACACCTCACGCTTGATCTCGGCGATCTTCACAGGCACCTCCTTCACGACCGTGATCGTATCGTGAACGATCTTCTCGACCACCTGCGCCTCGCGCATCTCGTTGGTGCGCTTGTTGACAACCTGCACCACCGGCTCGGGCACGCAGCTCTTGCACTGATAGCCTGTGCCGAACTTGTAGGTGACGCCCACGAGAAGATTCATGAAAGTGTCGAAGCTGTGGTCGTCGAGACCGTTCCAGCGGTCGCTCACGCCGTTGGCCTGATACTCCAGGTTGAAGTCGAGAGCCTCGCAGAGACGCACGTCCATGCTGAGGCCCAGACGCACGAGCAGCGAGCTGGAGGGCTTCTCAAACGCGCGGTCGAAGCCCACGCCGGCGATGAGCCGGAGGCTCACAGGCTGGTCATACTCATGGTTGAAGGTCTTGAAGATGTTCCAGAGACCATCGACGGTGGCATGCCAGTCGTAGAAACCGGTGCATGTGGAATTGGGTATGCGGTAGCGTCCGCGCCATCCCCCGACGGTGACACGCGCTCCGATATACGGATTGAAATGCTTTCCGAAAGCCAACTGGCCAGCCGGAGAGAGCATCTCGCCGAATCCGGCGCCACCTCCCACAGAGTAGGACGCGCCGAGCTGACCCTGCACGAACCAGGGATTCAGGTCATCGTCCTGGGCAGAGGCCGGCAGCGACGTCATCGCAGCCACGGCAAGCGCGCCTATCAGATATTTAAGTTTCATAGTCTGTGTCTTTTTGAGTTATTTCATCCTTTCCTTTACCCTGTCGTTATCTTCACGAGTCAGGAAACTGCCATAGGTAGCGCTTATATAATCGCTCACCACACTCCCCTTGTAGAGGATGATCTGGTCGGCGAAGAAGCGCGAGTAGTCTTCCTTGAGTTTGTTGACGTCGTGCCCCTCGTTTTCGTATTTCGAGGTGAAAGTGTTCTTGGCCTTGAGAAATTTGAAGAGCTTCTCATTGTCGTCGGTGCCCGAGAGATCGATTCTGTCGGTCAGCTCCACATTTACCGTGCCCCCCTCAATGACGATGGGCATGAAGAGGAAGTCGAGCGAGTCGGAGGGATTGCGCAGACGCAGCGTGGCCACATAGGGCATCGAGAGGGAGTCTGTGCGCACAAACCGGATGGAGTCGTTGGCCACGCGCAGCGTGGAGTCGATCACGGCTCCCTTGCTGTCGAGAAGCACCGCCTCGGTATATTTTTTCTCCGGGGAGTAGACCTCTACCGAGCATTTCGACTGCTTGGGAGCGCCACCGCAGGCAATCAGGACGCAAGTCATGATAAGAGCTGTCAGGGAAACAGAGAAAACAGGATGTTTCATTTTCTTCTTTAAATTTGGGAAGGGCGGCGATGTTGACAAGAACCTCACCGCCCTTCCGTTTTATCAATATTGTTTAGGGGTAGCTTTCAGAACCTGAAGCCGAGCCGGAGCATCGGCATGTCGAATATCTTTATGTTATGATGATTCAGGTTGTAAGAGCTGAAACCCTGCGGCGCAATCTGTATGACATCATAACGGTAAGCCAGGGGCTGGATCTCGAGGGCTATGAAAAGCCCCTCCATGAGATCGTATTCTATGCCTGCCGTCGCGGCGCCCTTAATGCCGAACATCTGGCCCACCTTTCCTGCGGGAATATAGACCTGCTGGTCTACTTCCACACCGTCCATGTCGATCATCGTTCCGGTGTAGGGCTCACGTGTCTCCACGCGTGCCATCTGATATCCTACTGTTGCACCCACATATGGGAAGATGCGTTTGTTCCTGGTCTTGAAGTAACGCTCGATGCCGACGTTGGCATACCAGTTGTTGGTGGCCGTGGCATTGATATACTTCGCGGAGGGAAGGTCGATCTGGGGTTCATCGAGAATATTCTGACCCTCGATATAGTCCTTCTTGGGAGTCACTCCGATGTTCATGCCGGCTGAGAAACTCAGTGCCCAGCAGTCCTGCCAGAAGTATTTACCCTGCACTCCGATTATGTTGACCAAAGAATTTCCGTTAAACCCGTCGATGTTGAGATACTGGTTAAGGTATCCCGAGCTGACATTTCCCGACCCGGGCACTCCCCCGTTGGGGAGACCGATGGAGCCGTTTGCGAGAGAGATGTTGGGTAGCAGATAGGTGTTGTTCTCATTATAGAACGCACCCGATTTGCCGAGCATCAACGATACCTCCCACTGTCCTTTCTTCGGGGCAAACGATGCGCATTCCCTCACCGCGCATTCCGAGTCCTGAGCGACAGCCGCCAGGGAGCAGAATGCCGATAGCAAGATTGTGCAAAGTTTCTTTGTCATTTCGTCAGTAGTTGTTGTGAATTGGAAATGAAGGTTTAGGGTTTCGATTCAGTTTCCGGCGACCGGAAGCCGGAGCTTCCGGTGCCGTCAACCTAAATCTTTACTGCTGCTTTGTAGCAGCCTCATAGCGTGCCTGAGCAACATCGAGAGCCTCTTTGATGAAGTCAAGCTGAGCCTGTGCGGCAGCAACCTCAGACTCAAGAGACGCAACCTCGAGGTCATAAGGATTAAGAGAATAGTCTGCTTCTCCGTTGTTAAACTGTTCAAGCTGATATTTTGCCTTCTCAAGGAGTGCAGTTTTCTTATCGATTATAGCCTGGGCAGTTTCTCCATTAATCTTGCAGGCGGTATAGAAATTTTTCAACGCGGCCTCATTATCTTGACCGAACTGAACTTCAGCTATTGCATCTTTAATTGTTGAAATGATAGCCTCGAGATCTCTTTTGACATGGCCAAGATCTGCAAGTTTATCATTGACACTCTGCTCAAGTTTTACAATCTGAGCATTAGCAGCATTCCATTCTTCACCAACTTTTCTTACTGCCTCTTCCTGCGCATCCTTGGAATCTTCAAGAGCCTGGAGATTATCCTTCATTTCCTTTGTTGCATTAGCAACAAGGTCACTTTGAGCAAGACAGGCATCAGCTACAGCAAGACGATTCTCAAGATAGAGAGTGTCTCCATAGTAGCTAAAGAAGCGATGATAAGCAGTAATATACTGATAAGGCTCAATGCTTACATTATTCTTCTTTACATACTGAGCGATGTACTCTGTTACAATTTGAGGAGTAACGTCAACCAAGAATGCATAATCCGGTTCGAAGTCATATTCTCCATTGTCATATCTCATACCGAGATTGCCATAAGCGATCTGAGATGCACGCATGAGAAGCCCCTTAGCATTCATATACTGTCCCTGAACGATAAAATAGATAGGAGCTACTGCTTCTGGATATGAAGCAAGATCCTCAGCAGCAACATTTGTGTATTCATCGAGAGAAAGGGCAAAAATTGGAGTATAGGGACTCCACATCCAATCATAAGTTGTTTCGCCGATGCTGAAACTCAATGCCTCCTCTTGTTTTTCAACAGCTTCATCAATTGCTTCAATAAGAGCATTTATGTTCTCAACCTCTGCATAGAAATTCACATAAGCTGTTTCTTGCGCC
The DNA here is from genome assembly GCA_910588245.1 of uncultured Muribaculaceae bacterium. Lineage (GTDB taxonomy): Bacteria > Bacteroidota > Bacteroidia > Bacteroidales > Muribaculaceae > Lepagella. The sequence continues at coordinate 3,068 of CAJUQP010000028.1, read as the reverse complement.
TCAATAGCCTGTGCCACTACATTGTTAGCTGCGATTACAGGAGCATACGCGGGATCCTTTGTCTGGTCATATCCTGATACCGCACTTATGTAAGCTGCTTCTGCTTTATCCATATTTTCTTTAGCAGCATTTATAGCTTTAAGATAAGCTACATCTGCGGTATTAATAGCAGTAGTATAAGCTGCGGCAGCATCAGAAATTTTCTTATTCTCATCTTTTTTTATCTGATCTCGAGATGCAGTTTGAAGATCAAGATTATCTTTTGCAGTCTTTAAGTTGCTCTTCAATGTCTCATTAGTCGGATCCGCATTAGATTGTGATAATGCCAGATTGTATTCTGCCTGAGCACGAACAACAGCATTTTCCGCATTTCTTATAGCCACCGTGCTATTGTTATCCACGGTTTCTTTGGTGTTGCGAGCATTAGTGTAAGCCAATTCCTTAGCTTCATTAGCATCGGCCATGGCATTTGCACGAGCATTTCTTGCAGTCTTTAAATTATTCGCAGCCACAGCCAATGCATTTGTAGCAGCGGCGTCTTCAGTGCCATTGAACACTTCGAGCGCTTTATCAGCGGCCTCTTCTGCTTCTTCATACTTCTTATTGGCGGCTACAAGAGCATCACGGAGAGGGTCAATGACAGCTTTCTTAGCAGCGAAAGCAGCGATGGCAGCATCAACTGCAGCTTCACCGGGAAGATTGGCGACATTGGGCTTATCACCACCATTATAGACCTCCTTGGCAAGACTCCACGCTTTCTTAGCGACACCATACTCGCTGTTGGCAGTTTCAAGCTCACGGCTTATCTCTTTCTTACGGGCAGCTGTCCAAGCCTTGTCATTATCATCAAGGAGGTAGTTGGTAAGATTCGTAATCTCGGCAGTATAATCCCTAACAGCATTGTCATAATTATTGTAACCAGGACTTGAGGCAATACCGTTGAGAGAATATGCCTGATTTTCCTTTACTACCGGAATTTCTTCATCTACGCCAAGAGCCTCGAGAGCGCTTCCTGGTTTGTATGTGTAAGCGGGAATTGCAATTTCCTGAGCATACAGTTCATCACGCTTTTTTTTGAGTTCTACGCGAGAATCATAGAGAGCCTTATTCTCAATATATAAAGCCTCAAGTTCGATATTTGCCTGTGCCAGTGCCTCAGTATTAGCAGTCAGATCTGCCTCATATTGAGCAAGGAGCTGTCCAAGAGCCGTTGAGCCAACTTTCTCTACTTGTGCTTGGAGAGATGTCCATTTATTAACAGTTTCCTGAGCATAAGAGATTTCTTTCTCAAGATCTGAGACCTGCGTCTCAAAGTACTCTGTTAATGCATAGGAAGGAGACTCGAAAGCTTGTTTCTTAGGATTCCAAACAAGATCGTTCGCCCACTGAGCAGCCTTTTTCTGAGCCATCAGATATTTCTCGTTCAGATTATTGAACTGCTCAAGATTCCATATATAAGCGTCATAATAGGCACGAACACTTGCGTAGAGAGCGTCATTGTCAGCGGTAGCATTAGCAACCTTTGTACGTTCCCATTCATAAACGAGTTTCTCATATGCAAGGTTAGCTTTCTTGATCCAATCTTGAGTCTTGGCAATAAGCTCCTCAACCTGAGCTTGACGATAATTGGCATCTGCCTGTGCTTTTGCTCTTATGGCATCAGCCTTAGCCTTGATAAGATCAGCTTCAGCCTGAGTTTTAGCGGCTTCTGCTTCAGCAAGGAGCTTGTCGATCTCGGCCTGAGCCTCGGCTTTTGCTTTTTCCGCCTCGAGTTTAGCCTTTTCTACCTCAGCCTTGATTTTCTCTACCTCAGCGGCAGCGTTGGCTGCCGCAGCCTCAGCTTCCACGGCGGCTTTCTTAGATTTAAGAAGGTCGGCGGTGGCCAGACGGATCTGTTCGATGCCGTAAGGCTCGTCGTTGTCAATACAGCCTGTCATGATCGTGCCTCCGGCAAGGGAGAGCATGATGGCTGTTGCATAACTCCATCTTTTCATGTGGTGATGTTTAAATTGTTGAAAAATAATTAAAAAAGTTATCTCGTTGTCTTTATGGTGATTTATGAGCATTCCACGGGGTATCACAAGTCTTTCTTAAGTCTCTGCAAGCCCTAAATGCAGTCAAAATTCAAAACTTTTGCAAATGTATATCAAAAAATTTAAAATGCAACGGTTTGAGGGTTAAAATTTCTTCCACCCCATGTTAAAATATGTTAATAAAGCTGTCATCCAGTCTTTAGTTCATTATACAATAGGAAGTTAGAAGATGCAGATCTCTTTCGGAGTTGTTCTCCCGACCCTCCCCGGCGCGGAGTAGCCGGAATGTCTTCCCTACGTTGATCACGGTGCAACCCTCCGAGCAGCATACTCCATCCCCCTTCCCGAAGACGGTTTTTTATTTACGGTAGCAAAATATATACCCACATATTTTGTTATATTACGCCAACGCTCTCAAGATTCCCCGCCCCGCACAGCGGCAGCGCATAGTTGACGGACTGCACATGATCGGCCGTCAGTTTCTTGCGGTCAGATAGTTATCGTTTTGACACCCTTACTCCGGCCGCCCGCCCCCGCCTTCCCGGCGGGGGCTTCCCATTTTTAGTTAAAACCACGCACATCTACAAAATATAATCCCGACATCGCAAGAACCGCCATTATATGTTAAACAACATATACATATACCCATAGAGAAAACTTGAATAAATTAGTGTTTATTCTTTAAAATACGTAATTTTGTACCCGATTATGAAACCTGCTGTAGAGATGAAAATAATATTTAATGGAAATACCGGACAAATTGATGCACAATGATGCATCCTGCCTCTTCCTCGCAGCCCGGTTTTTCCGGTTCTTCCGGTTTGGTATAATTTAACATACCCGACCCGGGAAATAGCAAACCAGTAAAAACCAGTCGTGAGAAGCAAGGATCACAGCCACAACAACAATTGGCAGACGGGAGGGATCATTTTTCCATAGTATTCAAATACCGGCATCGACTTTGTACGGAGGGTATGGAAGTCGTACATTTGTACGGTTGAATGTTTTTGAATAATTTTATACTCAAATATCAGG
>CAJUQP010000027.1 GCA_910588245.1 uncultured Muribaculaceae bacterium | reverse complement strand
TAGAGGGCTGGAAGGATTTTTCCTTCCAGCCCTTTTTTAATTTTGAATGGGGAATGTTGAATTTTGAATTTGTGGTGGGGAATGTTGGATGTTAAATTGGATGGGGGTGTGGTCATTTGCTTTTGGTTTTTTTCCACTCGCTATGGCTTCCCTCACTTTTTAGCCGGATAAAAAGCTTACGACTAAAGGTCAAAGACTGAATATATTTTGTGTATATCGTGGAAAATAATTAATTTTGCATCTAATTGCGCCTTTTTCAGGATCGCAGACATTTATTTTATCATTCTGATCATCTAAACGGAATGTTCTCTAAGAAATATCAGCTTATAAACAATGTGGGGGGCTGGTTTGTATTCCTCATCGCCCTCGTCACTTACTGGCTCACGCTTGAGCCTACCGCGTCTTACTGGGACTGCGGAGAGTTCATAATCCAGGCCGACAAGCTTGAGGTTGGTCACCCGCCGGGCAACCCCATATTCATGCTTACAGCCAGATTTTTCGCCAATTTCGCCGGTGATCCTTCCACGATTTCCGTCATGGTCAACGCCATGAGCGGTCTGCTGAGTGCCCTGACGATCCTTTTGCTCTTCTGGACGATCACTCATCTTGTGAGGCGTCTTGTCGTGAAAGACGGCCAGAAAGAGGAGCTCTCACTGCAGCAGTATGTCGCCATCATGGGAAGTGGCCTCGTGGGCTCCCTTGCCTACTGCTGGAGCGACACATTCTGGTTTTCCGCGGTGGAAGGTGAGGTCTATGCTTTCTCATCCTTCTGCACTGCCCTGGTGTTCTGGCTTATCCTGAAATGGGAAAACCGTGCGGACGAGCCTCATTCCGACAGATATCTCATCCTTATCGCCTACATCATAGGCGTGAGTGTCGCCGTGCACCTGCTCAACCTTCTTTGCATACCGGCCATCGTGCTTGTCTTCGCCTATAGAAAGTGGCGCGACATGAATCTCGTGAAATCTCTTGTCACGCTTATCGTGTCGTTTGCAATCATAGTACTTGTGCTATATGGCCTTGTTCCAGGCTTCATCAAGGTCGCACAGCAGTTCGAGCTCCTGTTTGTAAACAGTTTCCATATGAGCTACAACAGCGGAGCGCTTTTCTACACTCTCCTTACGGCTGCCGTGTTCGTGTGGGCCATCTACGAGCTCTCACGCCAGAAGAGCGGTCTGATGATCCGTATCTCTTTCTTGCTCGCGCTTGCTATCTCCGGTATATTTTTCTTTGGCAACGGCTTCATCATCGGCTTCGTGCTTCTTGCCATTGCCGCTGTGCTTATGTTCACGAAATTCCGCCATAATCTTCCTGTAAGGGTCATGACCGTAGCCATGTGGAGTGTGGCTGTTATTTTCGTGGGATATTCGAGCTATGCCTTGATCCTGATCCGGTCGAGTGCCGACACTCCCATGAACCAGAATTCTCCCGACAATGTATTTGACCTCGCTTCTTACCTCAATCGCGAGCAATACGGTGAGAATCCCCTCCTATATGGCGAGACCCTCTATTCGGCCCCTCAGAAGGAACTTGTAGGAGTCTCGCGCGATACTGTGTCATATCGTGAGGATGGCTCCCCCGTTATTCTCTCCACTCCCTACTACAATCCTGTGATCAATCCTGGCAAGGCGCTCTACTCGAAGGGTGTCAAGGGTGCCGATCCCAATTCGGAATATGGTTTCCTTTCGCAGTCGGAGATGACCTCCAACCATTCCCTGGGGCAACGTGGAGGAGACTATTACGTGAAACGCGACTACAAGCCCGAGGCTAAGATGAATCCGGAGCTGAACATGCTTTTCCCCCGCATCTACAGCCGCCAGCATCGCGACATGTACAGGCAGTGGGTCAATCTCGACACAATGCCCGACCAGCTCGTGGGCATAAGTGCCGTCGACAAGACAACCGGTGAGAAATTCCCGGAGCTCGATCTGCAGAGAGAGCCGACCTACAATCAGATGACGGGCGCTTTCGCATATCCTGAGAAGTATGTGTTCAAGCCTTCGTTCTCGCAGAACCTGGCGTATTTCTTCAATTATCAGCTCAACCACATGTATCTGCGCTATTTCATGTGGAACTTCGCGGGGCGCCAGAATGATATGCTCAACCAGCAGGCCGAGCTCGATCTCGGCAACTGGATCTCCGGCATACCTTTCATCGACAATCCACGTCTTGGCGACCAGAGCCTTCTTCCGGACGATCTCGGCAAAAACAACCCGGGCCACAACGTCTACTACATGCTCCCTCTGATACTCGGACTTCTCGGCTTGATCTGGCAGTCGTTTGCCGGGAAACGCGGCATTGAGCAGTTCTGGGTGGTATTCTTCCTTTTCTTCATGACAGGCATAGCCATCGTGCTCTACCTGAACCAGACCCCCAACCAGCCTCGCGAGCGAGATTATGCATTCGCAGGTTCCTTCTACGCATACGCCATCTGGATAGGCATGGGAGTGGCGGCGTTGTGGCGCATGCTTCTCTGGCTTGTCGATCCTGAGCGCAAGAAGCGTCGTGCCGCAACACTTTCCGGGGAGGAGGAGACTCAGCTCTCTTCAATCACCGATGAGCCGAAGAGCCTTGGCAAGCTGTCGCGTTATTGCGCCGGCGTGGCTGCGGTGATCGGCCTCGTGGTGCCGCTGCAGATGGTGAGCCAGACATGGGATGACCACGACCGCTCCGGCCGTTATGCGGCGCGCGACTATGCGAAAAACTATCTCAACAGCCTTGAGCCGAACGCTATAGTGTTCTGTAATGGCGACAACGACACCTTCCCTCTCTGGTATGCCCAGGAGGTTGAGGGAGTACGTCCGGACGTGAAGATCGTCAATCTGAGTTATCTGAACTCCGACTGGTATGCCAACCAGCTGCGTCAGCAGACTTATGATGCCGCACCGATATCACTCACCGCCACACCGGCCGATTATGCCTACGGGCGCACCGATGTCACGATCCTCGGGCAGGAAAACGCTCCCGCCGATCTGCTGACGAGCCTGCGGATGGTGTATGAGGGAGCCGGACGCGACAAGAACGGCTATCCCACGATGCCAAGCGCCGTAGTCAGCATCCCTGTCGACAAGAAGGCTGTCGTGGAGCGTGGACTCGTAGCCGCCAAGGATACAGCCGACATAGTCGACAATATCCTGGTGGATCTCCGCAACACCGCCACCTACCGTAGCAAGGGCTATCTGAGCCTCGGCGAGATCCTGATGCTCGACATTGTCGCCACCAATGCCGCCAACGGATGGCCGCGTCCCATCTATTGGGTTACCACCGTGGGTGATGACTACCATGTCGGCCTGACTCCCTACATGCGCTCCACGGGTATGACGCACCAGATCGTGCCCACCATACAGGAGGGCCTTCCCGCACGCACCGACCGCGCATATGACGTCGTGACCAAGAAATATATCTGGGGCGGCGCGGATGTGAAAGAGGGTAAGGCTCCATATTTCGACGAGACGGCGCGCAGGATGCTGACCACAACGCGTTCCTCGATGCTCGATGTGGCTTCCGAGCTCATATATCAGGGCGATACCGCCTCTGATTCCGTAGCGGCGAAGGAGGACTACAGGAAAGCTCTAGAAGTGGCCGATCTTATCTCCGCCAAGCTCCCTGAGAAGGCGGGACTTTATGGCCTCAGCATAGGAGCCACACTCGGACAGATCTATGGTGAGCTCGGCCAGCCGGAACGCCTCGACGACAAAAAGATAGAGGCAAAGGGAACATCCATACTCTGGAATCTCCTCGAGCGCTATGCCCCTTATCTCGCCTACAACCGCGAGATGGCCCTTAGCTTCGGCAATCCCTCGCTCTCCACCGAGTCGCGCCTGATACCTTATCAGTATTATCATTACGTGGAACTTTACGAGCAGTTCGGAGGCGACCGCAAGAAGGTGTCGGCTCTTCTCAAGCCATATGGCATGAGCCTTGACGAGCTCAAGAAGAACTATGAACGCCTCTATGGCAAAGGGTCGCAGGCCTCGGGCGACTATACCTCGGCCACTCCTTCGGCTACAGCCGACAAGATAGCGGAATATGCCGGAGAGATAGCCAGATATTGCGAGATCGCCAACGAACTCGCGGCTCTCCCGGCCGACCAGTATGCGGCCCGTGAGGAAGACCAGCGCCTGATCGACTCCATGCTCTACAAGGCGCTCGAGTATTACCGCAGTGTAGGCGGCACGGAAGATGAGCTCAGAAAATACGATAATTATAACCGTCTCGACAAGGAGCGCTCTAAGCGCCTCAGCGAGGAATATCTACGCAATCATCCCGAGATGGGGATGTGATCGCCAGTGAAGGAAAGTCTCGCAAGATTCATAGAGCGTCCGCCGCGATGGTTCAGGATGTTGTTCCCGGGAGCGGTGTTCAGGCTCCCTTCCCGGGAGAAGGGGCGGAAGAGGGTGTTCCTTACTTTCGACGACGGGCCTATACCGGAGGCTACTCCGTGGGTGCTCGACACCCTCGACCGTTTCGGGGTGAAGGCAACATTCTTTATGGTAGGGCAGAATGTGGAGCGGCATCCCGAGTTGCTGGAGGAGGTGCGCCGCCGCGGCCATGCCGTTGGCAACCATACGCTGCACCACATCCAGGGAGCCTCAGCCACTACCCTGCGCTATATGCGCGATGCCGCCGAGGGCGCCCGGCTTACCGGGTCGACCCTTTTCCGTCCGCCCCACGGCTGGCTCCGTCCGCGCCAGATGATGGCGTTGAAGAAGCATTACCGGGTGATCATGTATGACCTGGTGACGCGCGACTACAGCCGCCATGTCACAGCCGACAGGGTGGTGGAGAATGTGATGAGATATACTCGCGACGGATCGGTGATCGTCTTCCATGATTCCGTCAAGAGCATGCCACGCCTGAAGGAGGCCCTTCCGCGTGCGTTGCGGTGGCTCAGTGAGCAGGGATATGAGTTCGCTCTGCTTGATGAGGCCGTGGCGTGTCGATGAGTGCCGTCGGGATGGCAGACGTTGATTTGACAGTAAAAAAAGATATATTTGCGATGAAAGTGCTTGTGGTGGGAGCCGGAGGGTTCGCCGGCGGATTTATTGTGGCGGAAGGACTGCGCCGCGGATACGAGATGTGGGCCGGCGTGAGGGCATCCACGTCGCGTAAATATCTGTCGGATCCTGCTATAAGGATGCTTGAACTCGATTTCGACGATCCCGGAAGTCTCGCTCCCTCTCTTGAGGCGGCTCTCCCTGCCGGAGAGCGCTGGGATTGGATCGTCTACAATCTGGGGGCCACGAAATGCCTCTCTTTTTCCGATTTCTCCCGTATAAACTACGAGTATCTGCGCGACTTCACCGATGCTTTGCAGACAGCGGATAAAGTGCCTGACAAGTTACTGTATATGAGTTCGCTGTCGGCTGTCGGCCCGGGCGACGAGACCGGCTATACCCCCTTCACCGAGAGCATGGTGCCACATCCCGACACGCGTTACGGGGCATCGAAGCTCAAGGCGGAGATGCATCTCGCCATGTCAGGCCTTCCCTGGATAGTGTTTCGCGCCACAGGCATCTACGGGCCGCGCGACAAGGATTATTACCTGATGTTCAAGGAGATTGAGAAAGGATTCGATTTCTCTGTCGGGTTCCGGCGTCAGATGTTGAGTTTCATATATGTGGAGGATCTCGCGAGGGCCGTCTTCGATGCCCTCGGGAAATCGCCAGTCGGGGAGACATACAATGTCGCGGAGCCGCACGTGTATTCGCAGAAGGAATTCCGCGTTCTCGTAGCTCGCGAGCTTGGCCGTCGCCATGTCGTGGGGATGCGTCTCCCGCTTTGGGCCGTGAAAGCGGTCTCGACGGTGGCTGAGAAGATAGGCGTGGCGAGAGGGAAGCCATCCACGCTCAACCGCGACAAATTCAATATAATGCGCCAGCGCAACTGGTCGGTCGACATCACTAAGGCCCGCGAGGGCTTCGGCTTTGATCCGAAGGTGGATCTCGCCGAAGGTGTGCGGCGAAGTGTGGAATGGTACAGGAAGGAAGGCTGGTTATGATGCAGACCGACAGCATACCGCATCAGGTTGCCGACAGTGCGCACAGTCATCCGGCTTCGGTAGTGCATGTGCAGGGCGCGGCATCAGTCAAGGGCGACTCTGCGCGACAGGGCGTGAGACCGGTGCCATCGGCGCCGAAGGCACCGGGGGTTGCGCCTCCTTTCGTGGCACATGCCGATTCCGTTGCCGCCGACTCTGTCGCGGCTGACACCGTGGCGGCCGCTCCCAAGGGGTTCGGTATCTGTCTGACCGCTCCTCCGACACTTGTGGCGCAGCCCCGCGCCGACGACTCGCTCGGCATGTCGTGTGTGGTCGGCGTGCTCGCGTTGCTTTTCTGCATCATAGGCCTGAGATTCCGCAACAACGGTAAATATATCACGGCGATGCTCCGCAATATGGTAGAGGTGCGTCTGCGCGGCAATGTCTTCGACGAGACCGTGAGCGAGACCTCCTTTCTTGTCCTCCTCAATCTTCTGTGGAGCTGTTCGGGGGGCATTGTCCTTTGGGCGGTTCTCGGTTATACGCTCCCGGGAGGAGCCGATCTCCCCCGGCTGCATGCTTATCCGTCGGCCACTATCGGTATCTGCATGGGGGTGGGTGTGGCCTATACGTGCATTATGGCGCTGGCCTACGTTACGGTGGGCACCGTGTTCTACGATGGTGTCCACGGCCGCATGTGGCTCAAGGGGTTTGCCGCGGGCACAGGGCTTCTTGGCCTTATCTGGCTACCGCTCTCCCTGCTCCTCCTCTTTTATCCTCAATGGACGGAAATACTGCTCTATATAGCCCTCGCAACCTTTATTTTGGCGAAAATAGTGTTCATTTGGAAAGGTTTTAGGATTTTTTTCACTCAAATTTCGTCATGGGTGCTTTTTTTGTACTACCTTTGCAGTCTGGAAATAGTTCCATTGATTCTTACCTATTTGGCCGCCCTTCAATTGTGCAGTCTGTTGTAGGAAATTATCAGTGACTGATACCTATCATCAGTAGTGCCGCAAAGCAAGAATCCCCAGTCTGGCAAAGTGGAGAGTGCCGCAAAGAGAAGACGATGAAGATAAAGAAGATATTGGTTTCTCAGCCTAAGCCGACTTCCGATAAGTCGCCTTATTTTGACATTGCGGAAAAACACAACGTGGAGATCGTGTTCCGGCCTTTCATCAGGGTCGAAGGTCTTTCAGCGAAAGAATTCCGTCAGTCAAAGATTAATCTGGCCGACTTTACAGCCGTGATTTTCACGGCGCGCACAGCCGTCGACCATTTTTTCCGTCTCTGTGAGGAGTGCCGCGTCAACGTTCCCGACACCATGAGATATTTCTGCACCACCGAGCAGATAGCGCTCTATCTGCAGAAATACATAGTCTACCGCAAACGCAAGATCTCATACGGTCTCACAGGCCGTCTGGAGGATCCTCAGTTCCTGCAGGCAATACAGAAGAACCACAAGGAGAAATTCCTCTTCCCTGTCTCCGATGTGCAGGTAGGGGGCACGCAGGCTCTCGACGTCTTGAAGATAGACTACACTCCGGCCGTGATGTATCGCACCGTGAGCAACGATTTCACGGAAGACGAGCCGTTTGATTATGATATGCTCCTCTTCTTCAGCCCGGCGGGCATAGACTCGCTGCTTAAGAATTTCCCTGACTTCGGAAAGGAGGGAGAGCGCGAGGTGGCTGTTGGAGCTCTCGGAGCCGCCACGGCAAAGGCCGTGAAAGACGCCGGGCTCCGTCTCGACGTGGAGGCTCCCACAAAGGAGAATCCGTCCATGACCGGCGCTCTCGACGCATTCCTGACAGCAAACGAAACCGGCGGGAAGTAACATGAACAGCGTCAACGACTCTCTCCTCTCCCGGCTATATCTGAAAGACACGGCGTTTCAGAGTCTCATGAGGAAGCGCATCTTCAATGTGCTCCTCATAGCCACCCCCTATGATGCCTTCATGATGGAGGAAGACGGCCGTGTGGAGGAACTCGTCTATTTCGAATATGTGGCCCTCAACCTTTCGTCGCCTCCGCGCTTCGTGAAGGCCGCCAACTATGAGGAAGCCTACACCGAGCTCGCCGACAAGAAGTTTGATCTCATCATAGCCATGCCGGGAGTCGACGTCAGCGAGACTTTCCGCGAGGCCCGCAGGATCGATTCCCTCTATCCCGATATCCCGTTTGTGGTGCTGACCCCTTTCTCCAAGGAGGTGCGCCGCCGCATTGCCAACGAGGATCTCGCAGGAGTGGACTACGTATTCTCCTGGCTGGGGAACGTCGACCTGATACTGGCCATAATAAAACTTATAGAAGACCGCATGAACGCCGACAACGACATCAACGAAGTCGGCGTGCAGGCGGTCTTGCTCATTGAAGACTCCATACGCTTCTATTCATCGGTGCTCCCGCATCTCTTCAAGTATCTCCTCAAGCAGAGCATGGAGTTCTCGACGGAGGCTCTCAACGAACACGAGATGATGCTCCGCATGAGAGGGCGTCCGAAAGTGCTTCTGGCCCGCGACTATGAGGAGGCCACGGAACTTTACCGCAAATATGGCGACAATATGCTTGGCATTATCTCCGACGTGCGTTTCCCCCTCGGTGGAAGCAAGGACGGCGCTGCCGGCCTGAAGTTCGCTTCCATGGTGCGACGCGACAACCCCTTCATGCCGATCATCATGGAGAGCTCGGAGGCTGAGAACCGTGAGAAGGTGCGTGAGCTGGGATACGTGTTCCTCGACAAGAATTCCAAGACGTTGCCCCAGGATCTGCGCGACGCTGTCGGGAAGCATTTCGGCTTCGGCGACTTCGTGGTGACCGATCCTGCCACCGGCATGGAGATCATGCGTATCCACGACCTCAAGGGGCTCCAGAATAATATTTTCAATATCCCCTCCGACTCGCTGTTCTATCATTGCAGCAGCAACGATGTGTCGCGATGGCTCTATTCCCGTGCACTTTTCCCCATAGCCGATGCCGTGAAGAGTTTCCGTTTCACGAAGATGGACGAGGCCCCTATGGTGCGTAAGGTGCTTTTTGAGTGCATCGTGAAATATCGCCGCATGAAGAACCGTGGCGTGGTGGCCATATTCAAGAAAGACCGTTTCGACTTCTACAGCAATTTCGCCCGCATAGGTGAGGGGAGTCTTGGCGGCAAGGGGCGCGGTCTGGCGTTTGTCGACCAGATCATAAAGCGCAATCCTGTGTGCGATGATTTCGACGGGGTCCAGATCACGATACCGCGCACGGTGGTGCTCTGCACCGATATCTTCGATCAGTTCATGGAGATGAACGGTCTCTATCCCGTGGCCCTTTCCGACCGTCCCGACGAGGAGATACTCCGCCATTTCCTGGCCGCCAGCCTTCCGGACATGCTCATCGACAATTTCATCGCCCTTTTCGACGTGATCGACAAGCCTCTGGCAGTGCGCAGTTCCTCCTTGCTCGAGGACTCCCATTACCAGCCTTTCGCCGGCATCTACTCCACATATATGATACCTCATCTCAAGGATGTCGACGTGATGCTCCGCATGCTCTGCGACGCCGTGAAGAGCGTCTATGCCTCGGTGTTCTTCGCCGACTCAAAGGCTTATATGAACGCCACGAGCAATGTCATAGATCAGGAGAAGATGGCGATCATACTTCAGGAAGTGGTGGGAGAAGACCACAACGGCTACTATTATCCGAGTTTCTCCGGCGTGGGGCGTTCGCTCAACTACTATCCTGTGAACGATGAAGTCAGCGAAGACGGCGTGGTTGAGGTGGCCGCGGGTCTGGGGAAATATATAGTCGACGGTGGCCTGTCGCTGCGCTTCTCCCCGAAGCATCCCGACCATGTGCTGCAGACATCGACAGTGGAGCTCGCTCTGCGCGACACTCAGACCACCCTCTACGCTCTTCCCGACATACCTCCGCGCAGCGAGGATTTCTCGACCGACGACGGCTTCAATATAGTTAAGCTCCCCGTGGCCGATGCCTTCAAGACAGGGGCCCTGAAATATCTCGTCTCCACCTTCGATTTCAACGACCGTATGATCCGCGACTCCGGAGCCGGGCCCGGGCGCAAGCTCGTGACTTTCGCCAACGTGTTGCGTCAGAAGGTCTATCCTTTGGCCGATGCCGTTGATTTCATGCTCTCCACCGGGCAGTATGAGATGGGGCGTCCCGTGGAGATAGAGTTCGCCGGCCTCATAAGGCCCGACGCCATGAAGTCGGAGAAGAAGGGTGTGCTCTATTGGCTTCAGATACGCCCGATCGTCGACAAGAAGGAAATGCTCGACGATTCGGTGATGAACGTCGGCGACAGCGATCTGATACTGCGTTCGGAGACGGCCCTCGGCCACGGCGTGATGGACAATGTCAGGACCGTGGTATACGTAAGGCCTGAGAATTTCAATAGTGCCTGCAATGTGGATGTGGCCCGCGAGATTGCCGAACTCAACCGCAGCCTCACTGAGGATAACGAACCCTATGTGCTCATAGGCCCGGGCCGCTGGGGGTCGTCAGACTCCGCGCTGGGCATCCCCGTGAGGTGGCCTCAGATAGCCGGAGCCCGGCTCATTGTGGAGTCGGCGTTGCCGGGCTATCACATAGAGCCTTCGCAGGGCACTCATTTCTTTCAGAATCTTACCTCCTTCGGCGTGGGATATTTCACGGTCGATCCGGTGCACGGACAGGGTTTCTATGATCCGGCGTATCTCGACTCCCTACCGTCTTTCTACGAAAGCGCCAGGGTGAGGGCTGTCCGTTTCGACGCTCCCCTTACCATAGCCATCAACGGCCGGAATGGGCATGGCATAGTTGTCAAGCCGCACGCCGTGCCCGCTCCTGTCACAGATCCTCAGGCAGCTCCATAAGCCATTCGTCGCTTGAGGTGGGGGCTTCGGTCCGTACGGATGTCTCGCCGGGAGCGAGAAGCTCACAATCCTCCTCGCGTGTATGTTTCTCCACCATGGCGTCGCGCAGGCGCGTCTCAAGATCGCGGATACGTTTCTCGTATCCGCGTTTCATGTTTTCCATCCCTTTGAGTTTCTCGTCGAATTCCCTGATCTGGGTCTCCACGTCCTTGCGTTCGGCGAGCTCCGCCTCGGCTTCCGCCAGGCATTCGCGCGTGCGCTTGAGTTCGGCGCGCGCTTCCTCCAGCTCGCTGTCGCGTTGGGCGAGGGCTGATTCATGTTCTTTAAGCCTTGATGAGAGGGTGTCGATCTCGCCGGCCATCCGCTCGGACTCCGACCTATGTGTTTCTGCGTCCTTAAGGGCCTCTTCAAGCCGGCGTGACAGTTCGTTTTCCATGATATATGCGTTGTCTATGGCATAGCATGCGCGGCGAGGATGCAGCCATACCTGCCATGCGGTCCATTCTGTTTCGTTTTTGTTATTGTCTGGCATGTCGGAGGAAATGATGCTGACGTAGGGGATGCCCGTTGCGCGCGCGGCTCAGAAAGCCACGTCTTTCCCTATGACGGTTCCCGCGCTGTCGAGAATGTATATGGTCGGCGTGGCGCGTATGTCGTAGATCTCCTTCTCGTCTACCTCTCCGCCGGGGGAACGCCCTACCGTCCATTGCGCCGGGAGAGTGGCGGCGTGCCGGCTCCATTCCTCCGGGTCGGTGTCGAAAGGATCTATCGCGAGTATCTGCACCTCCCCGCTCTTTATGCGGCTGTTCAGTTCCTGGTCTGAGGCGAGCCTTTTCTCCACATCGGCGCAGACTTCACAGTCTGGATCGTAGAACATCACTATGGTCTGTGCGGCGCCGCGGAGAGCCCTGTGGAGCGTGGATTCCGTTCCGTCGCGCCCGATGAAGCGGAAATCGGCGCCGGTGGTGCCGCGCCGGTTCTTGAGGGCTTGCGTGAGCCTGAAGGCCGAACGCTGTCGGGTGGCCTCCGGGATATTGTTGTCTGCCGAGGCGTGGCGAAGGAAGAGGATGAGGAGTTCTTCGTCGCGCATCGGGGAGTTGGGATCGTCGAGATAATGGGTCGTCACCCACCAGAGGATGTCGAAGGCCTCGGGGCGCTCTAAGGAGCGGGAGAGGAGATTGTCGACGGCATGCTGTGCCTGCTCTGACGGGGTCACTGCGAGCACTGAGAGGAAATTGGCGAAATTCTGCTCCATGAACGCGGAGTCGAGCGCTTGGGGATCGCTGCCGAAATCGAGCGCGTCCCAGAAGTGTGCCGTCACGAAAGACGCCCTGTCGGCAGGTTCGGTCATCTCCGCGGGCACAGCCGGGAGGGGGAGGGTGGCCACATCGCCGCTTGCCGGTGCGGCTGTGGCGCTGTCAGCCTCCTTCGCGCCTCCTGACGAGGCTGATCGGCTTGCACACGCGGTGGCGCAGGCCATGAGGGTTATTGCTGTCAGTAGGGATATGATTCTCGGTAGCATGGATGTAGTGGGTATGGAAGTTCCGGCCTTTAGCGCAGATAGCGGCCGAAGTCGGTAAGGCGCATGTCGCCCTGCTCGCGGTAGGTGTTGTGGAGCGCGAAGCATGCGTTGAGGTTATGTCGTATGTGGCCTTGCTCGCAGATCTTCAGATAGTCACGCATAAGCTCGCGGTAGTCGGGATGAACGCAGTTCTCGATGACTGTCCTGGCACGCTGTTGCGGACTCTTGCCGCGCAGGTCGGCCACGCCCTGTTCCGTGACGATCACTTTCACGTCGTGGTCGCTGTGGTCTACATGGGTGACCATAGGCACTATCGAGGAGATACGTCCCCCTTTCTGCACCGAGGGGCAGAGGAAGATCGAATACCAGGCGTTGCGGCAGAAGTCGCCCGATCCGCCGATGCCGTTCATCATGTGTGTCCCGTTGATGTGGGTGGAGTTGACGAACCCGTATATGTCGCATTCGAGGGCCGTGTTCATGGCTATCAGTCCGAGCCTGCGCACCACTTCCGGATGGTTGGAGATCTCGCTTGGCCGCATCAGCAGCTTGCCGCGATAGAAGTCGATGTCGTCCATGAATCGTAGCATGGCTTCGTCGGAGAAAGCGAGGGCGCATGTGGAGGCGAAGCTGCATTTCCCCTGCTGCATGAGGTCCATCACGGCGTCCTGCACAACTTCCGTAAACATTTCGAACTGCGGGATGTCGGGATTCTCGGCCAGACCGTAGAGCGCGGCGTTGGCAACGTTGCCGACGCCGCTCTGTATCGGGAGGAATCCCGCGGGCATCCGACCCGTCTTGAGCTCCGTGGCCAGAAATTCCGAGACGTTGCGCCCTATTGCGCGGGTCACGTCGTTGATCCGCGTGAATGAGCTTATGCTCTCCGACTCGTTCGACGGGACCACGCCTATGATTTTCGCCGGGTCGATCTTCAGCACGGGCGAGCCTATCCGGTCTGTCGGACGGTAGATCGGTATCTCGCGCCGGTGTGGAGGGTCGAGCGGAAGATAGTTGTCGTGGAAGCCGCGGAAAGAGGTGCGGTAGTAGGAACTGTATTCTATTATGACCTTCTTCGCCATCGCGGCTATCGTGGGGGTCATGCCGAGGCCGGCGCCGAGCACCACCTCCCCCTCCGGGTTCATCTCCGTCACCTCTATCACGGCCACATCGAGATCGCCTACGAATCCGTAGCGCATGTCCTGGGTGGCGTGGCTTAGGTGGGGGTCATAATATTCTACTGTGCCGGCGTTTACGGCCTCGCGTGCCGAGGGATTTCCCTGGTAGGGCATGCGCTGTCCTACGGCGTCGGCACGGGTCAGCTCGCCGTCGACGAAGTCGTTGGTCGATGCTCCTGTGTAGAGGTTGATCTTGAAAGGCACCCCCTGCTCATGCAGGCGTCGTGCCTTCGCGGCAATCGCCTTGGGTACAAGTTTGGGTGTTCCAGAGGGTGTGAAGCCGGAGATGCCGACGTTGTCGCCGTTTTTTATGTAGGCCGCGGCCTCTTCTGCTGTAATAAATGGAAAACTCATTTGTAGCGTTGCGATTTTAGTGGTAAATTTGCACAAAAGTAATCATATTCTTCCATACAAGTTATATAATGGAACCATTTTTTTTGCCTGAAGACGATAAAAACTGCACGAAATCGAAGAAAGTGCGCATAGAGACATATGGCTGTCAGATGAATGTGGCCGATTCGGAGGTGGTGGCCGCCATGATGGAGATGGCGGGCTACGAGCCTACGGAATCCGACACGGAGGCGGCCGCCGTGCTCCTCAACACATGTTCCATCCGCGAGAACGCCGAGCAGAAGATCTACTCGCGCCTCGCCTACTGGAACGCCCTGCGCCGCAAGTTCGGCCGCGACATTATCATAGGGGTGATCGGATGCATGGCTGAGCGCCTGAAGCATAAGCTCATCGAAGATTATGGTGTGGATATCGTGGCCGGACCCGACTCATATCTCGACCTTCCCAATCTTGTGGCGGCGGCCGAGACAGGCTCGAAAGCCATCAACATAGAGCTCTCCACCACAGAGACATACCGCGATGTCCTCCCCCGGCGCCTGGGGGTTTCGCAGACGGGAGGTTTCATATCGATAATGCGCGGCTGCAATAATTTCTGCTCCTATTGCATCGTGCCTTATACCCGGGGGCGCGAGCGGAGCCGCGAGCCACAGAGCATTCTCCGGGAGCTTGCCGACTTGCGTGCGCGCGGATTCCGTGAGGTCACGCTTTTAGGCCAGAATGTTGACAGCTATCATTATAAGGGCGATGATGGAAGCCGGATGACCTTCCCCGAACTTCTGGCTGCGGTAGCCGTGGCCGCTCCCGACATGCGCATTCGCTTCACCACCTCCCATCCGAAAGATATGAGCGACGACACTATCGCCACCATGGCTAAGTATCCCAACATAGCGCGCCACGTGCATCTGCCGGTGCAGAGTGGCAGCGACAAGGTGCTGAAGCTGATGAACCGGAAATATACCCGCGAGTGGTATCTCGGCCGCGTGGCCGCCATACGCCGGGCGATGCCCGACGCGGGGATATCGACTGATCTTTTCACCGGTTTCCACGATGAGACGGAGGAGGACTTTCAGGAAACTCTCAGCCTAATGCGTGAGGCCGGGTTTGATTCCGCCTTCATGTTCAAGTATTCGGAGCGTCCCGGCACTTTCGCCTCGCAGCACCTCCCCGACAATGTGCCTGAGGAGGTGAAGATAGAGCGTCTCAACCGGATGATAGCCTTGCAGAATGAGCTGTCGGCCGAGAGCAACCGGCGCGATGTGGGCAAGGAGATGGAGGTGCTTGTGGAGGGCCGTTCGAAGCGGAGCGCCGATGAATATTTCGGTCGCACGAGCCAGAACAAGGTCGTGGTCTTCCCGAAGGGAAACGTAAAACCGGGCGATTTCGTGCGTGTGCGTGTCACCGATGCCAGCTCCGCCACTCTCCGTGGCGAACTTCTCTGATGCTTTGCGAGAAATAAATAGTGCAACCACGGTTACTGTAACCGTGGTTGCACTATTTTGTCGGAGTAAGCGTATGAGGCTGCTCGGGAAGGTGGGACTGAACTTTTGTGTCAGGGGATCATGTCGTCGAGGGAGAGGGCTGCATAGGAGATTTTCCATCCTTTTCGATGGGAGGTTATGGCAGAAGCTTTTTTCTCCAGTCCGTGCAGATTTATATGGCGGGGATTGCGCTTTACTTCGCCGATGACGATCTCGCGTTCCGCATCGTTGACAGCTATCAGATCTATTTCATTCTGTCTGTCTTTTTCCCAGTAGTTGGTGACTGTGTTATATAGTCCGGTCTCACGGTACATCTGGCGAAAATACCTTTCCAGTATCCAGCCGGAGAATGTGGAATAATCATCCTTTACTTTCTCCCTCACGTATGTGAGATTGCCTATTTCAACCGCGCTTCGATATTTGTAAATGAAACGGAACCAGAAGTTCATGAAGTTGTCTTTGATTCCATATCTGACATTGCGGCTGTTCTCGCTTGCAAGATAGGGGCGGTAGCGGTATATGAGGTCGTATGCGTTCTCCAGTCTGTCAAGATATCCTCCGGCTTCTATCCCTGTATAAGACTTTATTTCGCCCCGTTCATTGAATCCTCCGGCTATGGCGGAAAGAATTGAGAAATAATTTCCATAATCCTTTCCGAATTCATCAGAGAGCAATTCCTTTCCTTCATCGATGAAATATGATCCGAACTGCAGGACGGTGTTGATGATCTGTTTCTTTGTGAAAGCCTTCTGCATATGGAGCTGTTCGACATATTTGGCTACCCCCCGGTGATCATATACATGGCAAGCAGGTCATCTGGCGTGTAGCCGGGGTTGTTGTCGCGCATTATTTCCCTGAGAGTTGACAAAGGGAAAGCCCGAAGGCGCATGCGTGATGTGGCACGGCCATAGAGGGGTTCCTTGCGGTCGTCGAATATCTTTGTCATCATTGAGTAGAGGGAGCCACATACTACCAGGTTTATATGGGCTTCCTCTTTGTTTTCATCCCAGATATTCTGCATGTCGCTGAAGAATGATTCATTGACATACTTGAAATTCTGAAATTCGTCGAACACGAGAGTCACATGCCTGCGTTTGGCAATCTGCATTACTGCGGCAAACAACCGGGCCATGCTGTTGAAGTCGCCAAGATCCTCTCCGAGTGTGTGGCGGATAGAGTCGGCGAGCTCATCACAAAGCAAAGCCTCGCTCTTGCGCGCTACGAAGAAGTACACCATATCTATGTCTTTATAGGCATGTCTTATGAGTGTGGTCTTGCCTATGCGCCGGCGTCCGGTTATGACGGTCATCTGTGCGTATTCGTGCGATGTCGCTTCAATGCGCCGTAATGTCTCCGTCTCTATTTCCCTGTCGTAAAATTTCATAATAGTGCAACCGCGGTTACAGTAACCGTGGTTGCAAAGATAGCTAATCTGATTGAATCATACAAGTTTTCTGTTGAAAATCAGAGAGAGGTGAATCGAGTTATTTAGTGTGTCCAGAGCTAAAATATTGCGGGAATAATATTCATAATCAATGGTTTTCAGGCCATCTTTGCAAATCGTCAGTCCGACTGACGATTTGCAAAGATGACCTGATTCTTCGATTATTCCAGGAAATAGTGTGTCAGCTTCCGTCAGCTTTCGCTAAAGTTCAAGTCATGTGAAAATCTATGCTCCGGGTAATGACACGATTATGCATTGTGCATCATGCATTATGCATTATGCATTACGCATCATGCATTCCCAACTTCCGTTGCT
Source organism: uncultured Muribaculaceae bacterium (assembly GCA_910588245.1). Classification (GTDB taxonomy): domain Bacteria; phylum Bacteroidota; class Bacteroidia; order Bacteroidales; family Muribaculaceae; genus Lepagella. The sequence continues at coordinate 31,080 of CAJUQP010000027.1, read as the reverse complement.
GGGCGATTCAGGGGGGATCAGCGGGGGACGATGGTGAAGGTGATGGAGCCGCGGGTGGAGGTGGCCCCTTTCTTTGCCGACCAGCGGGCCTGGCGCGCGGCGGCCTCGCATTTGCGGCGTATCTCGGCCGATGCGGAGCCTGTTGCTTTCGCTTCCGTCACTTTCCCTTCGGCGTCGATGGTGATGTTGACCTTCACCACAGTCTTGTTGCGCAGGGCCACGTCGGGTTTCGGACAGCTGATGAACGAGCGTCCGTGAGCGTTGCCGCTCACACCGACCCCTGTGCCCCCGGCTCCGGAAGTGCCCTTGTCGGAACCCTCCGTGCTGCCGTTTTTCGTAGAGAATTTATTGGCCACGGCGCTCGTGGCTTTCTGCCGCTCCTTGTCGGTCTGCGACGGTTCCTCGACCTTCATTTTGCTCTCCTTTTTCTGGGTCAGCTCCTTGCGCACGGGCTTCGGCTTGTCGGGTTTCGGCCCCGGCTCCACGATCTCCGTGCGGTCGACAGGTGCCGGCTCAGGCTCCCCCTTGAGGGTGGGAGCCGGCTTGTCGTGGTTCACGGCCACTTCCTCCCCGAGCTCCACGAGTTCAGGCTCGATGAAGAGCTCCTCGGGAGGCATAAGTTCAGGGGTCGACGATTCGGCCAGGGCCTGACGGTCCCAGGATATCCCCCCGAAGAAGAGTGTCAGCAGGATAATGAGTGCCACGATGAAAGTCAGTCCTGCGGCTATGGCGCGGTCTTTGTCAGTGCGTGTCATTTCTGTGAGCTACGTGTTGCGAGCACGAGATGAAGGTTGTTGCGGGCGGCCAGGTCGAGCACCTCGATCACGCGGGCATAGGCCACGGTGCTGTCGGCGTAGAGGGCTATGGAGCGCAGGGAGTCCTGTTGCTGTATGAGCATGAGGTTGGCGAGAAGCTCGTCGCGGGTCACGGGACGGGCCTCGGAGTTCTCCGCTATGGAGTCGTTGCGGTCTGCCACGAGATAATATTTCGATTCCTTGTCGATGTAGACCTCAGTGATAGGTTTCAGCGATGTCTGCTCGCTGCTCTGCGGAAGGTTGACGTCGATGGCCGCCGGGAAGATGAGCGTGGAGGTCACCATGAAGAATATGAGCAGCAGGAAGATGACGTCGGTCATCGACGACATCGAGAATGTATCGAGGGTCTGGAAAGATTTCTTGAGAGCCATTTCTTATCGGATGATTCAGTTGGACGAATGCATGATTCATAATTCTAAATTCATAATGCATAGTTCATTATGCATAATTCATAATGCATAATTCATAATGCATAATTCATAATGCATAATTAATTGATGAGGACTTGATTATGCATTTGTTGAAGATTATGCATTATGCATTGAGCATTATGCATTTGTTGAAGATTATGCATTCAAAGAAGAGAAAGGTTACGCGGGCTCGTTGAGGAGATCCATGAATTCCATGGTCTTCGATTCCATGGAGTTCATGATGCGGTTGACGCGCGATACGAGATAGTTGTAGGCGAATAGGGCGGCGATACCCACCACCAGACCGCCGACGGTGGTGACAAGAGCCTGGTAGATGCCTGAGGAGAGCACCGTGATGTTGGCGGAGGTGCCGGCGTTGGCCAGGGCGAAGAACGCCTCGATCATACCTACCACGGTGCCGAGGAATCCGAGCATGGGAGCTCCGGCGGCTGTGGTTGAGAGCCACGTGAAGCCCTTGCCGAGGTTGGCCACTTCGATGTTGCCGGTGTTCTCGATCGCCACGAGCACATCGTTCATGGGGCGTCCGATGCGGTTCACGCCTTTCAGGATGAGGCGAGAGTAGGGGGTGTCGGTACGCTTGCAGAGGTTCACGGCGTTGTCGATGTCCCCCTCCATGATATAGTCGCGTATGCGCTTCATGAAGGTTTCGTCATATTTCGACGCGCGGTGGAGCGCTATGCAGCGCTCAATGAATATGTAGATGCTCACGAGGAGCATGATGGCGAGCGGGATCATGATGTAGCCGCCGTCCATCACGAGCGACCAGAATGATAGGGAGGACATTGTCTGTGGAAGTTTATCGGTTTTAGTTGTTTATGCGTTGGAATTCATTTTCGTGGCTCAGTCGGCGAGGCATGCGAGATATCGGCGTATGGTCTCGCCGATGCCCAGATAGAGCGCGTCGGAGATTAGCGCGTGGCCGATGCTCACTTCGTCGAGCAGGGGGAGGGAACGGTGGAAGTATTCGAGGTTGTCGAGGTTCAGGTCATGGCCGGCGTTGAGCCCGAGCCCTATCTCCAGGGCTGCCTGCGAGGCCGCGATGAAGGGGGCCACGGCCGCTTCGCGGTCTTTGGCGTAGTTGTCGGCATATGGCTTGGTGTATAGCTCCACGCGGTTAGCCCCGACCTCCGCGGCTTTCCTCACCTGCGCCGGATCGGCGTTGACGAATATGGAGCTGCGGATGCCGGCCTCTGAGAGCCGGAGGCATATCTGGTTGAGGAAGTCGGCGTTGGCCACCACGTCCCATCCGGAATTGGAAGTGACAGCCGAGGGGGCGTCGGGCACGAGCGTCACCTGCTCGGGGCGCACCTCGCATACGAGCCTCATGAAATCTTCCGAGGGGTAGCCTTCGATGTTGAATTCGGTCTTCACCACCGGGCGGAGCGCGTAGACGTCGGCGCGGGTGATGTGGCGCTCGTCGGGACGGGGATGCACGGTGATGCCCTGAGCGCCGAGACGCTCGCAATCGATGGCGAATCTCACCACATCGGGCACATTCTCGCCGCGGGCGTTGCGGAGAGTGGCGACTTTATTGATATTTACGCTTAACCTTGTCATTTTCTGTCTGTTTTAATGGTCTGACATGGTGCGGGGAACTGTGGCCGGCGACTTCCGCAGGCGGAATATCGTTTTCGGCATGATATTTGCAGCTTCCCCGTAAACCTTCAATAGAAGCTTATTTCTAAGTGCAAAAGTATAAAAAAAGGAGTTTTGTTCAAAGAAAAAGATTAACGAAGGTGTTAAAAAATCAAGATGTAGTGCGAAAAGCACTCAAAATCCGTTTACAATAAAAAGGTAACAATGAAAGCAAGGGAGATAATATCACCGGGAAACAGGGCGACTCACACCGAAGCCCTGCGCACGATAGACGCCGATATGCCTGTCATAGAGGTTCTGCCTCGCCTTCTGGAGGCTCCGGGACGCGAGCTTACGGTTGTCGACGGAGGACAGACCCTGGGGGTGATCGACCAGACGTCGCTGCTCGAGGGGCTTGGCCGGATGATCGCCGCGCGCGACGACTGCAGCGTCATCGACGTGGAGTGCCGCCCTGAGGAGTATAGCGCGAGTGTGCTCGCGCACGCTGTGGAAGACAGCGACGCTCATCTTGTCGACATGATGACAACCCCCACAGCCGACGGTTATCTGAGGGTAACCCTGAGGGTCAGGCACACCGATCCGTCGGCCACTGTACACAGTCTGGAACGCTATGACTTCAATGTGGTGGATGCTTACGGCGCCAACGGCGAGATCCGCGACGCCGAGATAGCCATCGACCGCCTGCTTTCGCTGCAGACCCTGATGAATGTGTGATGCGGAGCGCGCTGCGCGCTGCGCGCGAAGAGTGAAGAGTCAAGGGTGAAGAGTGAAGAGTCAAGAGTCAAGAGTCAAGAGTCAAGAGTCAAGGGTGAAGGGTGAAGAGTGAAGAGTCAAGAGTGAAGGGTGAAGAGTCAAGGGTGAAGAGTGAAGAGTCAAGGAAAGGCAAGATGGCTAAATTGGCTGTAATGGCTAAGAAGCCGCCAAGCTGATTATCTTTCGCTCCCCTCCCCTTAAATATTCAACATTCAACATTCCAAATTCAACATTCCCAATCCCCCTCCCCCTTAAATATTCAAAATTCAAAATTCAACATTCCACATCCTCCTCAACATTCAACATTCAAAATTCAACATTCAAAATTCAAAATTCCCAATCCCCCTCCTCCTCAACATTCAACATTCAAAATTCAAAATTCAAAATTCAAAATTCCCAATCCCCCTCCTCCTCAACATTCAACATTCAAAATTCAACATTCCAAATTCATTTAACCTTTAACCTTTAATTGAACAGGATAGCAATATATGGAAGCCGGCGTCAGGACGCCTATCTCGGTGAACTGGCTTCGCTGTTCTCGCTCCTCGACGGGGCGGGATTTGCCGTCACGGTGCATCCGAAGCTCGGTTCCTATCTCGCCGAACAGGGTGTGGACCTCCGCGGTGCCAGAATATCGTCGCGTCTCCCCGAAGACACGGGGCTCGTGCTCAGCATCGGAGGCGACGGCACTTTCCTCCGCTCCGCGCGCTGGGTGGGCAAAGGAGAGATACCTATTCTTGGTGTCAACACCGGTCATCTGGGTTTCCTCTCCACATGCAATATAGATGAGATAGGAGAACTGCTGGGCGCCGTGTGCCGTGGAGATGTCATCGTGGAGCGGCGCATGCTCCTGTGGGTGCAGAGTCCTTCACTCTCCCCCGACATGTGGCCTTACGCGCTTAATGAGGTGGCCTTCCTCAAGGAGGAGACGGCCTCGATGATCTCCGTGCGCACCAACATCGACGGACATTTCCTTGCCGACTATCGCGCCGACGGCCTTATCGTGGCTACCCCTACGGGAAGCACGGCCTACAGCATGGCCGCGGGAGGCCCGATCCTCGAGCCTACGCTCGACTGCATGGCGATATCTCCTGTGGCGCCCCATACCCTGACGGTGCGTCCTCTTGTGGTCGGGGGTGATTCGGAACTCGAGCTGACGGTGGAGAGCCGCACGGGGCAGTTCCGTCTGAGCCTTGACGGACGCAGTTATCCGCTCCCCGCGGGCGAGAAGGTAAGGATAAAGCGTGCGGGGTTCTCCACCATGCTTATAAGGAGAAAGGAGACCACTTTCGCCACCATCCTGCGCGACAAGCTCCTCTGGAACGCCAGCAAATACGACGAATAAACCATCCGCCCATACGAAAACGCCGCCGGTCGCAAACTGCGACCGGCGGCGTTTTCGTGCTGTAATCGGTAATTTTGCATCGACCTAAAAGATTTATCGTGATAGTGAATTTTTAAATAACTCCCTACACACCTCTCAAACCCCGGTACCCATAGCTGCGTAGCCATGGGACTGCGGCTTTCCAGCCGCAGCGACGGTGCACAGCCGTCAAACCCAAGTGCACAGCCGTCAAACCCCAGTACACAGCCATCAAACCCCAGTCCCCAGCTGCGTAGCTATGGGATTGCGGCTTTCCAGCCGCAGCGACGGTGCACAGCCATCAAACGCAAGTACACAGCGGTCAACCACAAGTCTAAAGAGTACCCGCAGTCACCTTGTATAATAGTCTGAAATGATTTTTGCCGATTGTGCACCTGTTCTGCGGCTGGAAAGCCGCAGACCCATAGCTAACGCATCTGTGTACCCGATGCCGGGGAGACAATAAATGATACCCTCTCTTACTAAGAGAGGGAAATCTTTGCAAAAGTAATGTTTTTTAAGATATTATACAAACCAATCTTCAAAAAAATTAAACAGAACATCCATTTTTAACATTTCAATCGAAATAAGTGTCGATTGTTTTTCGAGGCTTGGGGTCGTTACATGGCTTTTACTGAGCTGATTATGCGGTTATAAGAATTTTTCGGAAAAACCGAAAGTCCCTCTCTTAGTAAGAGATGGAATTGTTTCACTACTGTCAATAGGCTGTAAATCAGCTCTCAACGCTAACGAAAAACTAACTTCTGTATAAATGAGACGCAACCGTATTCTATGGATAACGCTCCTGGCTATTCTCGGACTTGCTCCCTCTCTCAGAGCCCAGGACTTCGCATTGAAGACCAACCTTGTCTCCGACGCCGCGCTGTCGCCCAACCTCGGATTTGAGGTCGGACTGGCCCCGAAATGGACGCTCGACGTGAGTGGCCAGCTCAACGCATGGCCTGTCAAAGACCGCCGCTGGAAGCACTGGCTCGTCCAGCCCGAAGCTCGCTACTGGTTCTGCCGACGTTTCGCCGGTCATTTCCTCGGTCTGCATGCTCTCGGCGGACAGTTCAATTTCGGAAACTGGAAGCACGGTACTAAATTTCTGGGCACCGATTTCGCAAAACTGAAGGATATGCGCTACCAAGGCTGGGGAGCCGGCGCGGGCGTGGCCTATGGCTATGCATGGCCTGTACATCCCCACTGGAATATCGAGGCCGAGATCGGCATTGGATGGATCTATACAAGCTATGATTCTTATCCCTGCGCCGAATGTGGCTCGAAAGTGGCCGACAACAGGCCCCACAACTATTTCGGCCCCACCAAACTGGCCCTCAACATAGTGTATGTTTTTTAACCGCGTCGCATCATGAAAAGACATAATATTCTTGCTATAACCGCGCTCTGCGCGATTCCTGCCATGGCGGGGGTCAACACCGACCGTCTCCACATATCCGACATGGCCGTGCTGCGTTCTGACAACAACCTGACGGTAAACCTGAGGCTCGATCCCAAGGAATATAAGGTGAAGTCGGGGGAAAAGATTGTGCTTACCCCTGCCGTGATAGCCGGCTCCGACACTCTCCGGCTCGACCCCCTGACCGTGGCCGGACGCCGGGCATGGTTCTACGAGGTCAGAAACAACAGCGACAACCCTCTGCTGACGCGCGCCGGATCTGCCGACGCCGTCGACTATTCGCGCACAGTGGCCTACGAACCCTGGATGGCGATCTCCCATCTCGAGATTTTCGTCGACACCCGCACTGAATGCCACTGCAAGGGCGGCACCGAGAGCCGCTCGCTCGAGGGGGTGCGTGTGGCCGACATGGACTATATGGAACGCATCGTCAATCCGAAATTCCAGTATATAGTGCCCTCCGACACTGCCGAGAAGGTCTTCACTCTTTCGGGGCGCGCCGACATCCGCTTCATGGTGGGCCGCACCGACATAGACTGGAGCTACGCCGGCAACCATGCTGAGCTCGACTCCATCCTGGCCTCGCTCGGAAAAGTGAAAGACAATCCCGACGCCACTGTCAAGGAAATCTATCTGTGCGGCTACGCGTCGCCCGAGGGGTCGTATGCCGGCAACGTCCGTCTGGCAAAGGGACGTACGGAGGCCGTGAAAAACTATGTGGCCCGCCACTCGTCGTTCCCGTCATCGGTCTACAGGACTTCGTCAATGCCCGAAGACTGGGAAGGGCTGAAGACCTGGCTCGACCGCAACCGCATCGACGGATGGCAGGAGATGGTGGCGTTCATCGACGATACGAAAATACCGGTCGAGGCTAAAAACGACCGTTTTGCCGCCCGATTCCCGAAAGCCTACCCTATGCTGCTCAAAGAGGTGTACCCCACTCTGCGCCACACGGACTACCGCATCACCTACAACATCAAGAAATATTACGATGTGGAGGAAATAAAGAAAGTGATGCGCACCCATCCGCGCAACCTTAGCCAGAACGAACTCTATCTCGTGGCCAACAGCTATCCCAAGGACAGCAAGGAATACTTTGAGACGTTCACGCTCGCGGCCCGTCTCTTCCCCGACGACGCCACGGCCAATCTCAACGCCGCCAACGCAGCGATGGGCTTCGGCGACCTTGAGGCCGCCGAGATGTATGTGGCCCGTGCCGGCGACTCGCCGAAAGCGATCTATGCCCGCGGTCTTCTCTTGGCCTTGCGCGGTGACTACTCCGCGGCCCGTCCCCTTCTGGAGAGAGGCAAATCATCCGGCGTGGCCGGAGCCGCCGAAGCCCTCGACGAGATGGACCGCGCTGAGAAAGCGGCCCTCACCGGAGGAGTCACTATCCTTTAAAGGTTAAAGAGTTAAAGGGTTAAAGTTTAGAGTTTAGAGTTTAAAGTTTAGAGTTTAAAGTTTAAAGTTTAAAGGGTTACAAGTTAACAGTTAAATAACGGCTAAAGACTAACAAACTAAAGACTAACGACTTGTGAAGGGTTGACCGCCGGATGGCACTGTTGTGCCGCGACTGCAAATCGCGGAAACTCCCCTCACCTTCTTACTAAAACAAACCATCACAAAACCAAATAATAATTTTTAAAACCAACTGTATGAAAACAAAGTTTTTCTATGGAATGACGGCGCTCGCCACATTAGGCCTCGCCGCCTGTACAAGCGAAGACTTGCCCGTTGACAACGGTAAACCCGGCTCGTCAGACGGCAACGAGTCATACTACGTGAGTGTCGCTATCCACGGCAATATGGGGTCTGGTACGCGAGCCGGTGGCTCAAATGGCAATCCGCAGGAAAATTATGGCGAAGATAATAGCCAGACAGACTTCGGCAATGGTACAGGAAACGAATCTAAAGTAAAGAATGCATATTTTGTATTCTATAAAGAAAATGGCGAGGTGGTTGGAAATATTGTAAATGTCGATCTCGGTGCGCCAACCCAGGCTCCCACTCCTTCAGGAACAGTGGAGGATTATTACTATAAAGTAGTGAGAGTAGACACTTATAAGGGACAAGGAAAACCGAAGCAGGTAATGTGCTACATTAATCCGGTATCCTCAGCTTCTCTTCAGAATCCTCTGAGTCAGATTGAAACTGTAACTCGAGAGCTTGTGGTAACTGGAAGTATGGGGACAGATGACGAGGGACAGCCCAAAGATGAGAGATATTTTCCGATGAGCAATTCGGTTTATTATAACTATACTCCAGGTAATCCACCGAGTGGAGATCCTACTAAGCCTGTAATAGCTGTGCCCATTGGAGATGATCAGGTGTTTGAGACTGAGAAAGCCGCCCAGGATGCTGCCACTGCGGGACAGGCTACCGATGCAACACCTGAACAGAAAGCAAAGATTCTGAACATTTATATGGAGCGCTATGCTGCAAAACTTACCTTGACTATTGGTAATGATGCTATCAAGCCCTATGTTACAAGTTCAAAGAATGATGCAGGAGAAGATGTAACTGTTAATTTTGTTTTCAAGGTAGATGGTTGGGCTCTCAATGCAGAAGCAAAGCAAACCTATGCTGTCAAGAATTTCCGTGTTCAGGGCACCGGTGGTGAAATACTGCCTGATAATTATACTTGGACTCTTCTCAATGGTCGTATTAATGCCAATAATCTTCCCTGGACAGGAGGTGCTGTTACCGATCCCGGTACAAATGTTCTTGATTGGGGAACCCAGGCCTGGCAATGGAACAATCCTGCATATCACCGTTCATACTGGGCATGTTCTCCTGCGTATTTCCAGAAGAATTATCCTGAAGTTGCGGATGACCTTTATGAACGAGATGCAGATGGAAACATAGTAATGGTTGACGGTCAGAAAAAATTAGCCGATTCTCCTCAAAAATACTATAGCTATTGGGATATTGTCGGAAAACCTGCAGCTGAGGGTGAGACAGCAATACCTAAACAGGGATTTACTGATACTGACGGACAGACAGCTCATTATTTTAGGGAGACAACTGTCGGAGTACCTGCACTTGCTTCCCAGAATCCTGCGGCAGCAGTAGCATCAGTAGTACTTGCTGGTCACTACGAAATATCTGTGAATGGCGCCGCTCCTATAACCAATACTACTTTCTATACTTATCTTCGTGATGCCAATAATAACCCTTATGTTTATTTTGACAACAATGAGGATGCCGATACCGATGCCGGAATGATAGCAAGTAATGTCACTGGTACTACAAGCCTTTACAAACGTTTCCTCCAGCAGCAGACGACTCTTTATAAGAAAACTTCCAATGGTGATGGTACTTTCACATATTCTCTTCTGAGCATAGACACACCTGCGGATCTTGCACTTCTTGTAGACCTCACAAAGGTATCAGAAATTTCAGCTGATGTCAAGGATCTTGCCACAGGAGATGCTTATCCTATGAAACTTGCAGACCGTCAGCGTACTCTCCAGCTTAGAGGCGGAGCATTACCTGCAACTGAGGTATATGTGGCGAACGGCAACGGTTATAAGCTGTTGGTTACTGCTAAATCGGAGAATGCCGATGAGGCTGAAGGTCAAATAACAGTAGATGAAGCCAATGTGGCTCTGATGAACCAGGTCGGTTATGCTATATGCTATACAGCCGGTGCCGGTTTCTTCAATATCCCGGTTAAGCACTATGGCTGGTATCGTGCCGGCAATACCCAGAAGAATGTTACCGAAGGCACTACCACAAGCCCCAACACCAAGAACATCAACTGGAACATCGTTCGCGTGGGTGATTTCGGTATCGTACGTAACCATTCCTATCAGCTGACCATCAATTCCATCACAGGTCTTGCAACCGGTATCGGCAACAAGACGACTCCTATCGTGCCCCCCGCTGACACCAAGGACTACTACATGGCTTACCGTGTGAATATCCTGAAGTGGGCTATCGTTCCCAACCAGGGTGTGGATCTCTAATCTGATATGATTTCTTCGGTTCTCATCTGATGTGAGAATCTGGTAATACCTTAACCCACCGGGGCTAAATGTCCCGGTGTCAGGGCCGGAAAGCCTGACCGCTTTCCGGTTCACCAAATCAATAAAACTAACCGTGGTGATGAATAAATTCAATCTGCGAGCAAAACTATACGGCACGGCCATGGCGGCCATACTCGCCTTAGGCCTGACATCGTGCGATAACTGGGTATACGATGACCTGGATCCATGTACGGTGACATACCGCCTGAAATTCACATACGACTACAACATGAAATATGCCGACGCCTTCCCTGCGGAAGTCCGTTCGGTGAATGTATGGGCTTTCGACAGCGAGGGCCGTCTCGCCTGGCAGGGGGAGGCGTCTGGCGCCTCTCTGGCCGACAAGGATTTCTATCTCACGATGGATGTGGCACCTGGCACCTATAGTTTCCTGGCTTGGGGAGGTCTCGCGGGACAGGATGCATTCACTGTCGCTGATGCCATGCGTCCGGCTTCCATGCGTAATCTGGGCTGCACGTTAAATCTCAAGGAAAGGGCGCAGGAGAATGAGGATGAGACACGTGCTGACGGCGATGCTCCGGCGCTTTATTCCGACTATAAGATGATGGGTCTCTACCACGGCATTCTCGATGACGTGACGCTGACCGTGCAGGAGACCGAACATGTCGTGCAGGATATTGTAATCCCCATGATGAAGGATACGAAACGTGTTGCCGTGATGCTCCAGCATCTTGACGGCTCGGCCATAGAGCGCGACGATTTCTCGGTGTCGATCGAGGCCGCCAACTCCTTGCTTGCATGGGACAATGCGGTACTCCCTGGCCCGGAATTCAGCTACACCCCCTGGTCAGTGACCTACGGGCAGACCACCGCACTCACCCCCGGAGGTGATCCCGACGGCACGATCACCACGATCGCGTCCCATCTTTCGGAACTAAGCACCTCGCGCATCATGGCCGACAGCGGACAGAGGCTCAAGGTGAGACGCAATTCCGACGGCAGGACAATCATCAACGTTCCCTTCGTGCAGTATCTGCTGCTCGTGAAGGGTAACTACAACGAAAACCTTTCCGACCAGGAATATCTCGACCGGATGGACGATTTTTCGATGGTGTTCTTCCTTAACCCGAACGACACCTGGTATTCCGCGATCGGAGTTTATATCAACAGTTGGGCTGTAGTGCCCCCACAGGAGGAGAATGACTTATGAGACTCAAGGCATTGATAAATATGGCAGCCGGAGCCGCTTTCTGCCTTTTCTCCGGAGGCTGCGGTCTTGTCGATGACCCGGATCTGCCCGGATGCGGTGAGAAGTCGGAGGGACTTGAGCTCCACTTCAAGGTCAGTTCGGCCCTCGGCACTGTCAATCCCAAGGCTACGCGCGCCGATGACAACGCCCATGAAGAGGAATCAAGTGAGATTCCCCAGATCGAGGATGTGGTCAACCTCAACGATCTCGCTTTCTTCATCTTCGCGGGCACCGGTGATAACGCTCCCATGGTGTGCGCATGCACCGACATTGCATCGGGCAACCATCCCAACATGACGGTGGCCGGAGGGGCCGGTGTCTACGACTTCCGTGTGATGGTAAACCGTGAGGCTCTGGAAAAGTATCTTGGCCATGAGCTTTCGCCAAACGGCACCCAGGCCGTGTTTTTCCGGATCGTTCTCCTTGCCAACACAAATGCCTCGAGAACCGCTACCTCCGGCAATTTCAGTTCTCTCCCAATGCAGGCGCTGAGTGCCACCAACGATACGGCCACTACCTTCGGGGAATTCATGACCGCTGCCGATCAGCTTACCTACATGATGACCGATTCCTGGTATAATCCCACGGCGTCATCACTGGCTGCAAAGGTGAACGGGTTGATCCCGATGTTTGGCACACTCTCGTTTCATGTCACTGAGGAGGTTATTTATGAGTCGCGTCCCGAACGCCGCATCTACGTCGGAGAGATAAATCTCCTCAGGGCTGTTGCAAAGGTGAGGATTGTTGACGCCATGCCGAGACGAGATGGAGACTATCCATGCGTCACCGGCGCACGGTTTGTATATACCTCCACGGTCGGGTCGGTGCTTCCTGCAAATGCTTCGGCATATGAGAACGGGAATCAGGTACACGCTACGAATATCCCTGATCAGACAGCAGCCAGAACAGAGACGGTTTTCATCAGCAATCCTGCGGGATACAGGGATCCCGATGCTGCCACGCCCACGACTCTTCCGGAATGGTTCATTTATTCTCCGGAGCAGACTATCGAGAATGGGACAGTGCCGGCGTTGATAATATCCGTAAAACCATCGGCCAATGAGAATGAAATGAGTTTCACTGTGCCGATGAGCGGTTACAAGGGGGTGGAATTCCCCTGGAAAGGTTCGCAAGGGGTGTTGCTTCGCAACCACATATATACTGTCACGGTAAATAACGCCGACCTGACCTATGCCGACCTGACTTTCAATGTCAATCCGTGGGAACAGAGCAGGCTGGTGCTTGACTATGAAGCCAATCCGTCTGTCGGCGATGCCATAACCTGGACAGCCGGGACATACAATACCATCCAGACCAATGAGGTGTTTCTCCGACCGTGGGATTCCGCGGCCAACCGTGTGGCTGCCGAATGCAGTTTCACTATCGACACCCCGAGAAACCAGACCTGGACGGCATTCCTTATCTCTGCCGAAGGTAATCCGGGAGCGTTCATGTTCCTTGATGCCGATGGTAATGAGGTGGAGACTGTGACGGGTAACGTAGGGGAGAAGGCTACCTTGAAAATTGTCAGCACCAACCCGGAGCCTACGATAAAGAGCTCCGCGATGCTCCAGGTCATAGTCAACATGGGCTATGGTTATATGGAGGCTCCGGTTGCCGGCAATTTCGGAAACTACATAATAAGCCAGGCTGCGCAATGACATGCGCCGCGACGGTAAACACTAAACCATCAATTGTAAACAGGAAGCATGAAATCTATGTGTAGAAATATATTCAGACATTCAGCGACGGCCGGTGCCGTTCTTCTTGCCGCCATGGCCATCGCAGGCTGCACGGCGGAGAATGCCGATGTGCCGGAAGTCGCCGAAGGGGGCCTGACCATCCGTTTCTACAGTGCGAAGGCTGAGACCCGTGTCGACGAGCCCGGAATAACAGACTATAATGAAAACAGGATAACGTCGCTTGTGGTAGGACTCTATGATGCCAATCTCGGAGACGACCGGCAGCCTGGAGCGTTACGCATATACCGTGGCCTCACGGCGCAAGATTCCTACAGTTGCCGGATATCCCTTAGAAGGGAGGAGGCTGATCTGCTCTTCGGTTCCGGGGCGGTCACAGGGGCGACATGCAAGGTGTTTGCTGTGGCTAATCTTCCCGAGGAGACACTTAAGGCTATCGAGGGGACAAATCCATCGGTCAACCAGTTGAAGGCACTCTCTGTCACCGGACGGTTTGACGAATTGCAGGTGCAACCAAACTTTGTCATGACTGGCACATCAGTGGCAACCTACTCTGCAGACAGTGGCGGGAATTCCGCTGCCGGAGAAGTCCCTATGGTGCGCACTGCAGCCAAAATCACGCTCAATGTGAAGTTGCCGGCAAACGTAAGGGAGTCGGAAGACAGTGATGTCTATTGGTGGCCTCTCGGCGTCAATGACGCCATGCGTGTTCTCCTTAACGATGATGTGAAGACCGCTACTGCGGAATCCGTCCTTACTCCGGAATCTGTAATCCCTGATGCCAATTATTTCGATATCACCACGCGTAACGACAATACATGGGGATTCTCCAATAATGCTGCCTCATATCCGGATTATCCGTGGAAGCAGACATGTCCTTTCTACACATATCCCAATTATTGGGAAAATTCTCCCTCAGAGATGCACCGTACCACTCTGACGCTGATAATACCTTGGCAGAGGGGTAACGCCACGGGTCCTACGGAAACCACCTATGAGACTTTCTATTACTCCGTGCCTGTCACTCCTACGGAGGTGACGGAGATAGTATCCAACCACAGCTATCAGATAGATCTGAGCGTCAACATGCTCGGCTCACGTTCTCCGGAGATGCCCGAGGAGGTTGAAGGCTTCTATCGGATTGTTGATTGGCAGACACAGTCATCTGATGTGGCTATCAAGGACAACCGTTATCTGATTGTCAGTCCGCGCACCTATGAGGTGAACGGTCTTGATGAATTCACGCTCCGCTTCAATTCTTCCCATCCTGTCGAGGTGGAGAATATAACAATGCGCTACAATAGATTTGCGTATATAACCCAGACAGGAAATAATAATATGGGTGCTGTGGTTAGTTTCCCGACATCCTTCCCCGTAATCAATAGATCGATTACCGGAAAGGATTCTTTGGTCTCATATACTAAAGAGATGAATACACGTGATCCAAAGCTCAAGCAATATACATTCAATCTAAAGCATGAGCTCAAAATCTGGACTCCTCTCGATGAAGATGGAGTAACTGTTAGTCAGACAGGTAAAACTACATTAAGGGATACCACAACAGTCCAGAATAGCATTTATCGGTATGAAAGGCCTTCAAATCCGGATGATGCCTATTCTCCTTATGTTTTTGAAGTAACATTACACCATAAAGATAAGAAAAGTTTTAAGGAGACTTTTACTGTGATTCAATATCCCCCAATGTGGATTAGAGCGGTTAAGAATCCTGGAACTAACAAGGGTAATGTTTATGTCAATAATAGTAATTCCCAAAATGCTAATTTTGGGGGTGTATTTGGACTGGGCAGCTCGGCCACCAATAAGAACCCAAATATGTACATAATTAATGTATCTAAGCTCAACGAGTTTACACAAAATTATTTCATTGGGGACCCGAGGACTTTGTATCCGGATAACAATTTGAATAATACTCGCAATAATCGGCTTATCCCTCCGGAAAGTGATTCTCAGACTTATGCTGGGACTTGGTGTGCTCAGGTTAACTCGTTATTTTATGGTGGAGATATACCCCGGAATCGTAGATTGCGTTGGTATTATCCAACGAACGAAACATCAGAGACAAGGCTGATGATTGCCCCGAAGTTTAGGATTGCCTCGTCTTATGGAGTAGTGAATTCGGGTGAATCTTTGGAGAATCTTAGAAAAAGATGTGCTACGTATCAGGAGGATAATTGTCCTGCCGGAAGATGGAGACTTCCAACTTTTGCTGAAATTGAATTTATTGTCAATTTGTCTAGGAATACTATTATTCCAATTTTATTTAGTAGTGGCGCTTATTATTTATCGGCGCAGGGATATGTTTATATTAATCCTAACGAAGGTAGTCAGTTAACAACTACTGACAGACCAGGAAGATCAAGTGGAGTTCGTTGTGTCTATGACGAATGGTATTGGGAAGATGATGCAGATTATACCATTTCTCCCGACGGACGAGGTATATATACCTACACTCTTGGTGATATGCCGAAACGTAATGCTCAAAACTGACGCATTTGCGCAATTTAAACTATTGAAAGGATGATTGATATGTCTATTCATAGATTCTTAAAATATATTGGGATGTCTGCGGCAGCGATTTTTGCAACCATTGCCGTAGGTTGCAGCGACGAGGTAGTGCCTGCAATTGATCCTGCAGATGTCGGCACTGATGACGTGACAGTCGGGTTGCTTATCCCTGACATGACGCGTCAGGATACCCGCGCTCTTGGCAATACACCCGGTGCTGGACTTAAACTGACTGTCTTCGAATTCGCCTTGGGGACTGATGCTACCAATACTTTCCCGACAAGAACGTATAATGCTGAGATAACCTCTACGACAACTGCTGTGAACAACGGCCAGATTGTCAATTTCAAGATACCGAATCTGATGAAGACCACCGAACCCAGGGTGCTTCATTTCGTGGTCGCTCCCGATTATCTAACTATCGGAGTGTATGGTTCGGAAGCTGCAGTTTTTCAATCTTTGTCAGTAGCTGACGGCTCAGAGGCTTACTGGGCGCGCGTGGAATTCCCGACCGGATATGCTGTACGATCAACGGATGAGAATGGTGATGAAGTGCTTACTATTACGGATGAGGTTAAGGAGAAATTCCGAAACATACCGGTGATACGTAATTTCGCTCAGGTGTCTGTTACGGAGAGTCTCGATAATTTCCAGCTTTATGGTTTCGAACTTATCAATGTACCGAGTTCCGGTACTGTGGCACCGTATAATGTCAGCAAAAAAAGTTTCGCAAGTCTGCTCGATGATTCCGACAACATGAAGACCTATCCGGAGATAGTGGCCGATTATCTGGGACTGATGCCTCCCGCAGCAAGATTTATAAACACCGAGGAGGAGGCAAGAGTCTGGACTACCGCGACGGGAGGCAATCATCCATTCACGAATTTACCGAAATATTTCTACGAGCATCCATTTGAGTCGACCCGACGCACTTATGTATTGATATGGGGAAGCTACAATCATCCTGAGAGGGGTTGGACTGAAGGATATTACAAGATCGATCTCGGTAATATGAACACAGAGACCAATGTGTTTCAGTATTATGACGCTTTGATAAGGAATATAAACTATAGTGTGACGATAACACAGGTTTCGGCAGAGGGGTATGCCACTCCATCGGAGGCGATCGACGGACTGACGTTCAACAATATCTCGGCAGATGTCGACACACAGAACATGCTCAGTGTCTCCGACGGTCAGAACATGATCTCTGTAAGCAACACGGGTATTGTCATTACCGACCAGGCACCGTTCGATTTCTATTATCAGTACACTACTGATGTGACGACACCCGGGACTACGAAAGGAAACGGGAATAGCGTTGCAGGATTCAAGGCTGTTGACCTCAAACCGGGAGAGGTCATTGCGAGTGTGACTGATCCTGTGGAGGTTGATTATCAGGGAGAGAAGTGGATGAGAGTGACGATAACTCCTACAGCTATTGCCGGCGGTGACGGTAAGCGCCAGCAATTCTGGATCGTTGACGGGAATGGTCTTGGCCGGGAGATAACGCTTTTCTCTCATGTACCTTTCGACTATTCTAATCTTGTGGTATATGCCGGATCAGACAATGATTATCCATCCGGTGTCACGCCTAATGTGGTGAGTCCGAATGAAGGGGAACCGTTTACGGTATATTTCAATCTCCCGGCAGGTCTTCCACGAGAGATTTTTCCTCTGGAGTTCGTGCTTGAGAGCAACCGTCAGAATATGGAGAACAATCCCATCGGCACTCTTGCCGTGCAGACTGGTGAGACATACTTCCCCACCACCACTGCCTATACTGAACCTGCTGTAAAATATGTCAAGACGGTATCTTATCTTGAGTATATGTATAAATATAAGGCCGGCACGAATAATGTGGATATGGAAACGGAGAATCCTGACCATCTTGTCAGATGCCGTTTGAGGACGATCAACAAACTCTCTGATCTCCCTGGTAATCCCGCCTCGACGACAACTTATGTATTGGTCTACAATAATTACTTCAATTGTAAGACCACATCTACGGATCCTGCTCAATGGCCCGGTGTCGTGACGTTTACGCGTACGCAGTAATCGGAAGAATATAAGGCGCTTTAAAGAATACCCCTCGATTCTGAATGCGAAGTTTCAATCCGGGATGCGGGGCGCCACAGGCGCTCCGCTTTACCGAGAGCAATAACAATGAGCAATGAGGAATTAGGAATGAGGAATAACAATTAGTAATGAGGAATTAGCAATGAGCAATTAAGGTTGAGGAATCGGTGATGAGGAATTAGTAAGTTACTTCAACTGCTAATTGCAAACCGCTAATTAATAATTGATTCTGTCAAGACAGATCGGCAATCAGCCAACTATAATTGCTAATTGTAAATCGCTAATTGTCAAGAGAATATTTTTCATGTGGTACCAGTTCGTGGTATTTGGAAAAAGCCAGACAGTTGGATGTCGTGATGACAGCCCTGTCACGGTTGTATAAGTAGTAAGTAAAGTCAATTTGGGCATTAAATTCTAATGGCGGCGTTCCGTGATGGGGCGCCGTCTTTTTTTCAATTAGTAATTAGCGATTTGCAATTAGCAATTATATCCTCACGCAGAGTCGCAGAGGACTCGCAAAGGGCTTTTGTAATTAATGATTAGCGATTTGCAATTAGCAATTATATCCTCACGCAGAGTCGCAGAGGGCTCGCAAAGGAACGTTTACATTACTAATTGCAAATTGCTCATTACTAATTGCAAAAAGATTTATATATGTCGATAAAATCACTTTCAAAAGTGATAGATTTGAAGAAATTGTCCCTTTTAAAAGGGACAATTTTGATGAATTTGTCACTTTTGAAAGGGATTTTTATTATTTTTGCAAAAAAATATATCATGACAGACCTTAGGCTTATAGAATTCATGAGAGAGGAGCTGCGTCATACTCCTCTTGATTTCAAAAGATACATGTATGACCGCATAATATGGTCTGACAGGATGGTGGGTCTTGTCGGACCGCGTGGCGTTGGAAAGTCTACAATGGTGAAGCAGCGTATCCTGGAATCGGGGAATCCTGACGAATGGCTTTATGTGACTGCCGACCATACTTATTTCGCAAACCATACGTTGACAGGGCTTGCCGATGATTTCGTGAAGGATGGTGGCAGGCATCTTGTCATAGATGAGATACATAAATATATGGGGTGGTCGAAGGAACTAAAGCAAATCTACGACAGTCATGCGGCGCTTCAGGTGATTTTCACGGGCAGTTCTATTCTCGACATCCACAGAGGCAGCGCCGATCTTAGCAGAAGAGCCCTGATGTTTCATATGCAGGGACTCTCTTTCAGGGAGTATCTGCTCATGTTTCATGGCATAGCCCTCCCCGGGCTGGATCTTTACGGCATTCTTGGACATAAAATAGAGCTTCCCGCTGACTTTCATCCGCTTCCTTTGTTTAGGAAATATCTTATTGACGGCTATCTGCCGTTCGGTAATTCTCCGGGTTATTCCATACGTATGCAGCAGATCATTTCGCAGACCCTCGAGGTGGATATCCCTCAGTTCGCGGGAATGACCCCCGCCACATCCCGTAAGCTTAAAAGAATGCTTGGTATCATAGCGGGTAACGCACCATATAAACCGAATATGAGCAATCTCGCGGTAGAACTTGGCATGAGCAAGAACGATGTGCCGGACAATCTGGTATATCTTGAGAAAGCCGGATTGCTCGGACTACTCCGCGACGACACCGGGGGTATGCGCGGTCTGGGGAAGGTGGAGAAGGTGTATCTCGACAATCCCAATCTCATGTATGCACTGACTGGAGATAATACGGATATCGGCAATGTCAGGGAAACTTTTTTCTATAATCAGACACGGGTGATGAACGACGTTGTTGCCTCCAGGATATCCGATTTCACAATCGACGGCATCACTTTCGAGATAGAAGGCCATGGAAAAGGGAAAAAGCAGCTTGACGGGGCGGAAAAGGGCATTGTGGTCAGAGATGATATAGAGTTCGGCTATAAGGAGTTTGTGCCGTTATGGACTTTCGGCCTTAACTATTGAAAAAACCGTCCGGAAGGTGGTTCCGGACGGTTTGTGACTTTGTGTGAGGCCAGTGCGGCTCCGCTTCAAGGAGCGGGAGATTATTCCGCGGTCTCGGCGGGAGTTGCCGCGGGAGCGGCGGGAGCTGCGGCAGGGGCTGCCTCCTGCTTTGCGGGAGCGGCCGCGGGTGCCGGAGCGGGAGCGCTGGTGGCTGCGGGAGCCGGAGCCATGCTCGACACGTTGATGGGAGCCTTGATGGCAAACGACGCGCAGATGCTAAGCACGCAGATGAAGATGGCCAGACCCCATGTGGCTTTCTCGATGAAGTCGGTGGTCTTGCGGTAGCCGAGATACTGGTTGCCCTGCGAATAGTCGGAGGCGAGGCCTCCGCCTTTCGATTTCTGGATGAGGACTGCTCCCACGAGGAGCAGACATGCGATCACGATAAGGATGCTCAGAAAGATATACATTTTAACGTTGTTGTTTATTTATGCCGAAGAGGAGGCCCGTCGGCTGTTCAGGTTGTTTTTGGGGCTTCGTTGAGGATCAGTTTCTTCAGGAAGCGGATTTGGTCTGCAAAGTAAACACTTTTTTCCGGATTAATCAAACTTAAACGCTGAATAATTTCCAAAGCGGCCTGATAGTCATGATTTTTTATCAAAATCCGGGCCTCGGCCTCCGAAACGGGCTCCTCGTGGGGCGCGGTAACGGCGTCGGCATTGCGTATGCGCGACTGGGGAAGGGGCACGGCGGCGAGGAACGCGTCGATGGCCGACGAGGTATTGTCGGCCGGAGCTTGGGCTTCCGGGGCATCAGCAGCGCTGTCGCCGAGCCCTATGGCATAGTCTGCGGCCGAGACATGGGGAATCTCCGCGGCAGCCGCAGGCACGGCGGCATCCGGATTGCCGAAGCGGGAGAGGAAAGAGTCGATGGTGTCGGCCGTGGAGAGCGAGGGGTGGAGCAGGTCGGGATAGAATTCGGCGAATTCCTCCGGATCGAGTCCGAGCATCAGGCGCAGGGCTGTGGTGTCGCCCACATTGGCGGCGACGATGCGGCGCAGCTCCACAGCCTCCTCGGGCGAGGCGGTGCCTTCCCGCAGCGCCATGACCGCGGGATAGATGAAATAGGGATATCTCTCCAGTATTTCCTTTCGCGTTTCCATATTTTACCAGTTGCCGAGGGTAGCGTTGAATATGAGGTCGACGAGCTCGTCGCAGATCTCGTTGCAAAGGTCGTCTTGCACGTCGGTGAGCATCATGGAGCTGGAGAACTGCCGGTAGGCCGAGAAACTCTGGTCAACATCGTTGGCGGAGTTCTTGGTGTCGGTATATTTCACGCGCACGGTGATGGTGAGGCGTGTCTCGGTGGCGTAGGCGTCTTCTCCCACCGACTGCGGGGAGAGGCTGTAGCCGGTGATTTCGCCGGTCATCTCCAGGTCGGAATTGCCGTCCACCTCCTGCAGGCGTGTCTGACGGGTGACGGTGTCGAGAAGCTTGTTCTCGAAGGTCTGTTGCAGCGGGGGATAGACCAGGGCCGCGCGTATGGGGAATTCCGAGATGTTGATGGTCTTGTAGATGTCGTAGTTGAGCGCCGATCCGTTGAACTTGTAGGAGGGCACGCATCCGCCCATGAGCGGGAGGATGATGGCCACCATGAGCCATCCGGAGAGCTTCAGGAGGGAATGAATCATTTTCAAGGGAGGGGTTGTTGGTTTAGGGTTTAGGATTCATAATGCAATTTCGTTAATTCATAATTCATAATTCATAATGCATAATTAATTGATGGTGGGTTGATTATGAATTATGCATTGTGCATTGTGCATTATGCATTATTCTAAGCTTGTGCATTAAGAGTCAACGAGGTCGGCGCCTTCGTCGAGGTCGAGGCCGTATTCGTGGATCTTGCGGTAGAGAGTGCGCTGCGATATGTTGAGCTGCTCGGCGGCCTTCCTCTTGTTGCCGTTGTTGCGGCGCAGGGCGGCTGCCACGGCGTTGCGCTCGGAGTCCTCGAGGGTGGGGGAGGCCACGACCTCTTCCACCTCGGTGTCGTCGGCGACGGAGGGTTCGTATTTTATCAGCGACTGTGTCTTGGCGTGGTTGCTGAATTTCGCGTCGGAGGGATCGAGGTGATCCATGCGCTTGCGGAGCTCGTCGAGTTCGCGGCGCATGGAGTAGACGAGCTGCCAGAGCATCTCGCGCTCAGTCTCATAACTTACGTCGTGGGGGCTCGCCACGAGCGAGGATGAACCCGTGTGGTCGAGGGGAAGGGCCTCGAGCATGGTGCGTCGCGATATCTCCTCACCGGCGTTGAAGAGCGCGAGCTGCTCCACGATGTTCTTGAGCTGGCGCACGTTGCCGGGCCAGCGGTAGAGGGTCATTGCCCGGCGCGCCTCCTCGGAGAAGGTGACAGGGGCTGTGAGATATTTCTCGGAGAAGTCGGCGGCAAACTTGCGTGCGAGCAGCACTATGTCGTCGCCTCGGTCGTGGAGGTTGGGCACGCCGATCACCACCGTCGAGAGGCGGTAGTAGAGGTCTTCGCGGAATTTCCCTTTCGCCACGGCCTTGAGGAGATCCACGTTGGTGGCGGCCACGATGCGGATATCGGTCTTCTGCACAACTGATGAGCCGACCTTGAGGAATTCGCCGGTCTCGAGCACGCGGAGCAGGCGCGCCTGAGTGGTGAGGGGCAGCTCGGCCACCTCGTCGAGGAATATGGTGCCTCCGTCGGCCTCCTCGAAATAGCCCTTGCGGGCCGTGATGGCGCCGGTGAATGAGCCTTTCTCGTGGCCGAAGAGCTCGCTGTCGATGGTGCCTTCGGGTATGGCTCCGCAGTTGACGGCGATATATTTACGATGCTTGCGCGAGCCGAAGGCGTGAATGATCTTCGGGAAGAATTCCTTTCCGCTGCCGCTCTCCCCCGTGACGAGCACGGAGAGGTCGATAGGGGCCACCTTCACGGCCCTCTCGATGGCAGCGAGCAGGGCCGGAGAGTTGCCTATGATGGAGAATCTCTGTTTCGCTTTCAGAACCTCGTCGTTCATCTGTCGTGTCATTTTATTTTCTTAAGATCGTAGGTGGCGCCGCGCAGGAGGGCCGAGAGCTCCTCGATGGTGGCGCATTGGTTCTGGCGCTCCACCGATATGGGGTCGCCAATGGAGACATGCACCTCCCGGCCGTAGGCGCGCATCACCTCCCGGGGGAGGCGCAGGCTGCGCAGACGCCAGTCGATTATGCCGAGCAGGTTGAATATCCAGGAGTTATGACCGTGGAAGAAGATCGGGATCACAGGCACCTGGAGCTGCTTTATGAGGCGGATGATCGACGGCTGCCATTCGCGGTCGCGCACGGTGAGCGACCAGTCGAGCTTCGACATGGCTCCGGCGGGGAAGAAGCCGAGGGGATGCCCCTGCTTCACATGCTTCATGGCCTCGCGTATGCCCTGCATGGTGATCTTCTTCTTCTCCGGATCGTCGCTCTTGAGGGGATCGACGGCTATGAAGTTCTCGCGCATGGCCTGAATCTTGTCGAGAATGAGGTTGACCATCACCTTGAAGTCGGGACGGAACTCACCGACGATGTCGATGAGTAGAATGCCGTCGTAGCTTCCGAAGGGGTGGTTGCTGACGGTGATGAAGGGGCCGTCCTTGAATCCGGCGAGAGTCTGGAGATTGTCTACGCGGAGGTCGAACTTGAACTCATCCTTTATCAGGCGGTGGGCGAACTCCACGCCGGGAGTGTCGCAATAGGTGCTGTGGATGCGGTTTATCTCGTCGATACGCAGGAAATGGAGCACGTTGTCGACGAGTTTCTTGTGGCCGTCGAGGCGCGGCACCATCTTGCGGATGTCGTCGTAAGTTATCACTTCCGGACGTATCTCCGGGGCGTTCGAGTCAGGATTCTTGTTGTCCATATGGTAAGACCGTGAGTATATCTTTACAAAATTACAAAAAAATCCCGACCCATGAAAATCGTGAAGGTATTCATGGGGCGGGATTTTAAGGATTGCGCTGTCAGGTGTCAGCGAATTATTCCACGGAGAATGCGAAGCGGATGGTCTGGCGGTATTCCTCGCCGGGACGCAGTGTCTGCGATGGGAAATTGCCGTGGTGGGGAGCGTCGGGGAAGCCCTGCATCTCTATTGCCACGCCGTCGTAGTCGTCATAGCTTCTGCCGGAGGCATTGAGGGGGGATCCTGCGAGCCAGTTGCCTGTGTAGATCTGCACTCCGGGCTGCGTGGAGCCGACGGTGAGCACGCGGCCGGAGGCGGGAGCCTTGAGCACCACGATCTCATCGATCATCTTCCCTTTCTCATATCCGTCGTTCACCCAGCAGTGGTCATAGCCCTTGCCGATGTGGAGCGCCTCGAAATCGGCCTTGATGTCGCGGCCGATCTCCTTGAAAGAGAGGAAATCCATGGGCGTGCCGGCCACCGGGGCGAGCTCGCCTGTGGGAATCTGGGTGGAGTCGGTGGGGAGCCAGCGCGAGGCGTTGATCTTCATCGTGTGGGCGAGCACCGATCCGGCGTCGGCTCCGTCGAGGTTGAAATATGCATGGTTGGTGAGGTTGACCACGGTCTCGGCGTCGGTGGTGGCCGAGAGGTCGAGGGTCAGCACATCGTCGTCGCTCCAGCGGTATTCAGCCACAGCCGTGAGGTTGCCGGGATAGCCCTCCTCGCCATCGGC
The DNA here is from genome assembly GCA_910588245.1 of uncultured Muribaculaceae bacterium. Taxonomy (GTDB): domain Bacteria; phylum Bacteroidota; class Bacteroidia; order Bacteroidales; family Muribaculaceae; genus Lepagella. The sequence continues at coordinate 6,546 of CAJUQP010000027.1, read as the reverse complement.
GGCATGATATGTGAAACGTACGCCCGAGGGTATCTCCTCCGCTTCCCATATGCGGTTCATGAAACCTGTTGGGCCGCCGTGGAGCGCGTTGGGTCTGTTGTTGATGGCCAGCTGATAGTCTTTCCCGGCTATCTCGAGCTTACCGTTCGCGATGCGGTTGGCGTAGCGTCCGGGAACCTTGCCGAGGCAGGGGCCGTCGGCGAGATATGATGCCGGGTCGGCATATGAGAGGGCCACATTCTCAATCTTCCCTTCCTTGTCGGGCACACACACCTTGACGACGCCGGCTCCGAGCGTGGAAAGCTCCACGCTCGCGCCTTTGTCGTTGGTGAGGGTGAAAAGGGTCACCTCCCCTATGGGGGAGGAAGCTGTTCTTTTTGTCGTCTTCATGCCTTGGGAGCTTCTTTCACGAGGCGTGCGCCGTCGGAGATTACCACGTCGTAGATCTGGGGCTCATGGCCGTATTTCTCGTTGAAACGGGCGCAAACCTCCTTTACGAAGCTGTCGTGGAGAGAATCGGGAAGCAGGTTGATGGTGCAGCCGCCGAAGCCGCCCCCCATGATACGCGAGCCAGTGACGCCCATCTCTTTTGCCACGTCGTTGAGGAAGTCGAGTTCCTCGCAGCTCACCTCGTAGTCTTTCGAAAGACCGTTGTGAGTCTCATACATCTTCTTTCCTACGGTCTCATAGTCGCCGGCGTTGAGGGCGTCGCAGACAGCAAGCACGCGGTCTTTCTCCTCAATGACGAATTTGGCGCGGAAGAAATCTTCGGCTGTGATGTCGCCCTTGATCTTCTCAAGATCCTCCATCGTGGCGTCGCGGAGGGTCTCGATGCCGAGGCGCTTGGCCACGCGCTCACACGACTCACGGCGCTTGTTGTAGGGGGAGTCGGCGAGCTCATGCTTCACGCGGGAGTCGACGAGCACAAGGCGGTAGCCATCCGGGTTGAAGGGGAAATATTCATATTCCATGGAGCGGCAGTCGAGACGCATGAGGTTGCCTTTGCGGCCGAATACGGATGCGAACTGGTCCATGATGCCGCAGTTCACGCCGCAGTAGTTGTGCTCGGTCGACTGTCCGATCTTCGCAAGTTCGAATTTGTCGATGCTGTTGCCGTTGAAGAGGTCGTTGAGAGCGAAAGCGAAGCACGACTCGAGGGCGGCCGAAGAGCTGAGGCCGGCGCCGAGAGGCACATTGCCTGCGAAGACAGCGTCGAAGCCTTTCACATCGCCGCCGCGCTTCTGGATCTCACGGCAGATGCCGAAGATATAGCGTGCCCATGACTCTTTGGGAGCGTCTTCCTCCCTGAGTCCGAACTCCACATACTGGTCGATGTCGACAGAGAAAACCCTTACCTTCTCCATGCCGTTGGGACGCACGACTGCCATGATCACCTTATCGATGGCGCCGGGGAAGACGAAGCCGCCGTTGTAGTCGGTATGCTCGCCGATGAGGTTGATACGGCCTGCGGAGGCATATACGTTGCCTTCGCCGCCAAAGCGCTCGGCGAAGACCTTCTCGAGGTTTTTCTGCATTTCTTCAGTTGTCATGATTGTTGATTTATTTGGTTAATTTAAAATGATGAGAAATCGGTTTGTTTAATTCATAATTCATAATTCATAATGCATAATTGGTTGAATATCGGTTTGATTATGAATCATGCATCATGCATTATGCATTTCTTAGAGATTATGCATTATGCATCATGAATTATGCATTTATTAGAGATTATGCATTATGCATCATGAATTATGCATTGCTTAGAGATTATGCATTATGCATCATGAATTATGCATTGCTTAGAGATTATGCATTATGAATTATGCATTATGCATTGATTTTCACTTCACCGGAATGGTGACGGAGGCGGGGCGAAGTCCTTTGGCGGTGGCCGTGAACGTCACCGTGCCGGGTTTGTCGCCGGCCTGCACTATGGCGGTGGCCGCGCCGGAGAAAAGATCCATCTCGGGGAGGTGGAAGAGACGCAGGCTCGTGGGATCGCCGTTGGCGGTAGCGCGAAATTTGCCGGCTCCCTTTGCGGAGAACTTCACGGCACGCTCGTCGGTCGGCACGAGATTGCCGTCTTTATCGGCCACCTGCACGGTGATGTAGACGAGGTCTTCTCCGTCGGCCTTTATCTCGCTGCGGTTGGGAGTCAGCACGAGGTGGTGGGGCTTGCCGGCTGTGCGCACGGTTTTCTCTCCGGCCACGGTGCCGTCTTCATTGTAGGCCACTACCTTCACCTCACCGGGCTCATAGACCGTGTCGTCCCACATAAGGCGATAGCGCTCCATATGGTTGTCGGAGCCCTTCTTCTTCTCTCTCATTCCCTGGCTCTTGCCGTTGATGAAGAGTTCGGCCTTCGGGGAGTCGGTGTAGACGTAGACCGGGGTCACCTCCCCTTCACGACCCTCCCAGTTCCAGTGGGGGAGGATATGGAGGGTATGGTCGTTGCCGTTCCATTTGGAGCGGTAGAGGTAGTAGCGATCCTTGGGCAGCGAGGCGAGGTCGATGATGCCGAAATATGAGCTGTGGCTGGGCCACGCGTCGGTGTCATAGGGAGAGGGCTCTCCGAGATAGTCGAAGCCGGTCCATACGAACTGCCCCATATCGTAGGGGAGGTCGTCTTCAGCGGCGAAGTCATCGTCGGGTATGTTGCTCCATGAGCAGTATTCCACGTCATATCCGTTGCTCTGGTTGCCGGGCCGTTTCACGTCGGCCGCCTTCACTACGGGGAAATAATATTTGCCACGCGAGGAGACGGTGGATGTGGTCTCGGAGCCAAGCAGGACATTCTGCGGGAGCTTGGGGAAGGCATCCTTGTAGAGATGGACGCGATAGTTGAAGCCCGGCACGTCGAGGGCGGCGGCAAAACCGTTCTCAGTCACGGCCTTCACCTGATCCATGCCGCAGGTGACGGGGCGCGTGGGATCCTCGCGGTGCACGATGTCCTGAAGGAAGGTGAGCTCCTTGAGTCCGTCGGGCGCCCACTGCGACGGAACCTCGTTGCCCACCGACCACATCACCACTGAAGGATTGTTGCGGTAGTGGCGGAGCATGTTGACCATGTCTTTCTCAGCCCATTCGTTGAAGATGGTGCCATAGCCGTTCTCGCTTTTGGGGCGGAATCCCCAGTCGTCGAAGGGCTCGATCATCATCATGAGTCCGAGCTCGTCGCAGAGTTCCACAAGCTCAGGCGCGGGCATGTTGTGGGCCGTGCGCACGGCGTCGGCGCCCATATCCTTCAGCATCTCGAGCTGATGGCGCAGGGCGGCCTTGTTGACGGCGGCTCCGAGGGGGCCGAGGTCATGATGGTTGCACACCCCTTTGAACTGGCGTTTCTCGCCGTTGAGGAAGAAACCCTCGCCGTTGCGCACCTCGACGCTGCGGATGCCGAAGCGGGTGGAGTAGGAGTCGACGGTGCGGCCGTCTTTTATGACAGAGGTCTCGGCGGTGTAGAGCGCGGGGGTCTCGGGAGTCCAGAGTGAAGGGTCGCGCACAATGAAATTCTGCGTGAAGTCTACCCCCGGGTAGACCTTGAAGTCATGAGAATCGCTGGCCACGGTCTTCCCTTGTGCGTCTTTTATGAGGGTGGTGAGCGTCACGGTCTCCCCTTTGGCCGCTCCCTCCACCTCAGTACGCAGTTTTACGGTGGCGTATTCCTTGGAGACGTAGGGGGTGGTGAGATAAGTGCCCCACACGGGTATGTGTGTCTTGTCGCGGTCTATGAGATGGACATTGCGGTAGAGCCCGGCTCCGGGATACCAGCGCGACGACTTTGGCTTGTTCTCGAGCGAGACCTCCACGAGATTCTCGCCGGGACGCGCGGCGCCGTCGATGTCGGCGTAGAATGAATTATAGCCGTAGGGCCAGAATGCCACCTGGCGGCCATTGACATAGACATGTGCATTGCTCATGGCTCCGTCGAAGAGAAGGGCCAGGGAACGGCCTGCGGTGTCGGGTATGTTTACGATAGTCTTATAGAATCCCTTGCCTACATATGGTAGACCTCCTGTGCGGCCTGTCTTCCATGTGGCCTCGGTCTCGCCGTTCTGTTCCACTGTTACTTTCTGAAGGTCGTTGCTGCGGTCGAAGGGGCCGTAGATAGCCCAGTCGTGAGGCACGGTGACTGATTTCCAGGATGAACTGTCATTAGAGAACTGCCAGTCTTTTATCAGCACGTCTGAACGGCCGGCGAAGGCCGCCGGGACTGTGATCAAAGATGCAAGCGCAAGTGCGAACAATTTTGTCATTATATGTCTGGTCAAATATGATTGTTGTCTTTTCGGGTTGGTTGGTTGTCCGAGCGGGGAGTCTTTCATTTCATGCCCAATCTTTCATGGATATCAAAGCCAAGACGCCTTCTGCGTTTTCTACTACAAAAGTAGACAATAATTGATGAAAATGCAATAGCCGGAATGACAAATGACGAATAATTACCTTAAATTAACCGATTTGCCACCGGTTGTGAAACAATGTGAACGAACAGCCTCCGCTTCAGCCGCTCAGGGAGACGCCCTGCGACTGAAATGGACGTGTGCCACGACAACCGGCACCATTCCTTTATTTCATAGAAATTTATGGCCTGTATATGATGAAAATCCGTTTATTTTGATTAAATTCGCAAGATAAAAGCCTGCCAATATGTCAAGATATATTAATCCGATGACCGATTTCGGTTTCAAATACATTTTCGGGAGAGAGGAATCGAAGCCTTTCCTGATCGATTTCCTCAATTGTCTGCTGCATGATGAGCCGGAATTTGACACCATTGTCGACCTCGTTTATCTCGATAAGGAGAAAAGCCGTTCTCGCCGCAAAGAACGTGGGGTGATCTATGACATTCACTGCACGTCATCCAACGGGCGCCAGTTCACTGTCGAGATGCAGAATAGCGGCCAGGCGTACTATATAGATCGGATGATATATTATGCCTCGAAAGCCATAGTCGATCAGGGCAAGACCGGTCCGGACTGGCAGTACAGGTATAATCCGGTCTATGTTGTGTCGTTTATGAATTTCGTACATGACATGTTTGGCGATGAGCTCCGCACAGATGCGGCGCTATGCGATCTGAAGACAAAGAAGCCGATTTCAGACAAATTACGTTATATATTCATACAGCTGCCTCTTTTCAGGAAGGTAAGTCCCGAAGAGTGTGTGAGCGACATGGACAGATGGTATTATGTCTTTATAAATATGAAGAATATGGAAACAATGCCTTTTACACAAGAGAACAGACTTTTCAGCCGGCTCGCGGACATGGCATCCTATGCCAATCTAAGTCCGGAAGACAAACTTGCATATGATGCCGATCTGAAGGCTTATCGTGACATTATGGGTCAGCTTTCCTTTGCCGAGGCAAGAGGGATCGAGAAGGGGATCGAGAAGGGAAGATTGGCGGCTGTGGCCGAAATGGTCTTCGAGATGGACAAAGAGGGCATTCCCATAGGCCAGATAGCCCGCTTGGTCAAGATGAATGTCGATGAGGTGGGCCGCATGCTCGGCAGATTACGTGCCGAGTAAGCTTTACGTGGCAATTTCATGATTGCCGGTAATGGGGATGGTGAGTCAGGAGCTCGTTGCGCAGCATGGAGCGGTCGAGGTGAAGATAGAGCTCGGTAGTGGCTATCGACTCATGGCCGAGCATCTCCTGGATGGCGCGCAGATTCGCGCCTCCCTCGAGGAGATGTGTGGCGAAGGAGTGGCGCAACGTGTGCGGACTTACGGTTTTCTGAATGCCGGCGGCGGCCGCGAGGTCGCGGATTATATAGAACACCATCACCCGCGACAGGGGCGCGCCGCGCCGGTTGAGGAAGATTATGTCCTGTCCGGCCGGTTTTATATCGAGCCGCTGGCGCATAGGAAGATAGTCGCGTATGAGTTCGACGGAGGAGGGGGATAGAGGCACCATGCGCTGCTTGCTCCCTTTGCCCTCGACTATGAGGATTGCACGGTCGAGGTCGAGTCTTGATATGCGTGCCTCCACGAGCTCGGAGACGCGCAGTCCCGAACCGTAAAGTGTCTCGATGATGGCGTGGTTGCGTGGTGTCTCCTCCTTGCCCGGGGGAAGAGCGGCGATCATGGCGTCGATCTCTTCCACGGTGAGCACATCGGGCAGACGGCGTCCGAGCCTGGGCGACTCTATGAGCTCCGAAGGATCGGCGGAGATATATCCCTCCATACGCAGGAATCGGAAAAAGGACCGTATGCCGGCTATCATTCTAGCCTGCGAGCGCGGGGATATTCCGAGGTCGCGCACGGTTGCGAGGAGGTTGTGAAGGTTATCGGGGGTTGCCGAGGCCGCGTCGGCGCCTATGCTGTCGAGATAGCCGAGAAGGTGTGACACGTCTACGAGATAGGCCGCGGCAGTATTGGCCGAGAGGTTTCTCTCAAGCATCAGGTACGCCTCGAAGTCGGAGCGCAGCGAGTCGTTGTCTTTCAGTTGTCGGTTTTCGGTTTTCAGTTTTTGGTTTTCAGTTATCAGTTTTGGTTGTCGTACATTTGTACGGTTGAATGTTTTTGAATAATTTTATACTCAAATAT
>CAJUQP010000026.1 GCA_910588245.1 uncultured Muribaculaceae bacterium | reverse complement strand
GCCGCCATGATGGCCCTGAGAAGCCATCATTACGAGAACATTGACATTCTGCAACACCCGTCAGAGGAAAATCTCCCTCAGCCCGGCATTGCCGGGCCTCGCGTGCCGCGGCCGGATGCCGCGGTTCCTGCCAGCCCGCAGTCAAATCTGCTCAGAGCCGTATGCTCCGAGCAAAGCGAGGAGAATCGCAAACGGTCAGCAAAAGCCTGACCGCCGGATGGCACTGCAGTGCCGGGGCTGCAAGCCTCGGTTCCCCGTCGTTACCTTCACTCTTCACTCTTGACTCTTAACCCTTTGCGCTCCGCGCATCCCCTGACGGAAGCCATCCGGCGAGATCGAAGCAAAAGCGAACAGTCTGTCTGCATACGGACAAACCACAAGCTTTTGTTGGCAGTGATGCCCCACGACAGGCAGCCAAGTTTTTAATGAGCAATTTCGAATTGCGAATTAGAATATGAATTAATTGCCTTACCCACAACTGATTCAAAATTCAACATTCAACATTCAAAATTGCAGCTTCGCTGCTTCCCGTCGCTTCATCAAAGTCTCGCGCATATGGTAGTTAGGATTAGCTGCGACAGAACCTGGCTCCCGGAAGCCTCGTTACCAGTCGTCCATGATGCCTTATAAGTCTTGCCAAATCATTATTAGTCTTAACAATAGCACTTTAACTGCGTAACAATTTGCTTTTGCTTGAGAGTGTCCGATTATGAATTAATAAGGTAATCGCAACTACTAATTACAAATCTCTAATTTCTAATTACACATTGCTGTTAGCCGTCATAACGATCAGGCGGCACTTCTGCGGATGGCTCTCAGTGTCGGCAGGCCGGCACCCATCAAAAATGAAGGTCATGAAATCTCGGTATGCCTACCATAGGCAGACCAGATTCATGACCTTTTTTCATTTTCCAAGACCTAATTCACGATTGGTTGCCGGATGGCATCACCGTGCCGCGGCTGAAAGCCGTGGTTCCCCGAATAAACCCACCGTCAGATCTCCCTGACGCGAACAAACCCATACGAATCGTAACCCTTGTTGAGCGAGGGCCGAACCACCCAGCGCTGCACGCAGTAACCCAGCGTCAGATAAACTCCCGCGAGGATCCACAGATGCAGATAGTCACCCGACACCTGCGAGAGGGATGCGCCGTTGGTATTCATCCTTATGAATCCCTCAAGACCCCAGGTGGCGGGGATACAGTCGCTGATGGCCATCCATACCGGGGGCATCGCATAGCGGGGCCAGGTAAGGCCTGACAAGAACAGGAACATCACTGAGGTAACCACCCAGATGACAAATACCGACTCCCTTTCCCACACAATTCCCTGCACGCAGAATCCCAGCCCCATGCAGGCAAGCACCATAGGCACAAGGAACGTGAAAATCTGCCATACCGATCCGGCCATAGGGAATGCAAAGATAAGAGGGACATAATGGATCAGGAAGAACACCGGCACTATCAGGATAGTGATGTAGCAAAGCATCTGGCCGAGCATCGTCATGGCCACACTGGGCATCGCATTGACTCCATTGTAGCCGATCAGCTCCGGTCGCTCCCGTTTCGCTCCCCCGGCCATACCCACCGCGAGAACTATGCACTGGTGAAGGATCAGGATAAGCACTCCCGGCATTATGAATGAATCGAAGCCGCTCTCTATATTGCCCATGGCCACATTATCGATATCCATAAGGTTGCCATCGGTGATCGTGGAAGCAAGCGGGGCCACGAGGTCTATCTTCTCAGAGCGAATCTCGGCCCCCATAGCCTGGGCCACGGCATTCGACCCCATAAGGAGTCCGCGGTAGCGCAAGAGAAGACTCGACTCCACATAAATCACCGCGTTAGCCTGTTCCCCGCGTCCTATCTTCTGTCCGAATCCCTCCGGAATCTCCATTATGGCATAGCATTTATGCGAATCCATGGCACGCCGGGCCTCCCCCATTTCGGCGGCATAGCCTATCACCCAGGCATTCTGGGTGGCATCTATGTTTCTGACAAGCTCCCGGCTTCGCGACGTGCGGTCATGATCCACGACAACCATCCTCACATCTCTGACAACCTCCGGATTGTAGATCAGAGAATAGATCACCGGATAGGCCAGCGGAAGAAACAGGAAGAAAAGGATGATCCCCTGGTCGTGGACTACAAGCCTGAACTCGCGGCAGTATACATCGAAAAGCTGTCGGAACAAAGATATATTCTTTTTCATAACGTCATCTTTTTAAGGAGCATACACCGGCTTCTCCATACATTTCCCGATTCTTCTCACCAGAAGAAGCGGCAGGAGCATGAAGACTATGTAGGCCACGAACCATATCCTTGAATAGTAGATATCTATGCCATTGAGCGCCTGATCGATATAAATGAGGAAGTTATATCGTGTCGGCACAATCCAGCTGAATATTCCCACGGCAGGATACATGCTCTCCACCGGGAATGAGAATGCTGCTATCGAAAACGACAATATACCTGTCAATGCGCTTATCGAAAGGGACAGACGCAGATTTGGGAAAAGCCCGAAGAAGAACAACGCCATTCCCTGACACGCCAGGACAAACATCAGCTCGGAGAGGGTCAGCCAGAACCAAGACCCATAGACCGGATACCCGTTTATCTTGAAAAGCCATGCCTCCATAAATATGGCTATGACCATCCAGATGATAGTCTGTGGCATGAGTTTGGCAGCAAGAGCCTTGATTGTCGATCCCCCCGCCATGCGTATGAGTTTCACCGAAGTGCCGTATTTTATCTCCTGGCCGAGGCTGAAACACGTCACCAGGAAGATCATAAGCTGTAGCACGCAGGGCACGAACGAGTTGCAAAGATAGATCGCGTAGTTCAGACCGGGATTATGTATGGCCCGGGCCTCGATATTGACCGGAAGGAGAAGAGGAGTCACCTGATCAGGAGTGGCGCCCACGGCCTCAAGCACGTTCATCGTTATCCCGGCCTTGGTATAGAGGGCAGTCGCCTGGAAAGTCTTCAGCAGCATCGTGGCGGGCACGAAATAAGTCATGTTGGTGTAGAAGGTGATTTCCGGTTTTCTTCCAGAGAGAAGATCCTGTTGGAAATTCTCCGGAATAAGGAAATAGCCGAAGATATCCCCTTTCTGCATGTCATGACGTGCCTCCGTGAAGCTGTTGCAGGTCTTCCTGACATCGACAAGCTGCATCCCGGCGAGCGTCTGAGACACCTCTCTTGATACCGTGGAACCGTCTTTGTCGACAATTGCGGCAGGCACTTGAAACGGAAGGCCCTCGCTCATAAGGCTCGACATCATCAGGAAAATAAATAGCGGCAGGAAGAAGAAGGCCACCCAGTAGATGGGCCGTCTCACAATCTGGAGCACGCTCCTGACGAATATGGCTTTGAATCCTGTCGTTTTCATTTTCAGGAGAATAAGGTTTAAAATATTATCACCCGTTGATAGGACTTATGACTCATTGCTCAAGTATGACCGACATGCCGGGGCGCAGATTTTCTATCCTCTTCTCGGGACGCGCCTTTATCTGGAAAGTACGCGCGTCAAAGTCGCCTGTCGACTTGGTTGCCTGCCAGTTGGCGTAGGTGCCCAGGTCTCGGATATAAAACACCTTCACATCCTCCGTCACGTCGAGAGCGGGGATCTTCACCTTTATCACGGAACCAAGCTTTATATCCTTGAGAAGGGTCTCCCTGACATTGAATACCACCCAGTGGTCGTCTTTCTGGAGCGACATGATGGGTGCTCCGGTAGCCACGAGTTCCGACACATGCGGATAGATCTCGGTGATCTCCCCGTCGCAAGGTGCCGTGAGATACTGGTCTTCAAGAAGCGCGTTGACCTCCTTCACACCGCTTTTCGCCACATTGAGCAACGCCTCCGAAGCCTGCTTGTCCTCCTTCTGGGCACCTGCCACAGCGAGGTCATACTGACTCTTGGCAGCTGCCTCACCTGCCACGGCGGCATCGTAGGCGGCTTTCGCCTCATCACGTTTCTGTTCGCTTACCACCCCTTTTGCGAAAAGATTCTGCATGCGGTCATAGGTCTTCTTGGTTATGCCGGTAGCGGCCTGTGCCTGACGCCAGAGATCACGCGCGCCGTTGATGATCTGCGTGCGCGTGCCTGCGTCAACCTTGCGGTTGGTGGCGCTCGCTGCGTTTTCCATAGCCTGTGCCTGGTCAAGACGGGCATCTACCAGTGTGGAATGTATCCTCACGAGAGTATCCCCCTCCTTCACATGGGAACCCTCCTCCACGAAAATCTCGGCTACACGTCCGGGAAGTTTTCCTGATATGCGTATCTCCGTGGCGTCCGCCTGGCCCTGCACTGTGTCAGGGCCCTGCTTTATGCATAGAAATCCCACAATCGCCATTGCGGCAAGCACGAGAAGCACTGTCACAATGGTGAGTATAAGCATGCGGTCTTTGGCCGACACTGCCGCTGGATCGGCGAATGTCTGGGTCTGCGTCTGGGCGTTGGCTTTGTCGTTAGCCATATTGTCGTTGGTAGCCATATTTGTGTTTTGTTTTCAGTTTTCAGATACAGTTATAATCGAATGGTATTCCGGTCAATACATCAGATTGCCAAGCACTTTCGAAAGATACGTGTGGCAGAGACGTATGCCGATCTCGGCGTCGATCTTCTCGGAATTGGCCTGAAGCCATGCTGTCTGGGCGCCTATGACGTCGTTGGTGGTCAGTACTCCCTCTTTGAAACCCAGTTCCGCCTGGCGGAGGTTCTCATCCGCCTTCTCCATGTTGGTGAGGGTCATGTCGTAGGTTTTCTTTGCCTCGTCGAAGCTGAACTGCGCCTGGCTCACCTGAAGGCTGACTTTCTCCTCGGTGTCCTCAAGGAGAAGCCTTTGCGCGGTGGTCTGCGCCTTAGCAGCCTTATATTTGCTGTAGTTGCCCCCCCAGTGCCAGATAGGTATCGTTACGGCTGCCCCTATGGAGAATCCGCCACCGAAACGCTTCTGGAAGCCGTCGATCACATTAGGGTTGGAGAATGAATAAGCGCCTATCACAGCCACTTTCGGCAACATCTCTCCGAGAGCCAGACGTTCACGTCCCTTAAGCATGTTGATCCCCTGGCGAATTACCTCAAGATCCTGACGGCGGGTATAGACATCGTAAAGATTGTCCGTTGTCTCGGGCTGGATGGCGGCGGCATGTCTGAGCTGCTCATCCTCGAGTTCCATCTGCGTGTTGACGGGAAGCCCGCAGAGCTGTGCCAGAGCCATCCTCGAGAGAGTAAGCCCGTTGTCTACCTTTGTGAGGGCAATCTTGGCCTCGTTGAGCTTGACCTCCACAGTCAGCAAGTCGCTGCGTGTGGCCACACCCTCGTCGAGCATCGCCTGCACATCATAACGCAGCGTGTCGACAAGATTCACGAAACTCTCGGCCAGACGCTTCTTCTCCCTGAGCGACACGACGAGCCAGTACGCCTCGTCGACCGCATAGACCACATTCTGGGTAAGGGAGTTGCGTGCAGCCTTGGCCAGCTGCTCCCCGTAACCGGCTATCTCATTGAGCGCCTTTATCTGGCCACCCATGAACACCGGCTGGGTCAGCGTGACAGCGCCGGCAAACACATTGTGCACATCATAGCTCATGGCCTCCTTGGGAATAACGGCCACCTCCGTGGGTATGTAGCTACCCGATGAAGGATCCTTTATAGGAGCCCCGTCAGGACCTTTCAGTATATTGTACTGATAACTCTGTGTGGCCGGATCAAAACTCATGGTCGGCAGCTTGGCGTCCTCCCCCAGCAAGCGGATCTCATGCTGGTTATACATATAAGTGCCCGTGAAGTCGATACCCGGGAGATAGGCCGCCCTTGCGGCATCTTTATAATAGCCTGCGCTGCGCAGGTTCTCCTCAGCCATGCGTATGGTCTTATTGTTGCGCACAGCCATGTTACGGCAGGAATCAAGACTTACCGTGGGAGCCGCCTGGGAGCATACTGCAGTGACAAGAGTTAAAAACAAGATGACTTTTTTCATAAACCTGATGTCTTGGTCTCCGTAGGGGAGACTTTGATGGGGAATTCTGATCTCAGGGTCGTATACGGATAGTGCCCGCATAGTGGAAACCCTTTAAATTCTTTACAAAATTATCTCATTTTTGTTTACCCGGATTTCCCTGCCGGTCTTAAAAAAAGGGAATAAGAGAAATAGGACAAGTTTATCTCCGAAAAGTCGCATATGCCGGAAGGCCGGCATAAAGCCGGGCCGACAGCAATTTCCTTATTCGGGCATCGCGGAGTCGCGGTCTATACTCCTGACCCTTGGGCAATAATGGATTTTTTCTACATGCCGGTTGAAAGCTCGCGGATTTTGCTTAACTTTGCAGCCTGAAACAAAAGCGACATATGAAAGGCATCATACGCAAACTCAAACCCGAAACCTACATGCAGTCATACCGCAGTCTGCTGCGCATAGGCTTCCCGGTGCTGGTGACGCAGATCGGAGTTATAGCCGTGAACTTCGCCGACACGATGATGGTGGGCGCATATGGCCTCGATGAACTCGCGGCATCGGCATTCGTCAACAGCCTCTTCGTCATAGCCACAGTCATGCTCATGGGGTTCGCCGGAGGCATTACTCCGCTCATAGGCGCTCTTTACGGCAAAGGAGACCATGAGGAAGGGGGTCTGACGCTCCGCGCAGGCCTGCAGGTCAATATCATAGTGGCCCTCGTCTTCACCATCGTCATGGGCGCGGGCTATTTCATTCTCGACAGATTCGGACAGGATCCCGATATCCTTCCCCTTGCCAGAAAATACTATCTGATAATATTGTGCACTATGATACCGATGGCGGTCTTCAACTGCTTCCAGCAGACAGCCAACGGCACCACCGACACAGCCACCCCAATGTGGCTTATCCTCGGGGCAGATGTCTTGAACATCGCTGGCAACTACCTCCTGATCTTCGGCAAACTCGGATGTCCTGAGCTCGGCCTTGCGGGGGCAGGCATCAGCACTCTGACCGCTCGCACGGCAGCCGCCGTGGCGATTGTTGCCGTTTTCGCCTGGCGCCGACGCTACAGGGTCTATTGGCACACGCTCACAAGCCGACACGCCGGAGGCCACAGACGCGGCAGGATCTGGAACACCTCATACCCCCTTATGATACAAAGCGGAGTGGAATGTGGGATGTGGAGCATGGGCGCGGTGGTCAGCGGCTGGTTCGGGAAAATACAGCTTGCCTCATATCAGGTCGTCAACACCATAGCTCAACTCGGATTCATGACATACATGAGCTTCGGATGGGCCACATCAATACGGGTGGCTAATTTCACTGGAGTCAAGGATTATCGCGGCATAAGACAGACCACGGCCGCAGGACTGCATCTAAATTTCGTGCTCTGCACAGTAGCTTCCCTTATATTCTTTTTCTTCACGAAAGATCTCGTCCATATGTTCACTCCCGTGGAAGCCGTGGCCACAGCCTCAATAGTGCTCATTCCCCCTCTCATCCTCTATCAGTTTTGCGACGCCACACAGCTCACCTACGTCAACGCCCTGCGCGGCACGTCAGAAGTGAAGCCACTGCTCTGGATATCGGTAGTGAGCTACATAATAGTGGGAATTCCCCTTATGCTATTCATGGCAGAGACCCTACGCATGGAGACCTCGGGAGTATACTACAGTTTCTCCGGAGCGCTTCTCACTGCCACTCTCCTTCTGATTGTCACTTTCAGGAGGGTTTTAAGAAGAAAAGAGAGTGCCGAAGATGCTAAAAACAGCGATCTTAATACACTTTAAGACGAAAAATTGTGAATTGTCAAAGAAAAATTATTACTTTGCAACCGAAAACCATTTAAAAGAGAGCAATGGGTAAAATCATAGCTATCGCCAACCAGAAAGGAGGCGTCGGGAAAACCACTACCGCGTTCAATCTCGGCTCCTGTCTGGCAACGGACGGGAAGAAAGTGCTGCTCGTAGACGCCGACCCTCAGGCCAACGCCACGTCGGGCCTCGGCGTGGAGCCTGCCGACGACCAGGCCTCGGTCTACGAATGCCTTGTAGACGGGTATCCGGCTGAGAAAGCGGTGATGCCGACATGCATCGACGGCCTGAGCATTATCTGTTCGCGTATCGACCTGGTGGGCGCCGAAGTGGAGCTCATGAATAGGCGCGACCGCGAGAAAGCACTCTCGAAAGTGCTTGAGCCGCTTAAAGACGACTACGACTACATCCTCATCGACTGCAGTCCGTCGTTGGGCATCATCACCGTCAACGCGCTCACGGCATCCGACTCGGTAATAATACCTGTACAAGCCGAATACTTCGCGCTCGAGGGCATCTCTCAGCTGCTCAACACCATCCGCATCATAAAGAGCCGGCTGAAACCCACTCTTGAGATCGAGGGATTTCTGCTGACGATGTATGATGCCCGTCTGCGCCTGGCCAACCAGATATTCGAGGAGCTCAAGGGACATTTCGGCGATATGGTGTTCACCACCGTGATTCCCCGCAACATCAAGCTCTCGGAATCACCCAGCCATGGACTCCCCGTGATACTTTATGACGCGGAAAGCCGTGGAGCGATAGCCTACGGGCAGCTGAGCAAGGAGCTCATAGCACGCAACAGGAAGAAAAAAGCCTGACCGCTCGCGCGGCTTGATCCCACAGCACAGGCAGACAACAACAAAACGACGACAGAATGTCTTTACGAAGGAATGCATTGGGCAGGGGGCTCGACTCCCTGATCTCGATGAACGACATACAGACCGGTGGTTCGTCCGCCATCAACGAGATCGAGGTCGATCTGATATCGCCTAATCCCGAACAGCCGAGACGCACGTTCGACGAAGAGACCATAGAGGAACTGGCAGCATCAATACGCGAGCTCGGCCTCATCCAGCCCCTCTCTCTGCGCGACGCCGGCGACGGCACTTACCAGATCATCGCCGGCGAACGGCGTTGGAGGGCCGCGAAGATAGCCGGACTCGAAACCGTGCCGGCTTATGTGCGCACCGCCTCCGACTCGGAAGTGACAGAGATGGCCCTGATCGAAAACATCCAGCGGGAAGATCTCAACGCCATAGAGGTAGCCCTGGCCTTCCGAAAGCTTATCGACACCTACAATCTCACACAAGACCGGCTCTCGGAAAGGCTCGGAAAGAAACGGGCCACAGTGGCCAACCATCTGCGGCTCCTCAAACTTCCCGCGGAGATCCAGCTCGGACTGCGCGACCGGAAACTCGACATGGGGCATGCACGCGCCCTCCTCTCGGTGGCTGATCCCAAGGAGCAGCTCAAGCTCTACAACCTGATCCTGAAAGAGGGGCTTTCAGTGCGCAGGGTCGAGGAGCTCGCCCGCCAGATAGCCGGCCACGACAAGGAGATTCAACTCCCATCGAAGAAAGGAAACGACTACGGTTCTTTTTCCGGATTCGCCGACTCTCTCTCCCGCATATCGCCTACCCCTGTGAAATTCGCACGCGCGGCCGACGGGAAAGGATCCATAACATTTAAATTCGTATCTGACGAAGAGCTACAGAGCCTTGTAGAGCTCTTCAGTAAGATGGAAAACAGATAAATGCAGAGACTATCCGACATCCTCAACCAAAGCGGAGAGACAGCCGCCACACTGACAGGCTGGAGGCGCCGTCTGCTGACGGCTCTCTGCGTCATCATGATCATACCCTTCGACCTCACCGCCGCCTTGGCACGCACGGACAGTCAGGAAACTGCGGCGCCATCTGTCGCGGCAGTATCAGTGGCTCCTGCCACCGACACAATACCCGTACGGAAACCTATACCCCCCGGGAAGACGCAGATACCCCCTGACTCCACTGCTTATCTCGACGCGGAGATGCTCGTCAGGGAACCTCTTGACAGAGAATATGACGAACAGGCAGACACTGTCCCAACAGTCGTGGTCGATGAAAATTCCCCATACGGACTCGACGGGAAAAAGATATTCAACCCCTCCCCCACGCGTGCCGTATGGCTTTCCGCCCTCTTCCCGGGATTGGGTCAGGTCTACAACCGCCGTTACTGGAAACTTCCTATCATAGTCGGGGCTTTCATGGGCCTCGGCTACGGCACTAACTGGAACAACGGGCAGCTTCGCGACTACTCGCAGGCATACCGCGACCTCATGGACAATGACCCCTCTACCAAATCATATATGAATTTCTTTCCCTCAACCACCAAGGAAGAGGATCTCGACAAGGAATGGCTCACCAACACAATGCGCACACGGCGAGACTTCTATCGCCGCAACCGCGACCTCTGCATAATATGCCTTGTCGGGATGTATATGCTCTGCATGGTCGACGCCTATGTCGACGCATCGCTGGCCCACTTCGACATCTCTCCCGATCTGTCGATCGACTGGAGTCCGTCGATGATTGTCAATCCCACCGACCGAAAGGTAAGTGTGGGGCTGAACTGGGCCCTCACTTTTTAACTCTCCGGCATCGGCTGCCATCTGACTCTCCGGCAGCCGGCCGCCCTAATACAGAACTCAGACATGAAAAGACGTTTTTTCTTATTCCTCCTCGCCGCCGCTTCCCTGACCGGGTATGCGAACCCGGATAAAAAACAGAATGTGCTCGACCTTAAGACAAGCATAACCGACCAGGCTATAGTCTATCCGGAAAGTTTCGAGGCCGACACCCAGAAACTGCTTGAAGGATGGTTTATCAAAAACTATACCGCAACCGACAACCGTTATGCCACCGAACCCGACGTGGAGGTCGATGATGAGGAGATGGTGAGGCGCCTGAACGCTCTCCCCACTATAATTGAGATGCCCTACAACCAGGTGGTGCGCAGCTATATCGACCGCTATACACGTAAAGGGCGTGCCCAGATCGCAGCCATCCTCGGCCTGAGTCTATATTATATGCCTATTTTCGAGCAGGCTCTTGAAGAGCAGGGCCTTCCGCTGGAGCTCAAATACCTTCCGGTGATCGAGTCCGGTCTCGACCCCAATGCAGTGTCACGCCACGGCGCGACCGGCCTCTGGCAGTTCATGCTCGGCACCGCCAAAGGGCTCGGTCTGGAAGTGAACTCTCTCGTAGACGAGCGCCGCGACCCCTATGTCGCCTCTGAACGCGCCGCTTCATATCTCAAGGACTTATACGCTACTTACGGAGACTGGTCGCTGGCCATCGCTGCCTACAATTGCGGCCCCGGCAACGTCAACAAAGCCCTGCGCAGAGCAGGTGGCGACGTGAAAGACAACGATTTCTGGTCGATCTACAGCTATCTGTCCCCGGAGACGAGGGGATATGTGCCAATGTTCATCGCCGCTAACTATGTGATGAACTATTATCCGAAACACAACATCTCGCCTGTGCTCCCCACGAAGCCGCTTGTCATGGACACAATACAGGTATCCGACAGGATACACTTCAACCAGATATCGAAAGTGCTTGATATCCCTGTGGAGGAACTGCGCATACTCAATCCGCAGTTCCGCGCCGACATCATACCCGGAACCCCCGAGAATCCCTATACCCTCATCCTCCCCTCCCAGCAGATCCACGCCTATCTGATGAGTGAGAACGAGATCCGTAATTTCGAATCTGACAAATATGGGCGCCGGGGCGTCGTTGAGCCGGGAGAGGCTCCCGCCGACGCGATGCTCGCGGTGGAAGACACCCAGGTATGGCCTGATGAAGACACAGGAGAGGCCGATGTGGCGCTCGCTGCCGCCCACGGCAAATCGACTGTGGTCGTGCATAAGGTTGCGGCAGGAGAAAGTCTCGGATCGATAGCTGAGAAATACGGCGTATCCCCTGCCGACATCAAGAAGAGCAACAACCTGCGCCGCAACGCCGTGAGAGTCGGACAACAGCTGAGAATCACCACGACCGCCGATATGGCCGGAGAAGATGCCATGCTTGCCGACTCACACCGTGCAACTCGTGCTTCGTCAAAGGTAACACGTTCCTCATCCCAAAACTCATCAAAAGCATCAGCCAAGACAGAGAAAAAGAAAGCCGCTGCAAAGTCAACTCCCAAATCGCATAAGATACGCAACGGTGAGACACTCTCGACAATCGCTAGGAAATATGGTGTTTCAGTCGCTGCTCTCAAGCAGGCCAACGGCATGAAAAACGACCATCTCCGCGCCGGCAAGACCTTGACAATCCCGACGAAAGCATCCTCCAAGAAATCGACCAAATCCAAATCGCGCAAAAAACGCCGCCGCTGATCCGGAAAGGATACATGTCGGCGATAGATACTCACAAATACAAAGAGCCGGAACATCCTCAAATAGATGTTCCGGTCTTTTTTTATCCATATACGCTGTCGGGAGAATTTTCCTCTCAGACATCAAGAATATTACGGGCGATAAACCAGGCAACAAGGATGACGCCGATACTGACAGCGAGCGATGTCGTGTAAACCTTGCGGTAGAGCGCGGGACGCCGTGTACGGTTTATGTCGACCCAGGCAAGGAAAGCTACGACAGGTATCGACAGAAGAGCCAAGGCATTCGCTCTGAATGCGCCCGACAGATCTCCGTGGAGAAGGGCGTGAAGCATACGTTGGCTACCGCAGCCGACACATTGCAGACCTGTGATCCGATGGAAAAGGCACTGGGGCATGAAGCGGGAAGTAAGCGGGTCGGAAAAATAATAGAATACGGCAGCGGCCACAAGCACCGCGGGCACAATCCATCTCAGCCGTGAAGATTTACCCTCAGGCCCTATCATGATCCGGAGAAGAGCATGATCGGGAGATAGAAGACCGCGCTGATGATTCCGAGCACGAAAGAGACGATTATCCATATCTCGGCATTTCTTGACGCACGCCATGCCCCTTCTATATTTCCGAGAGCGAAACGCGAGCTGACCTGCGTGGAAAAGACAATGGCCACTATGCCGGGGATAGTGCAACAGAACACAGCCATAATTATAGCCCATACAAGATAAGTAGGTGGCATCTGGCCGTTGCCGGGAACCGACTGCATACCGTTTACTCCGGGGCCCGGCATTGACGGCGAGTCATAAACCGGATGCGGTGGGACAGGTTGTCCTCCACCGCCTGGGACAGGTGGCACTGAAGCGCCTCCGGGGACAGGTGGCGGCGTAGTGCGCAGACGCGACGGATCATAATTGAGATGCAGGCATTCGGCCCATTCCTCGTCAACGCTTTTCTGAGACTGACCCCCTTCGCCTGCAACAGTGGAGTCAGCAGGCTTCACGGTATCCTCAGACGTGCCTTCCAATGGTTTCGGGTGAGATTCAGCACGGACTGCGTCGGCATGCGATGAGAAGCCGTCCATACGCGAGAAAGCGGCCACAACCTCTCTGGGAGCCTCCTCCGGCGATGTAAGCTGCACGACCCGACCGGAATACTCCACGCCAACCGCCTCCGGAAGGAACCCGTCGAAACCATCGAGCGCCAGAAGATCAATGCCATGATCGGAAAGAAGGGTGACCACCTCCTCAGGAGCCGACACCATGACGTTTCTCGGAGTGACGACAACTTCGACACCCCTGCCTTGGAAACGCCCCGCCACATCCGTGTCGAAACGGTCTGACACTATCAATTCCACACGCATACGGTTGCCCTCGTTGAAGAGCGACACAAGCCTGTCGGCGCACTGGCCGTCAGCGGAGGTGAACACGGCTATCTTTCTCATAAAATATTCTTTTACTATTGCACCGGAGCGGAATCCGGCATGAGTTCTTTTTATATAACATCCGATCCCCATGAAAATCGTCGGGGGAACCGGCAAAATTCCATATCACTATTCATATAGCCTGTCAGCCGTTGATCGACTGCATGTCGACAAGACGTCTGTAATGGCCGTCGAGCGCGAGAAGTTCATCATGCGTGCCACGCTCCACGATCTTGCCGCCGCTCATCACGCAGATCATGTCGGCATTGGCAATAGTGGAAAGGCGATGGGCGATGACCACTGTGGTACGGTCTTTCATAAGTCTCTCGAGAGCCTCCTGCACAAGACGCTCGCTCTCTGTGTCAAGCGCCGATGTCGCCTCGTCGAGGATAAGGATAGGTGGATTCTTAAGAACGGCCCTGGCTATGCTGATCCTCTGGCGCTGTCCGCCTGAAAGACGGCACCCTCTGTCGCCAACCATCGTCTGGAAACCATCCGGTGTATCCATTATGAAATCATAGGCGTTGGCTATTCTCGCCGCCTCCTCCACCTGCTGCTGCGTGGCGTTGGGCGAACCGAAGGCTATATTGTTGAAAAAAGTGTCGTTGAACAGTATGGCCTCCTGATTGACATTTCCCATCAGCGAGCGCAGCTCGCTGACACGATAATCCTTCACATTGTGGCCGTCAACCTCCACAACTCCCCTCTCGACATCCCAGAAACGTGGTATCAGGTCAACAAGCGTCGACTTGCCGGAACCCGACTGACCGACGAGAGCCACGGTCATTCCGGGACGTATGTCAAGGTTCACATTGTCAATGACGTCGCGCTCCCCGTCGTAGCTGAAGCACACATCGCGAAACCTTATGCTGCCGTTTCGCATCGGGTCAGCGGGCAATGCCACGGGATCAGGCGCATCTTTTATCGGGTTGTCGGCGGACAGGATCTTGTCGATCCTCTTCAGCGACGCCATGCCTTTCTGAATGGTGTAGCCTGTCTTTGAGAGCTCCTTGGCTGGGTTGATGATACTGTAGAAAATCACCATATAATATATAAAGCCCGAAGCGTCGATCGAGGATGAATTGCTCAAGATCAGGGAGCCGCCAAACCAAAGCACAATGGAGATGGCTATGGTGCCGAGAAACTCGCTCATCGGATGGGCGAGCGCGTAACGGCGCTGAATGGAATTGCTGACATCGAGAAACTCATGCGTCTCCTGGCCGAACATCTCCGACATCTGCTTCTCAGCATTGAAGGCCTTGATTATGCGCAGGCCGCCTATCGACTCTTCGGTGGTTGACAGTATTGTCCCGAGAAGGTTCTGAGCCTTCAGCGACTTCGCCTTGAGTCTCCTGCCTATCGAACCCATCACCCATCCAGCACATGGAAGGAGTATGAATACGAAAAGGGTCAGACGCCAGCTCATGAACAGCATCATCGCCAGGCAGCCTATTATCATGATCGGTTGCTTGACAAGAGCCGCGAGACTGGCCGCAACCGAGACCTCAATCTCCGTCACGTCGCCGCTCACGCGGCTCATGATATCCCCTTTGCGCTCATGGGTGTAGAATCCGATGGGCAGCGAAAGGATCTTGGCATACATGCGGTCGCGTATGTCGCGCACCACTCCGTTGCGGAGCGGGATTATGAAATAATCGCTGAAATATGCGGTGATCACTTTCAGGAATGTCCCCACAATCAACATCACGGCCAGGAGCGCAAGGGCTGTGGATGCCCCGAAATCCTTGACCAGGCAACTCATATACCAATAAAAATTGTTGAGAAGCACGTCTTTAAGTTCGCCTGAGCCCCAGTCCATATATATATAGTCTGTGGTGTCGAGCCCGAAAAGTATCTTCAGGATCGGCATTATGAAGGCGAAGGAGAACAAGGTGAAGAAGGTGGTGAGGAAATTGAAGATAACACTCCACACCACATTCCATTTATAGGGGCGCGCGAAGCGCCTGATAAACATCAGAAGATCTTTCATTATCGGCGGAAAGTGGCCGTCTGCACGGCAGACGGGGATTTCATGCTGCAAAGTTAATTAAAAATCACGGACTTTTATTATCTTTGCAAAGATTTCTAACTCAACGACGACATGGAAGACATTTTCAACCCGGAGATATTCGACACTTTGACAGCGGCCATGGCTGTCCTGGCCGTGGTCGTCTTCATAGCCCTCCATCGTGTGGAGGCCGCCTATGGAATGACTTATTCCCGGAAATGGGGGCCCTCGGTTGGCAACCGGGCCGGATGGGTCATGATGGAGGCGCCCGCCTTCATATGTATGGCTCTGATATGGCTGTCAAGTCCACGATATGCTGAAGCAGCCCCCTGCGTGATGGCGCTACTTTTCGAGATTCATTATTTCCAACGCACGTTCATCTTCCCGGCTTTGATGAGAGGGAAAAGCAGGATGCCTGTGGCAATCGTGGCCATGGGAATGGTGTTCAACACCATCAATGCCTATATGATAGGGGGGTGGCTTTTCTATGTGGCGCCCGACGGAAGATATACCGCCGGCTGGCTTCTCTCCCCCCTCTTCCTGCTCGGATGCTTGGTGTTCTTCACAGGCATGGCCATAAACATGCATTCAGATCACGTGATACGCAATCTGAGGAAACCGGGTGACACACGCCACTACATACCCCGCAAGGGGCTGTATCGGTATGTGACCGGTGCAAATTACTTTGGAGAATTCACCGAATGGACAGGATTTGCCATACTGACATGGTCTGTGCCGGGGGCTGTGTTCGCGCTATGGACTTTCGCGAATCTTGCGCCGAGAGCCAGATCGCTCCACCGCCGTTATTCCGCCGAATTCGGCGACGAGTTCACATCCCTGAGTCTCCGCTACATAATTCCATTTATCTATTGAATCCGTTCGTAACCACGACACATTTTTCACTACGATGAAACTCTTCACACCAGCAAATATCGGCCCCGTGACACTACGCAACCGCACGATACGTTCGGCCGCGTTCGAAGGGATGGGGAAAGACAACAATCCCACAGACGCTCTTCGCGACTATCACCTGAGCGTGGCTCGCGGAGGCGTCGGAATGACGACCCTCGCATATGCGGGCATCTGTCAGTCTGCGCTCTCATTCAAGACGCAGCTATGGCTTCGTCCCGAAATCGTAAATCCGCTGCGGGAGATCACCGACGGCATCCACTCCTACGGAGCCAAGGCCTCTATCCAGATAGGGCACTGCGGCAACATGACACACCGTTCCACAGCCGGATGCCTCCCTGTCGGGGCCACAACCGGATTCAATCTTTATTCCCCCACATTCGTGAGAGGCCTGACCCGCGACGAACTGAAAGGCCTCGCCGTGAAATTCGGCGATGCCGTGCGCACTGCCCGCGACGCCGGATTCGACTGTGTTGAGCTACATGCCGGCCACGGCTACCTGATATCGCAGTTCCTGTCGCCCTTCACCAACCGCCGGCGCGATGAATACGGCGGCTCGCTCGACAACCGTATGCGCTTCATGCGTGAATGTATGGCTGAAGTCATGAAAGCTGCTGGCTCCGACATGGGAGTGCTGGTAAAGACCAATATGCGCGACGGGTTCAAGGGGGGACTTGAGATCGACGACTGCCTCACGGTGGCACGAGAGCTCCAGACTCTCGGAGCACATGCGCTCGTGCTCTCCGGCGGCTTCGTGAGCAAGGCTCCGATGTATGTGATGCGTGGGGAAATGCCCATATATTCCATGACCCACTATATGCCGCAGCTTTGGTTGAAATACGGAGTGAGATGGTTCGGCAAATTCATGATTCCCTCCGTCCCATTCCGAGAGCTCTATTTCCTCGATGACGCACGCCTCTTCCGTAAGGAACTCGACTTGCCTCTTGTATATGTGGGTGGCATCGTGAGCCGGGAGAATGCGGACAAGGTTCTCGATGCGGAAGGTTTCGACTTCATACAGATGGGACGCGCGCTCCTCAACGAGCCGGATTTCGTCAACCGCATGCGCGATGAGGAATGCCACCGTTGCGGATGCGATCACGTGAACTACTGCATAGCGCGCATGTATTCGCGCGAGATGGCATGCCATAAACATCTCCACGACCTCCCTCCTCGCATACTCAAGGAAATCGACGACATAAAACGCCGTAGTCGCGACATAAGATAGCCAATCATTTCAGACAACAGGACAATGGGTAAGATCACCGACCTGAAAGGACATTGCGCGCTCGTCACGGGGGCGACAGGAGGAATAGGACTTGAATTTTGCCGCACCCTGGCAAGTATGGGCTGCTCACTGGCACTTACCGACATCGACGCCGCACGTCTGGCAGAAGCCGGAAAGATATTAAGCCGCGATTTCCCGGGTGTGGAAATTGTATGCATTCCCACCGACCTCACAGCCCGCGATGCAATTGACATCATCTACACATCATGCGGAGACAGAGGCATCGATCCCGACATACTGATAAACAACGCCGGCATATTCTCATTTGCCGGTGCCGCAGAGATACCTGAGAGAAAGATCGACTGTTTCATCGATCTCCACATGAGGGCGCTCACCATGCTATGTCGCCGATTTGCCACGCAAAGGATGGGACACGGTGGAGGAAAAATCCTCAACATGTCATCCATGTCCTGCTGGATGCCTATGCCCGGCCTATCCATGTATGCCGCCACCAAAGCCTATATCCGCGTGTTCTCCCGCGCGCTGCATTATGAGACAAGAGACTACGGAGTGACAGTCACGGCAGCCTGTCCGGGCGGAATCGCCACCAATCTTTTCGGGCTCCCCGACAATCTCAAACGGCTCGCGGTGGCAATCGGAGTGCTCGACACACCACAACGTTTCGCACGGAAGGCAATCCGAAAGATGCTGAAAGGGAAAAGACAATATATCAACGGGTGGCTCAACAGGATCTCGATAGTAGTCGTGGCAATGACTCCGACACCGGTCAGGATGATGGTTAAGCACCGGTTGCTCGACAAAGGGATAAAAAAACCATGAAAATACTCGTCACAGGGGCCACGGGAGCCATAGGGAAAGAAATAGTCATGCGTCTGGCCGCGAAGGGACACACAATGCTCCTGGCATGCCGCTCCACTGACAAAGCCATCCCTGTCATGCGGGAGGCCATCAGGATCGGAGCTCCGGAAGCCAGGGTCATCAGGCTCGACCTTTCCGATTCCGCATCAGTGAAAGAGGGAATAGCCGAAATTCTATCCACTGGAGTCGACGGGGTGATCAACAACGCAGGGACAATGAATGGCGCCTTCCGTCTCGACAGCGACGGCCATGAGGACACCCTCAACGTAAACTACCACAACACGCGCCTTCTCAACGAGCTTCTGACACCTTCCATCGCTCGAGGTGGAGTGATCGTATTCACTACTTCCGCCACTCGCCGATGGTTTCCGTTGCAGAAAAAGACCTGTGATATCAGCCGAGATGAATTTTCCCGACTGCGCGCATATGCATTGTCAAAAAAACTGATCACTGCCTACGCCATGGAATTATCCCTACGCCTCGCGCCACATGGCATAAGAGTGAATTGTTGTGATCCGGGAGTAGTCGATTCCCCTATGTTGAGAATGGGGAAATGGTTCGATCCCCTTACCGACCGGCTTTTCCGTCCGCTCTGCTTCTCTCCAGCCACAGGTGCGGATGCCGCCGTGAGAGCCTTCGAGTCTGACAAAACCGGAAGGATATTCACAGCCCCTTTCGGATCTGTCAGCATCCCCAAAAGGCTTTTCCTAAGATAAGGTCACACTCTTCCGGGCCGTCAGGCATCTTGGGTCTACAACTCCATTTCCCCTATTGAAACCTTCGGGAAGCACCGGTTAACATTTCCTACCCCTCTCCCCGGAGGCAATCAACGGAAGTGAATTTTTGTGAATCGAAGGTTTCTCATTTCCGTTCTTCCAAAGAATACTCTTAAGGTCAATACCCCCATTGGAATCCTTATTTTTATAGTGTAGAAAGGCTGTAGAAATTTTGCAGAAATTATGACCTGAGCATATCCCATTCAACTTCCCCACATTCATATTTTTTCGGCACGCCTCTCCCGTCAAGATCTATAAGACTATTTTCCAATATGTTATTACAATGCAAGCAATAAATAAGCCATATAATATATTTATGAAAATAAAATGAAATATTCCACATGCCTCCAGAGTCAATCGGGATACGCAACAATCAACGTCAATCATTATAATTGATATAAATTCAAGACAGATTTTTCCACCCTGAACTATCTTCGAACATTTTTCGAACAATTTTTAAACAAAATTTAAACAAAATCGCCGGTGGCCTCAGATCCCGAGGGTATAGATTTGTTAACTTAACATTTCTATACCCTATGGTGGAAAAATTATATTCATCAATAAATTTTCCGGATCCCCCGAAAATAGATTTTGCAGCTTCCTATGCAGAAAAAATTTTTAACATGTGAAACTTTTGTAAATTAGAACAATTATACATTCTTGACTATTAGATACTTACAGATTCGCATGTAAAACATGTGAATCTGAATGCAGAAATATGTGAATTCAGCGTGAATTTATGTGAATATTTTGTGAATTGGCAGAGTTCAAAATAAGTTTGAATTTTGTGGATGGTAACATATCGATACCCTGGGTTCTCTCAGATTTATTAATTTTGCAATTCACAACAATCAACGCATATCCTACAGAGATCAAGCGCCTGAAACTTGAAACGGGCGCAACATAAGAATCATATAAATCCGATTATAATGAGTGTGAAGAAGAGGAGGAGTCGAAGAGACTGTTCCTCTTCATTGTTTTCATGCCTTACCCCTCATGCGCCATCCGCATTGCCATTCACCTTGCCACTACACTTACGCATACGGGGAACAATAGTAAAAATAAAACATTCAAAATGCCATGGGTTTTGATGGAATTTTGTAATTTTGCCACTCAATCATGCAAAGCGACAAAATCCGACATAACTCCGCATTGTGCAACCTGTCGTCAGGGCTTGCATTCATATGCGCGCTCGCTATATACTGGTTTACGGCTGATTCATCGGTATCTTATTGGGACTGCCCGGAATATACCGCCACCGCCTCACGCCTGGATGTGGGCCATCCTCCGGGCAACCCCGTCTGGTCGCTGGCCATGCGAATGGCCACAATCCCTTTCGATTCCCCCGACCATGCATACGTGGTGAATCTATGCAGCGGTCTTTTCATGGCACTATCCGTATTTTTTCTCGCCAGAATAATATATATGCTGGCGGAATACGTCTTGACCGGCAAACATAAAGCAGATATCATATGTCCTTTTGTTTCGACGGCGGGAGCGCTCTGCTTCGCTTTCTGCGACTCGGCCTGGTTCTCTGCCGTGGAGGCCGAAGTCTACGCCATGTCGGCATTCCTTTCCGCACTGACCATCTGGCTGGCGCTTCTGTGGGCCAGAGTCCGACCAGTAGCGGCAAAAAGACGGTTGCTTATCCTTATAGCTTATATTACCGGTCTTTCTCTCGGTGTCCACCAGTTAAACCTGCTATGCATACCTGTTGTGGCCCTGATCTATGCGTTCGCCACAAAACCAGGCAAAGGACATTGCCTCAGAGCCTGGGGAATACTTATCCTGTCGTTCGCAGCAGTTGGCGCGATATTGATGGGGCTTATGAACGGAGCCCTGATGATATGCGAGCAGTTCGAACTCTTTGCTGTCAACACCCTGCATCTTCCCTATTTCTCGGGCACGGTAGCTTATGCGGTGTTGACTCCGGCCACATTCATTGCCTCAATCTATGCTGCGGGGAGATGGCCACGTCCCGTCATGCAGGCGTTGCTATTCCTTGCCGTCTGGCTTTCAGGGCTCACCGTGTTCGGATCGCACATAATCGCCGGAGGAATCATGGCGGCTATACTCTCGGCAGCGGTATGGATACCTGAAGCTTCCCGGGGACGCATACAGACCGGTCTATGGATGCTCGGATTCATATGGCTGGGATACTCCTCCTTCGCCATGATCCTTATAAGAGGCAATGCATCTCCGCCTATGAATGAAGGCGCACCCACAGATATTTTCGCGCTCCACAGATATATAGCACGTGACCAATACGGGTCAAAACCGCTCATCTACGGAGCAACCCCCTATAGTCGCCCAATGCTGCGGGAGGAATGGAAACCCGGTGCCGCCACACCGGACTACAGGCAGTTCGTGCTCAAGAAAAAAAGACCTGTTTATGTGCGTTTGCTGCCTGAAGCACGGCTCCATTACCGAAGCGGATTAATCGAGGCAGGCGATTCGGCTGCCAACAGGAAAGCCCTTACGATGGCAGACGACAACTATCTGCTATGCGATTATTCTTTTGAAAGGATGACCACCCCTGAGCTCGACATGTGGCTGCCGAGAATAACTGCCTCTTCACCGTCAATGATCGAGGCGTATGGATCATGGATAGGCATGGACAAGACATCCATGACCAGCATGGAGGTATCCGCAGCCATCGACACACTCGGCAACGCAGTAGGCAAGATCGGGGCTGACGGGAAACGCCATAAAGAACCGGCATGGCGCCCCACATATCTGCAGAACTTGAATATGTTTCTCGCCTATCAGGCGGGTTATATGTATTTCCGCTACCTGATGTGGAACTTCGTCGGGCGTCAGAACGATATTCCGTCGACCGGAGAGATAGAACACGGCAACTTCATCACCGGATTCAGCACCATTGACGACGCCATGCTCGGGCCACAGTCGCAGATGCCGGAGAGAGCCTCCGCCGATAATCCGGGACATAACGTCTACTATTGTCTGCCGTTCCTGTTCGGCATAGCAGGTCTCATATATCTGTCGGGGAAAAAGAGGAGAAGGCTACGCACCTTGGGTGTGACAACTGTCTTTTTCCTGATGACAGGTCTCGCAATCGTGGTCTATCTCAATCAGACTCCCGGAGAGCCCCGGGAACGCGACTATTCTTTCCTCGGCTCCTTCATGGCATTCTCCATATGGATTGCATTCGGCATCACAGCACTCTCAACGGCCGCGTTCCGGAGATTAAGGGGAAGGGCAGCCGGCTACATCTGCCTTGTCGTTCCCTCTGTCGGGCTACCTGCCCTGCTCGCTTTGGAGAACCTCGATGACCACAACAGGAGCGGCCGGTATGAGACCGCACGTTTCGCAGCCAACATTCTCGCCATGCCCGACGGCATAATTTTCACACATGGCGACAACTTCACATTCCCCCTCTGGTATGCGCAGGAAGTGGAAGGAATAGGCAAAGGACATCAGGTGATCGACATATCATATCTCGCCACTCCGGAATACGTGGCAAACCTGATGCGCCAGGGGAAGAGCGCCCTCAGCTTCACCGCCACTCCGGCCGACATCGCCTATGGCGCTTACGCATTCACGCGCATCGCCGGCGATGCCGATACCACTGCCATACCCTTGCGCGACGCTCTGAGGGAACTGTATTCGCAGAGAGAGGGAGCTCCCGCATTCCGGCATTCAAGGGTGACACTCCCGGGCATCGATGGCGACACGCTGACCCTCAGTCTCCGGAGTCTCACAACCGGAGGCATGATCCCCTTCAAGCAGCTTATGCTTCTTGACATTATCGCCACGAACAATGACAGCCCCAATCCGAAACCTGTCTATTTTCTCAGTCATATCCCCACGGGCTTCTACAAAGCGGCGCATGGGGCCACCCGCACCCTTCCTTTCGCGGAGGTCTATTGGCCGGGAGCTGACTCCACAATATGGCTCGGGGTCTTGCGGATGCAACTGCAGGCCATGACCGACAGGAGGGAATTCGACCGTCGGCTGCCCGAATACATTGAACCCGTAGTAGCCGACCAGCACAGACGCCAGCGCGGCGCCCTCACCAGAGCGGGAAGACTTCTGCTCGACCGCGGACATACAGAGGAGGCCGAGATATGCGTGCGTGCTGCCGGCTCACTGCATCCTATGCACCTCATCGAGGGGGAATCGTTCACAGTGGCCGACACCACCTACCATGAAGGAATCGAACTGGCACGGCTTCTTGTAGATATCGCCAACGCCTCTGGAAAAGAGAGCTACCGCAAACAGGCAGCCAGATATCTTGCAGACATGAGAAAAACCGCACTCGACTGGAAACGGTATTACACCTCCCTGCCTACCAAAAGGAGGAGTGTTGTGTCGAACGGCACGCGCCGCCTCATCCTCACCATACCCACGGTAGACTCCCTGCTACGGCTGGCGACTGCCGACCAACGTCTGACAATCAAAACCGACACCATAAACACACTGAATTTATGAAACCTCTGTTTATAATAGGATACATGGGCTGTGGAAAGACCACTTTCGGAAGAGCCCTCTCACAAGCTACCGGATTGCGTTTCATCGACCTCGACCTCTACATAGAGGAGCGTTTCCGGAAGACTGTCAGACAGATTTTCGACGATAAAGGAGAAGGTGGATTCCGGGCCATCGAGAAAGAAATGCTCCATGAGGCGGGGGAAATGTCTGACTGCATAGTGTCATGCGGAGGCGGCACGCCCTGTTTCTTCGACAACATGGACTACATGAACTCAAAAGGCACCACCCTGTGGCTGCAGGCATCGGAAGACACCCTCTTCTCAAGACTCGTGAGAAAGCGGGAAAAGCGCCCGCTTCTCGCCGGGCATACCGACGAAGAGATCCGCACGATCATATCCGATCAGCTCATGGCACGCACTCCGCACTATTCAAAAGCAACCCACACTTGGAAGGGGGATTCGCTTGAAGACAGGCGACAGATCGATGCCAACATAGCCGATTTCCTCGCTAATGGCCCGGTCAAAGGAATCGGCGTCTGAACCGGAGCAATGCATCCCGGCCCTTCAGCCGGAAAAAATATTGTGAAGCGATAATTATGGAATCTTTTTTTGCATTTTCAATCGCTTTGCACTAATTTTGTGAATGAAGAGACAACATTTCTTCAAGAGAACAACAATCCCCCTTTAATTTCACCATGCTCATGACTGAGAAAGAAACCACCAGCACCATAGAACTCGAACCGCAGCTCAAGAAAGAGGAGAAAAACGTAAACGGCAAGAAACTCACCATCGGTCTCGCCGGCAACTATCCCGACACAGAAGAAACCCGCTTCCTGCTCACTCCTGAGGGATGCGGACTCCTCACCTCCTCGGGCACAAAGATAATGATGGAAAACGGAGCGGCCACCGACATAAGCTTCCCCGACTCCGCATATACCGAATTCGGAGTAGACATCGTATCGCGCGAGGAAGCTCTGAAGGCCGATGTCGTGCTGTCGTATCTTCCTTTGCGAGCCGACGATGTCAGAAAGATGAAAGAGGGGGCGGCTCTATTCACCATGATGGACGAATCCCTCTTTGACAAAGACGTGATAAAAGCGCTTCTTGAAAAAAGGATCACCGCAGGGTGTCTCGACAATATGCTCAGCTTCAACGACGAACCAGTGTTCGCCAACATTGTCGATGAAATCGACGGCAGAGCCTCAATAATCTACGCCCAGGAGTTTCTGTCATATGTCGGCGGAGGGAAAGGTGTGCTTTTGGCCGGAGTGGCCGGCCTCAATCCCTGCGAGGTGCTGGTGATCGGCGACGGCACCGCTGCTTACTCCGCCGCGAAAGCAGCCATGGCCGCGGGCGCATATGTCACACTGATGAA
Organism: uncultured Muribaculaceae bacterium; assembly: GCA_910588245.1. Classification (GTDB taxonomy): domain Bacteria; phylum Bacteroidota; class Bacteroidia; order Bacteroidales; family Muribaculaceae; genus Lepagella. The sequence continues at coordinate 23,505 of CAJUQP010000026.1, read as the reverse complement.
CAACGATATCTCCGCGCTGCAGACAGCGCGTCAGTATTGCGGGGATTCGCTCAACACCGTGGCCATCCATCCCCGCGTGCTCTACAACAAGGTTAAGGGAGCCGACGTGATACTCATAGGGGAATGCACGCGCCCGTTTGAATTTCCGAAAAACCTTTCCATCGCTATCAAGGACACTGTCTATGTGATGAATTTCAACGAGACCAAGCCTTCCCTATCCGTGCCGCGCACAGTGGCCATGGCACTCTCCAACGTGCTGGTAAATTTCTTCGGCGACACAATCATTAAAGGTGGCATCGACGGATTGGTGGGAGGCACCCCCGGAGTGCAAGTCGGGATAGTGACCTATAAAGGAAAACTCGTAGACAAACTTGTGGCATCATATCTTAATCTCCCAAGTGTCGACATAAAAGTCATGCTCGCCGCCACAAACTGATCCATCTCGCCGCATGAGCCGACAGAAAAACCTTATCCACATCCTGCCGGATATTCGCTGGGGCGGAGTGGCAAGATACGCACTTGACATCTGCCGCCATTACAGAGACGAGGGATGGAACGTGACAGCGTTCACCCGCGATGCCAAAGCGGTGGATTCCCTTTTCGAGAAAGAAGGGATCGACAGGTTGCACGCGCCCTTCGGAGGGATGTTCGATCTGGGATCGGCCCGTGTGATAGCAGGCTTCATAAAGCATCTTCCCGTAGGTTCGGTCGTGATCCACGCACATGGATTCCGCAACGCATTCACCGCATTGCTCGCCCGCAGGCTGGCCGGAAGGAAAGACGCCCGCGTAGTCATGACTCGCCACAAAGTAAAGAAAGGGATCGACTCGTGGTTGTTCCGTCGCATATACAGAAACCTTGACGCCATGATTTTTGTGTCGCGGCTGGCGAGAGACAGATTCCTTTCCACCTGGCACGGGCGTCAGCTTCCATTTCCTGAAGATAGGGTGCATGTGCTCCACAACAGTATCTACATCAAGAACATGGCTCAATCTGACGGCGCGACGAAACGCCCCGTGACAGCGATGTTCCATGGTCCTTTGGTACCGGGCAAAGGGATAGATACCCTTATCGACGCTCTCTCTATGCTTAAAGGATCGCGCATGAGGATCCGCATCGTGGGTAACGGGACGCCCGACTATGTAGATAAGTTGCGCCGCCGCGCGCTGACACGCGGCGTGATGGACATGATAGACTGGCGCAAACACAGCGACAATCCTATGCCCATCATCGCGGAATGCGATTTCGGAGTGCTCCCGTCCACCGCCGAAGAAGCCTTCGGACTCTCAAACATAGAATATATGGCTGCCGGGAAACCGATCATATGCACAGCCAACGGCGCACAGCCGGAATACATAACCGACGGCCGCGAAGGATTTCTCGTGCCCACATCCAATCCGGGAGCCGTTGCCGACGCCATGCGCAAGCTCGCGTCCGACCCCGATCTGCGCAAAAGAATGGGCGACCGCGCCATCGAAACGTTCAACACCGTTCTGTCCTGGCCAAATTTCATCAAAAAGCTTGATGTTTTCTATCAACTTCACTAATCCTGACATTCATTGATAACCAACTTTTTAAAGATGTGCCGAACAATCCGGCACATCTTTTTTATTATCGGGCACACATTTTAACACCATAGGGCACACCTTTTGTACTTACCGGGAAGCGCACCGGCTTTTTTATCCATAATTTTGCGGCAGAAATCACAAAAAAACTCACACATCATGAATTCAAAACTCCTGACGACCGGTGTGGCTCTGACATGCTTCCTGACAATGGCTGCCGAGCAATATACCGTAAAATCGCCCGACAACCGGCTTTCGGTGACCGTCAACACCGGAAAGGCCACGACCTACTCAGTGGATTTCGATGGCCGGCGCATCCTCGATCCATCGCCGATATCCATGACATTCGACAATGGAACCGCCATAGGACGCGACATGAAAGTGACCGATGTCATCAAAGACTCGCACGATCAGACAATAAAACCGACGATACGCCAGAAAAGCGCTACCATACGCGACAACTACAACCGCATGCAGCTCAAAGCCGACAGATACGATCTTGAGTTTCGCGTGTATGACGATGGCCTGGCATACCGTTTCCACACCGATTTCCCCGACTCGCTGAAAGTGCTCGGAGAGGAGGCCACATTCCGCTTCCCCGCCGACTATGACGCACTCTTCCCCGAGGAGAAAACCATGCTCAGCGCCCAGCAACCCCTCTTCAAGCCAATAAAGCTGTCGGAGATATCCACCGACCGTTTCTGCAGCACACCTATTCTTATCAAGGCCGACGACAAGACCAGGGTATTCATCAGCGAGTCGAATCTCGAAAGCTATCCTGGAATGTTCCTCCGCAAACAGGGAAAGCATGAGCTCGCCGGGAAATATGCCGCAGTCTCTCTGGAAGACTACCGCACCGACGACCGTCAGATCTTCCCCACCAAACGCGCAGACTACATAGCCAAGGTGGCAGGCACACGCGATTTCCCATGGCGTGCGATGATTGTCACAGACAACGACGCCAACCTTATCACCAACCAGCTAATCTATAAGCTCGCTCCCGAAAGCCAGGGCGACTACAGCTGGGTGAAGCCAGGGAAGATAGCCTGGGACTGGTATAACGCACTTATCCTGACAGGCGTGGACTTCAAATGCGGCATAAACAACGAAACTTATAAATATTATATCGACTTCGCCTCACGCAACAAACTCGAATATGTCGTGATCGATGATGGATGGTCGGAACCATGGGACGTCACCAAGACCATTCCGGAGATCAATATCCCCGAACTTGTGGCCTACGGCAAGAAAAGGAACGTCGACCTTATTCTCTGGGTATCCTGGGCTCCATTCCGTGAGAAGATCGATGAGGCTTTCGACAAATTCAGCGAATGGGGAGTGAAGGGCATAAAGATGGACTTCATGAACCGCGATGATCAGGAGATGGTGGATTTCTACTATGAGGTAGCCCGTAAAGCCGGAGAACACAAAATGCTCGTTGACTTCCACGGAGCCTACAAACCCACCGGATGGCTCCGCACATTCCCCAATGTATTGACTTCGGAAGGCGTGGCCGGTCTTGAAAACCACAAATGGGGTAGTTTCGTCACTCCCGAGCACAACGTCACCCTCCCCTTCACCCGCATGGTGGCAGGCCCGATGGACTACACACCCGGAGCTATGAAGAACCTCCACGAAAAAGATCATCAGATCAATTTCAATCTTCCCGCATCCGTCGGCACACGCTGCCATCAGCTCGGCATGTATGTGGTCTATGAAAGCCCGCTTCAAATGCTCGCCGACACTCCCACGGCTTACGAGAAAGAACCCGAATGCATGGAATTCCTCTCGCAGGTTCCCGTGGTGTGGGATGAGACAAAAGTAATATCGGCAGCTGTCGGTGAGCATGTAGTCGTGGCTCGCAGAAACGGCGACACATGGTATATCGGAGGCATGGCCGGCAAGAAAGGCGGATCGTTCAATATCCCCCTCGACTTCATCAAAGGCAACCGCACCCTAACCATCTGGGAAGACGGCGTGAATGTGGATCTCGATGCCACAGACTTCGCCCGCCGGTCGAGAAAAGTGAAAAACGGCGACACACTCTCCGTGAAAATGTATGACGGAGGCGGTTTCGCCGCGATAATAAAATAATCGTTAACCTGCTTTCATAACACTAAAACAGATTCATCATGAAATTTTCTTTCGGAAACCGATGGACTGCGCTGGGACTCACACTCTCTCTTTGCGCGTTCCCATTGACAATCTCCGCGCTTCCTTCGTCTGCCCATGCAATGGCGAACGAAAAGGGCGAACCCACCAGCACGGTCAAAGGCACCGTGCTCGACAAGACCACACGGGAGCCTCTCATCGGAGTGACAGTGCTGGTGAAAGGCACCAGTCTCGGAACCGTCACCGATATCGATGGCAACTATTCGATCGATGTGCCCCGCAATGCCATGCTCACATTCTCCTACATTGGATATATGCCACTCGAGGCAAAAGCCGAGAACAATCTTGAGGTGCTCCTTGCCGAAGACACCCAGTCGCTCGAAGAAGTAGTGGTGGTAGGCTACGGAGTGCAGAAGAAGGCTTCCGTGACCGGATCGGTATCTACAGTGAAGGGAAGCGAGCTTAAGACTCCGGGCATGGCAAACGTCACCAATACATTCGCCGGAAGAATGCCCGGCGTGGTGGCCAACAACCGCACGGGCGAACCCGGCAATGACTATTCTGATATATATATCCGAGGCAAAGGGACCCTCAACAACAACTCCCCTCTGATAATCATCGACGGCGTGGCAAACCGCGAAGGCCTTGAGCGCCTCAACCCCAACGACATCGAATCGGTCAACGTGCTTAAAGATGCCTCAGCCGCCATCTATGGTGCCCAGGCCGCAAACGGCGTTATCCTCGTCACCACAAAACGAGGCAGCAGCGGAAAGCCATCAATATCCTACACCGGATCTTTCACACTATCCCAGAACACCAGGACACCGAATCTCATGAACGCATATGAGAATATGACCTGGACTGATGAAATCCGCAAAGGCAACGGACAGGCGCCTCTATATGAAAACATAAAAGACGGATATCTCGACGGCACGATAAACCGCGACCAATATGGAGATACCGACTGGATGGACGTGGTCTTCTCGAAAGCGGCGCCATCCACACGCCACTCTCTCAGCATAAAAGGCGGTGGCGACAATGTGAAGTACTATGTGTCTGGCGACTATACATACCAAAAACCCAATTACCGCGACACAAAACTCAACTTCCAGACCTACCAGGTGAGATCAAACCTCGACATCGACCTCTTCAAGGACCTGAAAATAGGTGTTGACCTCGCAGCCCGCAGGGAGCAGCGCCGCAACTCTGTGATATCCACAGGCGACATCTTCTGGGAAGCATTCATGGCATATCCCTGGCTTTACGATTACTATCCCAACGGACTTCCCGGCCCGGGTCTGGCCAACGGCAACAATCTCGCAATACTTGTGAAGGGCGACGAGACCGGCTACAACAAGATCAACGACACATTCCTCGACACCAAGTTCTCGTTCGACCTGCAAATGCCGTGGATCACACAGGGACTCTCCTTCTCCGGATATGCCGCTATCGACTACCGTGTGCGCGACCAGAAACAGCTCTGGGACGTCTGGGACACCTATGACTACAATACCGCGACCGGTGATTATGTCAGGAAGACAACCAACATGAACGGCAACAACATCTCCCTGCAGAACAACAACAACAATTATTCCACCACCTCATATCTTCTCAAACTCGGCTACGACCGTACTTTCGGCGATCACCGAGTGGGGGCATTCGTAGCCTATGAGCAGAGCAAATACCAGGGAGAAGGTTTCTGGGGATGGCGAGGATACTATCTCAGTGACAAGCCGGATTACCTCGACTTCGGAGCGGACAAGGAGAAGACCAACGGCGGTTCCGGATATGTCTCGGCCCGTCAGAACATCTTCGGCCGTTTCAACTACTCTTTCATGGACCGCTATCTCGTTGAATTCACAATACGTCGCGACGGATCAATGAATTTCGCCCCTTCAAAGCGCTGGGGCACATTCCCCGGAGTGTCTGTGGGATGGAGAATCAGCCAGGAGAAATTCATGGAGAATCTCGCCAGCACCGTCAATGAACTGAAGCTCCGCGCATCATGGGGCAAACTCGGCAACGACCGCGTGAATTCATTCCAATATCTCAGTGTCTACAACATGCAGAACGGCGCCATACTCGGAAGCACCCCGAACATTAACAAAGGGTTCGTGCCGGGAAGAATCGGCAATCCGGATATCACCTGGGAGAAAGTCGACTCACGCAACATCGGTGTTGACGCAACCCTGTGGAATGGCCTTTTGGGTGTGACAGCCGAGTATTTCTATCAGAACCGAACAGATATCCTCACACCAAAGCAGGCTTCAGTGCCCTACTACACAGGTCTTACCCTTCCCGACCAGAACATCGGCGAGGTCAGCAACCAGGGCTTCGAGATAATGCTAAGCCACCGCAACATGATCGGCAACGTGGCCTACAACATCTCCGGAAACCTGACCTACACGAAAAACAAGATAAAATTCTTCGATGAGGCTGCCAACATTCCTGAATGGCAGCGCCGCACAGGCCACTCGCTCGATTCATGGCTGATGTATAAGACCGATGGCATCTATCAGACATGGGACGAAGTCAACTCAACACCCCACTTCGCCAACGCCCAGCCTGGCGACATCAAATATGTGGATATCGACGGCGACGGTGCGATAACAGACAACGACCGCATACGCAGCACCTATGGTAATGTGCCCCGCCTCGTGTTCGGCCTCAACCTCGCGGCAGAATGGAAAGGCCTTGAGTTCAATATGCTCTGGTCAGGCCAGGGATGCGCACAGCAGATGATCGTGCCCTACTCCTACAATCTCGACAAAGACTTCTTCTACAACCGCTGGATCTCCGCTGAAGAGACACCCAATGCCAAATATCCCCGTGCGTTCGACAAGGACGACTACGAAAACACACGATGGAGCGACTTCTGGCTGTACGACGCCTCATTCCTGCGCCTGAAGAACCTTGAGATCGCCTATAATCTTCCCAAGAATATACTCGAAAAAATAAGGCTCCAGGGAGTTCGCTTCGCTCTCACCGGCACAAATCTCTTCACCTTCGACAATGTGAAGATCCAGGATCCGGAGGCAACCGCCACATCAACCGGCCAGAGCTATCCTATAGCCAGAACATACACATTCAGTCTAAACCTCACCTTCTAAAGATTTTCCAAAATGAAAAACCATATATTCAGAAACCTGTCGCTGGCCATAATCGCCACAGCGTCGCTGGCATCGTGCGATGTGCTCGATGTGGAGCCCCTCGACTCCTATACTGAAGATGTCATCTTCAAGGACGCCAACCTCACGGAGGCATACGTCACAATGAACTATACACGTCCGCGCAACGGCTGGAGCCGCAATTCCTTGCGCTTCTGCTCCGACGAGTCGATGGAGAATTTCAACTGGAGCAGCTGCTGGACAATAAACACCGGCGGCATGACTCCCGACCAGCTCGGTCCGCTCGACATCTGGGCAGACTATTACAGCTACATCAAAAACTGCAACATCTTTTTCAATAACCTCGACAATCTCAACTCCATCAATAAGGACAAGAGGGATATCCTCATCGGAGAGGCCAAATTCTTCAGGGCTTATTACTACATGGAGCTCGTCAACAACTACGGAGGCGTGCCTCTGATCACCCGTCTGTTTCAGCTCGACGACCCGCAGATGATGGTGAAACGCGACTCATATGAGGATTGTGTGGATTTCATCGTGAAAGAGTTCTCGGAAGCCGCCGAACTTCTCCCCGAGAGATTCAGCGGAGCTGATTTCGGAAGGGTGACCAAAGGGGCCGCTCTCGCAATGAAGGCAAGAATGCTGCTCTATGCCGCGAGCCCGCTCTGGAACACCGGCAATGAGAAAGCCAAATGGCAAGCGGCGGCAGATGCAAACAAAGCCGTGATCGACCTTGGCATCTATTCACTCGATCCTGACTACAAAGGACTCTTCCTCAACGCCGAAAGCCCGGAAATCATTTTCCAGCGCCTTTACAACACCGAATTCGGACACTGGTATGACTGGTATAACAGCACCAACGGATGGGGTGGATATTCCTGCACCGCCGTGCTCCAGGAGATGGTGGACAGCTACGAGATGGAAGACGGCACGATGCCCGATCCCTCCATCTATGCCAAAGCCACTTCCGATCCATGGGCCGGCCGTGACCCCAGGCTCTACGCTTCAATCGTGTGCGACGGTCAGGATTTCCGCGGAAAAGAGATTGAATTCTGGGTAAATCCCGACGGAAGCACCGGAGGCACCGACAGTGAGTTCGGACGCGATGCGTGGAACTACTCCAAGACCCACTACACCATCCGCAAGTTCATGGATGAGAGTCTTGTCAACAGCTGGTCGGACAAAGGAAGCCAGCCCTGGGTATATTGCCGTCTGGCTGAGATCTATCTCAACTACGCAGAGGCTCTCTGGCATCTCGGGGATGAGAACGGTGCCCGCCATTATCTCAACCTCATCCGCGAGCGTGCCCGCGGAGGCAAAGCCGGCATTCTTCCCGACATTACCGCCTCGGGCGACGAACTGCTCGCAAAAATCCAGCATGAGCGCAAAGTGGAACTGGCTTTCGAGGAACACCGTTTCTACGATGTGAGACGCTGGAAGATCGGTGAGACCACCGACTCCGGAGAATTCCACGGCATCAACATCACAAAGAACGCTGACGGAACTAAGAAGTATCAGCTGTTCACCGTGCAGAACCGCACGTTCAAGACCGCCGACTATCTCCTCCCCATCCCGAACTACGAGCGTCGCAAGAACGACCTGCTCGAACAGAATCCGGGATATTGAAAATCAAGGTAAAAAAGATTGACAGGTAATTCTCTGTAACACAATTCAGGGTAGTATGGAGCCGTTATCCGGACAAAAAGATATCGGATAACGGCTCTTTTTAAGAAGCTGTTTGAACAGCAACATAAATAAATCTTGACAGCTATGACTACTACAAGACATATCATATCCGCACTCATCCTCTCGCTCCCGCTGCTTGGCGGAGCGACCACCAGATGGAGTCTCGCGCCCGGCGGAGGTCTGACCTGGCATGTGGCAAAAGGCGGTCCGGCCCATTACGACCACATTGAGATGAGCGGCAAAAAAGTCTCGACGGTGCTACGCTACGGTGTCGACGACGAGGGCGGATTCGTGCTCGATAAGAGCCTCGTATGGCCCATGCTACGCACCATACCCAACAACACCCACGCCAGCCTCATGCGCCGCTATGGATGGAATCCACTCGATGCGGTGACCGTCAACGGGATGTCGCTCACGGGAGAGCAGGTAAGGGAGATATCGCTCAAGGGAGAGCTTGAAGTCAAGAGTGATTTCGACAAGGGCTACTATGGCAAGTATGAAGTGATACGCACCTTTTTCCCCTCTGCCGAACTTCCCGCTCTGATAGAGACCTACAGCATAGTCAACAAAGGAGAGAGACCCATGCGCGTGGAGATAGCCGATTCCCGCATGACGGCCACGACCGATCCGGCCTATGGCGTGACTGGATCATATGTGGTGACAGGGTCTGTGCAGGCACCGCGCCATGCGGAGGTCGCTCCCGGCGACACGCTCTCATTCTCGGCCATGATCTCCGCTGTCAGGGAAAATGAGCCGGCTGTAATGGCCCACGCCTCGGAAGAGCAGGCCGCACGCAGCAGGAAAGTCGGCCAGTGGATGAACTCTCTGGTGCTCGAGACCCCTGACTCAATCATCGACCGCATGTTCGCATTCTCCAAAATCCGCGCGTGCGAGAGCATCTACGACACAAAGGGAGGGCCGATGCATGGGCCCGGTGGAGAATCATATTACGCCGCGATATGGGCAAACGACCAGGCTGAATATATAAACCCCTATTTCCCGTTTGTAGGCTACGACTACGGCAACGCTTCCGCACTCAATTCTTTCAGGCATTTCGCGCGTTTCATGAACGATGAAATGAAACCGATACCGAGTTCAATCGTGGCGGAAGGTCTCGACATATGGAACGGGGTGGGCGACCGCGGCGACGCAGCCATGATCGCATACGGAGCCTCGCGTTATGCCCTCGCCCGTGGAAGCATGGAGGAGGCACGACAGCTCTGGCCACTGATAGAATGGTGTCTTGATTACTGTAAAAACAAGATCAACAGCGAAGGCGTGGTGGAATCGGACACCGACGAACTCGAGAACCGGTTCGAATCGGGCGACGCCAACCTGTGCACATCGTCGCTCTACTACGACGCCCTCGTCTCCGCTTCATATCTTGCCCACGACCTCGGCATGAAAGACTGGAAAAAATACAGCTCGCAGGCCGACGTGATGCGCCGCAACATCGAGAGCTATTTCGGGAAGAATGTCAGCGGATTCGAGACATATGCATATTACAAGGGCAACGACCGCCTCCGTGCATGGATCTGCATCCCTCTCGTGATGGGCATAGATGAGCGTGCCTCCCAGACACTCGACGCCCTATTCTCACCCAGAATGTGGACTGAGAACGGACTGCTCTCGGAAGAGGGAGACAAGACTTTCTGGGACAGGGCCACCCTGTATGCGCTGCGGGGAGCATACACTGTAGGCGAGACAAAACGCGCAACTGATTTCCTTCACGACTATTCCGCCACAAGACTCCTCGGCGATCATGTGCCATATGCCATCGAGGCATGGCCCGAAGGGAGTCAGCGCCACCTCTCAGCTGAAAGCGGGCTCTACGGAAGAATCATCACCGAAGGCCTGTTCGGCATACGGCCCACTGGGCTCCGCGCGTTCTCCCTCACACCCCGCCTCCCCGGGAACTGGGATCATATGGCCCTCAGAAACATCCGTGCCTTCGGCTCCGCATTCGACATAAAAGTGAAAAGAGCAGGATCGGTTCTCAAGGTCACGATAGCCCGCGACGGGAAGGATAAGACATACTCCATACGTCCGGGACAGACCGTAAATGTCTCACTAAAATAAGCCATCTCCATGACTACAGGGAAAATACTTATTCCAGCCATATTGCTGCTTATGTCGGGATGCAACTCGACCGCCGCCGAATCGGCCAACACCTCCATAGGAGATGAGGAGATAGCCGTCTTCACATCTTCCGATAAAAACCTTGAGAAAACCTACAGGTGGGCAAAAAAAACAGCCCTCGGATATGCCCATGACAACGGGGATCCTGTCGGAGCCTGGTATGAGGCTGCGTTGCCTCAGCGCGAGGCGTTCTGCATGCGCGATGTGTCGCATCAGACCGTCGGAGCACATATCCTCGGCCTGGCTAAGCACAATAAGAACATGATGCGGAAATTCGCGAGCAACATAAGTGAAAGCCGCGACTATTGTTCCTATTGGGAGATAAACCGCTATGACAAACCGGCCCCCGCCGATTACGCGTCCGATTCAGAGTTCTGGTATAACCTCAACGCCAACTTCGACGTGATGCAGGCATGCCTACGAATGTATGAATGGACAGCCGACAGAGACTATATCAGCGACAAAGACTTCACTGACTTCTACGATATCAGTGCCGGGCCATATCTCGACCGCTGGCAGCTACGACCTGAATCGATAATGGATCGTCCGCGCTACATGAATCAGGCGCCAGACTTTAACGAGTCTAATAATTTCCACTCCTGCCGTGGACTTGCCTCTTATGTTGAGAATTTCAGGGGATTGACCGTAGGAGTAGATCTCCTCGCCGCACTCCATGGAGGATTCAAGGCTTATTCCCGAATCGAGGCACTCAACGGCAACAGCGCCAGGTCGGCAGAGGCATCGGCTATGGCCGACGCCTACCGGGAAATCATCGACACCCGTTGGTGGGACGCGGCAGAAAACCGCTACAACACTTTCTGGACAACCGAGAGAAAATTCTACCGTGGAGAGGGAGTGCCGTTCATTCTCTGGTTTGACGCCACCGACAAGCCGGAAAGGAAACAGGCCTGTGTGGCCGATATCCTGACACGGGAATGGAATGTGGAGAACATGTCGGCTTTCCCGAAACTCTTCTACGATCTCGGATACAACGAGGAAGCATACCGATTCCTCACCACTCTCCCTGCCACCAACCGTTCGGAATATCCGGAGGTGTCGTACGGGCTCGTGGAAGGCATAGTGTGCGGAGCAATGGGCCTGAATCCCTCCTTCTCCTCAAAGAGCGTATCCTCTCTCTCGAGAATTGACAGCAACTTCTGCGAGATAAAAAATGTGCCTCTTTTCGACGGATTCATCTCCCTTCGCCACGACGGGATGAAGTCATCCTGCATGAAAAACGACACAGGCACCGACCTTGAATGGAAAGCCTCTTTCCAGGGAGAGCACCAGTATCTTTACTGCGGTGCTGACAGACTGGAGGCCTCAGTCACAACCGATGTAAAAGGCAACAAACTGTCGTATGTGACCGTGACGCTTCCAGCCAAGTCAGAGAAAGCCATAAGCGTCGTAAAGGATTGACAGCACTTCGTCTCATCCGGCTTTTCCATATGGCCGTGCCGTGGCATACACAATATGACCGCGCACGGCCACATTTCCTTCCCTCTCCATCTAACAAACCATTCCCCTTAAGAAGTTATCCACCAATAAAGATACATATCATGAAATCGTTGTTTTCAGCAATACTCTCGGCAGCCGCCCTGTCAGCATCATTCACTACCGCGCAAGCGCAGACAGGAGAAAGAAATATAATCCGCATATCCACCGACAATACTGACCTCGTGCTTGAGGTCGGGCCTAACAACCGTCTGTATCAGACCTATCTTGGTCCCAGGCTGATGTTTGAATCAGACCTGCACAACCTCAGCTGGAGTCAGCACGCGGCCTCCGACGTTTCAGTCTCGGCACGCGGATGGGAGGCATATTCCACATCGGGAAATGAGGATTTCTTCGAGCCGGCACTCGGCATCACACATTCCGACGGCAACATGACAACTTATCTCTACTATGTCGACTCCACGCAGAAACCTGTCGACGGCGGCACGCTGACACGAATTAACCTGCGCGATGACAGGTATCCCGTTGATGTGACACTGAATTACGTTGCCTATCCGAAGGAGAATGTCATAAAAACCTGGAGCGAAATATCCCACAGGGAAAAGAAACCCGTGTCGCTGTCGCAATATGCCTCGGCAATGCTCTATTTCAACGAGCCGGAATACTGGCTGACGGAATTCAGCAGCGACTGGGCAAAGGAAGCCATGATGAGCAGCCAGAAGCTACAGTTCGGCAAAAAAGTGATCGACACAAAACTGGGAAGCCGTGCCGCCATGCACACACATCCATTTTTTGAGATCGGATTCGACGGCCCCGTAGAGGAGAATAATGGGAAAGTGCTCATGGGCACTCTTGGATGGACCGGCAATTTCCGTTTCACTTTTGAGGTCGACAATGTCGGCAATCTGCGCGTGATACCCGGTATAAACCCCTATGCCTCCATTTATCAGCTTAAAGCCGGGGACGTATTCACAACTCCTGAGTTCATCTTCACGCTCAGCTACGACGGCACAGGACAAGGCAGCCGCGACCTTCACGACTGGGCGCGCAGATACGGCCTTAAGGACGGGCAAGGGGAAAGGATGACTCTTCTGAACAACTGGGAGAACACCGGATGCGACTTCAATCAGGATATTCTGGCCGAACTGATGAAAGAGGCTAAACACTTGGGCGTAGATATGTTTCTGCTTGATGACGGATGGTTCGGCAACAAATATCCCCGGAAAGACGATCATGCCGGACTCGGAGACTGGGAAGAAACCCGCGACAAACTCCCCGGGGGTATCGCGGCGCTCGTAAAGGCGGCCGACGATGCGGGCGTTAAATTCGGGATATGGATCGAACCGGAAATGGTGAACCCCAGGAGCGAGCTTTATGAAAAGCATCCCGACTGGGTGATCGAACAACCTAACCGCGACACATACTATTACCGCAATCAGCTCGTACTGGATCTGAGCAACCCCAAGGTGCAGGACCATGTGTTTGGAGTTGTCGACAGAATACTGACTGAGAATCCCGGCGTGGCTTATTTCAAATGGGATTGCAACAGCCCTATAACCAATATCTATTCTCCATATGCCAAAGACAGACAAGGACAGCTTTACGTAGATCACATAAGGGGGATTTATAAAGTATTGGATCGTGTCAAGGATAAATATCCCGATGTGCCGATGATGCTCTGCTCGGGAGGTGGTGCGCGTTGCGACTATGAAGCCCTCAAATATTTTACCGAGTTCTGGTGTTCGGATAATACCGACCCTATAGAGAGAATCTACATACAATGGGGATTCTCGCAGTTCTTCCCGTCAAAGGCCATGGCGGCACATGTGACAAATTCCAACAAAAGCACATCCGTCAAATTCCGCACCGATGTGGCCGCCATGTGCAAGCTCGGGTTCGACATAGGGCTCAAGGAATTGCAAGATGATGAGCTCGCCTACTGCAGAAAGGCTGTCGCCGAATGGAAAAGACTGCAGCCCGCAGTGATGGACGGCGACATGTTCCGGCTTGTCTCTCCTTATAAATCAAACCATGCCGCAGTAGAATATGTGGATAAATCGAAATCATCGGCTGTAGTCTTTGCCTACGACCTCGCGCCCAGATTCCAGGAGAAACTCAATGCCGTGAAGCTGCAGGGACTTGATCCCGACAAAAGATATCTCGTGAAGGAGATCTGCCTTATGCCGGGAAGCGAATCCCTGTTTCCACAGGATAATAAAACCTATACAGGCGATTATCTTATGAAAGTCGGTATCGATGCTTTTACATGCAGCCACAATTCATCCAGAATCATCGAACTGAAGTCTCTTTGAGAAGAATGGGCTGCCCATAGATGGCTGATGTCTGACGACATTCATCCTTTATGGGCAGCCCTATATTTATTGACAAGAATCCGCGGACATCATATCATGTCAGGCAAGCAAATGGAAATCAGATAATTTACACAGTTTTCCGCAGATTCACAATCACTGTCTTGCAAAAGCTTGAAAAATGTATTAACTTTGCCCTACCATAGGAAAACGATCTCCATTCATAGAACCGACTGTAAGCTACGATCATGATTAACCGTCTGACGTTATCAATACTTATATCCGTTTGCTCCTGTTGCGCCATGTGGGCGCATAATAGAAATGTGCGTCATATCACCATTGACGATGGTCTGTCGTCTAACACAATCTACAGCATAATCCAGGACGATCTGGGCCGCATGTGGTTCGGCACCAATGACGGACTGCATTGCTACGACGGCAGGAACATCACAGTATGGCGTGATCCATCCATGCCGTCGCTCGGGCAGGTGATATACTGCATGGCGGAAAACCACGACAAGCAAATATGGGTGGGAAGCGACAAGGGGCTCTCCATCTTCGACCTGAGAAAAGAGAAATTCATAGAGCCCTCCCCATTCTACAATGATGACGTAAGGATCAAATCATCGGTCAGCGACATCCTTTTCGCTAAAGACGGAACCGCCTGGATAGCAACCACAGCACAAGGAGTATTCCGGCATGATCCCAAGACAGGACACACGGATCACTATGCCGCTATCGGCCGCATAAACTCCGACATCATACATGATCTCGAGGAAGACTCCGGCGGAACAATCTGGGCGGTAAGCCCGGAAGAGGGTCTCAGCAGATTCGACAAGAAGCACAATCTATTCATGCCGATCGCGTCATCTCCCAAGAACACAAAGTCTATATTCGAAGACAAGGCTCATAATCTATGGGTGGGTACAACAACCGGGCTATGCAGTTTTGACAGAAACTCAGGAGTATGGGAAACCCACATATCCCCTTCCGGCAACAACGTGCTCCAGATAAGGCAAATCGTGGAACACGATCCCGGCATACTTATTCTGGCCTCCGACGAGGGTCTCACAACCTACAACACAGCCACAGGAGAAACCACAAACATCAAGGCCAGCCACACTCTTCCCGACAACCTCAATGACAATTATCTTCACTCTCTTTTCATCGACAGGGAAAATGGTCTATGGATAGGCACTTTCTTCGGAGGAGCCAACTACATTCCCCCCTCTTCCCGGCTCTTCAACCATTATTTCTCCGGCAATTCAGGACTCCCCGCCAGGATAATCTCCGTATTCGCAAAGGCCGACAATGGCGATGTATGGATAGGATCGGATGACGCCGGCTTTTTCCGATGGGATCGTAAAGACAATTCTTTCAAAACTTTCGGCAACCATCTGACTCCCGGACAAACCTATTTCAACACTCACGCGCTCCTTCAGGACGGCGACAAACTTTTTATCGGGATGTATATGGGAGGTCTCGACATATATGACCTGAAGACCGGCACTTTCAGAAACCATAAAGGGGGACAACACCCCAACACCCTATATTCGTCGAGCATCTACGCAATTTTTAAAGACAGCCGTGGCGCGATATGGATCGGCACCACCCGCGGACTCAACAGATACCGCCCGGAGACCGATGATTTCGAGAGAGTGTTTGAGGTGAACCATGCGGATGTGGAACACATTTTCGAAGATCAGGCGGGGTTCGTGTATGCATGTTCTCTTGATCAGGGACTGTATCGCCTTGATCCTGATAAAAATGTCTGGGAACAATTTCTAATCTCCGACAATAAAGATCTCCCATCTCCCGGATTCACGGTCAGCAACGTTGTGACAGGAGCCGAAGACAATTCCGGACGGATATGGGTCGGCACCGATGGCTGGGGGCTCTTCCGCTTCGAGCCCGAAAAGAAATGCTTCATCCGCGAACCGCTTCCTCAATCATTAAGAGTGGTGAACAAAATCATACCCGTCGACGACCGCCTCTGGATCACTGCCCCCAATGGCCTCTACTGCTACTCTCCCGACTCGGGGAAAATCCAGACATTCAATAAACTGTCAGGGCTTCAAGACAATCTCTTCATGCCCAATTCCGGTATCTGTCTCGACGACGGCTCTATCCTTATCGGGGGAATCAACGGGTTTAATGAGTTCGAACCATCGGATTTCGACTTCACGTCGAAAGATCCGGATGTCATCATCACCGACCTCACATTGTTCAACCGCCGGGCCGCCGTAGATGCCGATGACTCTCCGCTGACGTGCTCCCTCGCTTATTCCGACAGACTGACACTGAGCCACCATTACTCCATCTTCAGTATCTCAGTGGTGATTCCGAGCTATGTCAATCCCGCGCAAAACAGGTTCCTCTATAAACTTGAGGGATTCGACCCCGACTGGAACGAGGGCCCTGCCGACGGAAGGGTGAGCTACACCAATCTTCCTCCGGGCGACTACCGGTTCAGGGTAAAAGCGTCGGACGGTGCCGGAGGATGGAACGACGACTCTCTGTCGTTCCCGATAAAAGTGCTACCGCCCTGGTGGCTCTCCCTCCCTATGATGGTGGTCTATGCCCTGACATTCATATTCGGCGTATACGCACTGTTCCTACGGCTTAAACGTAAGCAGAAACTTGAGCTCCAGACAATGGAAGCCCGGAAAGACAAAGAATTATACCAGAGCAAGATCGTATTTTTCACCCATATGGTGCATGAGATACGGACTCCTCTCACCCTCATACTGACTCCCCTGGAGACGGTGATGAAATCAAAAAGGCTCGTCAGCGAGGAGCTTCCCACACTCAACGTCATTGCCCGCAATGGCCGCAGGTTGCTCGACATTGTCAACAAGCTCATGGATTTCCGCAAGATCGAGTCAGGACGCATGGATATAAATCTCCATCCGGTGGATGTAAGGCAGCTGGCAGTGGAGACATACAGGAATATTCTCCCCATGGCTGAGGCTAAAGGTATCGGCCTGGATCTCAAGGTGCCGGAGGGCTTATGCATGGCCATGGCCGATGACGAGGCGCTGAGACATGTGATTGAGAACCTTCTTTCCAACGCACTGAAATTCACCTCTTCCCACATATGGATAGAGATCTGTGACGATGATGCCGGAGCATGGTGCATAACAGTCAGAGACAATGGCAGGGGCATACCCGAAGAGGAACGGGAAAAGATCTTCGCCCCCTTCTATCAGGTTGCCGGATCTCAGCCTCAGGACAATATCGGCACAGGCATCGGACTGCTCCTTGTCAAGAAATACGTGGAGCTCATGCATGGCACCCTTCGTCTGGAAAGTTCGGTTGGGAAAGGCTCCTCCTTCTCAGTGTCGCTCCCCATGACTGAAGAGAGGGTCACTGTGGCTGAGGAGAAAGTTTCCGCAGAACCCGGTCTGACGCCGGAAGCCGGCAATCAGAGCGACGGTCCGGATAAAGAGCGCCTGCTTATCGTGGAAGACAACGACGATCTTCTCGCATTCCTGAGGAATCTTTTCTCAGGAATATATGAGGTCGGGTGCGCATCCAATGGGCGCCAGGCTCTGGGAATGCTTGCCGCGGCACCATATGATATAGTGCTTAGCGACGTCATGATGCCGGAGATGGACGGTATGGAACTCTGCAGACGCATAAAAACCTCCCTCTCCACGAGCCACATACCGGTAGTGCTCCTCACTGCAAGGGTGGAGTCGGACGACTATATAGAAGGCTTCGAGAACGGAGCTGACCTTTATGTCAGCAAGCCGTTCTCGTCAGATGTGCTCAAGGCGCAGGTGAAAGGCATCCTTAAGATACGCCGGCAACTGCGGCTCGATTTCGGGAAAAATCCGCAGATACCTGTCCGCGACCTTGTGCCTGACTCAAAAATGGACAATGAACTCCTTGCCAAGATCGAGAGAATAGTCATGGAACACATTTCTGAGGAGGACTTCAACGTAGACCTGCTCGCGCAGGAGATCGGCATATCGCGCACAGGACTCTTCACCAAACTTAAGGCAGTGGCAGGCATGACTCCCAATGCATTGGTGAAGCGCATAAAGCTCAATGAGGCGGCGCGGCTTCTATCGGAGGAAGACTGCCGCATCAGCGAGGCATGCTACCGCGTGGGATTCGTGTCGCGGTCGCATTTCGCGAAATATTTCCAGGAACAGTTCGGTGTGAGCCCTGCGGAATACAAGGCTTCTCCCGCGCGTTAATGTGCGTCGAGCCAGTTGTCGGCCACTCCGCTCGATGCCGTAAGTCTCACACGGCCGCTGTAAGCGCCCTCCATGCAGCGTCCCACAATCTCCTGCACTACCGGAAGCTCCTCAGGCACGACATCGAAGTTCAACTCATCGTGCACCTGCATGATCATCCTCGACTTCAACCCTTTCTCCCTCATCTCGCGGAATATTTCGACCATGGCCACCTTTATGATATCGGCGGCCGCTCCCTGGATGGGGGCGTTGATGGCATTGCGCTCGGCATAACCCCTCACCACAGGATTCTTGCTGTTGATGTCGGGCAGGCGCCGTTTGCGTCCCATCTTCGTCGATACATATCCGTGCTCACGCGCGTTCTCCACAGAGTCACTCATGTATTTCTGGATAGTGGGGAAAGTGGCGAAATAATTATCGATAAGTTCCTTGGCGTCCGTGCGTGGTATCCCGAGGCGTGACGACAGGCCGAAGGCTGATATACCGTAGAGTATGCCGAAATTGGCAGTCTTCGCATGACGCCGCTCATCGGCGGTAACCTCATCGAGATTCTTGTGGTAGATCTTGGCGGCGGTTATGGCATGTATATCGTCGCCGTTGGCGAAGGCGTCGAGCATCGTCTGGTCGGCGGCGAAGTCGGCCACCAGCCTCAGCTCGATCTGCGAATAGTCGGCGGAAAGGAACAGGTGACCTTCGTCGGCGATGAAGGCACGACGTATCTCACGTCCCTGCTCCTCCCTGACGGGTATGTTCTGAAGGTTGGGCGCGGAGGAGGAGATGCGTCCCGTGGCAGTGACAGTCTGATTGTAGACGGTATGCACCTTCCCTGTCGACGGGTTGATACATGCCGGCAAGGCCGTAAGATAAGTTGTCAATAACTTTTTCAATTGTCTATACTCCAATATCTTTCCGACAATAGGATTCTTATGTGCGACCTTCTCGAGGATGTCCTCGCTTGTGGAGTATTGGCCGGTCTTCGTCTTCTTGGCCTTCGGGTCGAGCTGTAGCTTGTCGAAAAGTATCTCCCCGACCTTTGCCGGCGAACCTACATTGAATGTCTCTCCCGCAAGTTCATATATATCATTCTCGATTCCCGAGAGGCGTCCTTCGAGATCTGCGGCGGCATCATTTAGTGCCTCCACATCTATACGCACTCCCGTCATCTCCATCTCGGCCAGAACCGTGGAGAGAGGGAACTCGACATCCGCAAGGAGCCTCTCCATCCCTTCGGAGACGATCTCTTTCTGCAGGGGCTCCCGCAGGCGCACCACTACCGCAGCCTGCTCACAGGCCCATTCGGCAATCTCAGACTCTGTGGCCGCAGGCGTCTTAGCGCCGCGCTTGGCAGTGAGCACCGGAGCCTGTCGGCAGGAGTAGCCAAGATAGATTGAGGCGAGGGTGTCGACTGAATGACGCATCTCAGGCTGCAGGAGGTAATGGGCCACGGCGATATCGTAATAGTTGACAAGCGATGGGGCGGCATCTGTGCGCAGACGGTGGGCGAGCACATAGTCGCGCTTGGCCTGCGCCGTGACCTTCAGCAGGTCGGGACGTGCGAGTGTGTCGAGCACCGTGCCGATGGCATCCGCATTTCCTGCAGGGACATAATAAGCCTCCGAATCACCGGCAGCCACGCCCACGCCCAGGATCCGGGCGTCCATATCGTTCTCCCCTTCCGCCACGAAGCATATTCCGCACACCTTTGCCTCCGACAGACTGCGCGACATCTCTTCGCGTGTCTTTTCCGAGTCAACGGTCTTCCAGTCGATAGGGTCTGTCTGTGCCGTCTTTATCTCGAGGGCCGCGGCATTGGCCGGGCTCTCTTCCGGCATGTCGAAAAGCGACGTGGGGAAAGCCGGCGCCGCCGGGCGCGTGTCGGAATCGATACGGCGTGCCACACGGTCGCTGAGCGATTTGAACTCCAGCTCCTTGAATATGGCAAACAGCTTCTCCTTATCTTCCGGCTTCCTTACGAGGTCGTCCGGATCGGCGTCAATAGGCACGTCGGTGCGGATCGTGGCCAGGAAATATGAGTCGCGTATCTGCTGCGCGTTCTCCTCTATCTTCTTCTTCAGCGCTCCCTTGAGCCCGTCGGTGTTGGCCAGGAGATTCTCCACACTGCCGAAGTCCTGGATGAGCTTCACAGCCGTCTTCTCCCCCACTCCGGGACAGCCGGGGATATTGTCGATCTTGTCGCCCATAAGGGCCAGCAGGTCGATCACCTGCGAGGTGCGCTCCAGACCATAGCGCGCGCATACCTCCTCCTCGCCGCGCAGTTCGAAGTCCTGGCCGCGGTATGAGGGTTTATACTGGAGCACGTCGGGACTGACAAGCTGTCCGAAATCCTTGTCGGGGGTCATCATGTAGGTAGTGAAGCCCTCCTTCTCGGCGCGCTTCGCCATGGTGCCGATCACATCGTCGGCCTCAAAGCCCTCAGCCTCCAGTATCGGTATGTTGTATGCCTTTATTATCTCCTTTATGATAGGCACTGAGAGACGTATGTCTTCCGGCATGGAGGCCCTTTCGGCCTTGTAGGCGGCGTCGGCCTCGCTCCTGAACGTGGGGCCCTGAGGATCAAAACACACGGCCATATGCGTGGGGCGCTCCTTGCGGATCACCTCCTCGAGAGTGTTGACGAAGCCGAATATGGCAGAGGTGTTGAATCCGCCCTGCGTCAGGCGGGGCATCTTGATAAGAGCGTAGTAGGCACGGAAAATCAGTGCGAAAGCATCCAGAAGGAACAGGCGTTTTTCAGTCATATGGTTAAAATTTTCTGCTAAATTAACAATTTAATCGTGAATAGAGGTTGCAGATGAACAGAATTTATTAAATTTGCACTGAATTTGAATATGGACCAGCTCACCGTAATACAGAAAACGCTTCAGAAGGAGCTGACGGAGATGAACGACATCATCCGTCGCTCGCTTTATACACCTAACGCGCTGATGAACCGGGTGGTGACTTCGTATCTTGAGACAAAAGGGAAGCAGATAAGGCCTATCATGGTGATTGTCAGCGCCGGGCTCTTCGGAGGCGTCAATGAGCACGTGCTTCATGCGGGAGCTGCTCTTGAGATGCTCCACAATGCGTCGCTGATCCATGACGACGTGGTCGACGAGACCCCCTTGCGCCGCGGCAGGGCGACCATCAATCAGGAATGGGGCAACCATATCGCGGTGCTTGTGGGCGACTATTTCGTGTCGAACGCGCTCGCCGCGGGAATCAGGACCGGCAATATAGCGATCATCGCCTCGCTCTCCGATCTCGGCAAAGAGCTCTCGATCGGGGAGATCGACCAGATCTGTAATGCCCGCGACCATCACTTCGACGAGGAGAGCTACATCTCGATGATACGCAAGAAGACCGCCTCGCTCTTCATGAACTGCGTGAAGATGGGAGCGGAGGCGGCCGGAGCCACCGAGAGCCAGTATGCACCGCTGATCCGTTTCGCGGAGCTCTTCGGACTCTGTTTCCAGATCAAGGACGACATATTCGACTATTCCGACAACACCCGTATCGGCAAACCCACGGGCAACGACCTCCACGAGGGGAAAGTGACCCTGCCGCTGCTCTATGCCCTCGGGCATGCCCCGGCTGAGGAGGCGGAAAGGATGAAGGCTCTTCTTCGCAGAGGCGATCTTTCATCGGATGATATCGCGCGGCTTCTCCGCTTCGCTTGCGAGAATGGCGGCATAGAATATGCCTACCGGCGCATGCGCGAGATGCAGAAGGAGGCCGACAAGGTGCTCGACACGTATCCCGACAGCCGTTGGCGCCAGACCTTCCGCGATATCTTCTCCTATATAATATCGAGGGATATCTGAGCGGATTCTCCCGGCGCCTGTCTTTGACATCGACACTCTTACCTATCATGAACACACCGCTTCTACGATATATGCGCCCCGGCATCCTGGAGGCAGGATGCGACGAGGCGGGCAGAGGATGCCTATGCGGCCCCGTGAGTTGCGCCGCAGTAATACTTCCTCCCGATTTCGAATGTCCCGAACTCAACGACAGCAAGAAACTTACTGAGAAGAAACGTGCGCGACTGCGTCCCTACATCGAGGAGAACGCCCTGGCATGGGCAGTAGTGATGGTCGAGGCCGAGGAAATAGACCGCATCAACATCCTCGCGGCCTCAATCACAGGCATGCAACGCGCACTCGACAAACTCACAGTCCGTCCGCAGCACATCCTTGTGGACGGCAACCGCTTCCGTCCTTACGGCGAAATACCATACACTACGGTCGTGAAAGGAGATGCCACTTACATGTCGATAGCCGCCGCCTCCATCCTCGCCAAGACCCACCGCGACGAACTCATGGAGCGTCTGGCCATCCAATACCCCGGCTACGGCTGGGAAGTGAACAAAGGCTACCCTACCAAAGCCCACCGCGCTGCCATCGCCACCCTCGGCCCCACTCCCCTCCACCGCCGCTCCTTCCGCCTGACCTGACCCCTCCACCCCGAGACATCCCTCACCGGTCTCTTCCCGCCCCCTCCGCGAACATATCTCCCCAAAACAGGACGTAGAAAAGTCCTGTTACTCCCGCGAGCATAAGCGAGCCTATCTCAAAACCACGACGTGGAAAAGTTATATTATTTCTGCAAACATAGACGAGCACAGTTTCAACATGCATCAAAAAAATCCTAAAAACAATCCTCTAAACAAAAAATCAGCGTCAAAAATTTGGCGAAGCCAAAAAAAAGAAATAACTTTGCATCCACAAACGGCACACCTGTCGAAAGCAACGACAAATCAACGTCGAAACGCTGACAACACCGACAGCCGACAACACCGAGCCCAGGTGGCGGAATGGTAGACGCGCTCGTTTCAGGTGCGAGTGCTGAGAGGCGTGCAGGTTCGAGTCCTGTTCTGGGCACTGTAAAATCCCGCAACTCATTG